>NZ_QLAD01000001.1:0-78828 GCF_024355235.1 Pseudomonas sp. S12(2018)
GTTGGCTGCAGGCCACGTTGAGTATGGCCCGCAGCAATGTATGCACAGGTTTATCCACATTTGAGTGCGCAAGAAGTTGCGCAGTTGGGGAAATCGGTCGCGAGCATTTCAAGAGGCAAAACGAGCGTCGACTGACCGATCGATCGTCGCCGACAGGCACCCACTCACTGACGACTGAATGCGCTCGCCATCGCACCTCATGCGCCATGACCCTGTAAACTGTCGGCCAACTTGTCCCCCCCTCAAACGAGAGCTGCCCATGGCCAACCACGACCTCACCTTCGTTCCCGATCTCGATGCCGACTCCATCTCCTCCGACGTTGTCGGTTTCGGCGGCGTGCTGGTCTCCACCCAGATCCCGACCCGGGCAGACGGCAGCCTGGAACTGGGCGACATCACCCTGCAGAGCGAATGCACCCTGCAAGCCCTGAAGGTGGCACTGGAGCGCGCCGGCAGCTCGATGGACAGGGTCATGCACCTGACCATCTACCTCACCGACATGGCCGACCGCGCCGCCTTCAATGCGGTGTACCAGCGCTTTTTCGCCAAGCCATGGCCAGTGCGGGCCGCAGTTGGCGTGGCCGCCCTTGCGGTCGAAGGCATGCGCGTGGAAGTGACGGCCATGGCGGCCAAGGGCTGAGACCAGCCGTAGGCGGTCACCTGGCTCAGGACCGCGGCAGGCAGGCCAGCATCTGACGGATACGCTGCTGGGTATAGCCGGCTCGCGCAGCCGCCTCATCGATCGACTGCCGAGTCACCGTCTGCTCGATCAACCCGCCTTTGCGGGAAAATCCGGCCTGGCCAAGCACGACGAAATCGACTGGCTCGCTGATACCGTTGTAGGCACGGATATCGCTGGCGCTGCTGGCTGCTCGCCCTCTCCGGCAGCCGTCCCCTGGTTTGTCCGGGGACGACCGAAAAGGGGGCGTCAGGCCTGACTCGACAGCGCTGCAGCGCTGCCCCACAGGGATAGGGCCGGATGCCTGTGCGGTGATTGCATTGGTGTGCAACAACTGGTGCAGCGCGATTGAGCCTTCGCCAAAAGCCGGCCCGCTTTCGCCCACAAGCGCGAACGTGCCATGAAGGCCCTTGCCTGCGACCCAGACGATCGATCCCAGCATGCTCGCCTTGGCGGCCACCGCTATGGGCAGTGACTCGGAGTCCAGAGGCTGCACCTGGCCATCCACCTTGTGGCGCAATGAGGTGGTGGAAACATAGCTCTGCACCGTGGCGCCGCTCACGGTGTCAAGCAGCGGCCCCTTGCGCAGGCGGCCCTTGCCATTTCCGATGAGGTAGCGCCCATTGCCGCAGGATGTTCTGGCCTGCCCTGGCGCAAAGGGCTCGACTTCCATGGCATACACGCAGAACTCGGGCGTGTGCTCGGCAAACCCTTTGAGTTCCGCCTTCAGAAAAGCGTTTCGGCAATCAAGGTCGCATCGATAGGGGACACCTTTGCGCATGATCGAAAGGCCGTTGGCGATATAGGTGAACCCATGATCGCCAACGGTGTAGGCGCCCTTGCCACCATCCGGATTCACTGCCAGCCGCGCACGCACGGCGATCGAGCCATCCTTGAACACTCGCGTCACCAACACTCGGGAATCACCCTTGCTGCTGGTCAGTGTGCCAGGCGTACCGCAATCCTCGGCGCCTGAAGCCATTGACGCGGCGAGCAGAAAGCCCGCAGCAAGCCCGGACAGTACCGTTGCGCCAGACATTCTCGCCCCCCCCAGCTCAAGGACCAGCCGCAGGAGCGGCGGAGATACTGATGTAGAAGTCGATGGTGACTTCGCCCTTCTGGCTATCCGTCAGATAGGCCTTCAGCGGTTTCTGGGTCTGCCTGAGCGCCTTGACCTCCACCCAGTAGCTTCTGTTTTCAGTAATCACTCTGATTTCGGCAGCGCCCTGATCGGATGAGTCCTGGGTTGCGTAGGTGATGCGCAGGTCGCCGGAGGAGTTCAGGATCAGAAAGCGCTCCTGCCCGCCTGCCACCATGTCCAGTGTGGATCCGGATGGCAGCCCTTTGATCGAGGGCACTTGC
This sequence comes from Pseudomonas sp. S12(2018), assembly GCF_024355235.1. Classification (NCBI taxonomy): domain Bacteria; kingdom Pseudomonadati; phylum Pseudomonadota; class Gammaproteobacteria; order Pseudomonadales; family Pseudomonadaceae; genus Pseudomonas; species Pseudomonas sp. S12(2018). The sequence goes on from NZ_QLAD01000001.1 coordinate 2,042, forward strand.
CCCTGAAACGGGTTGCAACCGGGAGCATCACTGTCAAAGCCCGGTGCAGTGGTGTAGATGCGCGCAATCCATTCATTGGCCTCATCGGCCAGCAAGGCCGCCTGGAGCTGCTGCTGGGCATTGAAACGTCCATTGATGGAAATAGGCGCCAGGCCGGCTGACCACGCGTTCTTCGTGCCGTCCGGCGGGGGAACCGGCCGTGACCCGATCGCGTCGGAGATGATCCGGTACGTCACCTCAGGGGCAGGCTGCAATGCAGCCAGGTAGTTATTGAGCGCCGCGACGATTTCGACCAGTTTCTCCTTGTACACCCTGTCGAATGCCTTCGCCCTGGAAATCGCGCCATACAACGAGTAGGCATTGGTAATCGACACGGCTCCAGAGCCAGCCTTCAGCTGGGCGATGCGCCTTATCAGCTCGTTACCCTCCTCCAGGCTGGCCCGCTCGTATATCGACTCGACACACATCACCGCTTGCACGCCACGGTGATAAAGCTGCTCTCTGGTGGGTTTGTACTGCGCAGCGGAAAAACCATAGAGCGATGCACTGCCAGCCGCAAGCGCTGCCACCTGGTGACCGTTGCCTGCAGTGACGGCCTTGTAGCCCCCAAGACCCAGCGCACCTGCCAGCGCCAATGACGATCCCGACTGCCAGTAGGCCAATCCGTTGGTCTTGCCCTGGAGCTCCATGCGGATCTTGCTGGCCAGTTGCGAGCCAGTGGCAGTCTTTGTTTCAGGCGCGATACTCTGCACATAAGGGTTGAACAGCGCACAGGATGCGAGCAGCGCGGCCCCGCCCATGACCAGCAGTCTGACCAGCCGTATCGTCATGATGCCAATCCTTTGGAAGGCTGTAACAACGACGATAGATCCGCCATGGCAAATAGCAAGTGCGCCAGTATTTAAGACGCCTGCAGCTGTCCTATGCTTCGGCTCAGGGCCCAGTGCGAGCAGGATATGTTTCACCAACCCCCTGTTTCCAGTACCCTCGACGCAACTGCGGACATACATCTGATTCCATGCGAAAACTTCTGCTTGGCGCCCTGGCGCTTGTTCTGACTGCCATGCTCCTGGGCTATGGCCTGTGGACCGAACAACGCCCGGCCGGCCACTACCTGTCCGACCTTCGTGTTGAAGTGGCGCTGAACCAGGGCGTGCCCGCCGACAAGGGCAATCTGCTGGGCATCGAGCCACTGCTGTATCCGGGCGACTACCAGAACCTGGCCCTGCTGCACCGCAAGCTCGCCGCCTACCTTGAACACGCTCGCACCCAGGGCCTGGTCGGCCCGCGCACGATCGTGGTGCTGCCCGAGCATATCGGCACCTGGCTGTGGGCCCGCGGCGAAAAGAAAGAGCTGTACCAGGTCACCCGCCTGCAGGAGGCCTGGCAATGGCTGGAGCTGAGCAACCCGCTGCGCTACGGGCTGGCGATGTTCAACGCCGAGGGCGACGACCGCCGCGCCGATGCGCACCTGCGCATGAAGGCCACGCAGATGGCAGCCGACTACCAGCAACTGTTCGGCGGCCTGGCCAGGGAGTTCGGCGTGACCCTGGTGGCCGGTTCCATCGTGCTGCCCACGCCGTATGCAGAGCAAGGCATCCTTCACAGTGGCAGCGGCGCGCTGTACAACAACGGCGTGGTATTCGCCAGCGACGGCAAGGTGATCGGCCAGCCGCAACGCCAGCAATACCCCGACAGTGAAGTGCGCCGCTTCATCCGCAGCGGCGATGCCTATCCGCTGCAAGTATTCGATACACCCGCAGGCCGCCTCGGCGTATTGGTGGGCAGCGACAGCTGGTACCCGGCCAACTACCAGCAACTGGCCGCGCAGTCGGCACAACTGATCGCGGTACCCGCCTTCATCAGCGGCCGAGACAGCTGGACCGCCCCCTGGCGCGGCAACCGCCACCAGCCGATGGCCGTGAGCCTGCCGCTCAAGGCCGGCCAGGTCGAGGAAGGCCAGGCCTGGCAGCGCCTGATCGGCCACGGCCAAAGCGCCGATACCGCCCTGCTGAGCGTGTTCCTGCGCGGCCAGTTCTGGGAAATTGCCGGCGACGGCCTGGGCTTCACCAGCCGCGACGGGCACTACGTCAGTGCCAGCAGTCATCCCGGCGCGCGCCTGCTCAACCTCTGGCTGTAACCGATGAACCGACCACGGGTACGCCTGGGGGATCTGTCGGTGGGGTTCATCCAGAGCCTTGCGCAGGCGCTGCAGCAACTGGGGCATGATCCGGCCCCCCTTCTGCAACGCTACGGGCTTGTGCCTGCACGGCTGGCCGAAGCCGGTGCGCGCCTGTCGATTCCGCGCTACATGCACCTGGGGCATGCCGCCATTGCACTCAGCAACGAACCGGCGCTGGGCTTGCACATGGGCCGCCTGAGCCGCCTGAACCAGGCCGGCCTGGCCGGTGTAGCCGCCGCCCAGGCCCCTACCCTGGGCGAGGCCGCGCGTACGCTGGTGCGTTTCGAGCCGCTGTACGCCGCCAACTACCGTGGCCAGTCCAGCCTCCATGAGGACAATCAGGGCGCCTGGCTGCGCTTCTATTCGATCAGCCCGTACAACGACTACAACCGCTTCGTGGTCGACTCGGTACTGGCCGGCTGGCTGGCACAACTGTCGGGGCTGGTGGGGGTGGCAGTGCAGGCGGAGCGCATGGAGATCGAGTTTTGCGCGCCCGCCTATGCCGACCGTTACCAGAGCCTGTGCAGCAGCCCGGTGCAGTTCGGGGCCACACATAATCAGTTGCGCCTGGACCGCGCCAGCCTGGCGCTGCGCAACCCGGCCCATTGCCCCAGCACCTGGCAGCACCTGTTGCAGCTATGCGAGCAGGAACTGGCGGAGCGCACGCGCATGCGCAGCCTGGCTGAGCGTATCGCCCATCTGCTGGGGCCATTGCTCAACGGCGGACGTGAACCGGACCTGGGTGAAGTGGCGGCGCAGTTGCAACTGCCCACGTGGACCTTACGGCGCAAGCTGGCCGAGGAAGGCACGCAGTTTCGGGCGATTCTGAACGACACGCGCCGCGATCTGGCTGTGACCTACATCCGCGACACGGAGCTGGCCTTTGGCGAAATAGCCTACCTGCTGGGGTTTGCGTCGGCAGAGGCCTTCCAGCGCGCATTCAAGCGCTGGAACGGCGTGACGCCGGGGGACTTTCGCCGCAGCCAGCGGCGGGGCGCATGAGCCCGATCAGAGCTCGGTAGCGTCTTCGGCCGGCTCTGGCGGGTCGAGTTCGAATGCGCGGTATTCCAGCAGTTCTTCTTGATAGTCGTCCATTGCCTGCTCCTTGGTTTTCTCGATCATGTCATTGAGTCGTGCTTCACCCTAAAGTGCCCAGGTGAAGAAAAAATGACCGTGACGTGACAGGCTGGCGCAAGGTGGCTCGCCCTTCGCTGGCAAGCCAGCGAAAATTACAAGCGCTCAGCCCATTGAGATAAACGTAGCAGGCAATCGATGATTTATCCGATGCGTCACAGCGGCGCAGGCGCGTCGGGCGTCGGGGCCGCTGGAGGCTGCGCCGGTGCGGCGGCAGGCTCGGTGGGCGGTGCAGTCTGTTCGACCGTGATCGGCGCCGCATCCTGGGGCGGCGCCACAGGCTGCGAGCTCTTGCTGTCGTCGACCAGCGGTGCAGCCGGCGCTTGCGCTGCCGGTACCGCCACCACCGGCGCTGCAACCTCGGCAGGTGCCGCAGGGGCCGGAGCCTGCACCGGCGCAGCCTCGACGGCCGGAGCGCTTGGCGCAGCAGGCGCAGGTTCGGGCACTCCCAGGTCGAGAGCCGGCTTGGCGGGTTCGGCCTTGGGCTCGACCTTTGCCTTCTTGCTCGGCTTGGGCAGGAAACTCTCGACCAAAGCAAAGTAGCGCTCGTAGAACTTGGGCGAGGTCACCGTTTCGCTGGCCACTTTGACCATGGAGTCGTCCGACGAGCCGATCGGCATCGACACCGACCCCAGCACACCCACCCCGAGGCTGGCCGAAGTGTTGGATTTTTTCAGCGCATAACGGTCCTGCAGGGCATTGGCGAACATGGTCGAGCGCTGACCGGAACCGGTGTCGTTGGCACAGACCACGTTGAAGCTGATCTGCAGGTGCGAGTCGCCCGTCTGCTGGAAGCTCTTGTTGCCATTGACCTGGCCCGGTTCGCTGGTGGTGATGATGTAGCCCTGGCTGAGCAGCGCGCGCCGGGCAGCCTCGCAGGTACCTGCTTCGCTGACCGGAAAGCTGCGCGAGAAGGTGCCCGAGTCGTCGAAGTTCTCGTGTTCGTAGATGGCGGCTTTCTTCGAGGAACAGCCGGCAACGCCCGCCAGCACAAGGGCCAGCCCGAGCGCAGTGAAGACGGTTGACTTTGACATTGAAAATCCTGCGAAAAACGGTCGGCGCCTATTGTGCATCACATCCGCAGATGACTGAAACCGCAACCGGGCGATCCGGCACTAAATTTCACCTGCACAGCGGCTGGCCTGCACTACACAGCCGTCCTGAACCATTGGTCGCGATTTTTTTCGTTCACTATTTAACCAGCTTTCCCACGTCATACCGGGAAATGTCTGACTCCCCGCTACACCTTGAGCCCATCGATACTGGCCCGGCATGCGACAGAAAATGGCAATACGCCACTACGTCAGCCACTGACCATCGACCCAGGAGCATTCAAGGTGAAAAACATATCGGTGAAAGTGAAGCTGGCCCTCGGTTTCGCGAGTATCGTGCTGCTGATGGCGCTCCTCGCCGTGATCGGCATTCGCAGCCTCAACACCCTGACCACCCGTGCCGATCGGCTGGTGTCGGTCAATCACGTGCTCGACCACACCAATGACATTCGCGCCGCGCGCCTGTCGTATGAACACCACGGCGATGAAAACCTTGCGGCGCAATTGAACACCTCTTACAGCACCCTGGTGGCGCTGATCGAGGAGAACCTCCAGCGCCTGGACGACGCAGTGTCCAGGCAGCAGTTGCAACACGTGCTGGAAAACATGCAGGGCTACATGCAGCAGTTTCGCCAGCTGCAAACCGCCCAGCAGGACATAGGCCGCATCCAGGCCGATTCCGAGCGCCTGGGCAGCAGCCTGCAGAACGATGTCCGTACGCTGACCCAGGCGCTGTACCAGGACGACGCCGGCAACGTCCGTCGCGACCTTGCCACCCTCAACGACGCCCTGAGCGACCTGCGCCAGAACAGCCTGGCCATGATGCGCGAGGGCAGCACCAAACGCCTGGACACGGTGCGTGAGGCCCACACACGCGCCAATGACAGCGTGAAGCGCCTGGGCAGCGGTCACCCGCAACTGGGTAGACTGCCCTCCGACCTGGACCAGTACCTGCAACTGGCCGAGCGCTTTGCCCGCGATGTCGAGCAGCAGGCCCGCAGCCGTACGGTGCTGGTGAGCAATATCGAAACCAGCCTGGAAGCGATCAATACGCTGATCGCACGCCAGAATCAGCTCAGCGTCGACGAATCCAGCCACAGCCGTGCATTGATGCTCGGGCTGCTGGTTGGCGCCATGCTGCTGGGCGGTGCGATCGGCTGGGTGATCATCCGCCAGATCACCCAGCCGTTGCAGCAGGCCGTAGTGATCGCGCGTCGTATCGGTGCCGGCGACCTGAGGGATAACAGCAGCGAGCTGCGCCGTGACGAGTTTGGCCAGTTGCTCCAAGCCCTCTCCCAAAGCGGCGACAACCTGCGCGGTGTGCTGGGCCAGGTGGGCACCGTTACCGCTCAGTTGTCAGCGGCGGCCGAGCAGCTCTCGGCCATCACCGAACAGACCCGTGCCGGCGTCGACAGCCAGAAACTGGAGACCGACCAGGTCGCCACGGCCATGAGCGAAATGGTAGCCACGGTGCAGGAAGTGGCGCGCAATGCCGAGCAGGCCAGTACCGCCACCCGCCAGGCCAACAGCCAGGCCAGCCAGGGCAATCTGGTGGTACAGCGCGCACTGACCCAGATCGACCAGTTGGCCGACGACATCGGCACCTCCGCCGACGCCGTCGGCAGGTTGTCCGAAGAGAGCGAACGCATCGGCAGTGTGATGACGGTGATCAATGCCATCGCCGAGCAGACCAACCTGCTGGCGCTCAACGCCGCCATTGAGGCGGCACGTGCCGGCGAGGCCGGGCGTGGCTTCGCCGTGGTGGCCGATGAGGTGCGCGGGCTGGCCCAACGCACCCAGCAGTCCACCGCAGAGATCGAGACATTGATCGGGTCATTGCAGCAGGGTGCGCAGAGGGCTGCAGAACGCATGCACACCAGCCAGGGCATGGTCGGTACGACAGTCGGGCTGGCCAATGAGGCAGGCGTGGAGCTGCAGGCCATCACACACACGGTCACGCACATCCAGGCCATGAACGTGCAGATCGCGACCGCCGCCGAACAGCAGAGCGCGGTAGCCGAAGAGATCGGTCGCAGCGTGATCAGTGTGCGTGATGTGGCCGAACAGACGTCCACCGCCTCGGCGCACACTGCCACCTCGGCGGCAGAGCTGGCGCGCCTGGGCACTGAGCTGCAAGGGCTGCTTTCGCGCTTCAAGGTCTGAGGGGCATATTCTTTCGCCAGCAAGGCCGGCACCTGCAGGCAGTACGTCGCCAGCAGGTGCCAGCCTTGGCGGTCAGGCTTTTCTGCAGGCACAAAAAAAGCGACCTTAAGGTCGCTTTTTTTGTTGCTTCGAGGAGTTCAAGGGCCTCGAGGCGGATATGGCGCAGCGGACGGGACTCGAACCCGCGACCCCCGGCGTGACAGGCCGGTATTCTAACCGACTGAACTACCGCTGCGTATCGCACAGGCTTTCACCTGTTTGAAACTGGGATCTGGCCTGAAGCCTTGGCTTCGGACCTCAAACCGGTTGTTGAACCGATCTGGAGAAAAGTGGCGCAGCGGACGGGACTCGAACCCGCGACCCCCGGCGTGACAGGCCGGTATTCTAACCGACTGAACTACCGCTGCGCATAGTGGACTTGCGTCCTGTTCCTCTCTGGTAACACCGCCTTTCGAAAGTGTCGGGCCAGGAACATCTCAGGAAGTGGTGGGTGATGACGGGATCGAACCGCCGACCCTCTGCTTGTAAGGCAGATGCTCTCCCGGCTGAGCTAATCACCCGTGTGCTTCGCTGAGGTGGTGAAATTTACGCAGGTATCGAACCTAAGTCAATACCAGTGTTGAAGTTTTTTTCACTTTCGTAAAAAAACAGCTGCAGGCTTCAAGCAACAAGCTGCAAGTAAAAGCAGAATCAAAAGCCGATTGCACAGGTTCTTGCAACGTGCCGCGTGAAGCCCGCCGCTTACGTGTAAATCATCTTCTTGGTCATGCCACCGTCCACCACGAACTCCTGGCCGGTGACAAAACCCGCGTTGCGCGACAACAGCCATGCCACCATCGCCGCCACATCTTCCACGGTTCCTACCCTGCCCGCCGGGTGCTGCGCATGGTCGGCCTCGCTCAAGGGCTCGGCACGGCGCAGCGAAGGGTCCCGCGCATCGATCCAGCCAGGGCTGACAGCGTTGACGCGGATCTCCGGGCCCAGGCTCATGGCCAGTGCGTGGGTCAGGGCCAGCAGCCCGCCCTTGCTCGCAGCATAGGCCTCGGTATCGGGTTCGGACTGTGCCGCACGGGTGGACACCAGGTTGACGATGGCGCCGCAATGCGCGCGCAGGTAAGGCGCACAGTGCTTGGCCAGCAGCATCGGGCCACCCAGGTTGACCGCCAGCACGCGGTTCCAGTGGTTCAGGCTGAGGCTTTCGAGGGTGGTATTGTGCGGGTCGGCAATCGCCGCGTTGCACACCAGCGCATCCAGGCGCCCGAACTGCCCCAGCACCTCGGCCACGCCCACCGTCACCTGGGCCTCGTCGGCCACGTCCATGCCGACAAACCAGGCGTTGTCACCGAGCACCTTGGCCACCTTCGCGCCACGGGCCCGATCCAGGTCGGTGAGCACCACTTGCCAGCCCTCGCTGATCAGCCAGGCCGCGATGCCCAGGCCGATCCCGCGTGCAGCGCCGGTTACCAGCGCCACACGCCCGTTGTGGCTGCTCTCGCTCACCGACCAGTCGATCACAGCGCCGCCAGACCGCGCGCCAGGTCGGCCTGCAGGTCGCCCACGTCTTCCAGGCCCACGGCAACCCTGATCAGGCTGTCGCGAATCCCGGCGGCCTCACGCTCCTGCGGCGCCAGACGGCCGTGGGAGGTGGTGGCCGGGTGGGTGATGGTGGTCTTGCTGTCACCCAGGTTGGCGGTGATCGAAATCAGCCGCGTGGCGTCGATGAAGCGCCATGCGCCCTCCTTGCCACCCTTGACCTCGAAGCTCACCACCGCACCGAAGCCGCGCATCTGGCGCTTGGCCAGCTCGTGCTGCGGGTGGCTTGGCAGGCCCGCGTAATGCACCTTCTCGACACCGTCCTGCTGCTCCAGCCACTCGGCCAGGGCCTGGGCATTGGCGCAGTGGGCGCGCATGCGCAGGTTCAGCGTTTCCAGGCCCTTGAGGAACACCCAGGCGTTGAACGGGCTCAGCGTCGGCCCCGCAGTACGCAGAAAGCCCACCACTTCCTTCATGTGCTCATTGCGTCCGGCGACCACGCCGCCCATGCAGCGGCCCTGGCCGTCGATGAACTTGGTCGCCGAATGCATGACGATGTCTGCGCCCAGCTTCAATGGCTGTTGCAGGGCCGGAGTGCTGAAGCAATTGTCCACCACCAGCAGCGCGCCCCGGGCATGGGCGATCTCGGCCAGCGCGCCGATGTCCACCAGCTCGGCCAGCGGATTGGACGGCGACTCGACGAACAGCAGCCTGGTGTTGGGCTTGATCGCCTGTTCCCAGCCAGCCAGGTTGGCCAGCGGCACGTAGTCGACCTGCACGCCGAAGCGCTTGAAGTACTTCTCGAACAGGCTGATGGTCGAACCGAACACGCTCTGCGAGACCAGCACATGGTCGCCAGCGCTGCACAAGGCCATCACCAGCGACAGGATCGCGGACATGCCTGTGGAGGTGGCGACCGCCTGCTCGGCGCCTTCCAGGGCGGCGATGCGCTCCTCGAAGGCCCTTACGGTCGGGTTGGTGTAGCGCGAATAGACGTTGCCTGGAACCTCGCCGGCGAACCGCGCAGCGGCATCAGCCGCCGTACGGAACACGTAGCTGGAGGTGAAGAACAGCGGGTCGCTGTGCTCACCTTCCGGCGTGCGATGCTGGCCGGCGCGTACCGCCAGCGTATCGAAAGCGACCCCGTCGAGGTCGCTGTCCAGGCGCCCGGCATCCCATTGCTGTGTCATGCCGTTGCTCCCCTTGTCAGTTGTTGTAAAGGTCGATGATCGCGCTGACCGCCTGGTTCTTGACCTTGGAGGCGTCGTTGCGCGCCTGCTCGATCTTGTCCAGGTAGGCGGCGTCGATGTCGCCAGTCACGTACTGGCCATCGAACACCGCGCAATCGAAATGCTCGATCTTGATCTTGCCACCACCTACAGCCTCGATCAGGTCCGGCAGGTCCTGGTAGACCAGCCAGTCGGCGCCGATCAGTTCGGCCACGTCCTGGGTGCTGCGGTTGTGCGCGATCAGTTCATGAGCGCTCGGCATGTCGATGCCGTAGACGTTGGGGAAACGCACCGCTGGCGCGGCGGAGCAGAAGTAGACGTTCTTCGCGCCGGCTTCGCGGGCCATCTGGATGATCTGCTTGCAGGTGGTGCCGCGCACGATCGAGTCGTCGACCAGCATCACGTTCTTGCCGCGGAACTCCAGCTCGATGGCATTGAGCTTCTGGCGTACCGACTTCTTGCGCGCGGCCTGGCCGGGCATGATGAAGGTACGGCCGATGTAGCGGTTCTTGACGAAGCCTTCACGGAACTTCACGCCCAGGTGGTTGGCCAGTTCCAGCGCCGCGGTACGGCTGGTGTCGGGAATCGGGATGACCACGTCGATGTCGTGCTCGGGACGCTCGCGCAGGATCTTCTCGGCAAGCTTCTCGCCCATGCGCAGGCGCGCCTTGTACACCGACACACCGTCGATGATCGAATCCGGGCGGGCCAGGTAAACGTGCTCGAAGATGCAGGGGGAAAGCTTGGGCGCGATGGCGCACTGGCGGGTGTGCAGCTTGCCTTCTTCGGTGATGTACACCGCTTCGCCCGGCGCCAGGTCGCGGATCAGAGTGAAGCCGAGCACGTCCAGCGAGACGCTTTCGGAGGCGATCATGTATTCGACGCCTTCGTCGGTATGACGCTGGCCGAACACGATCGGGCGGATGCCGTTCGGATCGCGGAAGCCGACGATGCCGTAGCCGGTGATCATCGCCACCACCGCGTAGCCACCCACGCAACGGTTGTGCACGTCGGTCACGGCGGCGAACACGTCTTCCTCGGTCGGTTGCAGCTTGCCGCGCACCGCCAGCTCATGGGCGAATACGTTGAGCAGCACTTCGGAGTCGGAGTTGGTGTTGACGTGGCGCAGGTCGGACTCGTAGATCTCCTTGGCCAGTTGCTCCACATTGGTCAGGTTGCCGTTGTGCGCCAGGGTGATGCCATACGGCGAGTTGACGTAGAACGGCTGGGCCTCGGCCGAGGTCGAGCTGCCCGCAGTCGGGTAGCGCACATGACCGATGCCCATGTGGCCCACCAGACGCTGCATGTGACGCTGCTGGAACACGTCACGTACCAGGCCGTTGTCCTTGCGCAGGAATAGTCGGCCATCATGGCTTGTAACGATACCGGCAGCATCCTGGCCGCGGTGCTGGAGCACGGTTAGCGCGTCATACAGCGCCTGATTGACGTTCGACTTACCGACGATACCGACGATGCCACACATGCGACGCAACCCCTACATTATGAAACTTGACGGATCAGCACTCAGGGCGCTTTGGGCCCAAGCAACTGTTCTTGAAACGGGAGATCAGCCGGTGCGCTGATTCCGCTGGCTAGCCACTGGCTGGTCAGCCCCAGAATGAGGTTTTTCGACCAGTCAGCCACCAATAGAAATTGTGGCAGCAGGCGAGACTCCTGCCACCACGGGTCCTGTTGTACCGGCCCCAGGCTCAGCAGCCCGACCGCCACCACGACGAGCAGGGCCCCGCGAGCGGCGCCGAACGCCATGCCCAGGAAGCGATCGGTCCCGGACAACCCGGTGACGCGAATCAGCTCGCCGATCAGAAAATTGATCATTGCCCCCACCAGCAAGGTGGCGACGAAAAGAATGGCACATCCGGCTATCACTCGCGCCGACGGCGTCTGGATGTAGCCTTCAAGGTACTGCGAGATACCGCCACCGAACATCCAGGCGACCGCACCGGCGATGATCCAGGTAAGCAGCGACAAGGCTTCCTTGACGAAACCGCGCTTGAGACTGATCAGCGAAGAAACGGCGATGATCGCGAGAATCGCCCAGTCGACCCAGGTAAATGCCACAGTGCTGCCTGCAAACGGATAAGGCGGCGCATTTTACCAGAGCGGTGGGCTATCGGTAAGCGGTGATTTGCCGTCCGGCGGCGGCCGGACGGCGGGGAGGGTCAGCTACGTTCGGGCTGGAAGCGCACCACAAAACCCTTGAGGTTCTGCTGGCGGTTGATCACATCGCGCAAGCGCTCGGCTTCGGCACGCTCGATCAGCGGCCCGACGAACACCCGGTTGGTACCTTCGGCCGAGCGGATATAGGCGTTGTAGCCCTGGCTGCGCAGGGTTTTCTGCAGGTTCTCGGCATTGGCGCGGTTGGACAGGCTGGCCAGTTGCACCGACCAGCTCACCGGCAGGCCATTGCCATCGACCTTGGCAGGTGCACTGGCAACCGGCTTGGCCGGGGCCGCCGCAGGCTTGCTGACCGGCGCAGGCGTGGCCGGCTTGGCCTCCGTCACCGGCGCGGCGGGCGCTGGGGTAGGTGCAGTCACCACCGGTGCCGGGGCAATGGGCGTGCTCGGTGCGCTGGGTTCCTGGGCGGTGAGCGCCTCATCCTGGATCACCTGCGGCTCGGGCACCTCCACCGGCTCCACCTGCACCTGCGGCAAGGCCGGCACAGCCGGGGCGGCGGGCGCCTCGACATGCACCTGGCGCAGCTCGTCCTCACGGGTGAACAGCATCGGCAGGAAGATCACCGCAAGTGCCACCAGCACCAGCGCGCCCACCATCCGCTGCTTGACGACTTTATCCAGCAACGCCATTTGCCCCGTCCTCCATGGTCTGCCGGCTCAGCCACTGCAGGGCCTCGCCGACACAGAAAAATGATCCGAACAGCAGGATCTGGTCGCCTGCCGTCGCTTGCGCACACTGCCCGTCAAGGGCGTCGGCGACGCTTGCATACGACTTCACGTCGGCGCCAAGGTTCTGCAACGCGGCCTGCAACTCGCTTGCAGGCCGGCTGCGGGCGGTATCCAGTGGCGCGACCGCCCAGTGGGCCACTTGCGCATGCAGCGGTTCGATCACCCCGGCCAGGTCCTTGTCGGCCAGCAGGCCGAACACCGCCAGGCTCCTGCCGGCCACCGGGCGCGAAGCCAGGCGCTGAGCGAGGTACTGGGCCGCATGTGGATTATGGCCGACGTCGAGCAGAATGCTCAGGTGCTTGCCCTGCCAGATGAACTGGCGACGGTCGAGGCGCCCGACGATACGGGTGTCGCGCAGTGCCTGGGCGATCTGCGCGGCACTCCAGGGCAGGCCGGTCAGCAGGTAGGTCTGCAACGCCAGCGCCGCGTTTTCCATGGGCAGATCGAGCAACGGCAGGTCGTGCAGCTCGACGGCATTGCCGTGCGCATCCACGCCCCGCCACTGCCAGTACTGGTCGGTGCTGGACAGGTCGAAGTCGCGTCCGCGCAGCAGGAACCGGCAGCCTAGTTCGCGTGCCTTGTCCAGCAGCGGCTGCGGCGGGTCGAGGTCGCCACACAGCGCCGGCTTGCCGGCACGGAAAATCCCGGCCTTCTCGAAGGCCACCGACTCACGGGTATCGCCAAGGAAATCGCAATGGTCGACACCGATACTGGTGACCACGGCAAGGTCGGCGTCCACCAGGTTGACGGTGTCGAGCCGCCCGCCCAGGCCCACTTCAAGCACCACGGCGTCCAGCGCCGACTGCTGGAACAGCCAGAACGCCGCCAGGGTACCGGCCTCGAAGTAGGTCAGGGAGGTCTCGCCACGCGCCGCTTCGACGGCGGCGAATGCCTGGCACAGCTGCGCATCGCTGGCCTGCTGGCCGTCGATCTGCACCCGCTCGTTGTAGCGCAGCAGGTGCGGCGAGCTGTAGACCCCGACCTTCAGGCCCTGGGCCTGCAGCAGGCTGGCCACGAAGGCACAGGTAGAGCCCTTGCCATTGGTGCCGGTAACGGTAATCACCCGAGGCGCGGGCTGGCCCAGCCCGAGGCGCGTTGCGACCTGCCGCGAACGCTCCAGGCCCATGTCGATTGTCGACGGGTGCAACTGCTCGAGGTAGGCGAGCCACTCGCCCAGGGTGCGCTGGGTCATACGTTGGCAGGCACCGGTGGTACCACGATCGGCTCGATCACGGGGGCGACGAACTTCGGCGTCGGCAGGCCCATCATCTGTGCCAGCAGATTGCCCAGGCGCGGGCGCAGTTCGGATCGGGCGATGATCATGTCGATGGCACCATGCTCCAGCAGGAACTCGCTGCGCTGGAAGCCTTCAGGCAGTTTTTCGCGCACGGTCTGTTCGATAACCCGTGGGCCGGCAAAGCCGATCAGCGCCTTGGGCTCGCCCACGATCACGTCGCCGAGCATTGCCAGGCTGGCCGAAACGCCGCCGTAAACAGGGTCGGTGAGAACCGAGATGAACGGAATGCCTTCTTCGCGCAGGCGCGCCAGCACGGCGGAGGTCTTGGCCATCTGCATCAGCGAGATCAGCGCTTCCTGCATGCGCGCGCCGCCCGAGGCCGAGAAGCAGACCATCGGGCAGCGGTTTTCCAGTGCATAGTTGGCGGCACGCACGAAACGCTCGCCGACGATGGCACCCATCGAACCGCCCATGAAGGAGAACTCGAACGCACTGACCACCACCGGCATGCCCAGCAGGGTACCGCTCATGGAAACCAGGGCGTCCTTTTCGCCGGTCTGCTTCTGCGCAGCAACCAGGCGGTCCTTGTACTTCTTGCCGTCGCGGAACTTCAGGCGGTCGACCGGCTCCAGGTCGGCACCCAGCTCATTGCGGCCTTCGGCGTCGAGGAAGATGTCGATGCGTGCACGTGCGCCGATGCGCATGTGGTGATTGCACTTGGGGCACACATCCAGGGTCTTTTCCAGCTCCGGACGATACAGCACGGCCTCGCAGGACGGGCATTTGTGCCACAGCCCTTCGGGTACCGAGCTCTTCTTCACCTCGGAACGCATGATCGAAGGGATCAGTTTGTCTACCAACCAGTTGCTCATGCTTTCTTTCTCCAGTAGCGGCGACCGGCAGGCAAAAGTTGCCGGGTCACGCGTATGCCCTTGAGCTCAATTCGTGTATGACGCGATGATGAACCGTGGCCGGCGGTGCGCGTTCAGCGCGGTACCACCCTGCCCCAGCTTCATCGTCAACCTGTAAAGGCGACGCCGGTGGCGCCGCCCGGTAATTTCGATCGGCCCGTGGGCGCGATCCGGCAGCAACGGGCTGCGAAAGCTATGGACGATGGCGCACCGCCAGCCGTCACATCGAGCATTCGCCCGCCCCTCACGCCTGGCGCACCGCGCGCATGAACGCCTCGATGCGGGCCGGGTCCTTGATGCCCTTGGCCTGCTCCACCCCACCACTGACGTCCACTGCATAAGGACGCACCTGGGCGATGGCCGCCCCGACATTGTCGGCCGAGAGGCCGCCAGCCAGGATGATCGGCTTGCTCAGGTGCTCGGGTATCAGGGACCAGTCGAACGCCTCGCCGGTTCCACCCGGAACGCCGGCCACGAAAGTGTCGAGGAGGATGCCGCTGGCCTTGGCGTACTGCTGGCAGCCGGCCTCCAGGTCATCCCCGGGGCGAACCCGCAGGGCCTTGATCCAGGGACGGTGGTAGCCGTCGCAGTCGGCCGGAGTTTCGTCGCCATGAAACTGCAGCAGGTCCAGCGGCACGGCGTCGAGGATCTCGTTGAGCTCACAGCGGCTGGCGTTGACGAACAGGCCCACGGTGGTGACGAAGGGCGGCAGCGCAGCGATGATCGCCCGCGCCTGCTGCACGTTCACCGCCCGCGGACTTCTGGCGTAGAACACCAGCCCGATGGCGTCGGCGCCCGCCTCGGCCGCGGCCAGCGCATCCTCGATGCGGGTAATCCCGCAGATCTTGCTGCGAACGGCGGACATGGCCTGTGAACCTCAGCTGAACCGGAAAGCTCCGGATGTTAGCAAATGCCTTGCGGGCCGTCAGCCGTCAACGACTCGTAACCCGTAAGGAAATGTGGCCCGATGAAACGCTCGGGCAGTTCGAACTCGTCATGGTATTCCACCTGCACCAGGTACAGCCCGAACGGGTGCGCGGTCACCCCGCCGGTACGACGCACGCGGCTTTCGAGCACTTCCCTGGCCCACTCGGGCGGACGCTCGCCGGCGCCGATGGTCATCAGCACGCCGGCAATGTTGCGCACCATGTGATGCAGGAAGGCGCTGGCACGGATATCCAGCACGATCATGCGCCCATGCCGACTCACCCGCAGGTGATGGATCTGCTTGATCGGCGACTTGGCCTGGCACTGGCCGGCGCGGTAGGCGCTGAAGTCATGGGTGCCCACCAGGTAGGCTGCGGCTTCGGCCATGCGCCCGGCATCGAGTGGGCGGTGATTCCAGGTGACCTGGTCGCCCAGGTGCGCCGGGCGGATCTGGTCGTTGTAGATCACGTAGCGGTAGCGCCGGGCAATGGCCTTGAAGCGCGCGTGAAAGTGCGCCGGCATCTGCCTGGCCCACGACACGCTGACGTCATGCGGCAGGTTGATGTTGGCGCCCATGGTCCAGGCCTTCATGCTGCGCACCGCCCGCGTGTCGAAATGCACCACCTGGCCGCTGGCATGCACGCCGGCATCGGTACGCCCGGCGCACTGCAGCGACACTGGCGAGTCGGCGACCTTCGACAGCGCCTCCTCGAGGGTCTGCTGCACGCTCGGCACGCCACTGGCCTGGCGTTGCCAGCCACGGTAGCGGGTGCCTTTGTATTCCACGCCCAGCGCGATTCTGAAAAAGCCTTCGGCGGCCATTTCGGCTGCGGCGTTATCGATGATTTCCAAGGGGATACAGCCTGTCGGTTTACGCAATGGCGCGGATTATAACGACAACGGCAGCCACGAGGGCTGCCGTTGGCCTTTCAGGTGGGCGCTCAGCTCATCTGCGAACGCAGTTCGATGGCTTCCTTGCGCTGGGTCTCGGTACCTTCCTTCATCACTTCGTCGAGTATCTCGCGGGCGCCGTCGTTGTCGCCCATGTCGATGTAGGCACGTGCCAGGTCAAGCTTGGTGGCGGCTTCGTCGGTACCGGAGAGGTAGTCGAACTCCGGCTCGTCGAGCATCAGGTCGGAGGCATCCTCGGCGGTGAAGTGCGGCGCGATGGAAGGCTGCTCGAGGTTCTGCGAGAGCTTGTCGAGCTCGGCGTTGACGTCGTCCAGCTCGGCGGCAAAGCTGGCGTCCAGCGGGTCCGGCTCGTCGGCCAGGGACAGGTCGAAATCATCGGCCAGGTCCGGGAAGCTGTCGTCCAGCCCCAGTGAGTCATCGAACGCGGCCAACTGGGCCTCGATATCCAGTGGCGCTTCAGGCGTAGCGGCGGGTGCAGCTTCAGGCGCCGGTGGCGCAAGGTCGGCGCCCATGTCGAGGTCGAAGTCGGACAGGTCATCCAGGATTGGCTCGGGCTCGACCGGTGCAGGTTCGGGCATCGGCTCGGCAGGCACCTCGGCGGGCGTCTCGGCCGGCACTTCAGTCACTGCCTGCTCCTGCACGTCGGGCACTTGCGGCGCTGGCGTCTCGGCCTGGGCCTGGGCCAGGGCCTGGGTCTGCTCTTGCAGCAGGGTATCGAAATCGAGGTCGTCGAGCGCCGCGATATCGGCAGGCGGCATGGCCTGCGGGGCCTGCGGATCATCGATCTGCAGGTCTGCCAGGCCCTCGAGACCTTCGAGGTCTTCAAGGCCTTCCAACCCCTCCAGGTCATCCAGGCTCAGGTCGAAGGCGCTGTCCAGGTCGTCTTCGCCCGGCAACTCGATTTCCGGCGCGGGCTGCGGGTCGTCCTGCAGCAGGTCCTGCACATACTGGGCATCCAGCTCGGCGGCCAGGGCCGCAGCGCTGACGCCCGCTGCGGCCACGCCGAGCATGGCCGGGTAACGCTGCTTGAGCGACTCGACATCGGCGTGGTTCTGACCATTGGCAACCAGTTGGCGCTCGTGGCCGACAAAGGCGTCACGGTCGCCCTGGCGGGCATAGACTTCCATCAGCTTCAGGCGCAGGTCGGCACGCTCGGGGGCCTGCTCCACCGCAGGCTCCAGCAGCTCGGCGGCATGGTTCAGACGACCGCGGGCAATGCTCAGGTCGACTTCCGCCAGCAGGGCATCGTCATTTGGCGCGGGGGCGTCCTCGGCCGGTGCCTGCACGGCAGCCGCGATGACGGCCGGTGCCACCACCGCAGCCGGGGCCGGAGACGGAACCTCTACCGGCTCGGGCGCGGGCTCGACCACGGGGGCCGGCTTGGGCTCGAATTCCGGCTCCAGCTCCAGCTCGGACTCCGGGTCCAGCCTGTCGTAGGCGGGTGCTACCTCGGCAGCCGCAGCCGCTGCAGCGGAGGCCGCCACCACACCCGGCGCCAGGGTCACGCTCGGCGCGGAGACCTCCAGGCCCTCGAAACTGCTTTGCGGCAGGTCCATGTCCGGCCCCAGGCCCAGGTCGCTTTCCTCGGCCAGGGCTCGCGCCATGCGCATGTGCTTTTCAGCCTCCTGCTGGGCACGACGCTTGCGCGCCAACAGCAGCAGAAGCAACAACAGCACCAGCAAGGCTGAACCTGCGATCAGCGCCAGCAGCCAGCTGTTGCCCAGCAGATCGTCGAGCATCTTGTCCGAATCGCTCGGGGTAACGGCAGCCGGCGGCGTTTCGGCCACCGGCGCGGTATCCACGGCAGCCGGCGCCGGGGACACCACCGCTTCGCTCGGTACCGCCTGCTGCAACTGGGCATCGATCGCCGGCTGCTCGGGCGCAGGCAGGCTCGCCGGCGCGGCGCTCTGGGCTTCCAGGCGCGCCAGCTGGTCGTTCTTCAGTTCGATCAGGCGCTGCAGCTTGTCCAGCTGGCTCTGCAGATCCGCCACACGGCTTTTCAGCTCGGCGTTGTCACGCCGGGTGGTGTCGAGGCTCTCTTCGGCCATCGCCAGCTTGTCGGCCAGGGCCTTGCTGTCGCCAGCCGCACCTTTGCCGCCGGGTGCCACCAGCTTGAGGTTGTCCTGCTGGGCGATACGCGCCGGGGCGGCGCCGGCCGCGTCACGCCGGGTGGCGTCGAGCTGGCGCGCACGCGGGCCCAGACGGCGCCCCTCACGCCAGGCCGCATACTGCTCGGCCACTTCCTTGACGGCCTGGCCCTGGGGGATGGCGGCGATCTGCTGCTGGTCGGGCAGGCGCAGTACCTGGCCAACCTTGAGCTGGTTGATGTTGCCGTTGTAGAAGGCATCGGGGTTGAGCGCCTGGATCGCCAGCATGGTCTGCTGCACCGATCCACCCTGGCGCGCCTTGGCGGCAATCTGCCACAAGGTGTCGCGACGCACGGTGGTGTGGCGGGCGGGCGCGGTCACCGCAGGGGTGACGCCCGAAGCCGCCTGGGCCGCTTCGGGAGAGAATTTGGAGGCGTCGATCAGTACGCTGTAGTCGCGCAGCAGGCGGCCCTGGGGCCACATCACCTGCACCAGGAACTTGACCATAGGGGCCGGCAGCGGCTGGCTGGAGGTCACCCGCAGCACGCTCTTGCCACTGGGGTTGATCACCGGGGTGAAGGTCAGGTCGTTGAGGTACGCCTGGCGTTCGACCCCGGCCTTGCTGAACTCTTCGGCCGGCGCCAGGCTGGGCACCACTTCGGCGGGAGTGAGGTCACGCACATCGAGCAATTCGATCTCGGCATCCAGCGGCTGGTTCTGCCCCGACTTGAGGGTCAGCTCGCCCAGCCCCAGCGCATGCGCCATACCCGAGGACAGCGCCGATGCCGCGGCTATTGCTAACACCAGTTTGCGAATTCGAAGCATGACCTCATCCTTTGTATGAACCTTCCCCGGCTACCGAGAAGAAAGTGAAAAACCGCCGTGAGGCATTTGACTGGCATGACCACCGGATCATGTTGGCAAGGTGCCCCGCAAGCGCGTGACGGCCGCTCACTTCCAGTATTTCAGAAACAATGTGCAAATCGTCGCCAAGTATCTTTTACGCAAGGTGTTTTATCAACAACTCCGCCAGCTGTACGGCGTTCAACGCCGCGCCTTTGCGCACGTTGTCGGTGGTCAGCCAGAGATTGAGCTGTTCGGCCTCGTCGACACCGCCACGCACCCGCCCGACATACACCACATCCTGGGCCACCGCATCACCGACCGGGGTCGGGTAGTCACCCGCCTCCACCAGCTCGACACTGTCGGCGTGCTCCAGCACGGCGTTCACCGCCGCCAGATCGACCGCCTTGCGACTGTGCACGGCCACAGTGTAGCTATCGCCGAAAAACACCGGGACTTGAACACAGGTCACGGAAATCTTCAGCGAAGGCAGGCCAAGCAACTCGCGCAGCTCACTCACCAGGCGACGCTCCAGGGCGCCATGGCCCTCGCTGTCGCTGGTACCCACCTGGGCCAGCAGGTTGAACGCCACCTGGCGATCGAAGAAGCGCGGCTCCAGCGGACGCGCATTGAGCAACTCCGCAGTTTGCCGGGCCAGTTCGCCCACCGCCTCGCGGCCCTGGGCCGACACCGCCATGCACGCCGTCACGTTGACCCGTTCCAGTTCCAGCAGGTGCTTGAGCGGGGCCAGCACCACCGCCAGGGCAACCGCGGCAGCGCTCGGGCTGACCAGTTGCACGGGCAGGCTCTGACTGTCGATGGCCTGTGGATTGGCCTCGGGCACCACTGCTGCCACCTGTTCGGCCGACAGCGCGCCGGACAGATCGATCACCGCACACCCGGCGGCACGCGCCTTGGCGGCGAAACTGCGGGTAACCGCAGGGCCTGCGGCGAAGAACGCCAGCTTGACCTGGCTGAAGTCGAAGGCATCGACTTCGCGCACGCGCAGGTTCTTGCCACGGTAGTTCACCGAGCTGCCCGCCGACTCGTTGCTGGCCAGCAGGTGCAGGGTGCCCAGGGGAAAATCGCGCTCCTCGAGGATTTGCACCAGGGTCTCGCCGACGGTGCCGGTGGCGCCGATCACGGCGATATCGTAGGTCTGAGTCATGGACAGTGCCTCTGGCAGAACGGGGGGAGCGGCACTTTACTCGGATTGCCGCAGCGAGACCACCCGGTGCCGGCAAAGGCATCAGGCCACCACAAAAAAGCCCCCTGCGTCGCAAGACGAGGGGGCCTGTTCTACCGCGCAGCAGCGATCAACGCTCCAGCAGGATCCGCAGCATGCGACGCAGCGGCTCGGCCGCGCCCCACAGCAGCTGGTCGCCCACGGTGAAGGCGCCCAGGTACTGCGACCCCATGTTCAGCTTGCGCAGACGCCCTACCGGGATGTTCAGCGTGCCGGTGACGTTGGTCGGGCTCAGCTCCTGCATGCTGATCTCGCGCTGGTTCGGCACCAGCTTCACCCAGGGGTTGTGCTGGCTGATCATGCCTTCGATGTCGGCGATCGGCACGTCCTTGTTCAGCTTGATGGTCAGCGCCTGGCTGTGGCAACGCATGGCGCCGATGCGCACGCAGATGCCGTCGACCGGGATCGGGTTCTTGAAACGACCCAGGATCTTGTTGGTCTCGGCCTGGGCCTTCCACTCTTCACGGCTCTGTCCGTTGGGCAGTTCCTTGTCGATCCACGGGATCAGGCTGCCGGCCAGCGGCACGCCGAAGTTCTCGGTCGGGTAGGCGTCGCTGCGCATGGCCTCGGCAACCTTGCGGTCGATGTCGAGGATGGCCGCCGCCGGGTTGGCCAGGTCATCGGCAACCGCCGCATGGGTAGCGCCCATCTGCTTGATCAGCTCGCGCATGTTCTGCGCGCCAGCGCCGGAGGCCGCCTGGTAGGTCATGGCGCTCATCCATTCGACCAGACCGGCTTCGAACAGGCCGCCCAGGCCCATCAGCATCAGGCTGACGGTGCAGTTGCCACCGATGTAGTTCTTGGTGCCGGCGTCCAGCTGCTGGTCGATGACCTTGCGGTTGACCGGGTCCAGCACGATGACCGCGTCATCCTGCATGCGCAGGCTGGAAGCGGCATCGATCCAGTAACCCTGCCAGCCGGCTTCGCGCAGCTTGGGGAACACCTCGTTGGTGTAGTCGCCACCCTGGCAGGTCAGGATCACATCGAGGGTCTTGAGCTCTTCAATGCTGTACGCATCCTTGAGCGGAGCAATGTCCTTGCCCACGGATGGCCCCTGGCCCCCGACATTGGAGGTAGTGAAGAACACCGGCTCGATCAGATCGAAATCCTGCTCTTCGAGCATCCGCTGCATGAGCACGGAACCGACCATACCGCGCCAACCGATCAGACCTACACGTTTCATCGCAACTACACCTTCGCTAAAAGTGGGCCGCCGCCTGGAAGAAACCAGCGGCGGGCCCGAGAGATTACAGATTCCGCAGCGCTGCGACTACTGCGTCGCCCATTTCCTGCGTACCTACCTTGCTGCAGCCCGCCGACCAGATGTCGCCGGTGCGCAGGCCCTGATCCAGCACCAGGCTCACGGCCTGTTCGATGGCCTCGGCCGCCGCCTGCTGGTTGAAGCTGTAACGCAGCATCATCGATACCGACAGGATGGTCGCCAGCGGGTTGGCGATGCCTTGCCCGGCGATGTCCGGGGCCGAACCGTGGCACGGCTCGTACATGCCCTTGTTGTTGGCATCCAGTGACGCCGACGGCAGCATGCCGATGGAACCGGTGAGCATGGAAGCCTCATCCGACAGGATGTCGCCGAACATGTTGTCGGTGACCATCACGTCGAACTGCTTGGGCGCGCGCACCAGTTGCATGGCGGCGTTGTCGACGTACATGTGGCTGAGCTCGACATCCGCGTAGTCCTTGGCCACGTCCTCGACGATTTCACGCCACAGCTGGCTGGAGGCGAGCACATTGGCCTTGTCCACCGAGCACAGCTTCTTGCCGCGCACGCGGGCCATGTCGAAACCGACACGGGCGATGCGGCGTATTTCGCTCTCGCTGTACGGCAGGGTGTCGTAGGCCTGGCGCTCGCCGCCTTCCAGTTCGCGGGTGCCGCGCGGCGCACCGAAGTAGATGCCGCCGGTCAGCTCGCGCACGATCAGGATATCCAGGCCGGCGACGATTTCTGGCTTGAGCGAGGACGCATCGGCCAGCTGCGGGTAGAGAATGGCCGGACGCAGGTTGGCGAACAGGCCCAGTTGCGAACGGATTTTCAGCAGGCCGCGCTCAGGGCGGATATCACGCTCGATCTTGTCCCACTTCGGCCCGCCCACCGCGCCCAGCAGCACGGCGTCGGCCTGGCGCGCACGTTCCAGGGTCTCGTCGGCCAGCGGCACGCCGTGCTTGTCGATGGCCGCGCCACCGATCACATCGTGCGCCAGGCTGAAGCCGAGCTGGAACTTGTCGTTGGCCAGTTCCAGCACCTTGACCGCCTCGGCCATGATTTCCGGGCCAATGCCATCACCTGGGAGAATCAGAATCTGCTTGCTCATGGGTTCCTCATCATTCAATTCAAGCGGTGCGCCGCACTGGCGTACCGGGGAAAACTCAGCGTTGGGCCCAGAGCACGATCACGTCGGTGCTGAAGGAGCCATCGGCTTCTATCTGGTAATGCTGGCGAACTTCGTCGCCCATCGCCTGCTGCAACTGGCGAATCGCCGCACGCATCGGCTCGGGGGTGCGCATGCGCTCCACCCACGAGGTGTATTCCAGGCGCAGGCGCTGGCGCGTGTGGCTGCGGGTGCACAGGCCGGCTTCGCTGACCTGTTGCAGCCACTCGCCGGCAGAATAATCGCGCACGTGGCTGGTGTCGCGCAGTACTTCGACGCTTTGCAGGTAGGTGTCGAGCAGCGGGCTGCCCGGCGACATGACGTCGACGAACGCGGCCACGCCGCCGGGCTTGAGCACCCGGCGCACCTCGCGCAGGGCCAGGCCCAGGTCGCTCCAGTGGTGCGCCGAGTAGCGGCTGAAGACGAAATCGAACGAGGCGTCGGCGAACGGCAGGCGCTCGGCGGCGCCACGCTCGGTGACGATGTTGTTCAAGCCGCGCTCGATGGCGGCGGCGCCGACCACGTCGAGCATCTGCTGCGACAGGTCATAGGCGACCACTTCGGCCACCAGCGGGGCGACATGGAAGCTCACGTGACCGGCACCGCAGCCAAGGTCCAGCAGGCGGGCGTCGGCGTGCCCGGCAAGCTCGGCCTGCAGCAGGGCGAATTCGCTACCCTGGGCATGCACGGCGCTGCTCAGGTAGGCAGAGGCTTGTTCGCCGAACTGGCGCTGGACGACTTCGGTGTGGGCGGTGCTGCGGGTCATCATGGATCTCCTGGGGCGGCTTGGCCGGCACATCACTGCATCATTCAGGCGTCGCGAAACAACCAGGGCTGGCTAGCACGGTGCCGGGCTTCAAACGCTGCAATCGCATCGCCATCCTGCAAGGTCAGGCCGATGTCATCCAGGCCGTTGAGCAGGCAATGCTTGCGGAACGCGTCGATCTCGAAGTGGAGCACCTTGCCGTCCGGCCGCGTCACGGTCTGCGCCTGCAGGTCGATGGTCAGCTGGTAGCCCGGGTCCGCCTCAACCTGCTTGAACAGCTCGTCGACTTCCTCGTCGCCGAGGATGATCGGCAGCAAGCCGTTCTTGAAGCTGTTGTTGAAGAAGATGTCGGCGTAGCTGGGAGCAATGATGCTGCGAAAGCCGTACTCTTCCAGCGCCCAAGGCGCATGCTCGCGGCTCGAACCGCAACCGAAGTTCTCCCGCGCCAGCAACACGCTGGCCCCCTGGTAACGCGCATGGTTGAGCACGAAATCCTGGTTCAGCGGGCGCTTGCTGTTGTCCTGGTAGGGCTGACCCACGTCCAGGTAACGCCATTCGTCGAACAGGTTCGGGCCGAACCCGGTGCGCTTGATCGACTTCAAGAACTGCTTGGGGATGATCTGGTCGGTGTCGACGTTGGCACGGTCCAACGGGGCGACCAGGCCGGTGTGCTGGGTAAAGGCTTTCATGCTGCGCTCCCTTGGATCAACTCGCGTACATCGACAAAACGACCGGTTACTGCGGCAGCCGCCGCCATTGCCGGGCTCACCAGGTGGGTACGCCCACCGGCGCCCTGGCGCCCCTCGAAGTTGCGGTTGGAGGTGGAGGCGCAATGCTCGCCACTTTCGAGGCGGTCCGGGTTCATCGCCAGGCACATCGAGCAGCCCGGCTCACGCCATTCGAAACCGGCCTCGAGGAAGATCTTGTCCAGGCCTTCCTGCTCGGCCTGCGCCTTGACCAGGCCCGAGCCCGGCACCACGATGGCCTGCTTGATGGTCGAGGCCACCTTGCGACCCTTGGCGATCACGGCCGCGGCGCGCAGGTCTTCGATGCGCGAGTTGGTGCACGAACCGATGAACACGCGGTCGAGCTGAATGTCGGTGATCGCCTGGTTGGCGTTCAGGCCCATGTACTTGAGGGCGCGTTCGATGGAACCGCGCTTGACCAGGTCGGCCTCGGCCGCCGGGTCCGGCACGCGCTGGTCGACCGCCAGCACCATCTCGGGCGAGGTGCCCCAGCTGACCTGCGGTTTGATCTGCGCCGCGTCCAGCTCGACCACGGTGTCGAACACCGCGTCGCTGTCGGACACCAGGTCTTTCCAGGCTTCGACGGCCAGGTCCCACTGCTCGCCCTTGGGCGCATACGGACGACCCTTGACGTAGGCAACGGT
Organism: Pseudomonas sp. S12(2018); assembly: GCF_024355235.1. NCBI lineage: Bacteria > Pseudomonadati > Pseudomonadota > Gammaproteobacteria > Pseudomonadales > Pseudomonadaceae > Pseudomonas > Pseudomonas sp. S12(2018). The sequence goes on from NZ_QLAD01000001.1 coordinate 26,965, forward strand.
CTTCTCGTCGGTGGCCACCAGGCCCACCCGCGCACCGGCCTCGATGGACATGTTGCAGATGGTCATGCGGCCTTCGACCGACAACTCGCGAATGGCGCTGCCGGCAAACTCGATGGCATGCCCGTTGCCGCCGGCGGTCCCGATCTTGCCGATCACGGCCAGCACGATGTCCTTGGCAGTGACGCCGAACGGCAATTGCCCTTCGACGCGCACCAGCATGTTCTTCATCTTCTTGGCCACCAGGCACTGGGTAGCGAGCACGTGCTCGACCTCGGAGGTGCCGATGCCGTGGGCCAGGGCGCCGAACGCGCCGTGGGTGGAGGTATGCGAGTCGCCGCAGACCACGGTCATGCCGGGCAAGGTGGCACCCTGCTCCGGGCCGATGACGTGGACGATGCCCTGGCGCACATCGTTCATCTTGAATTCGGTGATGCCGTACTCGTCACAGTTTTCGTCGAGGGTCTGCACCTGCAGGCGCGACACCTGGTCGGCGATGGCCTCGATGCCGCCCTTGCGCTCTGGCGTGGTGGGCACGTTGTGGTCGGGGGTGGCGATGTTGGCATCGATGCGCCAGGGTTTGCGGTTGGCCAGGCGCAGCCCCTCGAAGGCCTGCGGCGACGTCACTTCGTGAATGATGTGACGGTCGATATAGATCAGCGCCGAACCGTCGTCGCGCTGCTTGACCAAGTGCGAATCCCAGAGCTTGTCGTAGAGCGTTTTGCCAGCCATCAGACTTTCCTCATCAGTCTTTCTATGCCAATAACCCCTTGGCTTGTACGGACGATGCTATGGGGTTAGATTGAATAACTCAAATTCATATTTTTTATGCTTTGGATAACTTTCAGGAATCCAAACCCGAGGAACTCATTCCGTGGACCTGGCCAACCTTAGTGCCTTCATCGCCATCGCTGAAACCGGGAGCTTTTCCGGTGCCGGCGAGCGCCTGCACCTGACCCAGCCGGCCATCAGCAAGCGCATTGCCGGGCTGGAGCAGCAGCTGGATGTGCGCCTGTTCGACCGCCTTGGCCGCGAGGTGAGCCTGACCGAAGCCGGCCGTGCCCTGCTGCCGCGTGCCTACCAGATCCTCAACGTGCTGGACGACACCCGGCGGGCCCTGACCAACCTCACCGGCGAGGTCAGCGGTCGACTGACCCTGGCCACCAGCCATCACATCGGTCTGCACCGCCTGCCGCCGCTGTTGCGGGCGTTTACCCGGCAGTACCCGGCGGTGGCTCTGGACATCCAGTTTCTGGACTCGGAAGTGGCCTACGAGGAAATTCTGCACGGGCGCGCCGAAATCGCCGTGATCACCCTCGCCCCCGAGCCCCACAGCCTGGTGCGCGCGGTGCCGGTATGGGACGACCCGCTGGATTTCGTGGTTGCCCCCGAGCACCCGCTGGCCTGCAAGGGCGCGGTGGGCCTGGCGGACATTGCCCACCACCCGGCCGTGTTCCCCGGCGGCAACACTTTCACACACCATATTGTGCAGCGTCTGTTCGAGGCCCAGGGCCTGGTCCCCAACATCGCCATGAGCACCAACTACCTGGAAACCATCAAGATGATGGTGTCGATCGGGCTGGCCTGGAGTGTGCTGCCGCGCACAATGCTCGATGAGCAGGTTGCATCCATCGACTTGCCGGGCATACAGCTGTCGCGCCAGCTAGGCTACATTCTGCACACGGAACGAACGTTATCGAATGCGGCCAGAGCCTTCATGGCCCTGCTCGACAGTCACGCAAGCCCGGCGTAGCCCGCCCCTGCCCCGGGGCGGCCCGCCACCAAGGACGTATCACCCGCCAAAGGTCTGGTACCGATGCCCAAGTCAGCCAATCGTTTTGCGCGCCTTCCCCGTATCCACGCAGCAGACCCCCAGGAGCTGGAACAGGCCTGGGAGAGTGCGCCGCAGTTGCTCGCGGCGCTCAATGGTGCGCACCTTGGCGCCTGGGTGTGGGATGTGGGCAGCGGGCGCATCAACTGGTCACGAGGCACCCAGGCATTGTTTGGCTTCGATCCGCATCAACCGCTGACCCACGACATCGACTACCTCGACCTGCTGCCGGAAGAGGACCGCGCGCGCATGCGCCAAGCCTTTCACGCAGTGCTCAACGGCGAGCCGGTGGACCAGGCCCTGCGCCATCGCATCCGCTGGCCGGACGGCAGCCTGCACTGGCTGGAAGTGAACGGCAGCCTGGCCACCAACCGCGACGGGCGCCTGCAGATGATCGGGGTGGTGCGCGAGATCACCCGCCAGCGCGAACGCGAAACCGCACTGATCAACTCCGAAAAGCGCTTTGCCACGCTTTTTCACCTGAGCCCGAACGTGGTGCTGCTGACCCGGCGCGCCGACGGACTGATCCATGAGGTCAACCAGCACTTCGAGAACATTCTTGGCTGGCCCGGCGCCCAGGTGATCGGGCGTACCACGCTGGAACTGGGCCTGTGGGCCAACCCCAGGCAGCGTGACCAGGTGCTGGAGGCCACCAGCGGCAACAACGGCCCGGTGACCCTGGAAGTGCAGTTTCGCGCCAGCAGCGGGCAGGTCCACGATGGCATCCTCAGCACGCAGGCCATCGAACTCGAAGGTGTCACCTACCTGCTCAGTACTTTCGTCGACACCAGCGAGCGCAAGCGTGCCGAACAGGCCCTCAAGGACAGCCAGGAGCGCCTGGACCTGGCACTGGACTCTGCCCAGCTGGGTACCTGGGACTGGCATATCCCCAGCGGCATGCTGTACGGCTCGGCCCGCGCGGCACAACTGCACGGCCTGGCGCCGGTGCCGTTCCACGAGTCGTTCGAGGCGTTTTTCGAAGGCGTGCCCGAGCTTGAGCGCAGCGGCATGCGCCAGGCCTATCGCAGCCTGCGCGAAGGCCCCGCGGGCAACTACCAGATCACCTACCGCATCCAGCTGGAAAACGGCGCCTCACGCTACCTGGAGAGCCGCGCACGGCTGTACCGTGACGACCAGGGCAACCCGCTGCGCATGGCCGGCACCCTGCTGGACATCACCGAACAGGTTGAACGCGAACAGCGCCTGACCAGCTCGGAGGAAAAGTTCGCCAGCCTGTTCCAGGTCAGCCCCGACCCCATCTGCGTCACCCGCCAGGACACCGGCCAGTTCATCGAGATCAACCAGGCGTTCACCCAGACCTTCGGCTGGTGCGCCGACCAGGTACTGGGTCGTACCGCCGAACAACTGGGGCTGTGGGCCGAATCGGCCGCCCGCGCACGACGCATCGAGCAGGTGATTCGCGACCAGGCGTTGAACAATGTCGCGGTGGTGGTCAATCACAAGGATGGCCAGCCCCTGACCTGTGTGATTTCCAGCCGCCTGATCAAGGTCGACAACCAGCCCTGCAGCGTCACCACCCTGCGCGACATCACCCAGCAGCAACGCGGCGAAGCCGCACTCAAGGCCAGTGAGGAGAAGTTCGCCAAGGCCTTCCACTCCAGCCCCGACGCCATCACCATCACCGAGCGCGACAGTGGCCGCTACCTGGAGGTGAACGACGGCTTCTGCCGACTCACCGGCTACAGCGCCGACGAGGTGATCGGCCAGAGCATGGCTCAGATCGGGTTGTGGGCCGACGACAAGCAGCAGACCCTGCTATTCGGTGAAATGCGTGAGCGCGGGCGGGTGCACCACCGCGAAATGCTGGGGCGCAACAAACGCGGCGAAATCCTCACCGTGGAGGTGTCGATGGAGCCGATCACCCTCAACGAGACAGACTGCCTGCTACTGACTGCCCGCGACGTCAGCCAGCTCAAGAATGCCCAGGCGCAGATCCGTCACCTGGCCTACCACGACCCGCTGACCAACCTGCCCAACCGCGCCCTGCTGATGGATCGCCTGAGCCAGCAGATCGCCCTGCTCAAACGCCAGAACCTGCGCGGCGCCCTGCTGTTCCTCGACCTCGACCACTTCAAGCACATCAACGACTCGCTGGGCCACCCGGTGGGCGATACGGTGCTCAAGATCATCACAGCCCGGCTTGAAGCCAGCGTGCGCCTGGAGGACACCGTGGCGCGCCTGGGGGGTGACGAGTTCGTGGTGCTGCTGAGCGGCCTGGAAGGCAGCCGCGAAGAGGTCACCGACAAGGTTCGCCAACTGGCCGACACCTTGCGCGAGCTGCTGGCCGAGCCGATGTCGCTGGACGGCCAGCGCCTGCAGGTAACCCCCAGCATCGGCGTGGCGCTGATCCCCGACCACGGCACCACGCCGGCCGACCTGCTCAAGCGCGCCGACATTGCGCTGTACCGCGCCAAGGATTCGGGTCGCAACACCACGCAACTGTTCCACACCACCATGCAGAAGGCCGCCAGTGAACGCCTGCGCATGGAGAGCGACCTGCGCATGGCCCTGGCCAGGGGCGAACTGGCGCTGCACTTCCAGCCCCAAGTGGATGCCCGTGACAACCGCATCGTCGGGGCCGAGGTGCTGCTGCGCTGGCATCATCCGCTGTTGGGCCAGCAGCCGCCCAGCCAGTTCATCCAGGTGCTGGAGGAAAGCGGGCTGATCCTGGAGGTGGGCAGCTGGATACTCGACGAAGCCTGTGACGCCTGCTCGCGCATGCTGCAGGACGGGCTGATCGATCCGATGGATTTCAGCCTGTGCGTGAACATCAGCCCGCGCCAGTTCCGCCAGAACGATTTCGTCGAGCGGGTGCGGCGCAGCCTGGACGACTACCGCCTGCCCTACCAGATGCTCAAGCTGGAGATCACCGAGGGCATCGTGATCCAGAACCTGGAGGACACCATCAGCAAGATGCGCGAGCTGAAGGCGTTCGGGGTGAGCTTTGCGATGGATGACTTCGGCACCGGCTACTCGTCGCTCACCTACCTCAAGCGCTTGCCGGTGGATGCGCTGAAGATCGATCAGTCATTCGTGCGCGATGCACCGCTGGACCCCAATGATGCAGAGATCGTCAAGGCCATCGTGGCCATGGCCAGAAGCCTGGACCTGGCAGTGATTGCCGAAGGGGTGGAGCTGTCGGAGCAACTGGAGTTTCTGGAGCGGCTGGGGTGCCATCTGTACCAGGGGTACCTGCACAGCCGGCCATTGCCGCTGAACGAGTTCAGGGCGATGCTGCTGCAGGCACCGGCGGACTACTGACACACCGCAGTACGGCAGTTGCCAGCAAGGCTGGCCCCTGCAGTGAAGAGCCGCGCGAACCGGGCACAAAAAAGGGCACCCGAAGGTGCCCTCTTTCACTCAGCCCGCACTCAGTTCAGCGCAGGTTTCTCGCCGTTGATCGGGATGCGCTTGGCCTTGGCTTCTTCAGGCACAACACGCAGCAGATCGACACTGAGCAGACCGTTGGCCAGGCCCGCCGACTTCACTTCGATGTGGTCAGCCAGGCGGAAGGACAACTTGAAGGCCCGCTGGGCGATGCCCTGGTGCAGGTAGGTGACGCTTTCACCACTGCTGTCACGCTTGCCGCCACTGACGGTCAGAACGCCTTTTTCCACTTGCAGGTCGAGGTCCTCTTCCTGGAAGCCAGCTGCAGCAACGACGATTCGGTAGTGGTCTTCGCCATGTTTTTCAACATTGTAGGGTGGGTAAGTGCTACCCGACTCGCTACGTGCCGCGGATTCGAACAGGTCGTTGAAACGGTCGAAGCCAACGGATTGACGGAACAGTGGAGCCAGAGAAAATGCGGTAGTCATGGTACATCTCCTGAAATATCAGCGAGTTGGTGATTGCGCGACCCGACTTCGGCATCGCGTACTCCCTAGATAAGGACCCGCCCTAACATTTCAAGCATCGACCACAAAAATTTTTTCAGGCCGCCTCGCTGACCGGAATACCCAGCAGCCGCGCCACGCGATCACAGTCGGTCTCGCGGCGCAGTTCGGTAAACAGTGCCGTGGCTTCGGGGTAGGTACGGGTCAGCATCGCCACCCACTGCTTCAGTCGCCCCGGTGCCTGACGCTCGGTCATCTGTTCCCGGGCCTGCACCCAGAAGTCCTGCAGCAGCGGTTGCAGTGCCTGCCAGTCCAGCGGCACGAACGCGATGCCCTGGCGCTCGGCGGCAATCTGCCGGGCCAGGTCCGGGCGCGACACCAGGCCGCGACCGAGCATGATGTCCTCCACGCCGCTGACCTCGCGGCAGCGGCGCCAGTCTTCCAGCGTCCACACCTCGCCGTTGGCGAACACCGGCACCTTCACCACCTCCTGCACCCGCGCCACGTACTCCCAGTGCGCCGGCGGCTTGTAGCCGTCGACCTTGGTGCGTGCGTGCACCACCAACTGGTCGGCGCCGCCTTCGGCCAGGGCGCGGGCGCAGTCCAGCGCACCGTCCGGGCTGTCGAAGCCCAGGCGCATCTTGGCGGTGACCGGGATATGCGCAGGCACCGCCCGGCGCACTTCGCGCAGGATGGCATGCAGCAGCTCGGGTTCCTTGAGCAGCACCGCGCCGCCGCGGGACTTGTTCACGGTCTTGGCCGGGCAACCGAAATTGAGGTCGATGACGGGGGCGCCCAGCTCGCAGGCCAGCACCGCGTTATCGGCCAGGCATGCCGGGTCGGAGCCCAGCAACTGCACACGCAAAGGCACGCCGGCGGCGGTTTGCGCACCGCGGCCAAGCTCCGGGGCCAGCTTCTCGTACACATGCGCCGGCAGCAACCGGTCGCACACGCGAATGAACTCGGTGACACACCAGTCGATGCCGCCCACCTGGGTCAGTACGTCGCGAAGGATGTTGTCGACCAGCCCCTCCATGGGGGCCAGGGCAATTTGCATGGCGTGGGTCTCGCGCGAAAAAGGCCGGCAGTCTAGCAAAAACCGTGGCTTATCGGGCTCCGGCCATCGCGGCGCCGTAGCCCTCGATGAATTCTGCCGGCATGCGCCTGGGCTTGCCGGTGGACAGCTCGATGCACACGAAGGTGGTCTGCGCCCGCAGCAAGGTGGTGCCATCGCTTGGTCGCACCAGCTGGAAGTGACGGGTCATCTTCAGGCGCTGGTCCCAGTCGACGATCCAGGTGGCCAACTGCAGGATGTCGTCCTCATAGGCGCTGGCCAGGTAATCGATCTCGTGACGCACCACGGCCATGGCGCGGTCCAGGCGCCGGTACTCGGCCAGGTCCAGCCCCAGGCGCTGGGAATGACGCCAGGCGCAGCGCTCGAGCCAGGTGACGTACACCGCGTTGTTGGCGTGCCCCAGGCCGTCGATATCCTCGGCACCGACCTGCAGGTCGATGGTAAATGGCGTTGCCCGATCCCAGCTCATGCCCGCTCCCGATCTGTAGTGAACGGGCAGAGTGTAACGGATGCTCAGGCCGATTGGCGCACTGGCCGGGCACTGCGTTGCAGCAGCGCAAGTACGCCGTCGACCAGTTGCGGGTCGGACAGCACACGCATATGCCCGCCCTGGGGCAACAGCAGCAGCTGGCTGTCGAACCACGCCTGATGAATCAGCCGCGCCTCGCTGACGGCGACCAGCGGGTCGTCCTCGGCATGCACGATGAAACCGGGCAGTTCCAGCTGGTAGACGGCCACGTCCAGGCGCGAGATCGGCACCCCGACCTCTCGTTCCACCTGGCGAATGAAGGCTGCCCGCGCCCGCGCCGGCAACCCCAGGTGCCGCGCCATGCCGCGCAGCACCTCGAGCAGGCGCGCCGGCGCGGCGATGCTCACCGCCACCTCGGTACGCAGCCCCCACTGCAGGGCCAGCAGCGTACTGGCACCGCCCATGGAATGGCCGACCACCCCGTGCAATGGGCCCAGCTCGCCGGCCGCCTCGAGCAAGGCGTGGGCGAACGACACCACGTTGGCCTTGTTTCCACGCGAGCGGCCGTGGGCCGGCCCTTCGAGCGCCACCGCACAATAGCCGGCGGCCACCAGGGCCTCGATCAGATGGGCGAACTGGGTGGGGCGCCCCTCCCAGCCGTGCATCAGCAGCACCGTGGGGCCTTGCCCCCAGCGCAGCGCACTCAGGCCAAAGCGCAGGGTAATGCGCTCGGCACGCGCCAGCAGCGGCAGTTCCCAGTCGCGTGGCGGCAAGGTGCGCGGGCTCATGAAGGCCTGGCGCATCTGCCCGGCCACCCGATTGGGTGCCAGGCGTCCAACAGTGGCGTTGATACCACGAATCCAGCTCAGGCTGTTCATCACGTCGCTCCAGATCAGATCACCGCGGACTTGGCGGCACGCAACACACGGTCGGACAATTCGCTGGTACCCAGCGCACGCGCCAGGGCCAGGCCGCCGACCATCAGGGCCAGGTCGGCCAGCACCTTGTCGGCGTCTTCGGGGGTGTCGGCCAGGTTGGCCATCATCAACTCGATATGCTCGGTCAGCACCGCGCGAAAGGTCGCCGGCAACTGATTGATCTCGCCCAGAGAGCTGGGCAGCGGGCAGCCGCTGTCGACGGCATCGCGGTGTTTGCGCGACAGGTAGAAGGCCGCCACCAGGGCACGACGCGCCTCCCCGTCCAGCGACGCGTCGACCTGTGCCAGCAAGGCCCGGCGCTCGCCAAGCAACTGGCAAAAGGCTTCGAGCATCAGCGCATCCTTGTTCTCGAAATGCGCATAGAACCCACCCACGGTGAGCCCCGCAGCGCCCATCACCTGCTGCACACTGGGGTCGGCCGGGCCATTAAGGATCAGCGCACTGCGCGCCGCATCCAAAATGCGCTGGCGGGTCTGGGCTTTTTTGTCGTGCATGGCAGGCCTCCAAATATTATGGAGATAATATTATGCTCATAATATTTATTGGCAAGCACTTTCTCCTGCGGCCCAAGGGCGAAAGAGATTTTTTCGAGGGAAAAAACAAAAGGCTCATTCAATAATCGAATGAGCCTTGAAATCCCGCAGAGCGGGTAAAATGGCGTCCCCTAGGGGACTCGAACCCCTGTTACCGCCGTGAAAGGGCGGTGTCCTAGGCCACTAGACGAAGGGGACTTGTAACCTTCGTGCAGGCTCGTTTTCACGAACCCTGGCAAAATTGGTGGAGCTAAGCGGGATCGAACCGCTGACCTCCTGCATGCCATGCAGGCGCTCTCCCAGCTGAGCTATAGCCCCAGATTTCTAGCCTCGCGGCCCAGCGATGTCTTGCAACATCACTTGTGTAAAACTGGCGTCCCCTAGGGGACTCGAACCCCTGTTACCGCCGTGAAAGGGCGGTGTCCTAGGCCACTAGACGAAGGGGACGAACCTTCTTACCACACAACCCGGCTGCTGGAACCCGGTTGAACCCTGAGTTGTATGACCAACTCCGGATAGGGAATTTGGTGGAGCTAAGCGGGATCGAACCGCTGACCTCCTGCATGCCATGCAGGCGCTCTCCCAGCTGAGCTATAGCCCCACAATGTCGCTTTGAACTGAATCGCTTGGCTGGGTGCTTCGCGCTTCGTTTCGTTCATCGCTGTGGACGGGGCGCATATTAAGATCGGATTGAAGACCTGTCAAATAAATTTTCAACAAAATCCAAAAGAAATTTCCGAGATAACAAACACTTACCGGCCTGGGTCAGGAGAGCCCCCGCAAACTCGGGGGTCTCGCCCTTGCAGGAGCCGGCCTTGCCGGCGAAACAGGCGCTGCGCAATACCGGGTACCGCAGCGCTTTGTTCGCCGGCAAGGCCGGCTCCTACGGGAAAAATGCTCAGGCAATGGTGCCCAACAGCTTTTCCCATTCCTTGTTTTCTTTCTTCGACACACCACCCAGCAGGTCCAGCGCCTGGCGCAGGCGGTAGCGGGTCAGATCCGGCCCGAGGATCTCCATGGCATCGAGCACCGACACCGAGCTGGCCTGGCCGGAAATCGCGGCGAACATCAGCGGCATCGCGTCACGCAGCTTGAGCTCCAGCGCCTCGACCACCGCCTGGATGCAGCCGGTGATGCGATCCTTCTCCCACTGGCGCAGCCCCTCGAGCTTCCACAGGATCAGCTGGATCACCTGGCGTACCTGGTCGGCCGACAGTTTCTTGTGCTCGAACAGCTTGGCGTCGAGCTTGAGCGCACCTTCGAAGAAGAACCCACCCAGCGGCGCAATCTGGCTGAAGGTCTCTACCCTGCCCTGTACGTGCGGCGCGATCTTCATCATGTAGTCGCTGTTGAACGCCCATTTCTGCACGCGCGCGGCAAACTCTGCGACAGGCAGCTCACGCAGCCACTGGCCGTTGAGCCACGACAGCTTCTCGATGTCGAAGATCGGGCCGCCCAGCGACACACGCGACAGGTCGAAGTGCTCGACCATTTCGGCCAGCGAGAACTTCTCGCGCTCGTCCGGCATCGACCAGCCCATGCGGCCCAGGTAGTTGAGCATGGCTTCGGGCATGAAGCCCATGCGCTCGTAGAAGGTCACCGAGGTCGGGTTCTTGCGCTTGGACAGCTTGCTCTTGTCGGGGTTGCGCAGCAGCGGCATGTAGCACAGGGTTGGCTGCTCCCAGCCGAAGTACTCGTACAGCTTGATCAGCTTGGGCGCCGAAGGCAGCCACTCTTCGCCACGCAATACGTGGGTGATGCCCATCAGGTGGTCATCGACCACGTTGGCCAGGAAGTAGGTCGGCAGGCCATCGGTCTTCATCAGTACCTGCATGTCCATGCGGTCCCACGGAATCTCGACGTCGCCGCGCAGCATGTCCGGTACCACGCACACGCCTTCGGTCGGAACTTTCATGCGGATCACATGGGGCTCGCCGGCGGCCAGGCGACGCTGCACTTCTTCAGGCGAGAGCAGCAAGGCGCGCCCGTCATAGCGCGGGGTTTCGCCGCGGGCCATCTGCTCGGCACGCATCTGGTCCAGTTCTTCGGCAGTGCAGAAGCACGGGAAGGCATGGCCCAGATCGACCAGTTGCTGGGCGTACTGCTTGTAGATCTCGCCGCGTTCGCTCTGGCGGTACGGGCCGTGCGGGCCGCCGACATCCGGGCCTTCGCTCCATTCGATACCCAGCCAGCGCAGGGCATCGAAGATCTGCTGCTCGGACTCGCGGGTGGAGCGCAGCTGATCGGTATCTTCGATACGCAGGATGAATTCGCCACCGTGCTGCTTGGCGAAGCAGTAGTTGAACAGGGCGATGTAGGCGGTGCCGACATGGGGATCGCCAGTCGGCGAAGGCGCGATACGCGTGCGAACGGTGGTCATGAGAGTCTCGAACAAGAGGTGAAACAAAGGCTGGATGTTAACAGCACGGGGCCACCCGGCTCCAGCAATGGGCACGATCGGCGCTTGTGTTTGCCAAGGCAAACCTTGTTAAATTTGCTTACATTTTTGGAACGATCGTACCCATGCCTGCCCAACTCAAGCGTCGCCTGCTGATTTTCCTGACCCTGGTTCTGCTCATCGGCCTGGGCTTTCTGGCCCACTGGTACTTCAAGGGGCGCTTCTACGAGAGCACCGACAACGCCTACGTGCAGGGCGAGATCACCCGGGTTTCCAGCCAGTTGGGCGCGCGCATCGAGCAGGTGCTGGTCGAGGACAACCAGCATGTGGCCAAGGGCGACCTGCTGGTGCGCCTGGAAGGCAACGACTTCCAGTTTGCCGTGGAGCGCGCCCGCGCCACCCTGGCCACCCGCGAGGCCGAGCGCCTGCAAGCCGACAGCCGCCTGACGCAGCAGGCGAGCCTGATCGCCGCCGGCCAGGCACAGGTGTCGGCCAACCAGGCCACGCTTGGGCGTACCCAGCTGGACCTCAACCGTGCACAGGCGCTGCGCAAGCCAGGCTTTGTCTCGGAAGAACGGGTGACCACCCTGTCGGCCGAAAGCAACGTGGCACGCTCCCAGGTGAGCAAGGCCCAGGCCGACCTGCAGGGTCAACGCCAGCAGGTCAACGCACTGGCTGCCGAACTCAAGCGCCTGGACGCCCAGATCGCCACCGCCCGCACCGACCTGGCCCAGGCCGAGCTGAACCTGAGCCGCAGTGAAATTCGCGCGCCGATCAGCGGCATGATCGGCCAGCGCGCGGCACGCAACGGCCAGTACGTGCAGGCCGGCGCCTACCTGCTGTCGATCGTGCCCGATCAGGACATCTGGGTGCAGGCCAACTTCAAGGAAACCCAGATCGGCAAGATGCAGCCCGGCCAGCGTGCCGAGCTGGTGTTCGACAGCTACCCCGACACGCCGATCGAAGGCCGCGTCGACAGCCTGTTCGCCGCTTCCGGCGCGCAGTTCAGCCTGCTGCCACCCGACAACGCCACCGGCAACTTCACCAAGGTCGTGCAGCGCATCCCGGTCAAGCTGACCTTCGCCGCCGACAACCCGTTGCACGGCAAGATCCGCCCGGGCATGTCGGTGACCGCCACCGTCGATATCCGTACCGATGGCCGGTGATCAACTGATCCGTCCCGCCGGCGAACCCAGCCGGCGCGACTGGATCGCGGTGATGAGCGTGATGCTCGGCGCGTTCATGGCAGTGCTCGACATCCAGATCACCAACTCGTCGCTCAAGGACATCCAGGGCGCCCTGTCGGCGACCCTGGAAGAAGGCTCGTGGATCTCCACCTCCTACCTGGTGGCCGAGATCATCATGATCCCGCTGACCGCCTGGCTGGTGCAGCTGCTGTCGGCGCGGCGCCTGGCAGTGTGGGTGTCGGCGGGTTTTCTGGTGTCGTCGCTGCTGTGCTCGATGGCCTGGAACCTGGAAAGCATGATCGTGTTCCGCGCCCTGCAGGGTTTTACCGGCGGCGCGCTGATCCCGCTGGCCTTCACCCTGACCCTGATCAAGCTGCCCGAGCATCACCGCGCCAAGGGCATGGCGATGTTCGCCATGACCGCCACCTTCGCCCCGTCCATCGGCCCTACCCTGGGCGGCTGGCTGACCGAGAACTGGGGCTGGGAATACATCTTCTACATCAACATCCCGCCCGGCCTGATCATGATCGGCGGCTTGCTGTACGGCCTGGAGAAGAAGGAAGCACACTGGGAGCTGCTCAAAAGCACCGATTACACCGGCATCCTGACGCTGGGCGTCGGGCTTGGCTGCCTGCAGGTGTTTCTTGAGGAGGGGCATCGCAAGGACTGGCTCGAGTCGGGGCTGATCGTCACCCTGGGCAGCATTGCCCTGGTCAGCCTCATTACCTTCGTGATCGTGCAGTTCTCGAAACCCAACCCGCTGATCAACCTGCGCATCCTACAGAACCGCAATTTCGGGTTGTCGAGCATTGCCAGCCTGGGCATGGGCGTGGGGTTGTACGGTTCGATCTACCTGCTGCCGCTGTACCTGGCGCAGATCCAGAACTACAACGCCCTGCAGATCGGCGAAGTGATCATGTGGATGGGGGTGCCGCAGCTGTTCCTGATCCCGCTGGTCCCGCAACTGATGAAGGTGATTTCGCCGAAGATCCTCTGCACCATCGGCTTCGGGCTGTTCGGGCTGGCGAGTTTCAGCTCGGGGGTATTGAACCCGGACTTTGCCGGCACCCAGTTCAACCATATCCAGATCATCCGTGCGCTGGGGCAGCCGATGATCATGGTGACCATCTCGCTGATTGCCACGGCCTATATCCAGCCGCAGGACGCAGGCTCGGCGTCGAGCCTGTTCAACATCCTGCGCAACCTGGGCGGGGCCATCGGCATTGCGCTGCTGGCCACGCTGCTGGATGCGCGCACCAAGGTGTATTTCGACTACCTGCGCGAGGCGGTGGTACCGACCAATGCCGCAGTGGCCGAGCGGCTGACCTTGCTGACCGAGAAGCTGGGCAGCGAAGGGGCAGCACTGGCCAGGCTGAGCGAGATCACCCATCAGCAGGCGATGATCATGGCGTACAACGACGCCTTCCATTTTGTCGGCATCGGGCTGGCAATCAGCATGGTGGCGGTGCTGTTGACGAAGAAGCTGCCGCAGGGGTTGAAGGCGGGCGAGGCGCACTAGACCGCGTTGAAGTCTTCGCTGGCAAGCCCGCTCCAGCAGGTACTCCATTGCCCTTGGCGTCAATGTGATCCTGTGGGAGCGGGCTTGACCCGCGAAAGGCCCGTCAGACCGTGAGCAATCGCTCACGCAACTGCGCGATCTCGTCGCGCATCTGCGCTGCAGCCTCGAACTCCAGGTCCCGCGCCAGCTGGTACATCTTCTCTTCCAGCGCCTTGATGCGCTTGGCGATCTCGCCAGGCGAACGCAACTCGGCCTCGTAACGCTCGCGCTCCTCGGCGGCCTTGGCCATGCCCTTGCGCTTCTTGCTGCGCGAGCCGGGCACGTTGGCGCCTTCCATGATGTCGGTGATGTCCTTGACCACGCCCTTGGGCACGATGCCGTTGGCCTCGTTGAAGGCCATCTGCTTGTCGCGGCGACGCTCGGTTTCGCCGATCGCCCGCTCCATCGAGCCAGTCATGTTGTCGGCGTACAGGATCGCGCGGCCGTTGAGGTTGCGCGCCGCGCGCCCGATGGTCTGGATCAGCGAGCGCTCCGAACGCAGGAAGCCCTCCTTGTCCGCATCCAGAATCGCCACCAGCGAGACCTCGGGCATGTCCAGGCCCTCGCGCAGCAGGTTGATACCCACCAGCACATCGAAGGTGCCCAGGCGCAGGTCGCGGATGATCTCGACTCGCTCAACGGTATCGATGTCCGAGTGCAGGTAGCGCACCCGCACATCGTGATCGGCCAGGTAGTCGCTGAGGTCTTCGGCCATGCGCTTGGTCAGGGTAGTGACCAGCACCCGCTCCTCCACCGCCACACGCTTGCGAATCTCCGACAGCAGGTCATCCACCTGGGTCGTGGCCGGACGCACCTCCACCTGGGGGTCGACCAGACCGGTCGGGCGCACCACCTGCTCCACCACACGGCCGGCATGCTCGGCCTCGTAGTTGCCCGGCGTGGCCGAGACGAAGATGGTCTGCGGGCTGACCGACTCCCATTCGTCAAAGCGCATGGGCCGGTTGTCCAACGCCGAAGGCAGGCGAAAGCCGTACTCCACCAGGGTTTCCTTGCGCGAGCGGTCCCCCTTGTACATGGCCCCCACCTGCGGAACGCTGACGTGGGATTCGTCGATCACCAGCAACGCATCCGGCGGCAGGTAGTCGTACAGGGTCGGCGGCGGCGCGCCGGCCGGACGCCCGGACAGGTAGCGCGAGTAGTTTTCGATGCCGTTGCAGTAGCCCAGCTCCAGGATCATCTCCAGGTCGAACCGGGTGCGCTGCTCCAGGCGCTGGGCCTCGACCAGCTTGTTGTGCTTGTGCAGGTACTCCAGGCGTTCCTTGAGCTCCGCCTTGATCCCGTCCATGGCCTCCAGCAGGGTTTCGCGCGGGGTCACGTAGTGGCTCTTGGGGTAGAAGGTGAAGCGCGGCAGCTTGCGGATCACCTCGCCGGTCAGCGGGTCGAAGGCCGCGATGTTCTCCACCTCGTCATCGAACAGCTCGATGCGGATGGCCTCCAGGTCCGATTCGGCCGGGAAGATGTCGATCACGTCGCCGCGCACACGGAAGGTGGCGCGGGCAAAGTCCATGTCGTTGCGGGTGTACTGCAGGTCGGCCAGACGGCGCAGCAAGGCCCGCTGGTCGAGCTTGTCGCCACGGTCCACGTGCAGCACCATCTTCAGGTAGGTTTCCGGGCTGCCCAGACCATATATGCACGACACCGTGGTGACGATAATCGCGTCACGCCGCTCCAGCAGCGCCTTGGTCGCCGACAGGCGCATCTGCTCGATATGGTCGTTGATCGAGGCGTCCTTCTCGATGAAGGTGTCGGAGGACGGCACGTAGGCTTCGGGCTGGTAGTAGTCGTAGTAGGAAACGAAATACTCCACCGCGTTGTTCGGGAAGAATGACTTGAACTCGCCATACAACTGGGCGGCCAGGGTCTTGTTCGGCGCCAGTACCAGGGTCGGGCGCTGCACCTGGGCAATCACGTTGGCGATGCTGAAGGTCTTGCCCGAACCCGTCACCCCGAGCAGGGTCTGGTGCGCCAGCCCGGCCTCGATCCCCTCGACCATCAGGCGAATGGCTTCGGGCTGATCACCCGCCGGCTGGAAACGGGTGACGAGTTGAAACTCGGACATGGTGAACCCCTGGAAATGAACGGATACAGGCAACTGTATTTATAGACAGTACTTATACCCAATTGGTGGTGCCCGGCGCCAGTTTCAAGGCAAACCACGGCCTGTTTCACAGTATTGACCGGCGCAAGCGACTGACGGTCGAAAAATATTCGCGAAAACAGCAGTAAAAGCTGCGACAGACTGTCGCCGTGACCGATGGGTATCACTATACTGACTCCCCGTTTGTGCACCGCTTCAGTGCATTCGGCTGGAGCGTGCGACCTCTATCACTCTCCATTCAGAGCCAAGGTAAAAATGAGCCTGTTTTCCGCTGTCGAGCTGGCACCCCGCGACCCTATCCTGGGCCTCAACGAAGCGTTCAATGCCGATACCCGCACCCACAAGGTGAACCTGGGCGTTGGTGTTTACTGCAACGAAGAAGGGCGTATCCCACTGCTGCGTGCAGTCATCGAAGCCGAAACCCAACGCGCCGCCCAGCACGCCTCCCGCGGCTACCTGCCGATCGACGGCATCGTGGCCTACGACCAGGCCGTGCAGAAGCTGCTGTTCGGTGCCGATTCGCCCCTGCTGGCCGCCGGCCGTGTGGTCACCACCCAGTCCGTCGGTGGTACCGGCGCCTTGAAGATCGGCGCTGACTTCCTCAAGCAGCTGTCGCCCAATGCCACTGTCGCAATCAGCGACCCGAGCTGGGAAAACCACCGCGCCCTGTTCGAAACCGCCGGTTTCCCGGTCAAGAACTACCGCTACTACGACGCCGCCACCCATGACGTCAACCGTGCCGGCATGCTCGAGGACCTCAACGCGCTGCCGGCCGGCTCGATCGTGGTACTGCACGCCTGCTGCCACAACCCGACCGGCGTCGACCTGACCCCGGCCGACTGGAACAACGTGCTCGAGGTGGTCAAGGCCAAGGGTCACATCCCGTTCCTGGACATGGCCTACCAGGGCTTTGGCCAGGGCATCGCCGAAGACGCCGCTGCCGTGCGCCTGTTCGCCGAATCGGGCCTGGACTTCTTCGTCTCCAGCTCGTTCTCCAAGTCGTTTTCGCTGTACGGCGAGCGCGTCGGCGCCCTGTCGATCGTCACCGAGTCCAAGGAAGAGGCCACTCGCGTGCTGTCGCAGGTCAAGCGCGTGATCCGCACCAACTACTCCAACCCGCCGACCCACGGCGCCACCATTGTCGCCACCGTGCTCAACAGCCCCGAGCTGCGCGCAATGTGGGAAGCGGAACTGGCCGAGATGCGCCAGCGCATCCACGGCATGCGCAAGCAGATGGTCGAGCTGCTGGCCCAGTACGGCGCACAGCAGGACTTCAGCTTCGTCGGGCGCCAGTGCGGCATGTTCTCCTACTCGGGCCTGACCGTCGAGCAGGTGGCACGCCTGAAGGACGAGCATGCGATCTATGCTCTGGATACCGGTCGTATCTGCGTCGCCTCGTTGAACCAGAACAACATTCACGTGGTGACCAAGGCGATTGTCGAGGTCCTGTAACACCTGATTGCTCAGGGGGAGCTTGACTTCCCCTTAGCAATCAGTAAGATACGCCCCAGATTCCGCGATAGCTCAGTCGGTAGAGCAAATGACTGTTAATCATTGGGTCCCAGGTTCGAGTCCTGGTCGCGGAGCCAAACATCGTTTCAGAGCGTGCTTGCACAGCCTCTGAAATACTCGAAAAACCCGCCTTTTGGCGGGTTTTTTCGTTTTGGTCTTCAGCCCGGGCCAGGACTGCCGGGGCGATACAGGCTGCGACAGGCTATTGCTGCCCGATTGGAAAGAACTGCCCCGCACTCCATACGCCCAGCCATGGCTGCCCATCGATGTCGCGCGTTACAGCCAGCTCTACCAACTGGTAAAACACGCTGCGATGGATCAGCGCCTCGAGGTTGTTGCGCATGTGCACGTAAGGCGAAGGCTCCTGTGTCAGCGGGTCGATCACGAAACGCAGCGGGTGCTCGGGCCCGGCCTCGACCACATCCTCCACATTGCTGGTGAAGCGCAGCACCTGCTGCTCACCACTGCCCTGCACGTCCATGAGCACCGCCACGAACGGCGCATCATCGACCTGGATTCCGACCTTTTCCACAGGCGTGACCAGGAAGTAGTCATCCCCGTCGCGACGGATGATGGTGGAGAACAGACGCACCATCGGCTTGCGACCAATCGGGGTGCCCAGGTAGTACCAGGTGCCGTCGCGGGCGATTCGCATGTCGATGTCGCCGCAGAAGTCCGGATTCCACAGGTGGACCGGCGCCGGACCTTTGCCGACCTTCGGGAGTTGCGCCAACAGGTCATTGGCCTTGCCGGTATCCACCATCATCTGCTCCTCAGCGGCTCATGCCCAACAAACTGCGAGCGTAATCCTCAAGCGGTGCCGCAATCAAATCCTGCGGCTGATTGTCGTGGAACGTCAGCAAACCGCCACGGCTGCGGATGCTCACGGTATCGATCAGATAGCGGGTACTGGTTTCGATCAGCATCAGCTGAATTCTTCCGGTGTCGACACCCAGGCGGTCCACCGCCTGCTCGTCGTACCACTCGTCACCATTGCCGATACGGTTGTCGGCCTTGGCAAAACGCGCATACAGCAGGTAATGCGCGCCCACGTCGCGCGCCTGGGACAAGGCATCCTCCAGCCCCAGCGGACCCTCGGCACGTCGCACCAGCGGGAAGTACTCGACAAAGGCCTTGAAGGCTTCCTCGGCCACCACGTTGGGCCGCGGATAGGCATTGCCCGGCGGCACGAACACGCCCTGACCGATGAAGACGAACGAGTCGGGCTGCAGGCGCACCGACAACGAACGGCGGGTTTCGCTATGGTCGAGCAGGCCGGCGTCGCTCATGTGGTAGCGCACACCTTCGCCCATATCGCTCACATTCATGCAGCCACCCAGCGCCATCAGCGCCAGCAGCAGAACCAGGCTACGCATCTTTCCTCCAGAAGCCGGTGACGGAAAACCGGCGAACAGCCGCCAGATGCAGGTTTTGCGCCAGCTGGAGGGTATGGCTCAACCGCCGATGATCTTCATCACCGTGGCACCGCCTGAAAATGCCACGGCCTGCTTGTCGCCCAGGGCCTTCATCAACATGCCCTGCAAGGCCGGCAACGCCTGGTGGCGCGGCTTGTCGAGCAGGTCACCGATGAAATGCCGGTTGCTCGACGACAGGCAGCCATGCAGCCACCCGGTAGAAGACAGACGCAGACGCGAGCAGGTTCGGCAGAACGGCACGCTTTCGTTGGCGATCACGCCGAAGTGGCCTTGCCCCGGCACCCGGTAGCGCAATGCAGTGGCGTCCACTGGCGCATCGGCCTGGGCGTACTCGTGATGCTCGCCGATCAGTTGCAGCAACTGCTCCAGGCTCACGAACTGCTGCAGGAAAGCGTTGTGGTCACTGGCCAGGTGCCCCATGCGCATCAGTTCGATAAAGCGCAGTTCATAGCCACGGGCCAGGCAGTAGTCGAGCAGCGGCAGCACCTGATCGAGGTTGCGCCCGCGCAGTGGCACCATGTTCACCTTGATCTTCATGCCGGCGTCGCTGGCCTTGTGCATGCCATCGAGCACGCTGGCCAGATCCCCGCCACGGGAGATCCCGCGGAAGGCATCGGCGTCGAGGGTATCAAGGGAGACATTCAGGCGCCGGATGCCGGCATCCAGCAGCAATGGCAGCTTGCGCGCGAGCAACTGGCCATTGGTGGTCAGGGCGATGTCATCGAGGCCGAGCACCGACACGCCAGCCAGGAAGGCTTCGAGCTTGGGACTGACCAGGGGTTCGCCACCAGTGATACGCAGGCGCTCGATACCGGCAGCTTCGATCAGCCAGGCCACCCCACGCACCATGGCCTGGGCCGAGAGCTCATCCTGCGCTGCGACCAGACGCTTGCCGTCCGGCACGCAATAGGTGCAGGCATAGTTGCACGCCGCGGTGAGACTGACGCGCAGGTTGCGAAAACGTCTGCCTTGACGGTCGACGATCATGGAGCACTCCGGCAAGTGTGAATCGGGCCTGCAAAACCTGACTCAGAAATCAGTTTTTTGCAAGCCTCTTACCTGAGTATATGCCTGCACGGCGCCAGCGAGCATTCAGCTGCCAGATGGCTCCGGGTCGCGCTTGCGCTTGTTGCCCATGCGCACGCCAATGTCCATGAGGAACTGGAAGAAACCTTCCTGGTCCTCCAGCACATTGCTCCAGAACGGCGAGTGATACAGTGCCACCGCGCCATGCACCAGGGCCCAGGCTGCGCAGTAGTGGAAATACGGCGGCACGTCCTCGAGCTTGCCCTCGGTGATGCGACCCTTGATCAGCAGGGTCAGGCGCTCGAAGTTGGAGGCACGGATCTTGTGCAGCTCCTCGACCATTTCCGGCACCTGGTTGCCTTTGACCACCTTCTCTTCGAGGCGGTCGAACAGGCGGTAGCGCTGCGGGTCGCGCATGCGGAATTCGAAGTAGGCACGCGACAGGGCCTCCTTGTCGCGATCCACATCGGCAGAGTGCAGCAGTTCGTTCAAATCGCGCTCGTAGTCGAGCATCAGGCGCAGGTAGATCTCCGCCTTGGACTTGAAGTGCTTGTAGATCGTGCCTTTGCCGATACCCACGGCGTCAGCGATCATCTCGACGGTGACACTGTCTTCACCCTGTTCGAGAAACAGCTTGAGCGCGGTATCGAGAATCTCTTGCTCTCGGCGACGAAACTCACGGACCTTACGAGGTTCTTTCTGCATAAGAAGGACTGGATCAAAATCGAAGCCCGTTATTATGCCTAACTTGCGCAAAAATGCACGGATCATCCGCGCATGCCTATGTTTCTTGATGAGTTTGAACAGGCCGGCGACCCGGTTGCCCGAAGCGGACCTCCCCTTCCCCTGCCCCAGACGTGCAATCCAGGCGGTCAGGCGCACGGCAGAGCAATGCGTGCTCAGCAGGGCCGCACGTATTCCAAATCTGTTTAAAAAACGATCAACCCTTGGTGGAATCGCGGCGAACCTGACCAATACTTGAGGTGTTGGCGCGACGCATCCCCCCAAGTGACGCGCCGATAAGGGTGAACACGGACCGCTCGCCTTTGTTTTACTCCTAATGGTCTTAACCCGGATTCCCCCCCAGAACCCGGGTTTTTTTTGCCCGCGCGACCGCCACGGCGCCCGCGCAGCGGGGTCAGGCCACCCGCACCCGTGCCAGGGGGAACAGACGCCTGAAGTTCTCGGTGGTCTGTTGCGCCAGCTGCTCGTAACGCTCCCCCCGCACCAACGCGATGAACTCCGCCACGTCACGCACATACTCCGGCAAGTTCGGCTTGCCGCGGTGCGGAATCGGCGCCAGGTACGGTGAGTCGGTCTCTACCAGCAAACGATCTGCCGGCACCTGCCGCGCCACATCACGCAACGCGTCGGCATTGCGGAACGTGACAATCCCCGACAACGAAATGTAATACCCCAGGTCCAGCGCTGCCTTGGCCATCTCCCAGTCTTCGGTGAAGCAGTGCAGCACGCCTGCCTGCGGCAATGCCGCCTCGCGCAGCAGGGTCAGGGTATCGGCGCGCGCCGCACGGGTGTGGATGACCACCGGCTTGCCGGTGAGCCTGGCCGCCTCCAGGTGCAGGCGAAACGACGCCTGTTGCAACTGTGCAGCCTCGGGCTCGTAGTGATAGTCCAGCCCGGTCTCACCAATGGCCACCACCTCGGGGTGGTTCAGTTCGCCGAGCAGCCAGTCCAGCGCCGGCGCTTCGCCTGGCGCCAGGTCCAGCGGGTGGATGCCGACCGAGCAGTCCACATCAGGGTAGCGCGCTGCCAGCGCCCTGACCTGGGCCGCATTGTCGGCACTTACGCCGATGCACAGGAAATGCCCGACACCCCGTGCCCGCGCGGCATCCAGCGCGGCATCCAGGGAGCCACCATGGGCGGCGAGGTCGAGACGGTCGAGGTGGCAATGGGAATCTACAAGCATGGGCGTAATGACAACACTGAAAATGGAGGATCGAAAGGCCAGCTCAACGCTGACCCGGCAACAGGGCCCAGGAGGCCAGCAACGCTTCGAGCAACAGCACGCGGTTGAGGTTGGCCTTGTTCAGCACCTTCTGGCGCTGCACAAGAATCCAGTCCTGGATATCCAGCACCTTGCCCTGCGGGCTTTTCTGGGCAAGGTACTGCACGACCTTGCGCATGTCGGCCAGCCCCAGGCCCTCTTCGTCCTGGGTCAGCTGATAGCGCAGGATCAGGTTGGACCAGTCGCAGAACCAGTCGAACAGCAACAACAGCGGGATGCTGTTCCAGCCTTCGGCCAACTGGGTCGCGGACTGCTGCTGCTTGAGCAGCTTCTTGACCCCCTCGACCACCTGCGCGCGCTGCTCGCGCACACCCTGGGCCTGCAGGCTGACAGCCAGCAGTGGCGAACCTGCCGCAAGGCTCAGCAGTTCGTGGCGCTCGGCCTCGTCACTGTCGGGTAACGCGGCTGCCAGCCACGCCTCGCTCTGCGCCTGACTTGGCAACGGGCAGGCCTGTTGCTGGCAACGGCTCCTGATGGTCGGCAGCAACCGGCTGGGCTGGTGACTGACCAGCAACAGCACGGTATCGCCCGAAGGCTCTTCGAGGCTCTTGAGCAAGGCGTTGGCAGCGTTGATGTTCATTGCCTCGACCGGCTCGATGAGAATCACCTTGCGTCCACCCATCTGCGCGGTCTGCACCACGAAGCTGACCAGGTCGCGCACCTGGTCGACCTTGATCGGCTTGTCGGCCTCTTCAGGCTCCAGGATGTAGTTGTCCGGGTGACTGCCCGCCTTCAGCAACTGGCACGACTTGCAGTGCCCGCACGCCTCAAGCCCCTCGGGCTGGCGGCACAGCAGAAACGCCATCAGGCGCTCGGCCAGCGCCCGCTTGCCGATGCCTTGCGGGCCGTGCAACAGGTACGCATGGGCATGCTGTGTGCGCCCGGCCAGTTGCTGCCAGAGCGTCGCCTGCCACGGGTAGGCCTCAGCCACGGCAACGCTCCAGGATCTGCGGCAGCAACGCATCCAGGGCGAGTTGAACCCGGGCCAGCGGTTGCGCGGCATCGACCAGGTGATAGCGCGCCGGGTCGGCGGCTGCGCGGGCCAGGTAGGCCTGGCGAACAGCCTGGAAAAACGCCTGGCCTTCCTGCTCGAAGCGATCCAGCCGCCCGCGCGCCGCTGCGCGCGAAAGGCCGACCTCCACCGGCAGGTCGAACACCAGGGTCAGGTCGGGGCGCAGGTCGCCCTGGACGAAGGTTTCAAGGGTGGCAATGCGCTCGACCGACAGCCCGCGGCCACCGCCCTGGTAGGCATAGGTGGCATCGGTGAAACGGTCGCACAGGACGATGGCGCCCCGCGCAAGCGCCGGGCGGATCACCTGGGCCAGGTGCTGGGCGCGCGCGGCGAACACCAGCAACAGCTCGGTGTCGGCATCCATCGTCTCATCGCTGGGGGCCAGCAACAGTTCGCGTATGCGCTCGGCCAGCGGGGTGCCGCCCGGCTCGCGGGTCAGCACCACATCCAGCCCGTGGGCGCGCAGGTGCTCGGCCAGGTACTCGCGATTGGTGCTCTTGCCCGCGCCTTCGGGACCTTCCAGGGTGATAAACAAGCCGCTCACAGGCAGTCCTTAATCAGGGTCATTGCGGGGTAGGTTCGCTGGCCGGGGGAACATCCGGCTGCACCGAGGGCTCGGCAGGCTGCGGTGCAGCCTGGGGCGCCTCGGATGCAGGAACCTCGTTCGGGGTGTCGCCGGCGCTTGGCGCCGGGCTTGAACGGTAGTCGGCACGCCGCTTGATCTGGTACTCGCGCACGGCTGAATTGTGCGCCCCCAGGTCGTCGGAGAACACATGACTGCCATCGCCCCGCGCGACGAAGTACAGGCTGCTGCCCGGCTCCGGGTTCAAGGCCGCGTGAATGGCTTCACGCCCGACCATGGCAATCGGCGTCGGCGGCAGGCCGGCGATCACGTAGGTGTTGTAGGGCGTGGGCTCACGCAGGTCGGCGCGGGTGATCTTGCCGTTGTAGCGTTCGCCCATGCCATAGATCACGGTAGGGTCGGTCTGCAGCAGCATGCCGATCTGCAGGCGACGCACGAAGACGCCGGCGATCTGACCACGCTCCTGTGGCACGCCGGTTTCCTTCTCGACCAGCGAGGCCATGATCAGCGCCTGGTAAGGGTCGCGATAGGGCGCAGCCGGGGAGCGCTCGTTCCACTCCTTGGCCAGCACCTCCTCCAGGCGCGCGTACGCCTGCTGCAGGAACTCGACATCGCTCATGCCGCGCACGAACCGATAGGTGTCAGGGAAGAAGCGCCCCTCGGGGAACACGCCCGGGTGCCCGAGCTTGTCCATGACCTCGCTGTCGCTCAGGCCATCCAGGGTCTGGCGGATCTTTTCATGTCTGGCCAGTGCCGAGCGCACCTGGCGGAAATTCCAGCCCTCGACCAGGGTCAGGCTGTACTGCACCACGTCACCACGCCGCCACGCCTCGAACAGGTCGCGCACGTTCATGCCGGGGGTCATGCGGTACTCGCCGGTATGCAAAGCCACGCTCGGCATGTTGAAGCGCCAGTAAAGGCGCAGCCAGAAGGCGTCGCGAATCACGCCGTCCTGCTGCATGCGGTAGAACATGCGGTTGGGCGTGGTGCCGGTAGGAACATCGAGCAACCGCTCGCCGGTCAGGTGCAGCGGCTGCTCCAGCGCCGAGTGCACCTTCCAGGCCGAGAAGCCCAATAGCAGGCCAGCCAGGATCAACCCGGTCTCCAGCAGCACCAACAATTTACGTCTCACGAATCAGGCATCCAGTAGCGTACGGGCAATGGCCTGCAGTTTACGGGTGAGCGGCCCCGGCGACCAGTTCAGCGATGCAAATGCACGCACCGGCCATACTCCATACACGCTGTTGCACAGCAACACTTCGTCGGCCTGCTCGAGATCGGCCAGCGCCAGGTCGACCACACGGGCCGTGATACCGTGGCGCGGCGCCTCGTCCAGCAAGGCAGCGCGCATTACCCCGGCCACGCCGCAACGCGCCAGGTCGGCGGTGTACAGCACGCCATCGCGCACCACGAACAGGTTGCTGTAGACACCTTCGATCACGCGCCCGGATACATCACGCATCAAACCTTCAGCGTACTCGACGCCCTGCCACTCGGCCCGTGCCAGTACCTGCTCCAGGCGATTGAGGTGCTTGAGCCCGGCAAGCAAGGGTTGCTCGGCCAGGCGGGTCTGGCAGGCAAACAGCCTTACCCCCTGCTCGGCGTTCTGCGGCGGGTAGCTGGCGGCGGGGCTGGCCTGAAGAATGCGACGCGGCGGTGCACCGGCAGCCGGGGCATAGCCGCGCTGACTGTCGCCACGGGTGAGAATGAGCTTGAGCACGCCATCACCCAGCAAGCCGGCATAACGGCATACCTCGTCGCGGATGAGCGGATGATCGGCGTCGATCGCCAGGCGCTGGCAACCCAGCGCCAGGCGGTCGAGGTGATACGTCAGCAGTGAGGGCTGCCCGGCCCGCACGGCGATGGTCTCGAACAGACCATCGCCATAGGCCAGCCCGCGGCTGCCCAACGTCAGGGCGTCAGCCGGCAGGCCATCGACCCAGCTGTGCATCACTCGGCGAACCGGCGGAACACCAGCGAGCCATTGGTACCGCCAAAACCGAAGGAGTTCGACAGCACGACCTCGATCGGCATGTTGCGCGGCTGGTGCGGCACGAAGTCCAGGTCGCAGCCTTCATCCGGCTCATCGAGGTTGATGGTCGGCGGCGCCACTTGCCCATTGATGGACAGCACGCTGAAAATCGCCTCTACCGCGCCGGCAGCCCCCAGCAGGTGACCGGTCATCGACTTGGTCGAGCTCACGGCCAGCTTGTAGGCGTGCTCGCCGAACACCGACTTGATCGCTGCCACTTCGGCCAGGTCGCCGGCAGGCGTCGAGGTACCGTGGGCGTTGATGTAGCCGACTTCGCTGGGGTTCACGCCCGCATCGCGCAAGGCGTTGGCCATGCAGCGGGCCGCACCGGCGCCGTTGTCGGGCGGCGAAGTCATGTGGTAGGCGTCGCCGCTCATGCCAAAACCAACCAGTTCGGCATAGATGGTCGCGCCCCGCGCCTTGGCGTGCTCGAGCTCTTCGAGCACCAGCGCACCGGCACCGTCGGACAGCACGAAACCGTCACGGCCCTTGTCCCACGGCCGGCTGGCACGGGTTGGCTCGTCGTTGCGCGTCGACAGCGCACGCGAAGCGCCAAAACCGCCCATACCCAGGCCACAGGCCGCCATCTCTGCGCCACCGGCGATCATCACGTCGGCTTCGCCGTAGGCGATATTGCGCGCCGCCATGCCGATGCAGTGCGTGCCCGTGGTGCAGGCAGTGGCAATGGCGTAGTTGGGCCCCTGTACACCCAGGTGGATCGACAGGAAACCGGAAATCATGTTGATGATCGAGCCTGGCACGAAGAACGGCGAAATGCGCCGCGGGCCTTGCTCGTGCAAGGTCCGGCTGGTTTCTTCGATATTGGTCAGGCCGCCGATGCCCGAACCCATGGCCACGCCGATACGCTCACGGTTGGCATCGGTGACTTCCAGCCCGGCATTGCGCACCGCCTGGAACCCGGCCGCCAGGCCGTATTGAATGAACAGATCGAGCTTGCGGGCTTCCTTGACCGACAGGTACTGCTCGACTTCAAAGCCCTTTACCGAGCCGCCAAAACGGGTGGAGTAGGCAGACAGGTCAGTATGCTCGATCAGACCTATGCCACTGCGGCCAGCCAGAATGCCTTGCCAACTGCTTGGCACATCCGTGCCCAGTGGCGACAGCATACCCATACCGGTGACCACGACGCGTCTACGCGACACAGCACTCTCCTTATTCTATGGTCTACATCTCATGCAAAGAAAAAACCGCACGCCAGTAACGGCAGTGCGGTTTTTCCATGACAAGAAGCGACGACTACAAAGTCTTAAGCCTGGTGGCTGGTGACGTAGTCGATGGCTGCTTGAACAGTAGTGATCTTCTCGGCTTCTTCGTCAGGGATTTCGGTCTCGAATTCCTCTTCCAGAGCCATCACCAGCTCAACGGTGTCAAGGGAATCGGCACCCAGATCTTCTACGAAGGAAGCGGTGTTGACCACTTCTTCTTCTTTAACGCCCAGTTGCTCGGCGACGATTTTCTTGACGCGTTCTTCGATGGTGCTCATACCTAGTTTTCACTCCTAATGGATATATGTCAGGCAGCTGGCCGGTGTGTAAGTTTATAGAAAGACGCCCGCTTTTCAAGCGTAATGCATCCCTCGAACTTCACACCCACCTGCCGCCTAGAATTTGGTTGCAGCTTTATAACGGATTTTAGACAGCTCGTATGACATTTTTTTGAAGCAATCCGTCACATTTAACTACATGTACATCCCGCCGTTGACCGGGACAGTAGCACCGGTCACGTAAGCTGCGCCGTCAGAGGCCAGGAACGCAACCACTTTCGCGATTTCGTCGACCTGGCCCAGACGACCCAGCGGAATCTGGTTTTGCAGCGCTTCACGCTGCGCCTCTGGCAGTTCGCGGGTCATGTCGGTATCGATGAAACCCGGAGCTACCGAGTTCACGGTGATCGCACGGGAGCCGACTTCACGCGCCAGGGCGCGGCTGAAGCCTTCCAGGCCGGCCTTGGCGGCGGCGTAGTTGACCTGGCCGACGTTACCCATGGCCCCAACGACCGAACCGATGCTGATGATACGACCCCAGCGCGCCTTGGTCATGCCGCGCAGCACGCCCTTGGACAGACGGTAGAGGCTGTTGAGGTTGGTATCGATGACGTCGAACCACTCGTCGTCTTTCATGCGCAGCATCAGGTTGTCGCGGGTGATGCCGGCGTTGTTGACCAGGATGGTCGGCGCACCGAACTGCACCTGGATAGAAGCGAGGGTGGCGGTGACCGACTCGTCGCTGGTCACGTTCAGCTCCAGCCCGGTACCGGCGATGCCGTGCTCCTTGAGGGTCGCGGCAATACGCTCGGCGCCGGAGGCGGACGTGGCGGTACCGATGACGGTGGCGCCCAGACGCCCCAGTTCCAGGGCGATCGCCTGGCCAATGCCACGGCTGGCGCCGGTGACCAGTGCAACTTTACCTTGCAGGCTCATGCAAGTTTCTCCTAAATCAGGCCAGCGCCGCACGGGTGGCGGCGAAAGCATCCGGGGTATTGAGGTTGAAGGTGTTCACGCCGTCGGCGCAGCGCTTGTTCAAGCCGGCCAGCACCTTGCCGGGGCCGCACTCGACCAGTTGCACCGCGCCATTGGCAGCCAGGGTCTGCACGCATTCGACCCAGCGTACCGGCTTGTACAGCTGCTCCAGCAGGTCGCGTTTGAGGGTATCGAGATCGCCAGCCACGCCCGCACTGACGTTCTGCACCAGCGGGATCTGCGGGGCCTGCCAGTCGATGGCATTCACCGATTCGGCAAACCGCTCGGCGGCCGGGCGCATCAGCTCGCAGTGCGACGGCACGCTGACCGGCAGCGGCAGCGCACGTTTGGCGCCGGCGGCCTTGCAGGCTTCCATGGCGCGCTCTACAGCAGCCTTGGCACCGGCAATGACAACCTGGCCCGGGGAGTTGAAGTTGACCGCACTGACCACCTCACCCTGCGCGGCCTGAGCACACAGGTCCACGACCACGGCGTCATCCAGGCCCAGAATCGCAGCCATGGCGCCCTGCCCGGCCGGCACGGCCTCCTGCATGAGCTCGCCGCGACGCTTGACCAGCTTGACCGCCTCACC
Organism: Pseudomonas sp. S12(2018); assembly: GCF_024355235.1. Classification (NCBI taxonomy): domain Bacteria; kingdom Pseudomonadati; phylum Pseudomonadota; class Gammaproteobacteria; order Pseudomonadales; family Pseudomonadaceae; genus Pseudomonas; species Pseudomonas sp. S12(2018). The sequence continues at coordinate 55,622 of NZ_QLAD01000001.1, forward strand.
CAGGCTCAGGCTGCCGGCAGCCACCAGCGCACTGTATTCACCCAGGCTGTGCCCGGAAACGAATGCAGGGCGCGCGCCACCTTCGGCCAGCCACAGGCGCCACAGGGCGATCGAGGCGGTCAGGATGGCCGGCTGGGTTTTGTCCGTCTGGTTGAGTTGTTCTTCCGGGCCCTGCTGGGTCAGTGCCCATAGGTCGTAACCGAGAGCCTCGGAGGCCTCACGGAAGGTATCGATGACCAGCGGGTACTGGGCGCCCAGCTCGGCAAGCATGCCGAGCGACTGCGAACCTTGGCCAGGAAAGACGAATGCGAGGGATGCAGACATTGAACAAGCCCCTAATGATCTTGTCGTCGAAAATAGCGCCCAGCCGGGGCTGAGCGCGAGAAAACTGACAATTGGATGGTAACGAGAACCAAGCGGTCACATTTATGCACGTCGTTGTGCCGATGCCTAAGGCAGCAGATCCTCCAGACGGCCGTGCAAGCGCTGCGGCAGGTTCTCCTGGATCTCGATCAGCGCCCGCTGTATCGCGCTCTGGAAACCCTGCACACCCGCTGAGCCATGACTCTTGATGACGATGCCCTGCAGGCCGAGAAAACTCGCGCCATTGTGGCGCGCCGGCGCAAGGTCGGCCTTCAGGCGACTGAGCAGCGGCATCGCCAGGGCCCCCACTGCCCGCGCCATCAGGCCACGCTTGAACAGCGCCTCGATGCGCCCACCGATCATGGTGGCCAAGCCTTCGCTGGACTTGAGCAGGATATTGCCGACAAAGCCGTCGCACACCACCACATCCGCTTCGCCACGGTACAGGCCATCGCCCTCGACAAAGCCGATGTAGTTGAGGCCGCGGGCATTTTGCAGCAGCGTCGCAGCCAGCTTGACCTGCTGGTTGCCCTTGATGTCTTCGGTACCGATGTTGAGCAGCGCCACACGCGGCCGGGAAATGCCCAGCGCTTGCGCCGCCACCGAGCCCATCACGGCGAACTGGAACAGGTGCTCGGCGCTGCAGTCGACGTTGGCCCCCAGGTCAAGCAGCTGGCAATAGCCAGTCTGGGTCGGTATGGCCGCCACCATCGCAGGCCGATCGATGCCGGGCAGGGTCTTGAGCACATAGCGCGACAACGCCATCAGCGCGCCGGTGTTGCCGGCGCTCACGCAGGCCTGCACCTTGCCATCACGCAATAGTTCGAGGGCCACGCGCATCGACGAGTCGGGCTTGCCACGCAGCGCCTGGGACGGCCGCTCGTCCATGCCGATCACTTCGCTGGCCGGCACAATATGCAGGCGCGCGCGATCCGCTGCCGACTGGCCAGCGATCAGATCTTCAAGGAGGGAAGGTTGACCGACGAGGGTCAGGTGCAGCGAGGGAGTAGCCGACAGGCAAGCAATGCTGGCCTGAACAATGCTGCGGGGACCGAAGTCCCCGCCCATTGCGTCAATCGCGATCTGAGCGGACAAGGATTACTCGTCAGCGCCCTTGTCGATCACTTTGCGACCACGGTATACGCCTTCTGGCGATACGTGGTGACGCAGGTGCACTTCACCAGTGGTTTTCTCTACGGACAGAGCGTTTTCCGAGAGAGCGTCGTGCGAACGGCGCATGTCACGGGCAGAGCGGGATTTTTTGTTCTGCTGAACAGCCATAATTGATTAACTCCTAAACGTTTGGGTCACGCTTTAACTGCGCCAATACACTGAACGGGTTGGACCGCGTTACCTCGTCCTTGCTCGGTTCGGGCTCATCGGCGCCCGCCGGCTGCTGGCATTCTTCCGGATGATGAGCAGGCACGATGGGCAAGGCGAGCAGAAGCTCTTCCTCGACCAATGCTTGCAGATCCAAAGGATCTTCGCCCAGTTCCAGCACGTCATAACCTTTCGGTAACGACTGGGTATTCGCACCCTCTTTCACCACAGCATATGTAGATTCGCTGTGGATCGGCAGGGTGACCAGCTCAAGACAACGCTGGCAAACCATCTTGACCTCGACGGTCAGAGCACTGTGGATAACCACGGTTTTCTGTTCGTCTCGCTCAAAATCGAATTTAGCCTGCACCGTACCGACATCGTCGGAAAGCGGGTCGCAGAGTCTCTCCAAATCGGCGAGTAGCAGCGTTCCTTCGAGAGAAACACCACGATCGGCCAATTTGCGCGGGTCAACGTGAGGTGGAATCGGGTCATTCAACATAGGCGCAGCATTCTAGGGATGCCCCCCGCCCCTGTCAAAGGAAATTCGGCCCCGTTCAACATGTTAGAATCGGCGCACCTGCTCAGGAGTTCATCATGCTGCCCTTGTTACTGGCTTCCAGCTCACCCTACCGGCGCGAATTGCTGGCGCGACTGCAACTGCCCTTTGCCTGGGCAGCGCCCGATATCGACGAACAGCGCATCGGCGAAGAGCCCGCCCCAGAGCTGGTCAAGCGCCTGGCCAGGCACAAGGCCGAGGCATTGGCTGCCAGCCATCCGGGGCATCTTATCATCGGCTCCGACCAGGTTGCCGTGCTGGGCGAACAGATTCTGGGCAAGCCACACACCTTCGAAAAGGCCTGCGAGCAATTGCTGGCTGCGAGCGGCAATCACGTCACCTTCCTGACCGGCGTGGCGCTGCTCAATACCCAGAGCGGCCATTGCGAGGTCGATTGCGTGCCATTTACCGTGCACATGCGCGAACTGGACCTGCCACGCATCGAACGCTACCTGCGCGCGGAACAACCCTACGACTGCGCCGGCAGCTTCAAGTGCGAAGGGCTGGGGGTGAGCCTGTTCCAAAGCACCCACGGCTGCGATGCCACCAGCCTGGTGGGACTGCCGCTGATCCGACTGGTCGACATGCTGCTCAAGGAAGGGGTGAGCATACCGTGAGGGCAAGCCAATACCAGCAATAAAAAACCGGCCATCTGGCCGGTTTTTCATTAATCAGCACACTCAGCGCAGTGCCGGCCCCTGAAAGCCCATCCACATGGCAAGGTGCTCGGCGACGCTGGCACCCAGGCGCTTGGAGAAGCGATCAAACGGCGACTCTTCGACGGTGAAATCAACCAGGGTCTTCTCCCCCACCACCTCACGCGCCACATAATCGGCATTGCCCAGGGCGTCCACCAGCCCCAGCTGCACGGCCTGCTCACCCGACCAGATCAGCCCGCTGAACAGCTCGGGATGCTCCTTGTCCTTGAGCCGCTCGCCGCGCCCCTGCTTCACACTGGCAATGAACTGCTTGTGGGTGGTGTCCAGCACACCCTGCCAGAAGGCCGTTTCGTCCGGTTTCTGCGGCTGGAATGGATCAAGGAAGGCCTTGTGCTCACCCGCCGTATAGGTACGACGCTCGACACCCAGCTTCTCCATGGTGCCGACAAAGCCGTAGCCAGCTGCCGTCACACCAATCGAGCCCACCAGGCTGGCCTTGTCGGCATAGATCTGGTCAGCCGCACTGGCGATATAGTAGGCACCCGACGCACCCAGGTCGCTGATGACCGCGTACACCTTGACCGACGGCTTGGCGGCCTGCAGACGACGAATCTCGTCATAGATGTAGCCAGACTGCACCGGGCTGCCGCCCGGGCTGTTGATACGCAGCACCACCGCCTTGGTCTTGGCGTCGTCGAAGGCCGCACGCAGGCTGGCTATCACGTTGTCGGCGCTGGCCGGCTCCTTGTCCGCAATGATCCCGCGCACCTCGATCAGCGCCGTATGGCTCGCGCCACGGGCGGCGGTCTTGTCGATATCCATCAGCGGCGAAAACAGGGCCAGGATGCCGAACAGGTACACGAACGTCAGCAGCTTGAAAAAAATACCCCAGCGCCGGGCCCGACGCTGCTCCTGCACGCCCGCCAGCAAGGTCTTCTCGAGCAGCTTCCAGCTGGTGCGCTCTTCGTTCTTTTCGGCGTCAGGCGCCTTCCACTCGTCAGTCATGCTCACCTACCCTGGAAATTCGATTGCAGCGGTTCGGCCTAGCCACGCCTGCAATTGTGAAAAGTGCTGTATGGACAACTGCGGCTCGTAAACGCTCAATGCCTCGAGCGACAGCGCCCCATGCCCCACCGCCACCGAATGCATGCCGGCATTGCGCGCCATCAGCAGGTCGAACGACGAATCGCCCACCATCAACGCACGGCTCGCCGGCACCTGGCAATGGGCCAGGATCTCCTCGAGCATGCGCGGGTGCGGCTTGCCCATGGTTTCGTCGGCAGCCCGGGTAATGTCGAAGAACGTTTCCCAGCCATTGGCCACCAGCACCCGGTCCAGGCCGCGACGCGCCTTGCCGGTAGCGACTGCCAGGCGATAGCCATCGGCCCTGAACGACTCGAGGGCCTCGACCACGCCGGGATACAACGGCGACGGCTGGGTATCCAGGGCCATATAGATGTCGGCGTAATGCTGACGAAACGCCATGACTTCAGGCTGATCCAGATGCGGGTACAGCGTGCTGATCGCCTCGGGCAGCGCCAGGCCGATGATGCCCTTGACCGCCTCGTCCGAGCACAGCGCATAGCCGGCACGCTCGGCCGAGCGATGCATCGCTTCGACGATGCGCCCGATCGAATCGGCCAGCGTGCCGTCCCAATCGAAGATCAGCAGGTCGTAATCACGGCGCACTCAAACGCTCCACGGTCTTGGCCCACATGTCGTCCACCGGCGCCTCCAGCTTCAGCTCGCCGCCATCGGGCAACGGCACGGTCAGCGCATAGGCATGCAGGAACAGGCGCTTGCCGCCCAGCTCGCGGATCTCGCGAGTGAAATCCTCGTCGCCATACTTGCTGTCGCCGGCGATGCAATGCCCGGCATGCAGGGCATGCACGCGAATCTGGTGGGTACGGCCAGTAATCGGGCGTGCCTCGACCATGGTCGCGAAATCGCCGAAACGGCGCAGCACGCGAAACAGGGTGAGCGCCTCCTTGCCTTCGTCGTTGATTTCCACCATCCGCTCGCCGGAACGCAGGTTGCTCTTGAGCAGCGGCGCATTGACCTGCTTCTTGGCCGTGGCCCAGTGACCACGCACCAGCGCCATGTAGCGCTTGTCGACGCCGTCACCGCGCAACGCGGCATGCAGATGGCGCAACATGCTGCGCTTCTTGGCGATCATCAGCAGACCGGAGGTATCGCGATCGAGCCGATGCACCAGCTCCAGCTCCTTGGTATCCGGGCGCAACTGACGAAAGGCTTCGATCACACCGTAGTTCAGCCCGCTGCCGCCGTGCACGGCGATGCCAGCAGGCTTGTTGAGCACGATCAGGGCCTTGTCTTCGTACACGATGGCCGCTTCGAGTCGCTGAAGCAGGCCCTGTGCCAGCGGCACCGGCTCGTCACGCTCAGGCAGACGAACGGGCGGCACGCGCACGATATCGCCGGCCTGCAATTTGTACTCTGGCTTGATCCGTCCCTTGTTCACCCGCACTTCGCCTTTGCGCAAAATGCGATAAATCAAGGTCTTGGGAACGCCCTTGAGTGCAGTGATCAGGAAGTTGTCGATCCGTTGGCCGGCAAGTTCCGGCGCGACCTCGATCAGCTGGACGCCGGAGGTCGGAGGGGTAGTAGTCGTCATTTGCGAATCATAACAATTTTTTATGGATTTGAAGCACTTAATGATTGCTGCTATAGTCGCGAACGCCGCCAAAAGCGGCTGGCCAGCGGACCAATGGCTTTGAGCCGGCCCTGACCTACGCAATTCTCGAGGACGCGAGGCCGTCCGACGGGGCTTTCGCCAGTTTACAGAAGTGCCTGGAATCGCTACCAGCGCCGATGAGAGAAGACCGATAAAAAACAACAAGAGCGGTGTTTGACCCTCCTGCACGTTTTTTTCGATGCCCACTCCTTCAGTGCAGTCGCTTTCACGCAGTCACGGCGAATGCTTCGGAAATACCAGCCTTAGCCATAGAAAGCGCGGGCTCCCGTATGGAGCTGGCGATAACTGCAACCCGTTGCGGATTCAGCGCGCGGCAGCACCCGAATTATCAGGGATACGTGTAGGGTGGAGATGCACAACCGTCGGACCGTGTAGCACTGCGTCCAGTCCACAGGCCCTCTGGCCCGCGACCGGACCCGGTCTTGATCAAGATGCCCCAGGGTGTCCACGGCCGAAGGCTGATTCCTCCTCCTGACTGAGTGCATTTGACACCACAGCTAGCAGGACGCGTCGTCGCGACTTCGGCAGCACTGGGCGACCAGTCCGACCGCAAGCCGCTGGACACGGGATGGTCCGCCACCCCTGACGCACCCTGACACCGACCGTGAGAAGTCGTGTGTGCCGAACGCCGTTTCCGGCAGCCCGGAAACCGACGGTACTACATGAAAAGAATGCTGATTAACGCGACTCAACCCGAAGAGTTGCGTGTTGCTCTGGTAGACGGCCAGCGCCTCTACGATCTGGACATCGAGTCCGGTGCACGCGAGCAGAAAAAAGCCAACATCTACAAGGGCAAGATCACCCGCATCGAGCCCAGCCTTGAAGCCGCCTTCGTCGATTTCGGCTCCGAGCGCCACGGCTTTCTGCCCCTCAAGGAAATCTCCCGCGAATACTTCAAGAAGTCGCCCGAAGGCCGGGTGAACATCAAGGAAGTGCTGAGCGAAGGCCAGGAAGTCATCGTCCAGGTCGAGAAGGAAGAGCGCGGCAACAAGGGCGCCGCCCTGACCACCTTCATCAGCCTGGCCGGTCGTTACCTGGTCCTGATGCCTAACAACCCGCGTGCCGGCGGCATCTCCCGTCGCATCGAAGGCGAAGAGCGCAACGAACTGCGCGAAGCGCTCAACGGCCTGGTTGCCCCTGCCGACATGGGCCTGATCGTTCGCACTGCCGGCCTGGGCCGCAGCAGCGAAGAGATGCAGTGGGACCTGGACTACCTGCTGCAACTGTGGACCGCCATCAAGGAAGCGTCCCTCGACCGCGCAGCGCCGTTCCTGATCTACCAGGAAAGCAACGTCATCATCCGCGCCATCCGCGACTACCTGCGCCAGGACATCGGCGAAGTGCTGATCGACAGCGTCGACGCCCAGGAAGAAGCCCTGACCTTCATCCGCCAGGTGATGCCGCAGTACGCCAGCAAGATCAAGCTGTACGAAGACAGCGTGCCGCTGTTCAACCGCTTCCAGATCGAAAGCCAGATCGAGACCGCCTTCCAGCGCGTCGTCGACCTGCCATCGGGCGGCTCGATCGTGATCGACCCGACTGAAGCCCTGGTGTCCATCGACATCAACTCGGCGCGCGCCACCAAAGGCAGCGACATCGAGGAAACCGCCCTGCAGACCAACCTGGAAGCGGCCGAGGAAATCGCCCGCCAACTGCGTCTGCGTGACATCGGTGGCCTGATCGTCATCGACTTCATCGACATGACCCCGGCCAAGAACCAGCGCGCCGTCGAAGAAAAGGTGCGCGAGTGCCTGGAAGCCGACCGTGCCCGCGTACAGGTCGGCCGCATTTCGCGCTTCGGCCTGCTGGAAATGTCCCGCCAGCGCCTGCGCCCTTCTCTGGGCGAAAGCAGCGGCATCGTCTGCCCGCGCTGCAGCGGCACCGGCATCATCCGTGACGTCGAGTCGCTGTCGCTGGCAATCCTGCGCCTGATCGAGGAAGAAGCCCTGAAGGATCGCACTGCCGAGGTGCGTGCCCAGGTACCGATCCCGGTCGCCGCGTTCCTGCTCAACGAAAAACGCAACTCGATCACCAAGATCGAACTGCGCACCCGGGCGCGTATCGTCATTCTGCCGAACGACCACCTGGAAACCCCGCATTTCGAAGTGCAGCGCCTGCGCGACGACAGCCCGGAAGCACTGAACAACCAGTCCAGCTACGAAATCGCTGCGACCGAAACCGAAGAAGTGCAACCGGCTGCCGCCACCCGCACCCTGGTTCGCCAGGAAGCCGCGGTCAAGACTGCACCGGCCCGCGCCAATGCTCCGGTACCGGCTCCGGAAGCCCCTGCTGCCCCAGCCGCCCCGGTACACGCCCTGCCAGAGCCAAGCCTGTTCAAGGGCCTGGTCAAGTCGCTGGTCAGCCTGTTCGCCGGCAAGGAAGAACCTGTGGCCGCCGCACCGGTGGTAACCGAAAAGCCCGCCACCGAGCGTCCTCAGCGCAACGAGGAGCGTCGCAACGGTCGCCAGCAGAGCCGCAACCGCAACGGTCGTCGCGATGAAGAGCGCAAGCCACGCGAAGAGCGTGCCGAGCGCGCGCCACGTGAGCCGCGTGAAGAACGCCAGCCTCGCGAAGCCCGTGAAGAGACCTCGACCCGCGAAGAACGCGCACCACGCGCCCCGCGTGAAGAACGTCAGCCTCGTGCCCCACGCGAAGACCGTCGCCCACGCGAAGATCGCCCGGTACGCGAACTGCGTGAGCCTCTGGATGCCACCCCGGCCCCGGCCGTTCGCGAAGAACGTCCTGAGCGCGCCCCGCGCGAAGAGCGTCAGCCACGTGAAGAGCGTGCACCGCGTGAAGAGCGCGCACCACGTGAAGAACGTGCCCCTCGCGAGGAGCGCGCACCGCGTCCGCCACGCGAAGAGCGTCAGCCACGCCCGGCCGAGCCGGTCGAGGATGCGGCCGAAGAGCAACTGCCAAACGAAGAGCTGCTGCAGGATGACAACCAGGAAGGCGCCGAAGGCGATCGTCCACGTCGTCGCTCGCGCGGTCAGCGTCGTCGCAGCAACCGTCGTGAGCGTCAGCGTGATGCCAACGGCAATGTGGTCGAAGGCAGCGAAGACGGCACCGAAGAAGGCGCCGAACAAGCTGGCGAACAACCTGCTGCTGCGGAAAAACGCAGCGAAGGCAATGCACAGCCTTCGGGCGTGGAACTGGCTGCCGGCCTGGCCGTGACTGCCGCCGTTGCCACCAGCAACATCAGTGCCGACGCCGAGGCCCAGGCCAACGTTCAGGCCGAGCGTGCAACTGCCGCTGTCGATGACACCCCAGCCGTCGTGGCCGAAACGCCTTTCGAGGCCGGCACCGTCGAGCCAGTGGTTGTCGAAACCAGCACCGAGTCGAACGAAACCGTTCAACAGCCCGCTGCCGAAGAACCTGTTGCTGAACAAGCGGCCATCGCCCCTGTGATCGAACAACCGTTCGAAGCACCGGTGCAGGCAGTCGAGTCGAGCATCGAGCCTGTCGTCGAAGTTGCTCCGCAACCAGTCGAGGCCCAGATCGAGGCCGAGGCCAAGGTAGAGGCCCTGGTGGAAGCACCGGCTCAAGCCCCTGAGCAGGCGCCAGCTGTCGAAGCGCCCGTCGAGGCACCTGTAGCTGCCGAGCCGGTCATCGCCCTGCCGAGCGAGCCTGAAGCGCCGGCTGCAGTCGAAGCCGAGCCGGTCATTGCCGCTGAGCCAGCACCGGTCGCCGAGGCACAGGCACCGATCGCCGAGCCTGCCGAGGTTGAGGCACCGGTCGTCACGCTGGCCAACGGCCGTGCACCGAACGACCCGCGTGAAGTGCGTCGCCGCAAGCGCGAAGCTGAAGCCGCAGCGGCCGCCGCTGCTGCCGAGCAGTCGCAGGAAGCTGCAGAAGAGCATAAACCGCTCGTCTGACGGCCATTAAAAAGCCCCGCCAGTGCAAACTGGCGGGGCTTTTTATTGCCTGCTGCCTGGTGGTGGATGTGTCACCAACAACGCTGAATCCGCAGGAATCGGCGCTGCCAGCAAACAAGCCGCCCAGTCAATACAAGTTGGGTTCCATCTCCAGCGCGACGCCGAAGCGCGCCAGCACATCAGCCTGAATCCGCTGCGCCAGCGCATGCAACTGCTTGCCACTGGCCTGCCCGTAGTTCACCAGCACCAGCGACTGCAAACGGTGCACCCCCGCATCGCCCTCGCGAAACCCCTTCCAGCCCGCCTGCTCGATCAACCACCCCGCCGCCAGCTTTACCTGACCATCGGCCTGTGGATAACCTACCGCATCCGGATACGCCTCGCGCACGCGCTGCGCCAGCTCGGCGCTCACCACCGGGTTCTTGAAGAAGCTTCCGGCATTGCCCAGCTCGGCCGGGTCTGGCAGTTTTTCGCGACGAATGCTGCAGATGGCATCGCTGACATTCTGTGCGGTCGGCTGACCGATGCCCTGCTCACTCAGCCGCTGGCGTACCGGGCCATAGTCCAGGTGCAGGTGCTCGGCGCGATTGAGCACGAAGCGAACCCGCAGGATCAGCCAGCGCCCGGGATTACGCTTGAACACACTGTCACGGTAGGCAAAATCACACTGTTCCAGCGCGAACTCGTGCAACTGGCCGGTTTCCCGATCCAGTGCCGTAAGCCCGGCAAACACGTCCTTGATCTCCACGCCATAGGCGCCGATGTTCTGCATCGGCGCCGCCCCGACGGTACCGGGGATCAGGCTGAGGTTTTCCAGCCCCGACAGTCCCTGGGCCAGGCTCCACTGCACGAAGGGATGCCAGGGCTCACCCGCCTCTGCCTCGACCACCACGCGTTGGCCATCATCCGACAGTATCCGCACACCGACACTGGCCATGCGCAGCACCAGCGCGTGGATATCGGCAGTCAGCAGCAGGTTGCTGCCGCCACCGATCACCAGCACCGGCAGGTGCTGTTCGGCTGCGTGCGCCAGCAGCTGGCGCACTTCGTCATCGTTGTGTGCCTGGGCGAAATACTGCGCCTTCACCTCGATTCCGAAGGTGTTGTAAGGCTTGAGTGAAACCTGCGATTGCACCTGCACGCTCATAGCCGGCCCTTCAGCTCGACCACCAGCTTGCTACAAGCCAGCTCAATGAGATCAAGCACCTGTTCGAAGCCCTCTTCGCCGCCGTAGTACGGGTCGGGCACTTCATCCAGCTCACCCTCGTAGCGGCGCAGGAACAGGTCCAGTTCGGCGGTACCGGCAGACGGTTGCAGCGCCTTGAGGTGGCCGAGATTGCTGGTGTCCATTGCCAGGATCAGGTCGTACCGGCTGAAGTCCTGCGCACTCACCTGCTGTGCACGCTGTGCGGACAGGTCGTAGCCGCGCGCCAGCGCAGCGCGGCGGGTTCGGCTGTCGGGCGGCTTGCCCACATGCCAGTCTCCCGTACCCGCCGAGGCCACTTCGACCTGATCCTCGAGGCCTGCCAGCTTCAACTGATGGCGCAACACGCCCTCGGCCGTCGGCGAGCGGCAGATGTTGCCCAGGCATACGAACAGGACGCGCATCAGGCCTCCAGCAAGCGCCGAACGCGCTCCAGGTCTTCAGGTGTGTCGACGCCCACAGGCGGCGCCTGCAAGGCATCGGCCACGTGGATGCGCACGCCATTCCACAGCGCACGCAACTGCTCCAGCGACTCGGTCTGCTCCAGGCCGCACGGGCCCCAGGCGACGAAGTCCTGCAACAGGCCTGCGCGATAGGCGTACATGCCGATATGCCGGCGATAAGGCACACCCGCCGGCAATTGCTCGCGGCTCTGGGCAAACGCATCACGCGCCCACGGCAAGGGCGCACGGCTGAAGGTCAGGGCCAGGCCGTTGCGGTCGGTGCTCACCTTGACCGCATTGGGGTTGAACAGCACTTCGACGTCTTCGATCGGCTCGGCCAGCGTGGCAATGCCCGCTTCAGGATGCGCGGCCAGGTTGGCCGCCACCTGGTCGATGATCGCCGGAGGAATCAACGGCTCGTCACCCTGCACATTGACCACGATCGCATCTGCCGACAGGCCCAGCTGGGTGGCGACTTCGGCCAGGCGGTCGGTGCCCGACTGATGGTCCTCACGGGTCAGCAGCACCTCGGCGCCAAACCCCTGGCATGCAGCGACGATGCTCGGGTCATCGGTGGCAATCACCACGCGGGTGGCGCTGCTTCTGCGCGCCTGCTCCCAGACGTGCTGCACCATCGGCTTGCCGGCAATCGACAGCAATGGCTTGCCCGGCAGACGGGTGGAGCGCAGACGTGCTGGAATCACAACGGTGAAATCCAGGCTCATTTGTCCAGGCGCTCGTCATCGGTCAGGGTTCGGGCTTCGCTCTCGAGCATCACCGGGATACCGTCACGAATCGGGTACGCCAGGCCGGCCCCCTTGCTGATCAGCTCGGTCTTGTCGGCGCTGAGCTTGAGCGGGCCTTTGGTGATCGGGCAAGCAAGGATGTCGAGCAATTTGGTGTCCATGGATATTCCTCAGGCCTGTGGCCGGAAAAAGAAAATGTCAGGGCTGGCGAGGCCCGGGCAGCAGACGCGCCAGCTGCGCGTCGAGCCAGGCCACGAAGGCCGGCGAAGGCAGTGCGTCGACCGCAAGATACCACCAGTCATCGGCGGCGAAAGCACGGCATTTCACCGCATCCTTCTCAGTCATGACCAGCGGCAATGACGGGGTGAAGCTCAGGGCCTGGGCGTTGTACACCGCATGGTCGGCAAACGCATGCGGCACAGGCTGCCAGCCCAGCCCCTGCAGGGTGTTGAAAAATCGCTGAGGGTTGCCGATGCCGGCCACAGCGTGCAATGCCTGGCCCGGCGCAAAATGCTCAAGGCCTCGTCGCTCGCCGCTGCGCAGGTTGACCAGTGCCGTAGGGGCCAGGGTGAAGGCAAAGCCATCATCACGGTCGCTGAGGGCGCCGTTGTAGAGCACGGCGTCCACTTCATCCAGGCGCTCCACCGGCTCACGCAGCGGCCCGGCAGGCAGGCAGCGGCGATTGCCGAGGCCGCGGGCCGCGTCGATCAGCACCAGCTCGAGATCACGCGCCAGGCGGTAGTGCTGCATGCCGTCGTCGCACAGGATCAGGTCCAGCGGCTCGGCGTCGAGCAAGGCCCGCACGGCCTGGCTGCGATCGGGGTCGATCATCAGCGGCACGCCGGTGCGCTGCACGATCAGCAAGGGTTCGTCACCGGCCTGTTCGGCCGGTTGATCGGCACGCACGCGCCACGGCAGTTGCGGCGCAGTGGCCCCATAGCCTCGGCTGACCACCCCCACGCGCAGGCCGCGCTGGCGACAGTGCTCGATCAGAAACAGGATAAGCGGGGTCTTGCCGGTGCCACCCACGGTGATGTTGCCCACCACCAGCACCGGCACCGGTGCGCGATAGATGTCGCCCTGCCCGGCCAGAAAACGCTCGCGCTTGCCCCGCACCACCCGGCGATACAGGGCCTCGAGCGGGCGCAACAATACCAATGCCGGGTGGCCGGCATACCAGGCATGCAACAGGCGATCGGCAAGCGCCATCAAGGTGTCCCCTGGGCGGCCTCGACCGTGGTCATGCGCAACTGGCTGAAGCCGAGCTTGCCAGCGGCATCCATGGCGGTGACCACGGCCTGGTGCGGAGTCTTGCCGTCAGCGCTGATCGACAGCGGCATCTTGGTGTCGCCCTGTGATTCCTTCTGCAGGGCCTCGGTCAGGGTGCCCAGGTCGCTCTTGGGCAACAGGTGGTTGTTGACCGAGTACACGCCTTCGGCGCTGATGGTGATTTCCAGCTGCTTGGCCTCGGTGTCGGGCGCCGGAGCGCCGCTGACCGCCTCGGGCAGTTCGACACGCAACTGGGTTTCACGGGTGAAGGTGGTGGTCACCACGAAAAACAGCAGCAGGATGAACACCACGTCGATCAGCGAAGCGAGGTTGATGTCCACGGTCTCCCGTGGCTTGCGCCGGAATTTCACGCCTTGCCCTCGCTCAGGTCGACATCACGGTCCCCCTGGACCACTTCCACCAGCTTGATGGCCTCCTGCTCCATGCCCACCACCAGCTCATCGATGCGCCGTTGCAGGAAACGATGGAAGAATACTGCCGGGATACCCACCATCAGGCCGGCTGCGGTGGTGATCAACGCCTTGGAGATCCCCCCCGCCAATACCGAGGCATTGGTGGTCATGCCGGACCCGGTGAAGGCACTGAAGATATCGATCATGCCCAGCACGGTGCCCAGCAGGCCCAGCAGCGGCGCCATGGCCGCGATGGTGCCCAGTGCGTTGATGTAGCGCTCCAGCTCGTGGATGACACGGGCGGCGGCTTCCTCGATGCACTCCTTCATGATTTCGCGACCATGGCGGGAGTTGGCCAGGCCTGCGGCCAGGATCTCGCCCAGCGGCGAGTCGGCGCGCAGGGTCTTGAGCTTCTCGCTGGTGAGCTGTTTGTCCTTGATCCAGCGCCACACCTGGCCGAGCAGGTGCGGCGGGGTGACACGACTGGCGCGCAGGGTCCACAGGCGTTCGGCGACGATAGCCATGGCAGCGATGGAACTCAGAATGATCGGCAGCATCATCCAGCCACCGGACTTGACCAATTCCCACACAGTAGCGACCCCCTCGAAAAAGTCCGCCACTTTACCATAGGGGGCCACGGGGCCGAACAGCGTCATGTCGGCTCCCGCCAGAAGCGGCGCTGGCTGCGTTGCCCGACCGCCTGGCCAAAGCTGCCCAGCACCAGGCGCACCGCCCCGTGCAGGGCGCTGTCGTGCACGGTGATACCCAGCGCCTGGTAACGCGCCATCACCTGTGCGTGCGGATGCCCGAATGCATTGTGGCGCCCTCGCGAAATCAGCACGCCCCGGGGCCGGGTTCGCTCGAGAAAGGCCTGGCTCGACGAGGTGCGGCTGCCATGATGGGCCGCCTGCAACCAGTCGACCGGGCCGGCTGTCGACTCGCGCAGCCAGGCGCGCTCGGCCTGGGCATCGATGTCACCGGTCAGCAGCAGGGTTTCCCCGCCGGCATCCACGTGCAACACACAGGAGCGCTGATTGCTGTCGCCGGCCTGCTGCCAGCGCCACAGGCTGAAGAGCACGCCATCCCACTGCCATTGCTCGCCACTGGCGCAGGCCTGGGCCTGCAGTTGCCCGGGCAGCTCATCCGGGTCGCCGCCCACCACGCGCACCAGCGGCACGCTGCGCTGCACCGCCAGGGCGCCGCCGGCATGGTCGGCATGGGCATGGCTGATCAGCGCCAGGTCCAGCTCGCGCACCCCCAGCTTGCGCAGAGTCGGCACGACCACCCGCTCCCCCAGGTCGCTGCCACGGGTGGCCGGGCCTGCGTCATACAGCATCGCATGGTGACGGGTACGCAGCACAAATGCCTGGCCCTGGCCGACATCCAGCTGCCACACCTCCAGTTGCCCATGGGCGATCTCGTTGCGAGGCGCACAGCCGGCCAGCAGCAGCAAGGGCCAGCCCAGCACCCGCATCGGCAGCCCGCCCGGCAACAACAGCAGTACCGTGCCACCGCCCACCATCAACCATGCCCATATCGGCAAGGCGACCGGTGTCCAGGCCGGTTGCCAATGCGCCACCTGTGCCAGTGTCCAGAACAAGGCTGCCAGCGAACCTCCAGCCAGCCACAACAGGGCCTCCCCCAGCAACGGGAGCCCCTGCAGCAGTGTGCCGGCCAGCGCCAGGGGCAACACTGCGATACTGACCCAAGGCACCGCAACCAGATTGGCCAGCGGTGCCGAGAGACTGATCGGCAGCCCCAGCGCCAGCAGCACCGGCAACAGGCCGATCGCGATCAGCCATTGGGCCCGGCACCATGCCAGCCAGGGGTTCCAGGCCCCCAGCCGGCCGCCGAACACATACACCAGCACCGCCACCGCTGCGAACGACAGCCAGAACCCCGGCTGCAGGCTGGCCAATGGCTCCACCAGCAATACACCGTTGAGGGCAAGCAGCAAGGGAATCCAGGCCCCAAGGTGGCGAAAACGCAGGCGCCACAACAGCACCACCGCCAGCATGATGCAGGCGCGTCGTACCGGTACCTGAAAGCCCGCCATCAAGCCGTACGCCAGGGCCGCCGCAAACGCCAGGCCGCACGCCCAGGGTAGCCAGGGCAGCGCCCTGGGCCATGCCCCCACACGTGCCAACCCGGCCACCAGGCCGTACACCAGACCGGCCAGCAAGCCGATGTGCTGACCGGAAATCACCAGCAGGTGCACCGTGCCGGTTGCCTGGAGCACCTGCCAGTCCTCCTGTGCCAGCGCCCCGCCGTCACCCAGCACCAGCGCCGCCAGCGCACCTTCGCGCCCATGGGCCTGAGCCCCGAGCAGGCGCTGGCGCACCGAATCACGCCACGCATGGCTGGCCGGGGCCAGTCGTTCACCTGCCCTTACGCGGCCGGTGGCACCGATTCGCCGGGCCAGCATGGCCGCTTCCTGGTCAGGCCCATGGGGGTTGAGCAGGCCGGAGGGGCGCTGCAGCTGCACCGCCAGGCGCCAACGCTCGCCACTGTTGACCGGCGGCCCGCCAAACCAGCTCAGGCTCAGCCGCTGCGGCAACTGGGCGCGGCGCGAGGAGGCTTCGGCCAGCTCGAAACGCACCGAATGTGGGCCCTGCTGCGCCAGGCCCACTACCCGACCTTCCAGCCACAGGGTGCGCCCCTCCAGCTCGGGCCGCAGTCGATCGTCCAGCGCCCATTGCGCCGAGCAACAGGCCCAGGCAAAACCAAGCAAGAACAGACCGGGCACTGCCCATCGACACACCAGGCATAACATTCCCGTCATGCCGATGCCCCAGAGCCAGCCGACCGACGGCAAGGCAGGTAGCACGTTGAGCGCCAACAGCCCCAAGGCCAGCGCCAACATCCTTGTGCGCATGGGTAAAGCTCCTGAGCAGATCTCACCCCAGAGGCTTAGATCACCCAGGCCCGCACCTTGCTTATTAATTGTCACAAAGTCTGAATTGGCGCTGTTTACAATCCGTGCATACTGGCCACTTCAGAACGCCGAGAGCCCACATGCCGCGTCGACTTTTCAAACGCTACATGCCAGATCCGACGAGCATTCGGGAACATAAATCCTTACGCTTTCTCGGCCGGCTGCTGCACGACCCCAACCTCTGGCACCTGAATCGCCATTCGGTGGCACGGGCCATGGCCGTAGGCCTTTTCGCAGCCTTCATCCCTATCCCGATGCAGATGCTGCTGGCCGCCAGCCTGGCGGTTCTGGTGCGCGGCAACATGCCCATCGCCGTCAGCCTGGTGTGGCTGACCAACCCCATCACCATGCCGCCGGTGTTCTACTGCACCTACCAGGTGGGGGCATGGCTGATGCAGATACCGCCACGCACGCTGCCCGAGGAACTCACCTTCGAATGGATCACCGACCAGTTGTCGACGCTGTGGCAGCCCTTTCTGCTGGGCTCGGTGGTGTGCGGCGTGCTGCTGGGGGCGCTGGCCTACTGCCTGACCATGCTCTACTGGCGCTGGTGGGTGGGCAGGCAGTGGCGCAGGCGCAAGCAGAAATCAGCTGCGCATTCCTCGCCCGCTGACCAGTAGGCGCACGCAGCCGATGTACAGCACCGCGGTGGCCACCAGCATGAAGGTGATGGCCACGCCGATGCGGATGTCCGAGACGCCCAGGATGCCGTAGCGGAACGAGTTGACCATGTGCAGCACCGGGTTGGCCAGCGACACGGTCTGCCAGAATGGCGGCAGCAGGGTGATGGAGTAGAACACCCCACCCAGGTACGTCAGCGGCGTGAGCACGAAGGTCGGGATGATCGAGATGTCATCGAAGTTGCGCGCAAACACTGCGTTGATGAAGCCCAGCAGCGAGAAGATCGTCGCGGTCAGCACCACCACCAGCACCGTCACGCCCAGGTGATGCACCTGCAGATGGGTGAAGAACAGCGACAGCAGGGTCACGATCACTCCCACCGCCAACCCGCGCAGCACGCCGCCCAGGGTGTAGCCGATGAGGATGGTGTGGGGCGACACCGGCGACACCATCAGCTCCTCGATCGAACGCTGAAACTTGCTGCCGAAGAAACTCGACACCACGTTGCCGTAGGAGTTGGTGATCACCGACATCATGATCAGGCCCGGCACGATGTACTCCATATAGGTGAAGCCACCCATGTCGCCGATCTGCCGGCCGATGAGGTTCCCGAAGATCACGAAGTACAGCACCATGGTGATCGCCGGGGGCAGCAGGGTCTGCGGCCAGATCCGCGTGAACCGCCGCACTTCTCGATAGACGATGGTATTGAGGGCAACCAGGTTGGCGCGCAGTTCCGAACTCATACCGCCACCTTCGCCAGGTTTTTTTCCACCAGGGACACGAACAGCTCCTCGAGACGATTGGTCTTGTTGCGCAGGCTCAGCACCTCGATGTTCTGCAGGGCCAACTGGCCGAACAGCGCGGTGATGCCCACGTCCTTGTCCACCTGCACTTCCAGGGTGTGCGGGGTGATCAGCCGGCACGGGTAGCCGGCCAGTTGCGGCGCCTGGGCCAGGTCATGCTTGAGGTCGAGCAGGAAGGTCTCCACATGCAACGTGCCCAGCAACTGACGCATGCTGGTGTTCTGCACGATGGTGCCGTGGTCGATGATGCCGATGTTGCGGCACAGCTGCTCGGCCTCTTCCAGGTAGTGGGTGGTCAGGATGATGGTGATGCCCTTCTGGTTGAGCTCGGTCAGAAAGCTCCACATCGAACGGCGCAGCTCGATGTCGACGCCAGCGGTAGGCTCGTCGAGGATCAGCAGGCGCGGTTCGTGGATCAGCGCGCGGGCAATCATCAGGCGGCGCTTCATGCCGCCGGACAGCGAGCGCGATGGCACGTCACGCTTGTCCCACAGGCCCAGCTGGGTCAGGTACTGCTCGGCGCGCTCCCTGGCCACCTTCATCGGGATGCCGTAGTAACCCGCCTGGGTCACGACGATATCGAAGGTCTTTTCGAACTGATTGAAGTTGAACTCCTGGGGCACCACGCCGATGCAGCGCTTGAGCGCGGCTGGCTCTCGGTCCAGGTCATGGCCGAACACATTCACCGTGCCGCTGGTCTTGTTGACCAAGGTCGAGAGAATGCCGATGGTGGTGGATTTGCCGGCGCCATTGGGGCCGAGCAAGGCGAAGAAATCACCTTCGGCGACATCCAGGTCGATGCCCTTGAGGGCCTGGAAGCCATTGCCGTAGGTCTTGGTTAGCTGCCGAATGGACAGAGCAGAACTCATAGCAGGTCTACACACCAGGTTGAAGGGTTCACAAGGCAGGCGGTCAGACAGGGCCGACCGCGACGAATGTGGCCATGGTGCTTGCCCAGGCCACGCAAGTACAGTGAAGTGTATCGATATTGACTATCAGGGTAATCGACAGGTTCAGGTCAGCGCGGTCATTACCGCCGCCTGGTAGGCCGGCCGTTGCCTGAGGCGCTCGTACCACGCACGCAGGTGCTTCATTTCCGGACGCTCGATGGGCATCTCGAACCAGGCATACACGAAGCAGCCCAGCGGGATGTCGCCCATGCCGATCGCTTCCCCCGACAGGTAGGGTTGCGTGGCCAGGGCCTGATCGGCGATCGACAGCAGTTCGGCGCATTGCTTGTGCGCGGCGTTGATCTGCACCCAGTCCTGCTGGTCAGACGGTGTACGCAGGATGCCCCAGAACAACGGGCGAAATGGCGTAGCCAGCGATGACGTGGTCCAGTCCATCCACTTGTCTGCGCTGGCCCGGGCCGCCGGGTCGGCGGGGTACCAGTCAGTGTTTGGGGCATACCGGCCACACAGGTAGCGCACGATGGTATTGGATTCCCACAGCACCAGCTCGCCATCCTCGATCATCGGCACCCGGCCGTTGGGGTTGAGGGCACGGTAGTGCGGCTCGTCGACCACGCCGAACTCGCCACCGGCATCGATCGACTGGTAGTCCAGGCCCAGCTCCTGGGCGCACCACAGCGCCTTCCTGACGTTTGACGAGTTCTTGCGTCCCCAGATCTTCAGCATGACGACTCCTGACATAGGCGGTGGGCACTCAGTCTACCCGAGCTGGCGAGGCTGACAATCGCTGGCCCGCGGCCCGAAAACGCGAACTTCCACAGGTCACGTCCTGTCACTGTTCTGACGGGTTGTTTGGCACAGGCGGTCTAAGCTCTGTCGGATAGCTATTTCTGGAGCTCACGGAGGAAAGCATATGTTGCTGTTGTGGTTAGTGGTGCTGGTGGTCGGTATTGCCTACCTGGCGCACCGGCGGGTTGCCCCCCTGCCCGCACTGGGCGTGGTTGCCGTCTACCTGGTGGCGATGGGCGCATTCAGCCATGCCCCCGGCTGGCTGTTGACGATCTTCTGGCTGCTGCTGGTGGCCACTGCCGTGCCCCTGGTGCTGCCCGATCTGCGCCGCAAATGGCTGACTGCCCCGCTGTTCGGCTGGTTTCGCAAAACCTTGCCGCCGATGTCGCAGACCGAGCGCGAGGCCATCGATGCCGGCACGGTCTGGTGGGACGGCGAGCTCTTCAGTGGCCGCCCCGACTGGAACACCCTGCTGGCCTATCCCAAGGTGCAACTGAGCGCAGAAGAGCAAGCCTTCATCGACGGGCCCACCGAGGAGCTCTGCGCCATGGTCAGCGACTGGCAGATCGGCCAGGACATGGACCTTCCCGCCGAAGCCTGGGCGCACATCAAGACCCATGGCTTCTTTGCCCTGATCATTCCCAAGGAATACGGTGGCAAGGGCTTTTCCGCCTTCGCTCATTCACAGGTCGCGATGAAACTGGCCACCCGCAGCGGCGACCTGGCCTCCACCGTGATGGTGCCCAACTCGCTCGGCCCGGCCGAACTGCTGCTGCACTACGGCACCGACGAGCAACGCAACCATTACCTGCCCCGCCTGGCCCGCGGTGACGACATCCCGTGCTTCGCCCTCACCGGTCCGCTGGCCGGCTCCGACGCCGGCGCCATGCCCGACACCGGGGTCATCTGCAAGGGCCAGTGGCAGGGCGAGGAAGTACTGGGCCTGCGCCTGAACTGGGAGAAGCGCTATATCACCCTGGGCCCGGTGGCGACGCTGCTGGGTCTAGCGTTCAAGGCCTACGACCCCGATCACCTGCTGGGTGACAAGGAGGAGCTGGGTATCAGCCTGGCTCTCATCCCGACCGACACCCCAGGTGTCGAGATCGGTCAGCGCCATCTGCCGCTGGGCGCCGCGTTCATGAACGGCCCCAACAGCGGCAAGGACGTGTTCGTCCCGCTGAGTTTTCTGATTGGCGGGCAGGAGATGCTCGGCAAGGGCTGGATGATGCTGATGAACTGCCTGTCGGTGGGACGCTCGATCTCCTTGCCGGCAGTCGGTACCGGTGCCGCCAAGTACACCAGCCTGGTAACGGGCCAGTACGCACAGGTGCGCGAGCAGTTCAACGTACCGCTGGCCGCGTTCGAGGGCATTCAGGAGGCTCTGGCCCGCATCGGCGGCAATGCCTGGCTGATGGACAGCGCACGCATGCTCACCGCCAACGCGGTGGACCTGGGTGAAAAACCCTCGGTGCTGTCGGCGATCCTCAAGTACCACCTCACCGAACGGGGGCGCGAATGCATCCAGCACGCCATGGACGTGCACGGGGGCAAGGGCATCATCATGGGCCCGAACAACTACCTGGGTCGCAGCTGGCAGGGGGCACCGATCTTCATCACCGTCGAGGGCGCCAACATCCTCTCGCGCAACCTGATGATCTTTGGCCAGGGGGCGATTCGCTGCCACCCGTTCGTGCTCAAGGAGATGGCCCTGGCAGCACGTGAAGACCACGACCAGGCGCTCAAGGAGTTCGACGCCCTGCTGCTCAGGCATGTGGGCTTCGCGGTGGGTAACGCGGCCAGCACGCTGGTCCTTGGGTTGGGCCTGGGGCGCTTTGAAAAGGCACCCGGCGATGCATTGAGCCAGGGATACTTTCGCGCACTCGATCGCCAGGCGGCGGCCTTCGCCCTGCTGGCCGACCTGTGCATGATGCTGCTCGGTGGCGAGCTGAAACGCCGTGAGCGCCTGTCGGCGCGCCTTGGCGACGTATTGAGCAACCTGTACCTGGGTTCGGCAGCCCTCAAGCGCTACCACGATCTCGATTCGCCCGAGTACCTGCGGCCGCTGTTGCGCTGGGCCATGGAAGAAAGCCTGGGCCAGGCCGAAAAAGCCCTGGACCGCCTGCTCGACAACTTCCCCAATCGGTTCCTCGGTGGCGCGCTGCGCCTGGTGGTGTTCCCGTTCGGGCGCCGTCATACCGGCCCGTCGGACGAACTGGATGCCGAGGTTGCTGCGCTGCTGGGTCGCGCCAAGGGTGATCCGGCACTCGAACAACTGCTGGCTGGCTGCTATCGCCCCACCGATGCAAGCGACCCGGTGGGCGCGTTGCAACAGGCCAGCGACCTGCTAAGGGCCAGCGCCCCGCTGCACAAGAAGCTGCACCAGGCCCACAAGGGCGGCCAATTGACGCCGGCTCCCGGCGAATCGCTGATCGACGCAGCCTTGCACGCCAACACCTTGCAGGCCGGCGAAGCTCAAAGCCTGCACGAGGCCGAAGCCGCTCGGCGCCGTGTGATCGACGTGGATGCGTTCAGCAAGGACGAGCTGCTGCCCACCGAGGGCAAGGTGCGCTGAGCATCACTCCAACGGGACATCGGGCGCGGGGAGCCTTATACTCCCGCGCCCGATTTTGCTCTAGAGGATCGCCCGCATGGCCAACGCCACTGCTCAACTGGAATACCACCTCGCCCTGCTCACCCACCTGCGCACCATCCTTGCAGCCTTGGGTGAGGCCGAACAGGTACCGGAAGAAAGCCACGCGCTGTTTCTGGAGCGTTTCGACGACCTGATGCAACAGTTGCCGGTCGACCCGGAGAGCACCTACCTGGGTCAGGACCTCATCTGCCAGGTCATCCAGCGCTACCCGCAGATCGCGCACCTTATCCCCCGCGACCTGCTGTGGTTCTTTGGCGGCGATTGCCTGCACTACATGCCGGAAGAAGAACTGGCCATGTACCAGGAGCTGGAAGAACGCCGCTACGAAGCCGAGCAGAACGACGAACCGTTCGACTGGAACCAGGAGAAGCAGTTGTTGAGCATGTCGGGCGACGACAGCAAGCACTGATGCGCAAGCTACCTGTCAGCGCGGCCAGCAGAACTGGCAGGTAGCCCCCATGACCACGTCCCGCACAAAGCGCATTCACATGACTGCGTGTGCTTGAACGGGCTCAGAAGAAAAAGTACACGCCGGTATCGAGCTCGAGTGCGGTTCGCACCTGCGCCTCCACCTTCAGCAGTGCACCTACCTCGGGGCAGGCGTCGATACAGGCCGACACCAACGCACTGAATGCCGCCAACTGCACAGTGCCTAGAATCCTTTCATCTTCGTACTCATCGATGTTCAGCGCCAGCGCTCGATTGGCCTGCGTGAAAAGCCCCGATCGCCACACGGCTTCGAACTCCTCTGCATCCAGCTGAACATCTAGCAGGTCTGCATCCGTACAGGTATCGGTATCCAGCCGCGACATGGCGCCTCGGCTCAACGGCACACAGATTATTTTCATGCTGCCCCCTGCCATCGCGCGGCGTTTTTTACGCAAAAAAAAACGCCGTTCATACGAACGGCGTTTTCTTTGAATTT
>NZ_QLAD01000001.1:78853-223909 GCF_024355235.1 Pseudomonas sp. S12(2018)
ACGCTACAACATTCACTCCCTGCCGCGTTTCGCTGTGTGCTTTACGCTGCAAGTGGCGCGCATTCTAGGGGTGCTTTGAGAAGTCGTCAACCCCTAGATATAAATTTATTTAAATCAATGACTTCGCCCTGCTTTACGCTGCCACGGAGGCCGCAGCGCGCCTGAGCCTTGACGATTATTTTCTGACGCACATACGCGACGCGGCCCAGTGCTGGCGGCACCTCAAGGCAAAATGCCAGCAATCCGCCCTGCTCAACTGCCAAACAGCTCTATCCGGGCAAAAGCGAAGCCACTACACTCAAACGGCAAACCTTCCTGTATGAGGCGTTAACGGTGACACCACTTCTGATCACCCTGCTTATAGTAGCGGGTATCGCACTCTTGATCGTGATTGGCTACCTGAACAATGTAGTCGAGAGCAACAAGCTGGAACGAGCCCGTCTCAAGATCGAGCTGGCCGACCGCTTGCGTCGTTGTGGCGAAATCACCGAAACCTTCCCCGGCCAGTTGATGACCCCGGCACTCAAGCTGCTGCTGACCCGCCTCGAACTGAACCTGAACCAGCGCCGCCTGGCCCTGGACAAGCATAACCGTGAAATCCAGGCACGCATCAGCGAGCTCCAGGGCCTGATTGCCCTGGGCGATGGCATACCGGTGAACAACCCTCCCGGCCCGATCCAGACCGAAGCCCGCGCCAAGGATGTACGCTTTCTGCTCGAAGCCCTGCACAGCCAGGTGGTGCGCGCCTCCCAGGAAGGCTTCCTGCCGACCAACGAAGCCAAGTACTGGGTAAAGGAAATTCGCCATATCCTGGTGCTGCTGCACATCGAGTTCTTCAACAACCTGGGGCAGCATGCGCTGCAGCAGAACCAGCCGGGGCAGGCCCGCCTGGCGTTCGAACGGGGCGTGCAGTACCTGCGCAAGCAACCTGATCCGGTGCTCTACCGCGAGCAGCTCGACTATATGGACAAACTGCTGGCACGCGCCAACGCCATGGTACTGAGCCAGAACCAGCCAACCGAAGACGAGGTCAACCCACTGACCGAAGGGCTGAAGTCCGACACCGAAGAAGACTGGAAGAAGAAAGTCATCTACGACTGATTGCAACACAACCCATTCGCCAGCAGCCCCCGACAGGAGCCTTGCTGGCGAATGAGCGCAACGCCTCTACCCGCCTCAGCAGTCCGTCGAATCCAGGAAAATCCGCGCCAGACGCTCCAGCCCGGCCTGATCCTGCTCACCAAAGCGTGCAAGTACAGGGCTGTCCAGGTCCAGCACGCCGATCAGCGCACCGTCCTTGACCAGGGGGATCACCAACTCGCTGTTGGAGGCGCTGTCACAGGCAATATGCCCCGGGAAGGCATGCACATCCTCGACACGCTGGGTCTGGCGTGTAGCCGCCGCAGCCCCGCACACTCCGCGCCCGAACGGGATACGTACACACGCAACCTGCCCCTGAAACGGCCCCAGCACCAGCTCTTCACCGCGCGCCAGGTAGAAACCTGCCCAATTCAGGTCTTCGACCTGGCTGTACAGAAAGGCGGAAAGCTGCGCAGCGTTGGCAATGAAATCCCGCTCCCCGTCCAGTAGTGCCTCCAGCTGCGCCGCCAGCAGGTCATAGCCGCACTGGCCGCCCCCCACTGCATTCAAATCGATCATTACTGTTGCTCCAGCAGTTTCAGGCCCACCCAATAGCGGGCAAATTGATAGGCGCACCGGCCATTGCGATTGCCGCGGCCGGTTGCCCAGCGGATCGCGGCCTTGTCCAGCTCTTCATCCCGCGCCCAGACCAGACCTGGCGCCAGCGCCAACTGGGTGATCCAGTGCTCGACCACATCAAGGAAGTGCTCCTGGGTGAACGGGTAGAACGACAGCCACAGACCAAAGCGGTCCGACAGGGCAATCTTGTCCTCGACGGCCTCACTGGGGTGCAGCTCGCCGTCGACCATCTTCCAGTTCTCGTTGTCGCTCTGCTTTTCCGGCACCAGGTGCCGACGGTTGGAGGTGGCATACAGCAGAACGTTGTCCGGCGCCTGCTCGAGGGAGCCGTCCAGCACGCTCTTGAGCACGCGGTAGTCGCCCTCCCCGGCCTCGAACGACAGGTCATCGCAGAACAGCACGAAACGCTGTGGCAGTTTGTGCAGTTGTTCCACCACCCGCGGCAGGTCCGCCAGGTGGTCACGCTCGATCTCGATCAGGCGCAGCCCCTGTGGGGCGTACTCTGCCAGCAAGGCACGCACCAGCGACGACTTGCCGGTGCCGCGCGAGCCCCACAGCAGCGCGTGGTTGGCCGGCATGCCGTCGATGAACTGGCGGGTATTGCGGCCCAGTTGTTCACGCTGCCTGTCGACACCGATCAGGTCGGTCAGGCGCATGTCCAGGCTGACCTCGAGCGGCAGCAGAAAACCGCTGCGCCCTTCGCGCTGCCAACGGGCAGCCAGGCACTGGGTCCAATCGATGCTGGGGCGCAATGCCGGCAGCAGCGGTTCCAGACGCGCCAATACCGATTCGGCGCGCTCCAGGAAAGCATTCAAGCGAGAGTCCACGTTATGTCCTCGACACAGATTCTTGGGAAAGCCTGAATGTGCGACAGTACCTGCCAGCTACCGGGGGTGATCGGCTATGCTTGCGCAGCGCACGGAAAGTGGAACTGGCTCGGGATACATGGATATCAAGTTCACCAATCGCCTGTCTTACAAGCAAGCCCGGCTGACGGTCCTGGTCGGTTTCATCCTGGGAACATTGCTCAGTCTCATCCAGATCGGCATCGATTATGCCAGCGAAGACGCCTCTATCAATCGCGAGATGCAGGCACTGCTGCAAATCAGCCACAACCCTGCCTCGCGCATTGCCTACAACCTCGATGCGGAACTGGCCAACGAACTGACCCTGGGCCTGCTCAAATCCCCCGCCATCACCCGTGCGCGCCTGATCGACAACACCGACAGCGTGTTGTCCGATGTGCAGCGCCCGCGCGAACAAAGCAGCTATCGGATGTTGAGTGATTTTCTCTTCGGCCAGAGCCGGCAGTTCCAGGATCGCCTGATGCTCGACCAGATGCCCAGCGAATACCTCGGCACCCTGTATCTTGAAGTCGACACCTTCGCCTTCGGCAGCCGCTTTCTGAAGCGGGCCGAAGTAACGCTGCTCAACGGGTTCGTGCGCAGCCTGGTGCTGACCGGCATCCTGCTGGCACTGTTCTATTTCATGCTGACCAAGCCGCTGGTGCGGGTGATCAGCGCCCTGAGCAACAGCAATGCACGCGCGCCCAACCAGAACAAGCTGGCCTTCCCGCCCGGTCACGAACAGGACGAGATCGGCGTGCTGGTCAAGGTCGCCAACCAGCAGTTCGTGAGCATGGCCACCGAGATCCAGCAGCGGCGCAACGCCGAAAACCGCCTGACCGACTACCTCAACGAGCTGGAAAACATCGTTTCGGCCCGTACCAACGAACTCAAGTCCAGCAACACCCGCCTGAGCCAGTCCAACGAGGAACTGGAGCAGGCGCGACGCCGAGCGCTGGACATGGCCCAGGCCCGTGCCGCATTCCTGGCCAACATGAGCCACGAGATCCGCACCCCGCTCAATGGTCTGCTGGGCATGATCGCGCTGTCGCTGGACAGCCCGCTCAACGCCGAACAACGCCAGCAGCTGTCCATCGCCCACGACTCGGGCAAGGTACTGGTGGAACTGCTCAACGATATTCTCGACCTGTCCAAGTTCGACGCCGGCCAGCTGGAGCTGGAGCGCATCCCCTTCGACCTCGGCGCCCTGGTGGAAGACACCGCCAACCTGCTGTCGCAGAACGCGGCGCCCAGCGTGGAGCTGACCTGCCTGATCGATCCGCAGTTTCCCAGCAGCGTGCTGGGTGACCCCACGCGGGTGCGCCAGATCGTCAGCAACCTGCTGTCCAACGCGCTCAAGTTCACCCGGTTCGGGCGTGTCGACGTTCGCCTGGGCACCTACCCCGGCGGCGTGCGCCTGGAGGTCTGCGACACGGGCATCGGCATCCCGCTGGAAGCCCAGGTCAGGATCTTTCAGCCTTTCACCCAGGCCGGTGCCGGCATTACCCGCCAGTATGGCGGCACCGGCCTGGGCCTGGCGCTGACCCGCAATCTTTGCGAAGCCATGCAGGGGCGCCTGAGCATTAGTTCGGAAGCTGGCTTCGGCAGCCAGTTCAGTGTCGAGCTGCCGCTGGCCTCCCACACCCCGGCGATTGCACCCGCCCCCCTGCGCGGCAAGGTGGTGGCGATCAGCAGCGCCAGCAGCGGCCTTGCCGAACTGCTGCAGAGCCTGCTGCCACGTTGGGGGCTGACGTACTCGCGCCATGACAGCATCGACAGCCTGGTCGACCTGGAGCCCGACCTGCTGGTCACCGACAACCTGGATGGCCTGTTCGGCCTGCGTCCGTCACTCAAGGCGCCAATCCTGCTGGTGACCGCCTATGGCAACTTCCTGCCGGGGGAAGAAGCCGCCCAGTTGGCACCGCTGCAGCAGCAGGCCCGCCCGCTGGCCCGCAACGCCCTGTACCAGACCTTGCAGCGCATTCTGCAGGGCAGTGACGATGCAGGCCCGGTCGCCCAGGCGGGCACCCAGACCAGCGAGCGTCGTGCCCGCATCCTGCTGGTGGAGGACAACCCGGTGAACCAGCTGGTCGCCAAGGGCATGCTGGGCAAGCTGGGCTGCGAGGTGATCGTGGCCGCCCACGGCGGGGAGGCCCTGGAGCAGTTGGAGCAAGCCGCCTTCGACCTGGTGCTGATGGACTGCAACATGCCGGTGATGGACGGCTACGAGGCCAGCCGGCGCATACGCCAGAGCGGACGCTGGCCCGACCTGCCCATCGTGGCACTTACCGCCAACGCCATGCCCGAGGAGCGCGAACGCTGCCGGGCGGCAGGCATGAACGACTACCTGGCCAAACCCTTTCGCCGCGAAGAGTTGCTGGCGCTGATCGATCACTGGGTGCCGCCAACAGCCCCTGAAACCTAGCGCAGCAGCTTTTCGATATCGCCCGCCAGCGCCTCGGGCTTGGTGCTGGGCGCATAACGGCTCACGGCACCCGACTGCGGATCGACCAGGAACTTGGTGAAATTCCACTTGATCGCCTGCGAACCGAACAGGCCGGGAGCCCTCTGCTTGAGCGCGGCGAACAGGGGATGCGCGCCCGCCCCATTGACCTCGACCTTTCTGAACAGGGGAAAGCTCACGCCAAAGTTGGCTTCACAGAACTGCGATATCGCCAGCTCATCGCCCGGCTCCTGCTTGCCGAACTGGTTGCAGGGAAAGCCCAACACCACCAGGCCGCGCTCGCGATAGCGCTGCCATAGCGACTCCAGGCCCTTGTACTGTGGCGTGAACCCGCACTGGCTGGCGGTATTGACCACCAGCACCGCCCTTGCCGGGTAATCCGCCAGGGTTTTCTGCTCGCCCCGCAGGGTGGTGCAGGGAATATTGAGCAAACTGTTGTCGGCCATGACCGCGTCTCCTGCGTTCGGGTGGGTTACTGTCGCGGCACCAGGTCAAGGCACACCGAGTTGATGCAGTAGCGCAGACCGGTGGGCGGCGGGCCGTCGGGAAACACATGGCCCAGATGGGCATCGCAAGTGGCGCAGGTGACTTCGGTGCGAATCATGCCATGTGAGGTATCGCGGATCTCGACCATCGCGTTGTCGGCGATAGGCTCGTAGAAGCTGGGCCAGCCGCAGCCGGAGTCGAACTTGGCTCTGGAATCGAACAGCGGCTTGTTGCAGCAGATGCAATGGTAGACGCCATCGGTGCGGGTGCTGTTGTACTTGCCGCTGAACGGGCGCTCGGTGCCCTTCAGGCGGCACACGTTGTACTGCTCGGGGTCGAGCATCGCACGCCATTCTTCCAGGGTTTTCTCGATCTTTTCCATCACCAGGCCTCGCTGAATTAAAAACCCCGCACTGCGTCTTTTCGACAACGCGGGTGGCACGTATTATTGCGCCTCATCAGACGTCAGTCTGGCACCCGCGTTACACGCATTTCAAACGTTTTCACAGCGCAATGCGCGGCGATCTTTTCTAATCGGGATCACATCATGCAGGTCAGCAAATCGAACAAGCTCGCCAATGTCTGCTACGACATTCGCGGCCCGGTGCTCAAGCACGCCAAACGCCTGGAGGAGGAAGGCCACCGCATCCTCAAGCTGAACATCGGCAACCCGGCGCCCTTTGGTTTCGAGGCGCCCGACGAGATCCTCCAGGATGTGATCCGCAACCTGCCCACCGCCCAGGGCTACAGCGACTCCAAGGGCCTGTTCAGCGCGCGCAAGGCGGTGATGCAGTACTACCAGCAGAAGCAGGTCGAAGGTGTCGGCATCGAGGACATCTACCTGGGCAACGGCGTGTCCGAGCTGATCGTGATGTCGATGCAGGCCCTGCTCAACAACGGCGACGAGGTGCTGATCCCGGCCCCGGACTACCCGCTGTGGACCGCTGCGGTGA
Organism: Pseudomonas sp. S12(2018); assembly: GCF_024355235.1. Lineage (NCBI taxonomy): Bacteria > Pseudomonadati > Pseudomonadota > Gammaproteobacteria > Pseudomonadales > Pseudomonadaceae > Pseudomonas > Pseudomonas sp. S12(2018). The sequence continues at coordinate 85,321 of NZ_QLAD01000001.1, forward strand.
GCCTGGCCGGCGGCAACCCGGTGCACTACCTGTGCGACGAGCAGGCCGACTGGTTCCCCGACCTTGCCGACATCAAGGCCAAGATCACCCCCAACACCAAGGCCATGGTGATCATCAACCCGAACAACCCCACTGGCGCGGTGTACTCGCGCGAGCTGCTGCTGGGCATGCTGGAAATCGCCCGCCAACACAACCTGGTGGTGTTCTCCGACGAGATCTACGACAAGATCCTGTACGACGATGCCGTGCACATCTGCACCGCCTCGCTGGCCCCCGACCTGCTCTGCCTGACCTTCAACGGCCTGTCCAAGTCGTACCGGGTGGCGGGCTTCCGCTCCGGCTGGCTGGCGTTGTCCGGGCCCAAGCAGCACGCCCAGAGCTATATCGAAGGCATCGACATGCTGGCCAACATGCGCCTGTGCGCCAACGTGCCGAGCCAGCACGCCATCCAGACCGCACTGGGCGGCTACCAGAGCATCAATGACCTGGTGCTGCCGCCAGGTCGCCTGCTGGAGCAGCGCAACCGCACCTGGGAGCTGCTCAACGACATTCCAGGGGTCAGCTGCGTCAAGCCGATGGGCGCCCTGTATGCCTTCCCGCGCATCGACCCGAAGGTCTGCCCGATCTTCAACGACGAAAAGTTCGCCCTCGACCTGCTGCTGTCGGAAAAACTGCTGATCGTGCAAGGCACCGCCTTCAACTGGCCGTGGCCCGACCACTTCCGCGTCGTGACCCTGCCACGTGTCGATGACCTGGAGCAGGCGATCGGTCGCATCGGCAATTTCCTCAAGACCTACCAGCAGTAAGCCCGAATGCCTGCCTGCGCCAGCCCTGGCGCAGGCCACGGGCCAACCTCAAGCCTGCCGCTCTGGCTCGCGCACCTGGCATTCTCCGCGCCTGCCCGCACAAGTACACAGTTTGAAATAGTCGCCCGGTTGAATACACGGAGCGCGCACCTTATATACCCCGCATACGCAAGCTTTCTATCCGTCAGGAGAACGTAACAACCATGATGCGCATTTTGCTGTTTGTGGCCACCAACCTTGCGGTCGTGCTGATTGCCAGCATCACCCTGAGCCTGTTCGGCTTCAACGGGTTCATGGCGGCAAACGGGGTTGACCTCAAGCTCGACCAGTTGCTGATTTTCTGCGCTGTGTTCGGCTTTGCCGGCTCGCTGATCTCGCTGTTCATCTCCAAGTGGATGGCGAAGATGAGCACCGGTACCCAGATCATCACCCAGCCGCGCACCCACCATGAGCAATGGCTGCTGCAGACCGTCGAAGAGCTTTCCCGCCAGGCAGGCATCAAGATGCCCGAGGTGGGTGTCTTCCCGGCCTACGAGGCCAACGCCTTCGCTACCGGCTGGAATCGCAACGATGCGCTGGTCGCGGTCAGCCAGGGCCTGCTCGAGCGTTTCTCGCGTGATGAAGTACGCGCCGTGCTGGCCCACGAGATCGGCCACGTCGCCAACGGCGACATGGTGACCCTCGCGCTGGTACAGGGTGTGGTCAACACCTTCGTGATGTTCTTCGCACGCATCATCGGCAACTTCGTCGACAAGGTGATCTTCAAGAACGAAGAAGGCCAGGGCATTGCCTACTACATCGCGACCATCGTTGCCGAACTGGTCCTGGGTATCCTGGCCAGCATCATCGTCATGTGGTTCTCGCGCAAACGCGAGTTCCGCGCCGACGAAGCCGGCGCCCGCCTGGCCGGCACCAACGCGATGATCGGCGCGCTGCAGCGCCTGCGTTCTGAACAGGGCGTGCCTGTGCACATGCCTGACACCCTGAATGCCTTCGGCATCAATGGTGGCCTGAAGCAGGGCCTGGCAGGCCTGCTGATGAGCCACCCGCCGCTGGAAGATCGTATCGAAGCCCTGCGTCGTCGCGGCTAAGCGAGCAGCAGGCAAACAGGAAGGGCGACCCACGGGTCGCCCTTTTTCATTTCAGCGTTGCAGACGGTACACCCGCTCCACCAGCCGATCAGCACCCGCCTTGATGAACCTGGGGCTCTGCGCCAACACGTCGTCCTGCGCGGCGATCGCCAACTGCCAATGCTCGCCGAACAGGCACTCGACCTCTTCATCGGGCACGGCAAAGGGCGGACCGTCAGTGACCGCCTGATCGTAGTCCAGAGTGATCAACAGGCCCTTGCAAGGCGACGGCAGGAGCTGCTGCAGATGCGCCACATACCGCTCGCGCATGGCAGGCGGCAAGGCGATGATCGCGGCACGGTCGTAAAGGCCCGTACAGCCCCGCACGTCACCCGCGGTCAGTGCGAAGAAATCGCCACACCACAACTCGATGCCCTCGCTGCGGTAGACCGTGAAGGCCCCCTGCTGCGAAACCTGCGGCTCCCGCTCATGCTCGGAAAAAAAGTCCTTCACCGCCCGCTCGGACAACTCCACCCCCAGCACGTCGTGGCCTTGCGCGGCCAGCCACGCCATGTCCAGGCTCTTGCCGCACAGCGGCACCAGTACACGGGCACCAGGCGCAATGCCCAGTGCGGGCCAATGCTGCTGCAGATACGGGTTGACCTGCTGCTGGTGAAAGCCGATCAGATCGTTCTCCCAGCGGTTGTGCCAGAACGCGGGCTGCATAACCTTACCTCGATAAATTCGATTAAATACCGCAAAAACTTATATTAGATTTAGATCAATGATCTGCCTGAAGATGGCTGCATATTAACCTTCAGGACCACCCCGATGCTGCCCAGCCTGTTTATCTCCCACGGCTCTCCCATGCTGGCACTGGAACCGGGTGCCAGCGGCCCGGCACTTGCGCGCCTGGCGGCGCAACTGCCGCGCCCCAGAGCGATCGTCGTGATGTCTGCGCACTGGGAAACCACCGAACTGCGCGTGACAAGCAACCCGCACCCACCCACCTGGCACGACTTCGGCGGCTTTCCGGCCGCCTTGTATGCCGTGCAGTACCCTGCCCCCGGCGACCCACAGCTCGCCGAACAGGTAAGGCAACGGCTCAATGAAGCCGGGCTGCCCACAACACTCGACGCCAAGCGGCCTTTCGACCATGGCGCGTGGGTGCCCCTGTCGCTGATGTACCCGGCGGCGGACATACCGGTGGTGCAGGTATCACTGCCCAGCCAGCACGGCCCGGCGTACCAGCAACAGGTAGGCCAGGCACTGGCGGCCCTGCGCGAGGAAGGCGTGCTGCTGATCGGCTCCGGCAGCATTACCCACAACCTGCGCGAACTCGACTGGCATGCCGGCCCCGAGAGCGTAGAGCCCTGGGCACTGGCGTTTCGCGACTGGATGATCGACAAGCTGGCTGCGGGCGACACGCCGGCCCTGCATGACTATCGCCGGCAGGCGCCGTTTGCGGTGCGCAACCACCCGAGCGACGAGCACCTGCTGCCGCTGTACTTTGCCCGCGGCGCGGGCGAGCGGTTCGCGATCGAGCACCAGGGCTTTACCCTGGGAGCACTGGGAATGGATATCTATCGGTTCGACTGAGGCGGCAGCCCTTTCCCCGGCAAGGCCGGCCCTACAGGCGGAACAGGTCGCCCAGGCAAAAAAAATCCCCGAACCAGTCGGGGATTTTTCATTTCACTCGAAGATCAATCTTCGCGATAACGACGCAGCTTCAGCTGCTTGCCGGCAACGCGAGTGTCCTTGAGCTTGGTCAGCAGCTTCTCGAGGCCATCTTCCGGCAGCTCGACCAAGCTGAAGCTGTCGCGCACCTGGATGCGACCGATCGCTTCGCGGGCCAGGCCGCCTTCGTTGAGGATCGCACCCAGCAGGTTCTTGGCCGCGATACCGTCACGCGCACCCAGCGCGGTACGGCAACGTGCACGACCTTCACCCAGTGGCATCGGCGCGCGACGCTCACGCTCGCCACGCTCGGAGCGCTCACCGGCAGGACGATCACCACGCGGGGCCGAAGTCGGCACCAGCGGCTGCTCTTTCTCGACGGCTTCCAGGGTCAGCGCCTGGCCATTGGTGGCCTTGCGCAGCAGGGCCGCGGCCAGGGCACGCGGGCTGCAACCGATGTCGGCAGTCAGGCGGTCGAGCAGATCACCGTGGGTAGCTTCTGCATCGGCAACCAGCGGCGCGAGGCTGTTGGTGAGCTTCTTGATGCGCGCGTCCAGTACGGCCTGGGCGTTGGGCAGACGAACTTCGGCAACCTTCTGGCCAGTCACACGCTCGATCACCTGCAGCATGCGGCGCTCACGCGGGGTGACCAGCAGCAGTGCACGACCTTCGCGACCGGCACGGCCGGTACGGCCGATACGGTGAACGTAGGACTCCGGATCGTACGGCATGTCGACGTTGAACACGTGGGTGATGCGCGGTACGTCCAGACCACGGGCAGCGACGTCGGTAGCGACGACGATGTCCAGGCGACCATCCTTGAGCGAGTCGATGACGCGCTCACGCTGGTTCTGGGCGATGTCACCGTTGAGCGCGGCAGCCTTGTAGCCTTTGGCTTCCAGGGCGCTGGCCAGGTCCAGGGTGGCTTGCTTGGTACGTACGAAGGCGATCAGTGCATCGAACTCTTCGACTTCCAGCAGGCGCAGTACCGCCGAGACCTTCTGGTCGGCGTGGACCATCAGGTGTGCCTGCTCGATGGCAGTCACGGTCTGGGTCTTGGTCTGGATCTTGACGTGTTTCGGGTCACGCAGGTGACGCTCGGCGATCGCACGGATCGACTGCGGCAGGGTGGCCGAGAACAGTACGGTCTGGCGGGTTTCCGGCATGGCCTTGAAGATGACTTCCAGGTCGTCCATGAAGCCCAGCTTGAGCATTTCGTCAGCTTCGTCGAGCACCAGGTGATTGACGGTAGCCAGCACCTTCTCGTCGCGACGCAGGTGGTCGCACAGACGGCCAGGGGTAGCGACGACGATCTGCGCGCCGTTACGGATTGCTTTGAGTTGTGGGCCCATCGGGGCACCACCGTATACCGCTACCACGGTAACGCCCGGCATCTGCTTGGCGTAGGTTTCGAATGCGGTAGCTACTTGCAGCGCCAACTCACGGGTTGGCGCCAGGATCAGGGCTTGCGGCTCGCGCTTGCTCGGGTCGATGCGGTGCAGGATTGGCAGAGCGAAGGCAGCGGTTTTACCGGTACCTGTCTGCGCCTGACCGATCATGTCATGACCGGCAAGAATAATCGGGATCGATTGCTGCTGAATGGCCGATGGCTCTTCGTAGCCAGTGGCGATAACGGCGGCAACAATACTTGGATGAAGATCGAGAGCGGCGAAGCCGCCGGTTTCCTGGGTCATGGGTCTGCCTCTAAGTGCATCCGCAAAGACCCATGCTCCAAAGCTGCACATGCCTTGTAAGACCCGAAGGTCACCCTGGCAGCTTTGTCGGCGGGGATTTGCGAAAACGATTGAAGAAAAAAAGGAACGTCAAGGCAGAGTCCGCGGTGCGGACGCGCAGCCGAAGCTGGCTTCGGGGAATTGCACTACCTGAACGAGGTCCGGTAAAAGACCGGCGCGTACTATACCTGATTTCCTGCATCGCGTGAGACTTTTTTACAGGGAAGAGAAGCCCGGAGGCCTCGAATCGACAGCCCTTGCCGATGATCGAGGCCCACGCGTCTGTTGGCGGCGCGGCCGGAGCTGAAACGTTTTATTCAAGATGCCGGTCGGATCACCTCGATCAGGCGCTGCAGGGAGTAACCCAGGCGCGGTTCAAGAGCCCGGGCGCGCGCGGTGAGCGCCTCCCGGTCGAGGGTCTGGTCGAGGTCGGCGGGCACCAGCAGGATGACGTTGCCCTCCTTCACCGGCAGCTCCCAGTAATGGCGGTGATACAGCCCGCGCAACAGCGCAGCGCCCAGCGGCTTGCCGTCATCGGTGGCCCACTGGTTGATGACCAGCCAGCCGCCGGGGTTAAGGCGCTTCTGGCAGTCTTCGAGAAACTTCCAGGCCAGGTGGCCGACGCCGGGCCCGTGGTCGGTGTAGAGGTCGACGAAGATCAGGTCGGCAGGCTCGGCCGTCTCCAGCAGCTCGACCGCATCACCCACGCGGATGTAAAGGCGCGGATCATCGTCCAGCCCCAGGTACTCGATGGCCAGGCGCGGCACCTCGGGACGCAGCTCGATGGCCTCCACGTCCTCCAGGGGCAGGAACTTCAGGCAGGCCTGGGTCAGGGTACCGGCACCCAGGCCGAGAAACAGCGCACTTTCAGGCTCGCAGTGGCACAGCGCGCCCACCAGCATGGCGCGGGTATAGTCGTACTCCAGCCAGCTCGGGTCGGCAGTGAATACGCAGCTCTGCTCGATGGCCTCGCCAAACTCGAGAAAGCGGTAGTCCTCGACTTCCAGCACGCTGATGGTGCCGAACTCGTCGTGCACCTGCGCCAGCAGCCGCTCTACCCGTTCCTCTGTCATGCTCTCTCCCGACACCTGCATGTGCCCAAGCAAAAACGACCATTGTCCGTCAATACAGGCGATGCAACAAGGCAGGGTCCAGGTGTTAGCATGTTCACAGCCCTTTTCCGATAGAAACCGAGCCTGTGATGAGCCAACCCTGGAGTCCCGATAGCTGGCGTGCCCTGCCGATCCAGCAGCAACCGCACTACCCCGATGCAGCGCACCTGCTCAAGGTCGAGCAGACCCTGGCCAGCTACCCGCCGCTGGTGTTCGCCGGCGAGGCGCGCGAGCTGCGCCGCCAGTTCGCCGAAGTGACCGAAGGCCGTGCCTTCCTGCTGCAGGGCGGCGATTGCGCCGAAAGCTTTGCCGAGTTCTCGGCAGCGAAAATCCGCGACACCTTCAAGGTGCTGCTGCAGATGGCCATCGTCATGACCTTTGCCGCCGGCTGCCCGGTGGTCAAGGTGGGGCGCATGGCCGGGCAGTTCGCCAAGCCGCGCTCGTCCAATGACGAAACCATCGGCGAGGTGACCCTGCCGGCCTACCGGGGCGACATCGTCAACGGCATCGGCTTCGACCCTGCCAGCCGCGTGCCCGACCCGGAGCGCCTGCTGCAGGCCTATCACCAGTCCACCGCCAGCCTCAACCTGCTGCGCGCCTTCGCCCAGGGTGGTTTCGCCGACCTGCACCAGGTGCACAAGTGGAACCTGGACTTCATCGCCAACTCGGCGCTGGCCGAAAAGTACAGCCAGCTGGCCGACCGCATCGACGAAACCCTGGCCTTCATGCGCGCCTGCGGCATGGACAGCTCGCCGCAACTGCGCGAAACCAGCTTTTTCACCGCGCACGAGGCGTTGCTGCTCAACTACGAGGAAGCCTTCGTGCGGCGCGACAGCCTGACCGGCGACTACTTCGACTGCTCGGCGCACATGCTCTGGATCGGTGATCGCACCCGTCAGCTGGACGGCGCCCACGTGGAGTTCCTGCGCGGGGTGAACAACCCGATCGGGGTCAAGGTGGGCCCGAGCATGAACACCGAGGAGCTGATCCGCCTGATCGACATCCTCAATCCGGCCAACGACCCGGGCCGGCTCAACCTGATCGTGCGCATGGGGGCCAACAAGGTCGGCGAGCACCTGCCGGGGCTTATCCGCAGCGTCGAGCGCGAGGGGCGCAAGGTACTGTGGAGCTCCGACCCGATGCACGGCAATACCATCAAGGCCAGCAGCGGCTACAAGACCCGCGATTTCGCGCAGATCCTGGGCGAGGTCAAGCAGTTCTTCCAGGTGCACCAGGCCGAAGGCAGCCATGCCGGTGGCATTCACATCGAGATGACCGGTCAGAACGTCACCGAATGCATCGGCGGCGCCCGGCCGATCACCGAAGACGCGCTGTCGGACCGTTACCACACCCACTGCGACCCGCGCATGAACGCCGACCAGTCGCTGGAGCTGGCGTTCCTGATCGCCGAAACGCTCAAGCAGGTACGGCGCTGACACCTGCACGGCCCTCGACGGCCGTGCCGGCTCGACCCGCGGCGGGCTTCAGACCCTGAAGCCCAGCATCAACGCGCACACCACCAGAAACACACAGAACAACGAGCGCAGGACCTTTTCCGGTAGCGCATGGGCCAGCTTCACGCCCCAGCTGATACTCAGCAAGCCGCCCAGTGCCAGTGCGATGCCCATGTTCCAGTCCACATGCTGGTGCAGCCCGTAGGTCAGCAGCGTGACCGAGGTACTGGGCGCCGCCAGTGCCAGCGACAGGCCCTGGGCAACCACCTGGGTGGTGCCGAACACACTGGTCAGCACCGGTGTGGCGACCACCGCGCCCCCTACCCCGAACAGCCCGCCGACCACACCGGCACCCCCGCCCAGCACACCCAGCCAGGGCCAGGGCTGGCGCAACTCGGTCGAAGGCGGCGCGTTGCGAGTGAACATGCGCACCAGGTTCCACACCGTCAGCGCCACCAGAAACACCACGAAGCCGACGCGCATGGCCTGTGCATCCAACCCCACCGCCCAGATCGAGCCGAGCCAGGCGAACACGAAGCCGGCCAGCGACAAGGGCAATGCATGACGCAGCTCGATGCGATTGCGCTGGTGATAGCGCCACAGCGCCAGCAACACGTTCGGCACCACCATCACCAGCGCGGTGCCCTGGGCCAGTTGCTGGTCAAGGCCGAACAGCACGCCCAGCACGGGGATCGCGATCAGGCCGCCGCCGATCCCGAACAGCCCGCCCAGGGTACCCAGCCCTGCTCCCAATACGATGTACATCAACCACTCGACCATGCTCGCCTCTCTGCTCTGCAATAGCGCCATGCTACCGATGGCGGGCTAGCGGGGAAACGCACAGCAACGCACAATGGCTGTGCCCAACTCGCACAAGCAATCACCATGACCCCGGACGCCCTCACCCAACACCTGAGCCTGTTTCTCGATGTGCTCGAAAGCGGCAGCTTTTCCGCCGCGGCGCGGCGCCACCCGCTGACCCCTTCGGCGGTGGCCCGACGCATCGATACCCTGGAGGCCGCCGTGGGCAGCCGCCTGTTCGTGCGCAGCACCCATGCGGTACGCCCCACGCCCGCCGGCAATGCATTCGCCGAACGCGCCCGGCGTATCGTCGAAGAGCTGCGTCTGGCCCGCGCCGAGGCCGTGTCGCTGAGCAATGCACCGGAGGGCCTGATCCGCATCGATGCGCCTTCGGCGTTCGGCCGCCGCCACCTGGCACCGGCCATCGCCGATTTTCTGGTGGCGTACCCGGGCCTGGACGTGCAACTGCGCCTGATCGACAGCTTCGTCGACCTGCAGGGCGCGCACCTGGGCGAAGTCGACCTGGTGCTGCGTGCAGGCCCTCTGGCCGATACCCGGCTGGTGGCAACACCGCTGGCGTACATGGTGCGCATTGCCTGCGCCAGCCCCGCCTACCTGCAGGCCCGCGGCGTGCCTGCCAGCCCCTGCGACCTGCCAGAGCACGACGGGCTGGACTGGGATGGCCTGGCCCCACCCTTCGCCTGGCGCTTCGCGGTGGACGGGCAGATGCGTCTGCTGCGCCCCTCGCGCATGCGCATGAGCGCCAACAACGCCGAGACCCTGCTGTTCGGCGCCCTGGCGGGCCTGGGCATCGCGCACCTGCCCACCTGGCTGATCAGCGAGTACCTGCTGCGCGGCGACCTGCTGCCGCTGTTCTGCGAGAACGGGCTGCCCCCGGCCGAAACCAGCGGTGTCTATGCATTGCGCCTTGAACATGAAACGAACTCTCGCAGCCGTTTGCTGCTCGAATTCCTCAAGAGCCGCTTCAGCCCCATCCCTCCCTGGGACCTGGCACTGCAGAGCGAGCTGCGCTGGCAATAGCGCGCATAGCATGCGCGCCACCATTTCATGGACCAGATAGAAAGGAGCCGCATGAACGCCACCTCCAAAGCGCCCGTTTACGATGAGCTGCTGCTCGACAATCAGGTGTGCTTCGCCCTGCACTCCACGTCACTGCTCATGACCAAGGTGTACAAGCCACTGCTGCAGGCACTGGGCCTGACCTACCCGCAGTACCTGGCCATGCTGGTGCTATGGGAGCAGGACGGGCTGACCGTCGGCGAAATCAGCCATCGCCTGCTGACCGACCCCGGCTCGCTCACGCCCTTGCTCAAGCGCCTGGAAGCCGAGGGCCTGCTCAAGCGCACCCGCAGCCGCGAGGACGAGCGCGTGGTGATCGTGCAACTGACTGCCCAGGGGCGTGCCCTGCAAGCGCAGGCACGCTCGATACCGCCGTGCATCCTGGGCGCCAGCGGCCACTCGCTGGAGCGCCTGCAACGCTTGCAGGCCGAGCTGCTGGCGCTGCGCGACAACCTGCAGAACAGCCTCTGACGGCGCCGCAGCCGCGCAGGCAGGGCATAAAAAAACCCGGCCTTGGCCGGGTTTTCGTGTTCGCGCAGATCGCCAGGTTTAAACCTTGGCGCGGCCCTTGTAGGAGCCACCTTCGCGGGTGTCGATCTCGATCCAGTCACCGATCTCGATGAAGTCGGCAACCGACAGCTCGGTACCGTTCTTCAGTTTGGCAGGCTTCATGACCTTGCCGGAGGTATCGCCACGGGCGGAACCTTCGGTGTAGTCGACCTGACGCACGATGGTGGTCGGCAGCTCTACGGAAACCAGGCGGTCTTCGAAGAATACGGCTTCGCACACATCGGTCATGCCTTCTTCAACGAAAGGCAGAACGCTTTCGATGTCTTCGGCGTTCAGCTCGTACATGGTGTAGTCGGTGGTGTCCATGAACGTGTAGGTGTCGCCGCTGATGAAGGACAGGGTCGCTTCTTTGCGGTCGAGGATCACGTCGTCCAGCTTGTCGTCGGCGCTGTAGACGGTTTCGGTCTTGTAGCCGGTCAGCAGGTTTTTCAGCTTGGTCTTCATGATCGCGCTGTTACGGCCCGATTTGGTGAATTCAGCTTTCTGAACCAGCCAAGGGTCGTTGTCGATACGGATCACGGTACCGGGTTTCAGCTCTTTACCAGTTTTCATTGCGAGATATCCGAATTTGGATGGATTTACAAAAATCGAGGCCGCATATCATAGCGAATTTCGACAAAACTGTACCAGCGCCGTGGCAAGGTCCGGCTGAGCGGCCTGCGCGGCGCACCAGCGCTCGGCGTGGGCGCTCAGTTCCGGCCAGTGCGCCAGCAGCTCGCGCCACGCCTGGCCCATGTCGCGATCCATGTTCCAGGCCCGCCACAGCGCCACCAGCGCGGCGGCTGCCGGGGCCGACAAGCCCTGGGTGTAATGGTCCAGAAAGGCCTCGAGCTTTTCCCAGTGGGCGTACTCTTCCTGCACATAGATGTGCCACAGCAGTGGCCGCCCGGCCCACTGAGCACGCACGAACGAGTCCTCGCCGCGCACCGCATTGAACTCGCAGCACCACAGCAGCCGATCATAGTCATCCTGGCTGACGAAGGGCAGGATCTGCACCGTCAGCGCCCCACGCTGCGTCACACTGCCCACCCCCAGCCCGCTCTCGCCCAGCCAGGCCTGCACATCCCCCAGGATGCGCCCCTCGGGCACCAGCAGGTGACTGGGGCGGGTGTCGGCGGCCAGCACATCGAGCCAACTGGCCAGGCCCGGGTTCTCATAGGCGAACAACGAGATCAGCCGTGCACCCTCATGCACCCTCACGCCCAGGCCGCGCAGGAATGCCTGACGGGCCTGCGGGTCGTCTTCGAACGCCTTGCGACGCGTCAGCAACGTGGCTTCGCGCAGCAACCCGCCGGTACCGGGCGTGAACCCCGGAAAGAAGAACACCTTGCGCAGGCCATTGGCCTGGGGCGACGGCAGGCCGTGGCAGCCTTCCACCCAGCCCTCGGCGCTCAAGTACTCCAGGTTCAGCCACACTGCCGGCACGGTGCGGTCCTGCATGGCCTGGACATAGGCCGCTGGCAAGTGGCAGCCGAAGGCGCCGATCACCACGTCCGGCACTGCCGTCGGCTGCCAGTCGGCCGGCCACAGACACACCTCGACGCCTTGCTGCCATTGCTGCCGGGCCTGGGCGTCCGCCTCGGGGCACAGGCGCACGAAGGCCGCCAGTTCATCCACCCACAGGCGCACCGCCACGTCGTGTTCGGCCACCAGTTGCCGGGCCAGGCGCCAGGTGACGCCGATGTCGCCATAGTTGTCGACGACGCAACAGAAGATATCCCAGGTCGGTTTCATGGCAGGCACCTCGCGTTGAGCCGGAAACAAAAAGCGCCGATTGTCCGGGTTAATCATTGCAGACAACAGTAGCGAGGCTGAATAAAACCCGCGCTGCATGCGACAATCGCCGCCATTGTCCTGGCCAGGAGGCTGCCATGTCGTACCGTGCGCGTCGCCGTGAACTGAAAATTTCGCAAAACCCGCTGCAACTGATCCTGTGCGTGGCCATCGGCCTGTGGCTGGGCTTCGTTGCCATCATGCTGACCCTGTGGCTGGGCTGGCAGTACCTGCCCGACCTGCGCCAGCCCCTGCACGAGGTGATCGCCCCGCCCGCGCCGGCCCTGGCGCCGCAGCAGTCGCCGGAGCAGAACCGCATGTTCGAGCAGTACAAGCAGATCCTGCACGATCAGGCGGTGCAGCAGGCCGAGGAGCAGGCCCAGGGCAGCCCGCGCAACCTGTCCAACCCCAGATGCCAGTTCTGGCTGCAACAGAACCGTACCGCCCCCACCGAGAAAAGCCGCGCCAATGTCCTTGAGTTCTGCAACTGAGATGAACAAGACCGACCTGCTGGCGCGCATCATCGAGCGCCTGGGCGTCGACCTCGACGTGGCACAACGTGCTGCGCAGACCGCGTATGAGGCGGCCACTGCCGAGGAGAACATCGCCGAGAACAAGTACGACACCCTCGGCCTGGAAGCCTCGTACCTGGCCACCGGGCAGGCCCGGCGCATGGAGGAGATTCGCCAGGCACGGCTGGCGTACCAGCAACTGACCCTGCGCGACTACGACCCCGAGGCCGGCGTGCAACTGAGCAACCTGGTGCTGCTGGCCGACGAACAGGATCGCCAGCAGCGCGTGTTCCTGGGGCCGGAAGCGGCAGGGCTGAAAATCGGCGAAGGGCAGGCGCTGATCACGGTGATCACCCCGCGCTCACCTTTGGGGCAAAGCCTGATGGGCAAGCTCGAGGGCGACGAGGTGGTGCTGGTACTGGGCAATGGGCGCCAGGTCTACGAACTGGTGGAAGTGCTCTGAAGCACTTCGCTGGCTTGCCAGCAAAGAGGCTGCCACGGCTAATGGCTTGCCCTTGCCGCCAGGTTCTGCTCCAGCAACTGGACGAAGGCCCGCGCCGCTGGCGTCGGGGTGGTCGACCAGATCGCGTACAGGTGGCGCACCGGGGCATCGCACACCGGTACTGCGGCTACGCCCTTGAAGCCTGCGGCGATCCTTGCCGGCACCAGCCCCAGGGCCAGGCCACGCTGCACGAACTTCTCGATCAGGCCGATACTGCCCACCTCGAACTGCACCCGATGACGCACCCCTGCGGCGGCAAATGCCTCGTCGGTCTGTCGACGCGCGCCGCTGCCAGCCTGGAAGTCCACCAGAGGCTGGTCTTCCAGTTGCTCCAGCGCCAGACGCCCGATGCCTGCCAGCGGGTGCTGCAGCGGCAGCACCGCCACCAGCTCCTCGGCCGCCAGCAGGCGCGACGCCACCCCCGCCAGCGGCTCCCCCGGCCAGACGCCGATGAACGCCACATCCAGGCGCCGTTCGCGCACATCGGCAATCAGCAGCTCGCTCTTGCCGATCAGCCAGCGAATGTCCACCTGCGGGTACTGCCCGTGAAAACCGGCCAGCAGGTCCACCAGGTCCAGCTCGGTCAGCGAGCTGATCTCGCCGATGGACAAGCGCCCGCGCACTTCGCCACAGGCTGCGGCCACGTCCTCGGCGATGCGCCGGGTGGCCTCCAGCGCCGTGCGTGCGCTGAGCACGAAGGCTTCGCCGGCAGGTGTAAGGCGCACCCGGCGCGAGCTGCGCTCGAACAGCAAGGTGCCCAGTTGCGACTCCAGGCGCGCCACCTGATGACTCAAAGCCGACTGCACCACATGACAACGTTCGGCCGCACGGGTGAAACTACCGGTATCGGCCACCGCCAGCGCGTATTCGATCTGCTTGAGGTTCATCTTTCCATCTGCACAAGAGATTGATGGGATCTAAACGATTCATTGGCGTCATGCTAGCGCATTTTCGATAATGCACTCCCCTTCCCCCCTGACAACGAGACGGTCCATGGCCCCCGCCACAACTCACCTGAGCCGCGCCCTGATTCTGCTGATGGCAACCGCCACCGGCCTGGCCGTGGCCAGCAACTACTATGCGCAGCCCTTGCTGCACAGCATCGCTCAGCATTTCGGCCTGACCACCGCCACCGCCGGCAGCATCGTGATTGCCGCCCAGCTGAGCTACGGCGCCGGCCTGTTGCTGCTCGCGCCGCTGGGTGACCTGTTCGAACAACGCCGCCTGATCGTCAGCATGATCGCCATCGCCACGGTCGGCCTGCTGATCAGCGCCTTCGCCCCCAGCCTGATGTGGCTGCTGATCGGCACCACCCTGACCGGGCTGTTCTCGGTGGTGGCGCAGGTACTGGTGCCGATGGCCGCCGGCCTGAGCGACCCGTCCGAGCGCGGGCGAGTGGTCGGCACGCTGATGAGCGGTCTGCTGCTGGGCATTCTGCTGGCGCGCACCGCTGCCGGGTTCATGGCGACCCTGGGTGACTGGCGCAGCATCTACCTGCTAGCCGCTGCGCTCATGGCCCTGAGCGCCATCGCCCTGGCCAGGGCCCTGCCCGAGCGCCACCAGCACGCCGGGCTCAAGTACCCCGCACTGATCGGTTCGGTGTTCCGCCTGTTCGTGGATGAGCCGGTGCTGCGCCTGCGCTCGTTGCTGGGGCTGCTGTCGTTCTGCCTGTTCGCGCTGTTCTGGACACCCCTGGCGTTTCTGCTGGCAGCCGAGCCTTACCACTACTCCGATGCGGTGATCGGGCTGTTCGGCCTGGCCGGTGCGGCCGGCGCCCTGGCCGCCAACTGGGCCGGGCGCCTGGCCGACCGCGGCAAGGGCTCGCTGGGCACCACCGTGGGGCTGCTGGCCCTGGTGCTGGCCTGGGTACCGCTGGCCTTCGCCCAGGTGTCGCTCGCCGCCCTGCTGATTGGCGTGCTGGTGCTCGACCTGGCGGTACAGCTGGTGCACGTGAGCAACCAGAACGCGGTGATCGCCCTGCGCCCCGAGGCGCGCAACCGACTCAATGCCGGGTACATCACCTGCTACTTCATCGGTGGCGCACTGGGCTCGCTGCTGGGTACGCAGTTGTTCCAGGCCCACGGCTGGAACGGCATCGTGGTGGCGGGGCTGGTGATCGGCGGCGTGGCGCTGGTGGTGTGGCTGTGGGTGGAGCGCCGCTCGGCTCAGGTGAAGGCCGCGTAACGGCGTTCGCCAGCAAGGCTGGCTCCTACCCGCAGGCCCCCTTCAGGTAACATGGCGCCCCGCCTGCCGGCGCGCCTGTTGCTGGCCCTCAAGGAACCTGCGCATGACCCTGCACCACCCTCGCCTGCCCCTGGGGCTGCTGAGCCTCGGCCTGGCCCTGAGCTCGTCCACCACCCTGGCCGACAGCGGCATCACCCTCGCGCCCCTGAACGTGTCCGATGTGCTCGAGGACGGCTACCAGCCGCGCCAGGCCTCGGTAACCGGCTTTGGCGCGGCGCCGCTGCTCGACACCCCCGCCTCGGTGTCGGTGTTCACCGAACAGTTGCTGCAGGACCGCCAGGTGCGCCTGCTCAGCGAGGTGCTGCAAAGCGATGCCTCGGTCGGCGAGAGCTATGCGCCCATCGGCTACTACGAGAACTTCAACGTGCGCGGCTTCGAACTGGACGCCGCCCACAGCTACACCATCAACGGCCAGACCATCGCCGGCGAGCAGAACGTGGCGCTGGAGAACAAGCAGCAGGTCGAGTTGCTCAAGGGGCTGTCGGGCCTGCAAAGCGGAGTAGCCGAACCCGGCGGGCTGATCAACTATGTGACCAAGCGCCCGCAGGACATCCGTTCGCTCACGGTATCGAGCACGGCCTTGGGCGAGCGCTACATCGCCACCGACCTGGGCGGCTGGTTTGGCAGCGAACGCCAGTTCGGCCTGCGCGCAAACCTGGCCCATGAAGATATCCGCTCCTACGTCGACCATGCCGACGGCCAGCGCGACTTCGCTTCGCTGGCCTTCGACTGGCAAGTGAACCCGGATGCGCTGCTGCAACTGGATGTCGAGTACCAACAGCGCGAGCAGCGCTCGGTGCCCGGCTACCAGTTGCTCGGCGGCAACCGCCTGCCCCACGGCATCGACCCCGATGATCGCCTGGCCTATCAGCACTGGGCCAAGCCGGTGCAGATCGACTCGCTGAACCTGGGCGGTCGCTTCGAATACCGCTTCAGCGACACCTGGACCGGCAGCGTGAGCGCTTCGCGCAGCCGCGTGGTGATCGACGACTACAGCGCGTTCGCCTGGGGCTGCTACGGCGCCGCCAGCTGCGCAGGCTCGAAGGTGCCGAACTACTTCAGCCCCGAGGGCGACTACGACATCTACGACTACCGCAGCCCGGACGATACCCGGCGCACCGACGAGGCACAGGTCACTCTCAACGGCTTGTTTGCCCTGGCGGGCCTGGAGCACGAGCTGACGGTCGGCAGCAGCGCGCAAAGGCGCACTGTCGACCAGCGACCGACGTTCAACGAGTGGATCGGCAGCGGCAACATCTACCAGCCTACGCCGGCACTGGAGCCCTTCGACGGCAGCCCGGGCCACCGCGAACGCCGCCTCGACAGCCGCCAGTACGGCCTGTTCGCCAGCGACCGGATCAGCTTCGACGAACACTGGCAGACGGTACTCGGTGCGCGCGTTGTACGCCTGGACGAGCAGGCCTTTGGTGAAGACGGCAACCTGCGCCGGCATACCCGGCAATATGAACTGCTGCCCAACGCCGCGCTGATCTACAAGCCGCGCGCGGACATTTCGCTGTACGCCAGCTACAGCAAGGGGCTGTCGTCGGGCAATGCCGCGCCGTGGTTCGCGCTCAACAGCCAGGACATCCTGGCCCCCACCACGTCACGCCAGCTCGAACTGGGTATCAAGCGTGAATGGCAGCGCATGAGCCTGAGCGCGGCGCTGTTCCAGCTGCGCCAGGGGTATCAGTATGCCCAGCCGGACGGCAGCGGTGACTTCACCTACGTGCAGCAGGGGCAGCAGAAGAACACTGGCCTGGAGCTGGCGGCCAGCGGCTGGGTAACGTCGAACCTGCAGATCAACGCTAGTGCCGCGGCCATTCGTGCACGGGTCGGCGGCAGCGGCACGCGGGCGTACGACGACCATCAGGCGCTGAACGTGCCGAACCTGCGCGCGGCGCTGCAGGCCGACTACAGCCTCCCGGGTGTACCGGGGTTGGCGCTGCTGGGTGGGGCGCGCTACAGCGCGAGCAAGTATGCCAACCAGGCAGGTACGGTGGCGGTGGGTGGCTATGCGGTGTTCGACATTGGCAGCCGCTATCGCACGCGCATCGGCGGGTATGACACGGTGCTGCGCCTGACAGTGGATAACGTGTTCGATCGGCGCTACTGGAGAGACGCGGGGGAATATCTGGGCGACGGCTACCTGTTTCAGGGCGCGCCGCGAACTGCGCGGGTGTCGGCTGCTGTGAGCTTCTGAGAATGCGTTCGCCGGCAAGGCCGGCTCCTGCACAGGCGTTCGCCTTGCCTGCAGAAGCCAGCCTGGCTGGCGAACAGCGCGCCGCCGATCAGAACGGCTCGCTACCCTCGCGGAACTGCACTTCCAGTATCCCGGCGATTTCGCTCAGGTCGGCCGCCGCGGCCGGGGTGGTGATGAAGCCGCTGTAGCAGTCCTCCAGCGTCGACCAGTTCCACAGCACCAGGCCCTGCTTCTGAAGCTCGGCATGGGCCAGCACCATCAGTTGCGACACGCTGTGGTTTTCCAGGAAGTCTTCATCTTCCGGGTCATCCACGCCAAAGGTCACCTGGGCGTCACGTGCTTCTGCCAGTTGCTGGACGCTTTGCACGAACGACTCGGTGTCCTTCCAGTCGACGTAGAACACCGACTCCCAGTCGGCGATGTCCTTGACCATCCACATCAGTTGCTTGGGATCGTCCTCGAACTCTTCGATGTCATCCTCGTCCAACTCCAGCTCGCGAAACGCCTGAAGATGCTCGGCGGCCATTTCGGGCGTGGGGCTGACAAGAGCAATCAATTGCTCGGCGGCAAGAATCTGCTGTTCGGAAAAGCACTCTGCAAGCATCTGAAACTTCCTTTTCAATGGCCCAACAAAAAGCCCCCGGACTCTTTCAAGTTCGGGGGCTCTTCGCGTATCTGAATATGGCGGTGAAGAAGGGATTCGAACCCTTGATACAGTTTCCTGTATACACACTTTCCAGGCGTGCTCCTTCAGCCACTCGGACACTTCACCGGTTCTCGCCAAGCTGTTCAGCCTGTCGAGGCGCGCTAATGTAGTCGAAAGCACTTTGAATGGCAAAGGTTTTTTTCAGAATATTCATGCGCTTAAGCCAGCAGTGGCAAAGCTGCCAATCTCTGGCGTGGTTCGGCTGTGGTCCATGCACGAAGCCCGTGGTGCCGGGGCCGGCGTGCTGCGCCTGACTCATCGGTCAGCCTTGGTGCTTTACCTGACCGCGGCAGCTGGGTAACGTCAGCCCCACTCCACCTAAAGGAACTCTGTCATGAGTGAGCTGGTTACCTACCAACTGGAAGACGGCATCGCGACGCTGACCCTGAACAACGGCAAGGTCAACGCCATTTCACCGGACGTGATCGCAGCCTTCAACGATGCACTGGACCGTGCCGTGCAGGATCGCGCCGTCGTCATCCTCACCGGCCAGCCGGGCATCCTCTCCGGTGGCTACGACCTCAAGGTGATGACCTCTGGGCCACAGGCCTCCATCGCGCTGGTGACCGCCGGCTCGACGCTCTCCCGGCGCCTGCTGTCGCATCCGTTCCCGGTGATCGTCGCCTGCCCTGGCCACGCCGTGGCCAAGGGTGCATTCCTGCTGCTGTCGGCCGACTACCGCATCGGCGTCGAAGGCCCGTTCCGCATCGGCCTGAATGAAGTGCAGATCGGCATGACCATGCACCACGCCGGCATCGAGCTGGCGCGTGATCGCCTGCGTCGCTCGGCCTTCCACCGCTCGGTCATCAATGCCGAGATGTTCGACCCGGCCAGTGCCGTGGATGCCGGCTTCCTCGACAAGGTGGTGCCGGTGGAGCAGTTGCACGCAACCGCCCTGGCAGCGGCGCAGCAACTCAAGACCATCAACATGAACGCGCACAAGAAGACCAAGCTCAAGGTGCGCAAGGCGCTGCTGGACCTGCTGGACGACGCGATCATTCGCGACCAGGAACACCCGGTCTGATAGCGGGTCGCGCCATTCGCCGGCAAGGCCGGCTCCTGCAGGGGACGCAACCGTTGCAGGAGCCGGCCTTGCCGGCGAAGCTTTAAGTTTGCCCCGGGCTGTGCACAACCGTACACTGCGCCGCGTTTTGTCCGGGGTTAACCACAATGCTGTTTCTGATCCGCATGCCCCTCCTGGGCCTGCATTTTGTTCTGGTAGGCATACTGGGTGTGCTCATCGGCCTGTGTCGGCCTTTCAACCCCGACAACAGCCGCGTGTTCGCGCGCCTGTATGGCTGGCCCGCCACCTGGCTGATGCGCCTGCAGGTACAGGCCGAAGTCGGCCCGCTGTTCGACCAGCCCCCGGGCTGCGTGATCGTGGCCAACCACCAATCCAACCATGACCTGTTCGTGCTCGGTCACGTGGTGCCGCCGCGCACGGTGTGCATCGGCAAGAAGAGCCTCAAATGGATCCCCCTGTTCGGCCAGCTGTTCTGGCTGGGCGGCAATGTGCTGGTCGATCGCAGCAACGCCTACCAGGCCCGACGCGCCATGCAGACCACCACCCGCACCCTGCAGGAACAGGACACCTCGATCTGGGTATTCCCCGAGGGCACGCGCAACGCCGGCGATCGGTTGCTGGCCTTCAAGAAGGGCGCGTTCCACATGGCCATCGAAGCCGGCGTGCCCATCGTGCCGGTGTGCGTGAGCCGCTACGCCAGGCGCCTGAACCTCAACGGCTGGCGCAAGCAGAAGGTGATCATCCGCTCGCTGGCGCCGATCTCCACCACCGGCATGACCCACCAGGATGTTCCCGCCCTGGCCGAGCAGTGCCGCGAACAGATGCAACGCTGCATCGACCTGATGGAAAAAGAATTGCAGGCCAGCCGCGCAGTTGCCGATTTGTCGTAGTCATACCAAGCTAGGGGCATGACAACGGGGGAAAGGCACAACCATGGGTCGAGTCGTAGCGGCAGCGGTCTACAGCGCCGGTAGAAAAGTCACCAACATCAGCCTCGACGAGGGCGCCGAGTGGGCCAGCAAACCGGGGCACTTCGTGTGGATCGGGCTGGAAGAGCCCTCCGCGCAGGAACTGGCCAATCTGCAGCGCCAGTTCAACCTGCATGAACTGGCAATCGAGGATGCGCTGGAAAAGCACAGCCGGCCCAAGCTTGAAACCTTCGGCGATGCCTTGTTCATCGTGACCTATTCGCCGGTACGCCAGGACGGCAGGCTGGAGTTCATCGAAACGCATATCTTTGCCGGCAACGGCTACATCATCACCTGCCGCAACGGCCACTCCAAATCCTATGCCCTGGTACGCCAGCGCTGCGAGGCCCGGCCGCTGCTGCTCGAGCACGGCGAAGACTTCGTGCTGTATGCACTGCTCGACTTCGTCACTGAAAACTACCAGCCGGTGAGCGAGGCGATTCACAGCGAGATCGAAGAGCTGGAAAACAACGTACTCAGCAGTTCGCTGCAGGAAGACGATATCCGCCGCCTGCACGGCCTGCGTCGCGACATCCTGCGCCTGCGCCGCTATGTGGCACCGATGGTCGAGATCAGCGAAGAGCTGCAGCGCCTGGCCTTCCCCTTCATCGACAAGAACATGCGCCCGTATTTTCGCGACGTGCAGATCCACGTGACGCGGCAGATGGAAGACCTGTCGAGCATCCGCGACATCGCCAGCCAGACCATCGAGATCGGCATGCTGCTGGAGTCGTCACGCCAGAGCATCACCCAGCGCAAGTTCGCCGCCTGGGCGGCGATCCTGGCCTTCCCCACCGCCGTGGCGGGCATCTACGGGATGAACTTTCAGAACATGCCGGAGCTGAGCTGGCACTACGGCTACTTCACCGTGCTGGGGGTCATCGCCCTGGGCTGCACGGCACTGTTCGCCAGCTTCAAGCGCTCCGGCTGGCTGTAGGCCTCAGGCCGCGCTGCCCTGTGGCTTGTGCGCGACAAAGCGCATCATCCACTCGGCCACCGTGGTGCCCTGGTGTTGCTGGTCGAGGCTGGCCACGCCCTTGCTGTAGACCTCCGGGCCCAGGTGCTGCTGGCGCAGCTCGAGCAAGGCACGGGAATAGTCGTGGATGAACTCGGGGTGGCCCTGGAAGCACAGCACCTGGTCGCCAATGTGATAGGCGGCATAGGGGCAGAAGTCGCTGGAGGCGATCACCGTGGCGTTTTCGGGCAACTGGGTAACCTGGTCCTGGTGGCTGATCAGCAGGGTCAGTTCCTCCACCTGCGGGCTCATCCACGGCGCCTTGGCCGCCATCACGTAGCGGTGGGTTCCCACCCCCCAGCCCTGGTGCGCGCGCTCGCTGCGCCCGCCCAGCAACAGGGCCAGCAACTGGTGGCCGAAGCATACGCCCAGCAGCTTGTCGCCGCGCTTGTAGCGGTCCAGCAGAAAGGTCTTGAGCCTGGCGATCCACGGGTCGTCGCCAAACGAGTCGGCCTTGCTGCCGGTCACCAGGTAGGCGTCGAACACCTCGTCGTCGTCGGGGTATTCACCGTTCATCACGTTGTACACGCGAAACTCGGCGGCAATCGGCTGATGGGTGAACAGGTGCTCGAACATCCGTCCGTAGCCCTGATACTGATCGACCAGCTCGGGTCGCAGGACATCGGTTTCCAGGATGCAGATGCGTAACGACATAGATTTAGTCCCGAACGACATGAGGCACAAAGTGTCGCTAGAGCCTGCCGCGAATGGCGCTCGGAGGCAAGTGTTCACTCGGACGAACGGTCACACTGCGCAGGCCATGCCCCGGAGCGCACGCACGTGTCTAGCTGAAGGGATGGTCGCCGGATGGCCCTTGGCCTCATAGCCGTAGTGCCTTAGAACCCACCATTTAATACGAAAGCGTTCTAAAACACGGGTGACGTTGGCCCTAATGTTAGTTGTATATCGAAGCAAAGCAGGTCCGATGCGGGGGCAACGCGGACATTTCGACAGCGCTCGCGGGTTATCACGGACCCTGGCCAAGGACGCCACACGGCATTCAGGAATAACAACAAAAAGGCAGACCGCCATGTTCAAGCACTCCAAAGTACGTCAAGCCGGCCTCATCCTCTTCGCCACGACGCTGCTGCTGATCGTGCCCAACCTCACACGACTGTTCGGCTGAAGCCCACCCGTTCTGTAACCAGGCATCATCGCAACGCTGGTGTATCCTGCCGGCCTGAATGGTTGGAGAGCACCCGATGCGTCATTGCCTTGCCCTGATCCTGCTGTTGAGCCTGCCCCTGCACGCCGCACAGCTGACCCTGAACCTGGGCGGCGCCGAGCGCCAGTGGAGCACCGCTCAACTGCTGGCTCACCCGCAGGCGCGGGATATCCGCATCGACGGTGACGTTTCCTACAAGAAGACCATGCACTACCGCGCCGTGCCCATGGTGGCGCTGCTGGAGGGCGTAGCCCCCGGCGATCATCTGCAGGCCGTGGCGCTGGATGGCTTTGCCGCCGAACTGCCCGCTGCCCCGTTGCTCGGCAACGGCCCGGCACGCGCCTGGCTGGCCATCGAGGACCCCGCCCACCCATGGCCAGCCCTGAGCAAGGGCAAAGGCAGCGCCGGGCCCTTCTACCTGGTGTGGACCCAACCGCAGGCAGGCCGGATCAGCCCCGAACAATGGCCTTTCCAGCTTGCCACCATTCGCCGCCTGGCCCCTGTGGCATCGCGCTTCCCGGCACTGCTGCCAGACCCGCAACTGCGTGAAAACGACCCGGTCAACCTGGGCTTTGCCGTGTTTCAGAAAAACTGCCTGGCCTGCCACCGACTCAACGGTGCCGGCGATGCGCAGTTCGGGCCCGACCTGAACCTGCCCTTCAACCCCACCGAGTACTTCCAGCCGGCGTTCTTGCGCCGTTACATCCGCAACCCGCAAAGCCTGCGCCAGTGGCCACAGGCGCGCATGCCCGGCTTTGCCGAAACGGTGATCAGCGACGCAGAACTGGACCAGTTGCTGGGGTACCTGGCGCACATGGCCAGCCGCAAGCGGTCCGGGGTGGAAGTACCCTGAAAATGGATGGGGGCGGCATGGCCGCCCCGCGGATACACAGGTTCAGGCGAGCAGTCGCTCCTGCTTGACGCCCCAGCCCTGTATCTGGCCGCCCAAAGGGGAAACTGCCAGCTCGAAGTCATGCTCGAACTCGCCGATGCCGCCATAGGTGGCGAACATCAGTTTGCTCAACTCCAACTGCCACCCCTCGTCGCTTTCGCGTACCTGGGTGTTGATCGATTCACCACGAAACTTGCCTGCGGCCCTGCGCGCCCGCTCCTCGTCCGGGAACACCGCATAGAACTCGATGGGATGGATCTGGGCAAAATCGAAACCGCCTTCTTTCATGCGGCGTAGAACCGTGCTGCTGATGTCCTCATACGGGCTGCTCATGAATCGTCCTCCTCGTCGCGATGGATAGACTTTCAGTGCATTACGCACTGACCCACCCTGCCAAACGTGGGTGGGCAACTCGAGCGGATGTAGCGGATGCAGCGATGGTTTAAGGGAAAAGGGCCGGCTGGGTAAATAACCCGTGACCCTGGCTGCAGACTAGCGCCAATCACCAGGGTATGCCAGTAGCGCGAGCGCTCAGGGCTGTTCTTTGATTTCCTTGATCTCCACGCCGCTGTCCTGCTTCAGCCATTCGGCAGTGGGCATCGACACGCGGCCCTCGAAATCATTGAGGTCCGCCTTGTCCACGACAGGATAGAGGTGGGCGCGAATCACCCGAGCCGCCTCTTCGATACTGGGCTGCTGCTCGGCGTCAAACGACAGCGAGGTCCTTTCGCCTTTCTGGTCAACAAAGGTAATTACCCACGCTTTCATTGGATTCTCCTCAGTAACGCGACTCAGGGTGAATCAGCCTTACCTTCCGTTGACCCCGCGCCTGAGCGGTTGTTCAGTCGGCCTGCGGCGCAAAACGATGGCCGCCCGGCAGCGCCCGGATGCTTTTCAGGGTCTGCAGCATATCGACGCGGGTGCGCTCGAACGCAAGCTGCGGCTGGGAATGATCATCGAGCACCGTCAGCCCCACGCCAGGCTGGTATCCAGTGGGCGGAGCGTCGCCGTCGAGCGTGAACGTTTCGTAATCCACCGGCTTGTGGTACGCATCATAGGCCTTGTAGCGCGCACCGCGAAGGTTGCCGTCGAGGGCGCCGACAAGCACGCGCAGCGGGCCGAACATGTCGGTCTGGACGAGCGTCGGAAACCGCCTGGAAATCACCTGCTCCAACAGCTTCGGCATGAAATCGGCGTCTTTCCTGATCTCGCGCCCCATGCTCAGGCGGTGCAGCAGGTGCGGGTTGCCCACGGGGTTGAAGCCCAGCGTTATCGAATGATGCGGGGCGCCATCGTCGGCAATGAACCCGAACGGCAGGCAAAAGCCGCGCTGCTGCGGGATTTCGTATTGCTCGCGGGTTCGAAAGGCCGCCAGCAAGGCACGCGCCCTGGGCTCGACACGTTCCAGTGAGACCGGTACGCCGGCAGCGTCCGACCCTGCATGAAATACAAAGCGATAGATGCGCTGGTTACGCCAGAGATGGGCCGTCATCTCACCCGGCACCCAGTCGGCGAACGTATCTGCTATCCCCAGGTCCAGAAAGCGCTCTTGCTCGAACAATGCGTCGGTCGGCCACTTGGCCTGTTCCTCGAGATAAGCTGCGCGTTCAGCCTCCAGTTTGACGGTGGGGCGCCCCGTGGCCGAGAACTCGCGGATCATGTCGTTGAGTACGAACAACTCGGTGCTCACCCAGTTGATTCGCGTAATGGTGTCGTCCAGGGCGCGATGCTGTTCAAGCAACGCGGAATAGTCTTCGTCGTCAGCCTTTTTTGCATCGATCTGGGCTTGCAGCGCGTCGATCTGCGCACGTACCACGCGTGTTTGCGCCGAACCGCGATCAGGCCCGTGGATAAGCTGCAGGCGATCGAAGACATTGCGATCCGTCACGGGGCTGACTTCGATCTTCACCAGGTAGGTCTGCTCGGGTGTCACGCCCTCGCCATACATGATCTGCTGGCCACCCGGGGCGATGGTTGGGCGCACGGGGTCGAAGTCCGGCTTTTGCCAGTAGCCCCCGGCAAGGTGCCAGGCAATCTCCTTGGGCACATCGAACTGCACCCGCCCCATGCACTCGGTACGCCAACCCGGCGGCGTCTGGTAATCCGGCTCACCCAGCGCCGACAGGGGCGCTGCCAGCAACGCCAGCCACATCCAGCTCATGTGTAACGACTTCATGTACGTTTCCTTTTCTGTGCCACTTGCGGTGCGTTCGGCAGGGCCTGCACCTGCCCCAGTATCTCGACGGCTTCTGTCTCCAACAGCTTCAGGCTCAGGCCGTCGCGGCTGTGCAACTGGTCCACCTGCAGGATCATCGAAGGAACGGGCGTGGCGCCCAGGTGCGCTGCGCGCAGCTGGAATGTTTCGCGGCGATCCGTTTCGTGTTCGAGGTACCACTTGGTCAGCGTGGTGGTTTGCAGGATGGTCATCTGCCCCAGCTGGAACTGGCGTTCCGGCAGTTGCTCAAGTACGGGGAAATCAGCGCGATCGAGCGACAGGTCGGCGGCCCGCCGGGCCTCGAACTGCTCGCGCAGCGACTGGCTGGCCACCTGAAGGTCGTAGCGGACCGCCTCCTGGTGCCGCCCGAACCACGCGGCGCGCACCACATAGGGGGCTGTGCCGTCATCGGCCAGAAAGCCGAACGGCAGGCATATACCCGGTTGCCGAGGCACTTCGAAGGCGGCGCGTGGACGCAAGGCGGCGAGCACACGGCGCACATGCGGGTCCAGCCGCTGCAGCACCTGCTCGTTGCTCACTCCACGTTCGATGTAACCGAAGTTGAGCTTGTAGACGCGCGACTGGCGCCACAGCACCACGGTCAACCCATGCTCGTTGTACACCGCATAGCCATCCTCCAGGGCAAAGTCCGGCAGGACTTGCCACTTGAAGCGATCGGAGACGGGGTACCCCGCGTCTTCACGGTTGAGCCGCTCAAGCCGCGCCTGCAGCGTGTCCACTGGCCAGCCCTTGCCCGCGAAGTCGGCGATCATCGCCTCGAGCGACGCCCGCTCACCGGGGATCTTGTCGATGCGCTCGAAGGTGCGCGCTAGTGCCTTGTACCGTTCGTTCAAGGCGTAGTACTCGCTCGGCTTCTGGGCCTTTAGGTACGGGGTCATCAGGTTCCCGATGCGTGTCTGCTCGGCCATGATGTACTCGCCCTGCGCATTGGCCCGGCTCAGGACCAGACGATCCTTGAGGCGGTCGTACAGCTCACGGGTAGTGAGCGGGCTCACATCGATGGTGACCAGGTGCGATTCCCCGGAGAACACCGGCGCGCCATAGTCGGCCTGCCACGTATCGCCACCAGGCATGAAGCGGGCGAACGGCTCGCCCAGGCGAAGACCGCTCATTTGCCACTCCAGGCTGGCCGGTACCACAATGCGCGAGCGCCCTACACATTCCTGAGCCATCTGGGGCGCAGGCGATACGGCATCAGCCACCGCCTGGATCGAATGGCACAGGCAAACCAGCAACACGAACACACGCACGCAAACATCCTTTTTGCGGGACCGCTGTCGGCCCCTCTTGCTGAGGCGCGTGATTTGAGCACCCACAGCCCGAAAAGCCAAGACCCCGGCAAGCCGGGGTCCTGGTCAGTGCAACAGCCCGTGCGTCATTGCGGCGTGCTGTGAGTCACGCCGGCAGTGTTGTCCAGCAGGCTCTTGGTCGCGGTCTGGATGTAGGACTCCAGCTTGCGGCTCAATTGTGCCTGGTCCGGGCTTTCGATCACCTCGGCCTTGAAGTTGGCCCCAAGCTGGTAACGGTACATGCGCGGCGACATGTCCTTGGACTGGATCAGAATGCGATCGCCCTGCACCAGGCCGACGATCTGCTCACTGCCCGATGGCTTGATCATGCCGATGCCTTCATCACCGGCCGGCAGGTTGAGCAGGTCACGCCCCCAGCACTGATGACGGGTTTCGCCCCCCAGTCGGCCCATGATGGTCGGCACGATGTCGACCTGGGTGCCCACGGTGTGGCTGACCGCACCGAACTTTTCCTGGATGCCCGGCGCAATCAGCAGCAGCGGCACGTTGAAGCGGCCCAGGTCCAGCTCGGTGACCTGCTGGGCATTGCCGAAGCCGTGGTCGCCGACGATCACGAACAGGGTTTCCTTGAAGTACGGCTCCTTGCGCGCCTTCTCGAAGAACTGGCCCAGCGCCCAGTCCGAGTAGCGCATGGCGGTCAGGTGCTCGTTCAGGCGGCCCTGGTCGGTCACCGGCTGCACCGGCAGGTCCTTGGGCAACGCATACGGAGTGTGGTTGGACAGGGTCTGCAGCAGGGCATAGAACGGCTTCTTGCCATAGTTGTGCGCAAGCTCCTGTGCGCCGCGGTCGAACATGTCCTGGTCGGACACCCCCCACGTCGGGTCGGAGAACACCGGGTTGACGAAGTCATTGCGGCCGATGAAGGTGGTCATGCCCTGGTTGCCGAAGAACCCGGACTGGTTGTCCCAGGCGAAGTCGCCGTTGTAGACGTACACGTCGTCATAGTCGCGGGCGCTGAGCAGCGCCGGCAGGCCGGACAGCTTGTGGCCGCCTTCCGGCGTCTGCATCAGGTATTCGAAGCCTGGCAGGTTCGGGAAGCAGGCCATGGTGGCGAACATGCCCTGGTGGGTATGGGTGCCGTTGGAGAAGAAACGGTCGAACAGCAGACCTTCCTTGGCCAGCTTGTCGAAGTACGGGGTGATGTTGGTGGTACTGCCCAGCGCGCCCACCGAGTGGCCGGCGAAGCTCTCCATCAGGATTACCACGACGTTCTTGATCGGCAGGCTGTTGGCCGCAGGCGGGGTGAAGTCACGGCGGATCGCCGCACTGTCGGCATCCACCAGCTGGTCGTGCTCGGTCAGGATCATGTCGCGCACGGTCTGCTGGGCCTGGCTCTGGTCGAGGGTAGCCTTCCAGATGTTGCCGCGGTCTTCGCCAAAACGGCTGTGGGCGGCGTCGATCAGGGTCAGGGTGCCGTTAAGGCCCAACTGGTTGACGAAATTGGAGTCGGTAGTGAACGCGTCACCCCAACGCATCGGCGGGCCCTGGCGCAAGGTGCCACGGGCGGCGATCACGGCCACCAGCAGGATCACCACGAATACCGCGCCACGCAGGTACCAGGGCGCCACGCTGCGCAGGCCGGCGACGTTGCTGGAGTACTCGCCGCGCGGGCGGGTAAGACAGTCGATGCCCTTGAACAGCAGGCTCAGCACCCAGGTGCCAAAGGCCCAGGCCAGCAGGTAGCGCACCACCGGAAAACCGTACCAGAGCATGCTCAGAACGGTCTTGGGGTCTTCCTTCACATACTGGAACACCAGGCCGTTGAGGCGCTGGTGAAACTCGCGGTAGAAGTCCATCTCCATCAGGCCGAGGAACATCACCACGCTGGAAGCCAGGGTCAGCCATACGCGAAACAGGCCACGGGCGGCCATGGCGCGAGCGCTGAGGATCGCCAGCAGCAGCGGAATGCTCAGGTACACCACCACGCGCAGGTCGAAGCGCAGGCCGTTGAAAAAGCCTTCAGCGACGGTCGAGAGCGGGGTGTCACCGATCATGTCGCTGTTGTAGAGCAGCAGCGCCAGGCGCACGAGGCTCAGCATCAGCATGATCACCAGGCCGCACAGCAAGGTATAGGCGAGGTGTGATTTGAGCGTTGGTTGCAGCAACGGGCGCGAAGCGGCTCGCTGATGACTCAAGGCATCCGTGTTAGCCATGGACAGGAAGATCCCTAGGGTTCAGATTTTTATGAGGGCCGGGACATTGCGTGGCCCTTGGACGAACGGAAATTCGCGCGCGGATTGTCAGCAATCGAATGTGAAAATTATGTTGAAAACCGCGCCTCGAACAATAGCTCAGTGTTCGGGTATCGTGTGGGCCAGACATGCCCGGAGCCACTCACCATGTACTTTCGCTACCACCCCAGCCCTATCGGCCAGTTGCTGCTGGCCGGTGATGAACAAGGTCTGCACCTGCTGCACATGGACAGCGCCCACCCCTGGCAACTGGCCGAAAGCTGGCAGCCGGCGGGCGCGCAGCTGGATACGGTAGCGCGACAGCTCGATGAGTATTTCGAAGGCCGGCGCCAGCGTTTCGAGCTACCCCTGGCACCACGGGGTACCGAATTTCAACGTGCAGTGTGGTGGGCGCTGCAGCAGATTCCGTATGGCACCACCACCAGCTATGCACAACTGGCGCAGCGCGTCGGGCGGCCGAAGGCGATACGCGCGGTAGGCACGGCCAACGGCGCCAACCCGGTGGCGGTGATCGTGCCGTGCCACCGGGTGATTGGCAGCGACGGCAGCCTGACCGGGTTTTCAGGTGGCCTGGAGCGCAAGCAGCAGTTGTTGCAGCTTGAGGGCGCCTGGTTGATCTGAGCCGCCGCATCGCCGGGAGGCCCACGCCCGAGCCTGGACTGGCGCTACAGCCTAACGTTGCCCCGTGGCCCGGCAATCGCCCAGATGATAAGGCCCAGCACCGGCAGCAGCAGGATCAGCAGGATCCACAGCACCTTGGCCCCGCCACTGGCGCCGCTCTTGATCACGTTGATGATCGCCCAGATATCCAGCGCCAGAATGACCAGCCCCACCAACCCGTTGAACGTCGACCCCATGGTGATACTCCCATGATTGAACCTGCCTTCAGCGTAGCTGGCTATCGGCCCCATAGCGGCGAACCGCTCGTCGCACACGCCGCGCAGTGATTACACTCGATTGATCGACTCCGTACCACAGAGGCCTCCATGCCACCCGCCCAAAGCTCCGCCAACGCCAACCCGACCTCCCTGCGCAGCGCCTGGCTGCACCAGGTTCAGGCCACCCCATGGCTCAGTGCCGGCCTGGCCCTGAGCCTGCTCGCCGTGCTCGGCCTGCTGGTCGCCAGTGCCTGGAACGCGGTGCACGGCGACAACAAGGACAACCTGCACATGGCCCTGCTCGGCGGCCTGGCAGGGTTTGGCGCCACGGCGCTGGGCGCGGTACTGGCGGTGGTGCTGCGCGACGTCAGCGCCCGCTCGCAGGATGTGATGCTCGGCTTCGCCGCCGGCATGATGCTCGCCGCCAGTTCGTTTTCGCTGATTCTGCCGGGCCTGGAGGCTGCGCGTGAAATCACCGGCAACGGGCCTTTCGCGGCCTTGACCGTGGTGGTCGGCATGGGTCTGGGGGTGCTGCTGATGCTGGGCCTGGACCGCTTCACGCCCCATGAGCACGAAAGCACCGGCCCCTGCGGCCCACAGTCGGAACGCATCAACCGGGTGTGGCTGTTCGTGCTGGCGATCACCCTGCACAACCTGCCCGAGGGCATGGCCATCGGCGTGGGCTTTGCCAACGGCGACCTCAACGTGGGCCTGCCGCTGACCACCGCCATCGCCATCCAGGACATTCCCGAAGGCCTGGCCGTGGCACTGGCGTTGCGCGCCACCGGCCTGTCCAACCTCAAGGCTGCGCTGGTAGCGGTCGGCTCGGGGCTGATGGAGCCGATCGGGGCAGTGATCGGCCTGGGCATTTCCACCGGTTTTGCCATCGCCTACCCGGTGAGCATGGGCCTGGCGGCCGGGGCGATGATTTTCGTGGTATCCCACGAGGTGATCCCCGAAACCCACCGCAATGGCCACCAGACCTCGGCCACCCTGGGCCTGATGGGCGGCTTCGCGGTGATGATGTTCCTGGATACCGCGCTGGGCTAGACGTGTACCGCGACCCGCAGCGCCTCCAGGGCAGGCGCCGCGGCGATGCCGACCTCGGCGCACAGCTCCAGCACCCGCGGCACGTCGTTGCCGTACACCAGCACCATCTGCAATTCGTCGTCCAGCAACTGGCTGATGTTGACCAGGGTGTAGCCGCCGTTTTCCTTGTTCATGCTGCCCATCTGCACCTGGATGCGGTTGAGTGCCGTGAGCGGCTCGACCTTGACCAGTTGCTTGGGCTTGATGTTGAAGGCAACGTCCTTGCCGAACGAGTCGGTGATCTGCTGGAACAGGTCACTGTAGGTGTCGGCCTGGAACAGCACGGTATCGGGCAGGCTGCCGATCACCACCCACTCCCCCAGCGGAATCGGGAAGGTGTCGTCGTAGTTGATGTCGGGGTTGGCCGCCAGGAACGCCTGCGGGTCGGCATAGGCCTGCGCCGCTTCATCGGCGATGCGCTCGATTTCGGCGTCCGGAAGGCAGCCGGAGCTGATTTTGCCGATGAGTTCGACCAGTTGGTTTTTCATGCGGGGGCCCTGCGAGGCGAAAAAAGTCGCCAAGGATAGCCGCAAAAGCCCCCTGGCAGTTAGCCGGCCAGCGCCTGCAACTGGGCGACGGTGTCGGGTGCGCCCATGGTTTGCGCGGCAACCAGTGCGGTGGCGCCCTGCGCGTCGCGGTGATTGGGGTTCGCGCCCTTGCCGAGCAGGTAGGTGACGATGGAGGTGCGGTTGAACATCGCGGCCAGCATCAGCGCGGTACGGCCATCGGCAGACGCTCCATCGATCAGCGCGCCCTTCTCCACCAGCAGCTCGATCATCGCCTGGTTGCCCTTGAAAGCGGCACCGGCAATCGGCAACTGGCCCTTGTCATTGGCAATCTGCGGGTCTGCGCCGTGCTCAAGCAGCACCCTCACCGCCTCAAGGTGGCCGTGGTAGCTGGCAAGCATCAGCAGCGTGTCGCCGTTGCCATTGCGAAGGTTGACCGGCAGGCCCTTCTCCAGCAGACGGCCAAGCATGTCGGCGTCCCCCTTGCGCGCCCGATCGAACACTTCTTCGGCAAAGGCTGCGGCTTCATCGTCGTTCATCGGGGTGGGGGTTGGGTGGTCGGTCATCGGGAACCTCCTGGCTGCGGTAGAGCCCAAGTCTTTGTCAGGGAAGGCTTTGGGTCAACCTCGCAAATCCCATGAGGACGACAGAGCAAATCTATTGGCCGCAAGGCACTGCAAAATGCACTGTGCAAATTGCACGACCATGCAGAATGCACGGCACCCATTCTGTACGCCAACTTTAAGTCATTGTTTTATAAGCCTTTTTTAATCAAGGAAAACTGGCACGGTCGCTGCACCTATCACTTCATGTCTGCCACACAACAGTCAGGAGCTGATATGGACCTCATCCAGCAAAAATTCGCCTCGGTATTTTCCGCCTACGACGTCACCACCCAGGCTCGCCCTGATGGCGGTGTACTGCTGACGTTGCGCGCCGCCGACGGCAAACAGGTCAAGCGCTCGATTTCGTATGGCCAACTGCACAGTGCCGAGCAACTGTCGTGGGCGATCAGCGCGATCCGCCGCGACCTGGCCGAGCAGGCCAGCGAGCTGCCGGTGATCTCGATGCTGCAAAGCCAACAGCGGTTCGCACTACCGACCTATCGCTGAATCGCGTAGCGGCCTTTGCTGGCAAGCCAGTGCCCACAGGATCATCTTGGTTCCTGTGAGCGCTGGCTGGCAAGCCAGTGGCCTCGGCGTTATCAATCGTCCAATCGCGCGTAACGCTCGGCCAGCTTCTCCCCCGTGAACTGCGCCACCACCCCTTCAGGCTGATTGAACAGTCGCACCGCCACGAAGTGCGGGTTGTCCCCGCCATCGATCCATACCCGCAACCCCGCCGGCACCACGATCAGATCCCCCTTCTCGCACGCCACCGCATGCACGTACTCCCCTGCCCGCACGCTGACCAGGCTGCGCCCGGCTGCGAAGAAACGCACCAGGTCATCCGAATACACATGTTCGTCCAGCAGTTCGCTCATCGGATCGCCACTGGCGCTGATCACGTCGACGGCGCGGTAACCGCCTTCGTGTTGCAGCCGGTCGATCTGCGCCTGGTAGGCGGCCAGCACACCGGCCTGGCCAGCATCGGCCTGCACAGGCGACTGCGCCGTCCAGCGCTCGAACCTTATTCCCTGCTCGGCCAGTGTCGCGGCGATGTCTTCAAGGTGGGTCAGCACCTTGTTGGGAATGTCCGGGGTGGACTGGTGAAACACGCTCAGGCTGCTCATGGGGCCTTTTCCTCTGTCATTCGAAACGCAATGATAACGGCTGCGACCAGGGCCGCGACGCTGGCAATACTAAAGGTGATGGTGGCGCCCAGGGCGTTCCAGCTGTAGCCCGAATACAGGGCACCCAGCGCACCGCCAGTACCGGCCAGGGCCGCATACAGCGCCTGCCCCTGGCCCTGCTGGCGAGCGCCGAAGCTGCGCTGCACGAAGGCGATGGCGGCCGCGTGAAAACTGCCGAACGTGGCGGCGTGCAGCAACTGGGCGAACAGCAGCACGCCCGGATACTCGGCAAAGGTCCCCAGCAGCCACCAGCGCAAGGCCGCCAGCAAGAGGCTCGCCAACAGCACCCGACGCAACGAGAACCGCGCCAGGATCCAGCTCATGGCCAGGAACATCAGCACCTCGGCCACCACCCCCAGCGCCCACAACATGCCGATGGTGCCGCGGGCATAGCCCAGGCGCTCCAGGTGCAGGGTGAGAAAGGTGTAATACGGGCCGTGACTCAACTGCATCAATGCCACGCACACGTAGAACGCGGCCACGCCAGGGCTGGCCAGTTGCCTGAGAAAGCCGCCACCATCGCTGCGCTCGTGCTGGCCTGGCGGCTGGGCATTGGGCACCCACAGGCTGGCCAGCACGATGCCGGCCATGATCGCCACCAGCGCCACCGGGTAGATGTCCAGGCTCAACCATTCGAACAATCGCCCCAGGGCCACCACGGTGAGGATGAAACCGATCGACCCCCACAGCCGCACCTGGCTGTAGCGGGCAGTCTGACCTTGCAGGTGGGCCAGGGTGATGACCTCGAACTGCGGCAGTACCGCATGCCAGAAGAACGCGTGCAGGGCCATTACCAGCGCCAGCCAGGCGTAGCTCTTGGCCACGAAGATCAACGAGAAGCTGGCCAGGGTGCACAAGGCCCCCAGGCGCACGATCAGCAGGCGCTGGCCGCTGCGATCGCCCAACCAGCCCCACAGGTTCGGTGCCACGCAGCGCATCAGCATGGGGATGGCCACCAACTCGCCGATGCGCGCGCTGGAAAACCCCAGGTGATCGAAATACAGCGCCAGAAACGGCGCTGTCGAACCCAGCAAGGCGAAATAGAACAGGTAGAAGCTGGAAAGCCGCCAGTAGGGAATCGGCGCCACGGCTCAGCGGGCCGTGGCGTCGACGTCGGGCAGGTGCACTACAGCTGGCCCAGCACCGGGGTGGCTACCCGCACATCGGCGTTCTGGCCGCGGTGGCGCAGCAGGTGATCCATCAGCACGATGGCCATCATCGCCTCGGCGATAGGGGTGGCACGGATGCCGACGCAGGGGTCGTGACGGCCCTTGGTGATGACCTCGACCGGGTTGCCATCCACATCGATGGAACGGCCCGGGGTGGTGATGCTGGAGGTCGGCTTGAGTGCCAGGTGCGCAATGATCGGCTGCCCCGAGGAGATGCCCCCCAGGATGCCGCCGGCATTGTTGCTGAGGAACCCTTCGGGGGTGAGTTCGTCACGGTGTTCGGTGCCGCGCTGGGCCACGCTGTCGAAGCCGGCACCGATCTCCACGCCCTTGACCGCGTTGATGCTCATCAGCGCATGGGCCAGCTCGGCGTCGAGGCGGTCGAAGATCGGCTCGCCCAGGCCGGGCATCACGCCTTCGGCGACCACGGTGATCTTGGCACCCACCGAGTCCTGGTCACGGCGCAGCTGGTCCATGTAGGCCTCCAGCTCCGGCACCTTGTCCGGGTCGGGGCTGAAGAAGGCGTTGTGCTCCACCGACTCCCAGGTCTTGAACGGAATTTCGATAGGGCCCAGCTGGCTCATGTAGCCGCGGATGCGGATGCCCTGGGTGGCCAGGTACTTCTTCGCGATGGCACCGGCAGCCACGCGCATTGCGGTTTCACGGGCCGAGCTGCGGCCGCCGCCACGGTAGTCGCGCTCGCCGTACTTGTGGTGATAGGTGTAGTCGGCGTGGGCCGGGCGGAACAGGTCCTTGATCGCCGAGTAGTCCTTGGACTTCTGGTCGGTGTTGCGAATCAGCAGGCCGATGGCGCAGCCGGTGGTACGGCCCTCGAACACGCCAGAGAGAATCTCGACCTCGTCGGGCTCCTGGCGCTGAGTGGTGTGCCGGCTGGTACCGGGCTTGCGCCGGTCCAGGTCGTGCTGAAGATCGGCCAGCGAAAGCTCCAGGCCCGGAGGGCAGCCATCGACAATGGCGACCAGCGCCGGACCATGGCTTTCGCCAGCGGTGGTGACAGTGAACAGCTTGCCGTAGGTATTGCCGGACATGCAGGGCGCTCCGCGTTCAGCCTGATTTTTAACTGGATGGTAACAAGGCCAACCAGTATACGCAGGGTATACCCTTAGATCACCTCCGGGCGCGAACCTAATGCCGCCGGACGAGTCAAAACGCCACCTCCTCGCTAATGGCCTGATGATGCTGCGCACGTTCGCCCTGTTGTTCCTCCTGTTTACCGGCCTGGCACAGGCCGCGGCCCCCACGGTACTGCAACGACCGATCAGCCTGGTGACCGACGACGGCACCCTGCAGGGCAGCCTGCTGTTGCCGCGCAGCGACACGCCGCCACCGGTGGTGCTGATCATCGCCGGCTCCGGCCCCACCGACCGTGACGGCAACAATCCCGCCGGCGGACGTATCGACAACCTCAAGCGCCTGGCCCTGCTGCTGGCCAACAACCGCATTGCCAGCGTGCGCTACGACAAGCGCGGGGTGGCCGCCAGCCGCGCGGCAACCCCCGACGAACGCAACCTCAGCGTCGAGCGCTATGTGGCCGATGCCGTTGCCTGGGGCCATCTGCTCAAGGCCGACCCGCGCTTCGGCCCGCTGATCGTGCTGGGTCACAGCGAGGGCGCACTGATCGCCAGCCTCGCGGCCGAACAGGCCGGCGCCAGCGCGGTAATTTCAGTGGCAGGCAGCGGGCGCCCGGTCGATCAGGTACTGCGCGAGCAACTGGGTGAACGCCTGCCGGCGACCGAGCGGGCCCAGGCCGTACGCCTGATCGAGCAGCTCAAGGCCGGCCAGCCCAGCACCCAGGTACCGCTGCACCTGCGCGACGTGTTTCGCCCCAGCGTGCAGCCGTACCTGATCTCGCTGTTTCGCCAGGACCCGGCCGCCGCCTTCGCCCGCCTCCACTTGCCGGCGTTGATCGTGCAGGGGCGCAACGACGTCCAGGTCGAGGTCAAGGATGCCGAGAGACTGCACGCTGCCAAGCCGGACGCCGAACTGGCACTGATCGACGGCATGAACCACATGCTGCGCATCAGCCCGCGTGAAATGAGCCAGCAGCGCGACAGCTACAACAACCCCGAGCTGCCCCTGGCCAGTGCCCTGGGCGAGCGGATCGTCGAGTTCATTCGTCGATTGCCGGCGGCATGAAGCGAATTGGCGCAAATTGTGTCTCCAGTCTTGCGCAAAGCGGCCGATAAGCCGGTGCAGGCGTCGCCCTTGCGACCCGCCTGCTGTGCACAAAAGGACCGCCGTGATGACTGAAGCCACCCCCCAGGACGCCCCAGACGCGACCGACGAATCGCCAGCCCCGGAAGCGGCTCCGCTGCCCTGGGCGGACGTTGTGCCCGAGCATTTCCAGATGCTGCGCCTGTCCCCGCAGCCCACCGACCGCAACACCGGCGCGCGGCCGCTGCGCTTCGTGCAGTACGGTTATGCCGAACGGCACAACAAGACCCACAGCCTGCTGCGCATGGAAGTGCGCCTGCCTGGGCAGAAGGTGCGCAAGGAGCAGAATCGCCTGGATATCTGGGTGGACCATGAGTTGCACCAGATCAAGATCGGCCCCGACAGTGGCTTGCAGATCGAGCCGGTCAGCCGTGGCCTGGGGCGCTTCCTGTTGTCGCAGGCGGTACACTGGATACAGCGCAAGTGGTCGCACTACCGGGTCGAGGGCATGGCCCTGGCCAACAAGGACGCACTCAACGAAGACACACGCCTGCGCCGCGACCAGGTGCTGCGCAGCCATGGCCTGGAGGTCGAGTACGCCGATGCGCAGCACCTGAAGGGGCGCTGCGTGGAAGTCCAGGCAGGTCAGCTCAAGGGTGGCTGGAATACCGACAAGGTACAGAAGGTAGACATCCTGGATGCTGCGGGCATGCTGCAGCAGGCCGAGCAGAACCTGCAGGAGAAGGAAGCACAACTGCGCGAGCGCGATGAGCGGGTCAACAAGTACCGCCGCGAAGACAGCGGGTTGCGCTTCACCATCACCTGCCTGGTGGCCTTTGCGGTGTTCCAGGCCGGGCTGCTGATCTGGATTGCCACCAACCGCTGAAAGCGTTGCGGGTCAAGCCCGCCCCAACACGGCAATGCGGCCCTGTTGGGGCGGGCTTGACCCGCGACAGGCTTGAAACCGGTATCCCTTACACCCGCGAAGCAAACAGCGCCTGATGCTGCCGGCATTGTTCGGCCGTGAGCATGAACACCCCGTGCCCGCCACGTTCGAACTCCAGCCAGGCGAAATCCACCTCCGGGTACAACTGCTCGACATGCACCTGGCTGTTGCCGACCTCGACGATCAGCAGGCCCTTCTCAGTCAGGTGATCCGCCGCCTCGGCCAGCATGCGCCGTACCAGGTCCAGACCGTCATTGCCGCAGGCCAGGCCCAGCTCCGGCTCGTGGTGGTACTCCTGGGGCATGTCGGCGAAATCCTCGGCATCGACATACGGCGGGTTCGACAGGATCAGGTCGAAACGCTGCCCCGGCAAGCCCTCGAACCCATCGCCCTGCACAGTGAACACACGTTCTTCAAGACCATGGCGCTCGATGTTCTGGTTGGCCACTTCCAACGCCTCGAACGACAGGTCGGCCAGCACCACCTCGGCCTCGGGGAACACGTCGGCGCTGACGATGCCGATGCAGCCGGAACCGGTACACAGGTCGAGAATGCGCGCGGGTTCGGCAGCCAGCCATGGCTCGAAGCGTTTTTCGATCAGTTCGCCGATGGGGGAGCGCGGGATCAGCACGCGCTCGTCGACGATGAACGACATGCCACAGAACCACGCCTCGCCAAGCAGATACGCGGTCGGCACGCGTTCTTCGATACGTCGCTTGAGCAGGCGCTGCAGCTTGACCAGCTCGTCGTCTTCAAGACGGCAATCGAGATAGGCGTCGGCCACTTCCCATGGCAGATGCACCGAACCCAGCACCAGCAGGCGTGCCTCGTCCCAGGCATTGTCGGCGCCATGCCCGAAAAACAGCCCCTGCTCATGAAAACGGCTGACAGCCCAACGGATGTGGTCGCGCAGGGTGCGCAGGCGGGAAGTGATCACGGGCAGACTCCTTTAAAGACGACCGGCAATTCTAACAGCCTGGAACACAAATGGGCCCGCCAATACGCCTCTGGCCGCAATTGTGCTCATGCCTGCAGGCCGCTATCCACGCTGCATGCACGCTAAGCCATTCACATAAGTCGCCAAGCAGGGGACAATAGGTGAAAAGCCCTATCCAAAGGAGCCCCTGATGTCCGTTCCAACGACGATGTTCCACCTCAGCGGTCGCGGTTATCCGCCGGCCAAGCTGAGCAACGCCAGCCTGGTGATTATCGATGCGCAAAAGGAGTACCTGAGCGGGCCCCTGGCGCTGTCGGGCATGGACGAAGCGGTGGCCAACATCGGCAAACTGCTCGAGGCTGCACGCAAGGCCGGCCGGCCCGTGGTGCATGTGCGCCACCTGGGCACCGTGGGTGGCCTGTTCGACCCACAGGGCTCGCGCGGCGAGTGGATTCCGGGCCTGGAGCCGCAGGGCGATGAAGTCGTCATCGAAAAACGCATGCCCAACGCCTTCAAGAACACCACACTGCACGAGACGCTGCAGAAGTACGGCCACCTGGACCTGATCGTGTGCGGCTTCATGAGCCACTCCAGCGTCAGCACCACCGTGCGCCGCGCCAAGGACTACGGCTATCGCTGCACCCTGGTCGAAGACGGCTGCGCCACCCGCGACCTGCCGTTCAAGGACGGCGTGATCCCGGCCGCACAGATCCAGCAGAGCGAAATGGCGATCATGGCCGACAACTTTGCCTGTGTCGCACCCGTCAACAGCCTGATCTGACCACCCGACAGGCAAGTGGAACCACTCTGGGGCGTTCGGGTCCAACCCCGGATACCCTTTGAGGAAAGTCGGAATGAAGTTATCCAGTTTCGACGCCAGGCGCCTGCGTCCCCGCGAACAACGCAACTGGGGCGCACGCCTGGCCACGGCGTTCTCGGCACTGCTGGCGATACTCGGCGTGCTCCTGACCATGGCCGGCGTCGCTGGCCTGCTGGGCCATGCCGAGGCGCTGGGCGAGCTCAACAACAACCGCCCCGGCGCTGCCGTGGTGCTGGGCCTGGGCTTGCTGTCGCTGTACCTGGGCGTCTGGTCCTGGCGCCGCAGCCGGTTGCGCCTGCGCCGTGCCAGGGGGCTGAACCTGTCGCCGCACCTGATGAAGAAACACGATTGACTGCAACCCTGTGGGGAGTCGCGTAAACTGCGCCGCCCAGGCGGAGGCTTACATGCAAGACGACGATTTTTCCCTGTTCAAGAGCCAGATGCACGGCGTCAAGCCGATCCGGCATGATCGTGCCGACACCGGCAAACCCAAGGCCGACCGCAAGCAGCTGGCCAGCCTGCGCCAGGCTGCGACCGTGCGCAGCGACCAAACGGTGATCGACGGCCTGTCCGATCAGTTCGTCATCGACGTGGGCCCGGAAGACGACCTGCACTGGAGCCGCGATGGCGTGCAGGAAAGCCAGATGCGCAAGCTCAAGCTTGGCCAGATCGGTTTCGAAGGCAGCCTGGACCTGCACGGCATGACCGTGGAGAAAGCCCGCGAGACCCTCTGGGCATTCCTGGCAGAGGCCACGCGCTTCGAGGTGCGCTGCGTGCGAGTCACCCACGGCAAGGCGGTGCGGCTCGATGGCAAGCGTCCGATGATCAAGAGCCACGTCAACACCTGGCTGCGCCAGCATGCCCAGGTACTGGGTTTTACCTCGTGCCAGGCGCGTCACGGCG
Organism: Pseudomonas sp. S12(2018); assembly: GCF_024355235.1. NCBI lineage: Bacteria > Pseudomonadati > Pseudomonadota > Gammaproteobacteria > Pseudomonadales > Pseudomonadaceae > Pseudomonas > Pseudomonas sp. S12(2018). The sequence continues at coordinate 125,581 of NZ_QLAD01000001.1, forward strand.
GCACCGGCGCGGTGTATGTCATGCTCAAGCGGACCATGCTTGAAGGGCGTGACGAGTAACGCCGCGCTTGCAGCGCCGTCACAGCCGCCGTACCCTTCGCTTTTGCGATAAATCCCACAGGTAGATCCATGTCCCTGGAACAGCACTACACCGCGATTCTCGGCCAACTCGGCGAGGATGTTTCCCGCGAGGGCCTGCTCGATACGCCCAAGCGGGCTGCGAAGGCCATGAAGTACCTTTGCCGCGGCTACGACCAAACCCTGGAAGAGGTGACCAACGGCGCCTTGTTCAGCTCCGACAACAGCGAAATGGTCCTGGTCAAGGACATCGAGCTGTACTCGCTGTGCGAACACCACATGCTGCCGTTCATTGGCAAGGCGCATGTCGCCTATATCCCGAGCGGCAAGGTGCTGGGCCTGTCCAAGGTGGCGCGCATCGTCGACATGTACGCTCGCCGCCTGCAGATCCAGGAAAACCTCAGCCGCGAGATCGCCGAGGCGGTTCAGCAGGTGACCGGCGCGCTGGGCGTGGCCGTGGTGATCGAAGCCAAGCACATGTGCATGATGATGCGCGGTGTGGAAAAACAGAATTCGTCGATGATCACCTCGGTGATGCTCGGCGCCTTCCGCGACAATGCTGCCACCCGCAGCGAGTTCCTCAGCCTGATCAAGTAATCGGCCGAGGTTCTGCGAGCCGACCTGCCCAGGTCGGCTTTTTTCATTGTGAGGAGTTGCCATGATCGTCAAAGCACTGCGGGTTGGCCTTGGCCAGCTGATCGTCTTCCTCGACTGGGTCAGCCGCCCGAGCAAGCTCAAGCGTGATGCGGCCGCCCAGGCGAATGTCGAGCAGCAGGCCAAGGGGCTGAGCCTGTATCAGTTTCACGCTTGCCCCTTCTGCGTGAAGACCCGCCGCACACTGCACCGCCTGAACGTGCCGGTGGCACTGCGTGACGCGAAGAACAACGAACAGGATCGCCAGGCCCTGCTGGAGCAAGGCGGCAAGATCAAGGTGCCGTGCCTGCGCATCGAGGAAGACGGCAAGACCACCTGGATGTACGAGTCCAAGGTGATCATCGACTACCTGAACCAGCGGTTCTCGGCGGTCTGATAGCGCTTGGCCGGCAGGGCTGCTCCCTGCCGGCAAAACACCATCAATCGATCATGGGCACATGCCGCTCATGCGAGGCCACGCGTTCCAGCCAGGCGCGAATCTTCGGGTAATCATCCAGCAGGAAGCCAGCTTCGTGGGCCACATGGGTGTAGGCATACAACGCCACATCGGCAATCGAGTACTTGTCACCGACCAGGTAGGGCGTTTCCTGCAACTGTTTCTCCATCACCTTCAGCGCCTTGTGCCCGCCCTTCTGCAACGACTTGTATTCATCGACGCGATCTTCGGGCATGCCCAGGTAGAACTGGATGAAACGTGCCACGGCAATGTAGGGCTCATGGCTGTACTGCTCGAAGAACTGCCACTGCAGCACTTGCGTACGTAAACGCGGTTCACTCGGCAGGAACAGGCTACCTTCGGCGAGGTAGTTAAGAATGGCGTTGGACTCCCACAGATAACTGCCGTCCTCCAACTCCAGCACCGGCACTTTGCCGTTAGGGTTCTTGACCAGAAACTCAGGGCGCTCGGTCTCGCCATTGAGGATGTTCACGGGACACCATATGTACGGAATATCAAGCAAGTGCAACATCAGCTTGACCTTGTAGCAGTTGCCCGACTGGTAATCCCCGTAGACCTTGTACATTGTTCCCCCCTCTCCAAAGCTGAAACGAAACCGCCGTCCATAGTTGGCGACTGTACGGTTAAATGCAATGGTTGCTGTATGGCAAAACTCGCCCTATCGCAGCGTAGTCTGAAAAACCCGCTTACACCCGCACAAGGATTACTGCATGCCTGACGCCACCTCTGCGCCAATGCGTCCGCTGGCCGACACCTCCCCCTCGGCGGTGGTCGCCGGTTTCATTGCCATGCTCACGGGCTATACCAGCTCGCTGGTGCTGATGTTCCAGGCGGGCCAGGCGGCCGGCCTGACCACCGCGCAGATTTCCTCGTGGATCTGGGCGCTGTCGATCGGCATGGCGGTATGCAGCATTGGCCTTTCACTGCGATATCGCACGCCCATCACGGTCGCCTGGTCGACCCCCGGCGCAGCCTTGCTCATCACCAGCCTTGGCGGCGTGAGCTATGGCGAGGCAATCGGCGCCTACATCACCTGCGCCGTACTGGTGGTGATCTGCGGGCTCACCGGCAGTTTCGAACGCCTGGTACGGCGCATTCCGGCATCGCTGGCCGCGGCCCTGCTTGCCGGCATTCTGTTCAAGATCGGCAGCGAGATCTTTGTTGCCGCCCAGCATCGGACCGCCCTGGTACTGGGGATGTTCTTCAGCTACCTGCTGATCAAGCGGTTGTCGCCGCGCTATGCGGTACTGACCGCGCTGGTGGTGGGCACCGCGATCGCCGCAGTGATGGGGTTGCTGGACTTCAGCGGCTTCCACCTGGAGGTGGCGACACCGGTATGGACCACGCCGTCGTTCTCGCTGGCCGCGACCATCAGCATCGGCATCCCGCTGTTCGTGGTGGCGATGACTTCACAGAACATGCCGGGTGTGGCGGTGCTGCGTGCGGACGGGTACCAGGTACCTGCCTCGCCGCTGATTTCAGTGACGGGCCTGGCCTCGCTGCTGCTGGCCCCGTTCGGCTCGCACGGCATCAACCTGGCGGCCATCAGCGCCGCGATCTGTACCGGGCCGCATGCCCATGAAGACCCGAGCAAGCGGTACACCGCGGCGGTCTGGTGCGGGATTTTCTATGGCATTGCCGGCGTGTTCGGCGCCACCCTGGCGGCACTGTTCGCCGCGTTGCCCAAGGAGCTGGTGCTGTCGATTGCCGCACTGGCGCTGTTCGGCTCGATCATGAACGGCCTGACGGTCGCGATGAGCGAGGCCAGGGAGCGCGAGGCGGCCTTGATCACATTCATGGTCACGGCCTCGGGCTTTACCCTGTTCTCGATCGGCTCGGCGTTCTGGGGGATTGTGGCGGGGGTACTGACGCTGATGATCCTGAACTGGCGCAAGCCTGCCTGATCGACACGGGAGGGCCTGGCCCTCCCCTGCCCCACCCGCTAGATAGCGGTGGCACCACCATCGATTGCCAGAGCCTGGCCAGTGGTGAATGCCGCACCGTCGCTGCACAGGTACAGGACCGCTGCAGCGACTTCCTCGACCTTGCCCACGCGGCCGACCGGGTGCATGGCGGCGGCGTATTCAGCCTTGCGTGGATCGGCCTCGTAGGCACGGCGGAACATGTCGGTGTCGATCACCGCCGGGCACACCGCATTCACCCGGATCAGTTTCTTGGCGTACTCGATGGCGGCCGACTTGGTGAGCCCGATCACGGCATGCTTGGATGCGCTGTAGATACTCATCTTGGGCGCAGCCCCCAGGCCGGCGACCGATGCGGTGTTGACGATCGCACCGCCGCCCTGGGCGAGCATCAGCGGCAACTGGTGCTTCATGCACAGCCACACGCCCTTGACGTTGACGCCCATGATCGCATCGAACTCGGCTTCGCTGCCGTCGGCCAGGCGCCCCTGCTCGATTTCTATACCGGCATTGTTGAAGGCGTAGTCCAGACGACCGTATGCCTCGACAGTGCGCGCCATCAACTGCTGCACGTCCTGCTCGCGGGTAACGTTGCAAGGTACGAACAGTGCCTGGCCGCCGGCGGCCTGAATCAACCCGACCGTGTGTTCGCCACCGGCGACGTCCAGGTCTGCCACCACGACCTTCAGGCCTTGTGCGGCGAATGCCAGCGCCGTGGCCCGGCCGATGCCGGCGCCGGCCCCGGTGACCAGGGCAACCTGGCCGGAAAAAGTCATGCTCATCGATAACTCCCGCAACGTAGTGAGGACAATGGCGGGAGTCTAGTCATCGGCGGTGGCTCCTGGGCAGCATCATCAGGCACGCAGTGAACACACCATCGAACCGGGTGATTTTAGCTGCTAGGCTCAATCATCCAGATGGATCAATCACCATTCGCCACAAGGCTGGACCTTGCCGATTTGCCGATGCAGGCCTATCAACAGGGTTTGCCTTCCAGAGAGAACCTTGCCATGACTGACAGGACCAACCGCCGATTCCTGCTTGCCAAGCGCCCCACCGGGGCAGTGACACGTGATGACTTTACCTTTGAAACCGTGCCTGTGAGCGAGCCTGTCGAGGGACAGGTAGTGGTGAAGAACCTGTACCTGTCGCTGGACCCGGCCATGCGCGGGTGGATGAACGAGGGCAAGTCCTACATTGCGCCTGTAGGTATCGGCGAGGTCATGCGAGCACTGGGTGTCGGTGAAGTGGTGGCGTCCAGGCACCCTGACTATGCCGTGGGTGATACGGTGAGCGGAGCCCTTGGTGTACAGGATTACTTCATTGGCGAGCCCAAGGGCCTGCATAAGGTCGACCCTAGGCTGGTACCGTTGCCACGCTATCTCTCCGCCCTGGGCATGACCGGAATGACGGCCTACTTTGCCCTGCTGGAAGTGGGTGAGCCCAAGACGGGCGAAACCGTGGTGATCTCGGGTGCAGCGGGAGCGGTCGGCAGCATTGCCGGGCAGATCGCCAAGCTCAAGGGCTGTCGTGTGGTCGGGATTGCCGGCGGCGAGCAGAAATGCCGCTACCTGGTCGATGAACTGGGCTTTGACGGGGTTATCGACTACAAGGCCGAAGACGTACTGGAGGGACTCAAGCGCGAGTGCCCAAAAGGGGTGGATGTGTACTTCGACAACGTCGGCGGGGACATCCTCGATGCAGTGCTCAGTCGCCTGAATTTCAAGGCGCGGGTGGTGATCTGTGGTGCCATCAGCCAGTACAACAACAAGCAGGCGGTCAAGGGCCCGGCCAACTACCTGTCGCTGCTGGTAAACCGCGCGCGCATGGAAGGTTTCGTAGTGATGGACCATGTGGCCAAGTACGGCACCGCAGGCAACGAAATTGCCGGCTGGCTGGCCAGCGGCAAGCTTAAGAGCAAGGAGGATGTTGTCGAGGGGCTGGAGACCTTTCCCGAAGCGCTGCTGAAGCTGTTCAGCGGGGAAAACTTTGGCAAGCTGGTGTTGAAGGTATAAGAGGAACGACTTCGCCAGCAAGGCCGGCTCCTCCTTGTAGGAGCCAGCCTTGCTGGCGAAAAACCGGGTCGCTTAGCCGCGAATTTCGGCTACCACTGCAGACAGCGCTTGAGCAGGGTCAGCCGCCTGACTGATCGGGCGACCGATTACCAGGTAGTCGGAGCCGGCGTCCAGCGCCTGGCGCGGGGTAAGGATACGACGCTGATCGTCCAGGGCGCTGCCGGCAGGACGAATGCCCGGAGTCACCAGCTGCAACGACGGGTGCGCGGCCTTCAGGGCCGGGGCTTCCAGGGCGGAGCACACCAGGCCGTCCATGCCGGCCTTCTCGGCCAGGGCGGCCAGTCGCAGCACCTGCTCCTGCGGCTCGATGTCCAGGCCAATACCGGCGAGGTCTTCACGCTCCATGCTGGTCAGCACGGTCACACCGATCAACAGCGGCTGTGGCCCGCTGCGCTGGTCCAGCACGTCGCGACAGGCCGCCATCATGCGCAGGCCGCCAGAGCAGTGCACGTTGACCATCCACACGCCCATTTCGGCTGCGGCCTTCACGGCCATGGCGGTGGTGTTGGGGATATCGTGGAACTTGAGGTCCAGGAACACTTCGAAGCCCTTTTCACACAGGGTTTCAACGATGCCCGACGCACTGCTGGTGAACAGCTCCTTGCCGACCTTGACCCGACACAGCGCGGGGTCCAGCTGATCGGCCAGTTTCAGGGCGGCGTCACGGGTAGGGAAATCCAGGGCGACGATGATAGGCGTCTGACAGGCGGACATGGGCAGGCTCTCTGGGCAAGTCGAAATCGGCGCGCATTGTAGCCGATGCGCAGTGCCAATGGGGGCCGGTGATCGCGAATTCGCCCCCAGGTGGTGGGCCTCTTATACTTGAACCATCGACGCTCGTGTCGAGTCCAACATCACAGAGGCGGCGCCATTCGCCGTCGATAAGGAGAAGCTCATGCCCTGGTATGCCTGGTTGATCTTGCTGGTTGCCATCGGCTCGATTGTCGGTGGCTTGATGATGCTGCGTGATACGGCGAAGAAGCTGCCCTTGACCGAAGAGCAACTCAAGCGCGTGCATGAGCGCAATGCCGAAGCCGATGCCAAGGACGCGCAAGACCGATAAGCGTGGCGCTTCCCCGCCTTCTGCAGGCGCCGGCATTGCCGGCGATGGGCCCATGCCATTTGATGATAAAAACGGATCGAGCATTGCCCGACCCGCCCCTCCTCAGGTCACTTGACCGCCAGTTTGTCCCGGTTGCGCTCGATCAGCGCCTGGCCGATCCCCTTCACCTCCAGCAACTCATCCACTGACTCGAACGCGCCGTTGGCTTCGCGGTAGGCCACGATCGCTTCAGCCTTGGCCTTGCCGATACCTGCGAGCGACGACTGCAGTGTCGCCGCATCGGCAGTGTTCAGGTTGACGGTGGTTGAGGCGAGCGCTGCGCTGACTGTAGTGACTGGCAAGTCGCCCGCGGCCTTGGTGGCCGCCGCAAACGACGGCAGCGAGAACGCGCTGAGCAGCGCGAGCAGCAGAGAAACAAGAAAGGTATTGCGCATAACGGTGGCACTCCTTGGTGTGTGAGCTTGCTAAGGCAGCGATTCCTTGGCTGCCTGTAAAACCTAGCGGCTCAAGAACAACTGATCCACAGTCAAGGTCAAAAGGATTCAAACAAGATGTGAAAGAAATGTAAAAATGTGTAGGAAATGTTACCGTTTTGGCCGTCGAAAAACTCTTACACGGGATGTGCAGCGGTGCGCGAAGGGAAGAACAAGCTGGTTGATGGATTTCCGTTTACATTCAAGCATCATCGCTCGACAGTTCATCTGAACGCGCCTGTGAGCACTGCGCTGGCGGCAACGCTTACGCTGTTGCTTGGCCAGGAACGCCCGTCAAACCGGACAAGCGCGCCACTATCTACAGGCGATAGCCCATTGTTTGCCAAGCGCCAAGCGATTGAGACCCTCCCAAAGAGGATCCGCTTTACGCGCGGTACCCGCAAAAGCTGTGGCATGTTCGACTGGCCAATCGAAGAGCTGATAAACACTGCGGAAGCGCACCGCCGCGGCGCGAGTGTGCCCGGCGTGGTTGGCTATGGGTATACCAGGTCACGCATGGGGTTGATGAATGACTTCATCATCATCACAGAACTGTTGCAGAACTACACAGACGGCTATCAGTGGATACTCGCCAAGCCTGAAGAAGTGGAGCGGGTGATCGGTGCGGCGTTCGAGTTGTTGCTTTCGCTGAACAGCAGCGGGATCTATCACATGGATCTATGGGCGGCGAATGTGATGATGTGTAACGACGGGGTGGGGGCAACGCATGCGATCGATTTAGAGAATTGCTTTGCCGCCGCACCACGGTTTTTGAGTGAAACCCTGGGCTTTCAACTGGGGTTCTTCTATCGCAGAGAGGTAGGGGGGCTGGTTGGGGAGTCGGCGTACGACGCTTTAGTAGCGCGAGCCCTGGAAACCTGCGAGGGGATTAATCGGGAACGATTTGATGCTGTGTACCAAATGGCCAAGCACCATCACATTGGTCGCAAGGAACGACGGGATATTTTTTCGAGTGGGCGAGTGGTATTGGGGTGACGACAAGAGGAAACGTATGGGGCGGCACTGTTTTTTTGTGAGGGCCGATAACGGCTAGCCGTCAGACAGGCCAAGCATATGGGGCACGAAAAATGTAATGACTCGTTCCCCGATCCGCCGCCCGGCAGTCGTTACCGCTGGATACTGTTAACCCCAAGGCCCGCTCTCAAAGATATACAGCGCCTGTTCAGCCGCTTCGGCATTGACGGCCTGATAGATCGTAAGCACTCCATAAACCCCACCTTGTCAAAGATGGTGCGGTGCGTTGCCGATACACTTGAGGCACGCACCTCCACGGCAGCAGGGCTTCGTAAGCCTCAACTGAGGACGCCTGTGGCAGGCGTTCCAGTGCGCAATAGGGCTTTTGGTCGTTAGCTTTGGCGGTTTCGACCAATCTGTAAAGTTGACCACTGGCCACCGCGCCGTTAGGCGTGTCGCTAAACAACCGGTTATTTCGTCCCATCACGAAGGGGGGATCGCGCGCTCTGCGACGTAGTTGTCGATCGGTAGGTAGCCTTTCTCCACCTACCGTTCAAGTCTGCTCCAGTTGCTTGCCAGATAACTAATGGCTTTTCCGAACGCGTTCTGAGCGCTAACTCGTGGTTGTGTCTTTTCGCTCCAGCTTTTCAATTGAGCAACTATCGGCAGGCTTTGTTCGTGAGGACCGGTTTTACGCTCAGCGTCGCTGCCGCCCTTCAAGTCGCGTTCGATCCCATAAAGCTTGTTGATCAAATTCAGCGCGATGTCGGCATTACCCGTCTTGCTTTTGGGCTGCACTTTTTGTGCTTTCACGAATTTGCGACGTGCGTCCGCCCAGCATCCCAAGCGCTCACTCTTGCTTGGGCGCCCAGTGCGTTGTAACCGGCATAATCATCGGTCATGACGTAGCCACGATAGCCATCGAACAGGCGTGTAGACACTTCCTGCGCTCGGCTGGTGGAGTAATCAAAAAGGATGACCTGCTTATTCGGTGGACCGCCGCTTTGCACCCACATCCACGACTGGTTGTTTGGCTCGCGGTCAGGTTCTTTCAACACCTGCACCCGCGTTTCATCGCAGTAGATGATGCGACTGGCTAGCAGGCGGTCGAGCATCAGCTTCAGCAGCGGCTGGAAGTGCTCGCTGCACTGGATAACCCACCTTGCCAAGGTTTGGCGCGGGATATCAATGCCGTGGCGACCCAGCACTGTTTCAAAGCGGTATGGCGGCAAACCGTCTACATATTTGGTGGTCAGCATCATCGCCAGTACGCTGGGGCTAGCTATGTTTTTTTCAATCACCTGAGTCGGTTTGTCCGCCGTGGCCGGTGCAGCCTCGCAGTCGCGGCAACTGTAGACTTTACGAACGTTTTTGATTACCCGTATCGGCTTCTGCGTCTTCGTCGGCAACGTCGGCAATGCTTTCTGCGTTATCGAAAAGGGCTAGCTGGGGTGTAGCAGGGTCAGCTGTCTGCTCGGACTTGCGCCCGAACAAGCGCTGACGCAGCAGCGCGTTTTCCTCTTCGAGAAAACCGACCCGTGACTGCGTCTTCGCAAGCATCTGCTTGAGTAGCTAAAGATAGAACGTGCCTCACCGAAACCGGGCCTACACAGTTGACCAGGGACCGAAGTGCTCTGGCATATCTCGCCATGCGGCACCCGCGAACAGCCCCCAGAGTAAGCCATCAAGCCTCAAACAGTCGCCTGGAGGGGGGCCGGCCCCCGCCATGGTTTTCGATAAAGAGATCGGCAACTACATCCCAGGCCTCATCCGAGAGTTCATAACGCTTTCACATCACAGAACTACTTTCCGTAGATGGCTGGAAACTCTACAAAATCGCAGCTTTCGAGGGGCGGTGATTAAATTTCTCGACATTTCGTACAGAGCCTAACCTATACACTGCAGGTATATATTGGTCAACAACAGCAAGATAAGACTGCTTCGCTGGGATTCGCTGACCATTATCGGGAAACTAGCTTGACGGCGCTGCTTGATCAGCTTGTTTAGACCGCATCGGCACCGCCAACAAAATCGCCACTGGCAACCAGAACAACGTCCAGTAGTCACCAGGTCGAGTAAAGACTCGCTCAACATCCGTCAGCATGGCGATCAGCGCAAAGACCAGTGCAGGAAATGCAAGGCGCACCCAATAGTTGCTGCGCAGTTTCCACGCTTTATGTGCCAACGCCAGCAGACCCGCACCGAGCAAGGCAAGCGAAACGATACCACTATCGTAGACCTGTTGGAGGTACAAGCTATGGGCATGAGGCGATTGGTGAACGCCATCTGGCCATATATATAAAAACTCAGTTCCTAGCCCGTGTCCGAAAATCCAATGACCGGACATTACTTCAAAATAATAAACCCAAATCGACCCGCGCCCAGACAACTGCTTTGTCTCAAATTCAACAACGAGTTGTGGCCACATAATCACAAACACACTAGTGACAGCAATGCTACTTATGAGTAACAGCCACCAACCACGCTTAGAGTTCTGAAAACAAACAGCAGCAATAAAGCCACCTAACAAAGCAAACCAAGCGCCTCGCGTATAAGTCAACAAAACATATACTGCCAGCACCGCAAAAACTGCCAACCAGAGCAGAGACTGCCTAGATGTATTTTTTCTATACAAGGCAAATGCTAATGCCCATGTAGCAACAGCACCATGAAAAATGCCAGACGCCACCGGATGACCATAGTTTATAAAATTACCTATACCTAGCTCTTTCATTCGATAAGCGCGATACGCAAATGAACGCCCTACATAACCGTACTGATAAATCAGACTAATCAAAGCACCTAACGCAACAACCACAACACCAGCAACTAGTGCACCACGCAAAAAAACCTCATCATACTTCAGTAAAAAAAATATGGCCATAAGATACAACCAAACCAAAAGCCCTCGCTTTGCAATTGAAACTGATGGGCTCTCAGAATTTGTAGCCCACAGTGTACTCAAAGCCACCCAAACTAAAAATGCCGCCCAGATTATATACTGTCGATTTAGACCAATACGAAGACGCGCGACAGCACTAACACAAAGACACACAAGCGCAGGCAGTAAAAGCCAGATATACACCTGTGCATTCCGCGCACTGCCAGACTCGATCCAAACCTTTCCACTCACCTGAATAAAAAGACCAATAGCCAGCATCCAAACCAAAACATAGCGCCACTTCATGTTTTGAGAAAAATCACACCGTAAAATTTCTATCCATCTCATAACTACGACTACTTCCTCAAGCAAAATCAAAATGCGTTTTTATTAATAAAGCCTTTAAAAACAGTAAGAAGTATAATTTTCAGATCGACCCAGAGTGACCAGTTATCGATATACCAGAGATCGTATTCAACACGCTTTTGCATTTTTTCAAGCGTATCCGTCTCTCCGCGGTAGCCACTGACCTGAGCCCAGCCGGTGATACCTGGCTTGACCTTATGCCGCTGCATGTAAGACTCGACCAAATCCTTGTAGTACTCGTTGTGCGCCAAAGCATGGGGGCGAGGCCCAACAATCGACATACGCCCTTGGAGCACATTGAAAAATTGCGGTAGTTCATCAAGGCTGGTACGCCTTAAAAACGCCCCGACTTTGGTCACTCGTACATCGTCGCGCGTGGCCTGGGTAACGCCACCTTCGCTATGCACTACCATTGAGCGAAATTTGTACACTTTGAAATGTTTGCCGTTGATGCCCGTTCGATACTGTTTAAACAAAATCGGCCCAGGGGACGACACCCTGATTGCAACAGCAATCACCAGGCAAGCCGGGAGTATCATAAGGCTGATCAAGCCTCCGATAATCAAGTCCTCAAGGCGCTTGACCACCAACGCCGAGCCATCCATCGGGCTGCAGCTAAGGTCCAATGAATACAAGCCAGCAATATGGCTCACCTTGTGATTCAGCAAGCGGATATCACCCCATTCCGGAATGAAGCGAACGGCAACGGTGTGGTGGCGAAGCGCATACATAATGGAGCGAATGACGCCCCCTTCACTGAGCGGCAGGCACAGCCATACTTCATGCACGCCTAACTCATCAACTTTGGCGACCAGGCTGTCCACCCAGTCGTCGTTTTGACTAAACGCAAGGCTTGTGGAAATACGAAAACCGTCTTCTTCCAAGGTGCGGCCACTGTTTAGCTGGCTGGCGGACTGCCCTCCGGAATCAACCAGCAGTACGCTCTTCAGGTTCAGTCCAGAGCCGCGTATGCGACGTAATATCAAAAATACGGAAAAGCGTAGCAACAAACACAGTGCCCCTCCCGTAAACAACATTACGCTGAACCAGATGCGGGAATAGTTATCTGAAATCTTCAGGAAAAACGTCAACGATAAAAGAACGCCTGCAGCAGACAGCCAGCAAACCACCAGGACACCGAGTTGGCGCCAGAAGGACTGACCTCGTTGCGAGCCATAAACACCGCCCAACGCCAGGCAGATCACGACCACAATGGCCGTAATCATCGTTGCGGTGTTGTAACGCCCCGTCATTTCAAAGTGCTGAAAACGGTAATGGAAGGCAAACAAGCCCGCCACCAAGACGATGACCATGTCCGTTAACGCGACAAAAAAAGGAACGGGATACCGTTCTGCAAATGTTGGTTGATACCGATGAGTGACTTGCATGTCTTTGAACAGGCCCCAATCTCTATAAAACACTGGTTAGCGTGCAATGCAGCCAGGCACCGCCCCGCAGCCAAAACCCCCAACCCTACGCAGCAACTCAGAGGCGCCAGCACCGCCTGAGTCACTATCAGTCATGCTTTACTTTTTGGGTTTGACACGCCCGTACTTGTCTTCAAAGCGAACGATATCGTCTTCACCCAGGTACGTACCTGATTGAACCTCGATGAGCTCCAACGGGATAACACCTGGATTTTCCAAAGCATGAACCTGGCCGATAGGGATGTAGGTGGATTGGTTCTCCGTGACCAGATAGGTTTTGTCGCCATTGGTGACACTCGCCGTACCACTCACCACAATCCAGTGCTCGGCTCGGTGATGGTGCATCTGAACGGATAGCTTGGCTCCGGGTTTTACGGTGATACGCTTGACCTGATAACGATGCCCACTGTCGATCGAATCGTACACACCCCAAGGACGATACACTTCACGGTGATTGGCATGCTCATGGCGCTGGTCCTGCTTGAGCTGCTCAACAATCTTTTTGACGTCTTGCACATGACTCTTGTGGGCAACCAGGACGGCGTCCTTGGTCTCGACAATAACAAGGTCCTCGACCCCTACCGTCGTCACCAGGCGATGCTCGGCATGCACATAGCTATGACGAGTAGCGTGTTGAAGAACATCCCCCTTCAAGACATTCCCGTTGATGTCCTTTTCGCTGACATCCCACAGTGCAGACCATGACCCGATGTCACTCCATCCAGCATCCAGCGGCACCATGGCGGCATCGGCCGTTTTTTCCATCACCGCATAATCGATCGAGTCGTCCGGGCACTCGCTAAATGCTTTTGCATCAATACGGGTGAAGTACAGGTCCTGCTCTGCACCTGCCAATGCCTGCTGGCACGCCTTGAGAATGTCGGGCTGGAACGCCTCCAGCTCTGCCAAATAGCGGCTGGCACGAAACATGAACATGCCACTGTTCCAAAAATAGTCCCCAGAAGCAACATAATGCTGGGCAGTGGACAAGTCCGGCTTCTCCACGAAACGGTTGACCTTGAACCCTTCACTACCAAGCACTTCGCCCTTCTGGATGTAGCCATAACCGGTTTCAGGGTAGGCCGGTACGATGCCAAAGGTCACAAGTTTGCCTGCTGTGGCTAACACCATGGCAGCCTCAATACTGGCATGGAACGCAGGCACGTCTTGAATCAAGTGATCGGCAGCCAAAACCAGCAGCAACGGATCCTGACCTTCCTCTATGGCCTGTAATGCCGCCAGAGCAATGGCAGGTGCCGTATTACGCCCCATTGGCTCCAGCAGAATGTTGGCCTGCTCCAGGCCAATCTGACGTAGCTGCTCTGCTGCAAGAAACCGATGCTGCTCGTTGCAAATCAAGCGCGGCGCTTGGGCGTCCAGCCCCTGCAGGCGCTCAATCGTTGCCTGCAGCATGGACTGATTTTGGTCGACCATCGGCAAAAATTGCTTAGGGTTAAGTTGACGCGAAAGCGGCCAGAGACGCGAGCCGGAACCGCCAGCCATGATTACCGGAAGCAACATGTGTTTTTGTCCTTTGAAGTCGTACTACCAAAAAATGAATTCTGCATGCCGTGCAGCACGCCCAACACATTACAACAAGAAAGAAAATTAAACCTCATCGATAAACCGAGCCAGAATCCGATCCTTGTCGAGAAAATCATGGGCATATGCTGTAGCAATCAGGTTAGGCAAGGGCATAGTCAGGCAACCCTCAATCCCCCTAAGCAATGCCTCGACAGACTCGGGCTCTACCCGTTCTGCAATGCCTGGATGGTCCAGACACAACAAGCCCAGACTGGTCTCAGGGTCTGCGGTTATTACTGCATTGCCGCCTACTGCAAGGATGTTGGTCAGTTTTGATGGCAGTACCGCATCTGCAGCCCCGCGTTTCTGAATGACCAAATGGCAATCGGCGCTGGCGAGCAGCGCGGGCAAGTCCTCATAGGGTTGCAAAGGTGCAAAGACCACATTCGACAGTTGCTTCGATGCTGCCAACGCTTGCAATCGGGCCTTACCTGCGCCTTCGCCAACGATCAGGAACACAAGCTCTGCCAGGCCCTTAAGGCGATCCGCAGCTTCGATTACACTTTCCAGCCCCTGCTTTTCGCCTATGTTACCGGAGTAAAGCAGCACCTTCTTGGCTGGATCAATGCCCAGCCGCGCAAGCAATGCATCATTACGCGCAACATTGGCAAACCGTGCGGTTTCAGACCAGTTCGGAAAAAAACGCAACTGCTCAACGCTGACACCTTTGCTTTGGGCGCGCCGCAGCATGGCCGCAGAAATGCTTGAAACACGGTCAAATGCACGCAAAATGAGCCGTTCTGCGCCATAAGCAATACGTTTTAACACGCCGCTGTTGGCAATCCCCAGACCAAACAATGCATCGACTTCAAAATCCTGAATGTGCAGAACGGACTTAGCGCCCGTCAGCTTAGCCAGCAGGAGCGTCTGAGGTGCACAAAATAGCGTCGGGACCACCAAAATGACCAGCTCTGGCTTCCACCTCAGCTGTGCCAGCATTGCCAACGAAGATGAGATAGAAAAACTTGCCAGGTGCAACAAGCGCGTTAGTGCCGCCGGTTTAGCCGGCACATAGAGCGGGCACCGGTAAATACTGACGCCCTCCTCTTGAGTACATTTGAAACGCCAGGACGAAAACGCAGGCCATACTTTCCAATCCGGATAGTACGGTGGTGCGGTAACAACCCGCACCTCATGGCCTTGCTCAGCAAGCCAGCGGGCCATTTCTCCGCTGTATTTACCGATTCCAGTCAGCTCTGGGCTGTAATTGATGCCATAAAGCAGAATTTTCATCAGTGAGCCCGAGCGTTTTGCACATTGTCGACGTACCACTGATAGGCACTCTGCAAGCCTTGTTCAAGGCCAATACTGGCTGTCCAGCCCAACGCGGCCAAACGCGAAACGTCCATCAGCTTGCGCGGAGCACCGTCAGGCTTCGTCGCATCGAACCTCAGCTCGCCCTGAAATCCGGTTACTTTGGCAACCGTGTTCGCCAACTCAGCAATCGTGCAATCGACGCCCGTACCAACGTTGATGTGAGAAAGCATTGGCTGTGTGTGTGCCTGATGTAGCTGGGGCTCGAGCTCCATGACATGCACGCAGGCAGCAGCCATATCGTCGACATGCAGAAATTCGCGCATTGGCTTGCCACTGCCCCAGATCACAACCTCGGTATCACCTCGCTGAGTAGCCTCGTGGAAGCGACGCAGTAACGCTGGAATAACATGGCTGTTTTCAGGGTGATAATTATCGTGCGGGCCATAGAGGTTAGTTGGCATCACACTACGATAATCGCGGCCATGTTGACGGTTGTAGCTTTCACAGAGCTTGATACCAGCAATTTTGGCCAATGCATAAGGCTCGTTCGTTGGTTCAAGCACACCTGTCAGCAACGCAGCCTCCGTCATAGGCTGCACTGCCAGCTTTGGATAGATGCAGGAAGAACCGAGAAATAGCAGCCTTTGAACACCACTCAGGTGGGCAGCCTGAATGATGTTGGCCTCAAGCATCAGGTTGTCAAAAATAAAATCGGCCGGATAGGTGTTATTCGCATGAATACCACCCACTTTGGCTGCGGCAAGATAAACCTGGTCAATGGCATGAGTTTGGAAAAATTGCCGAACCGCCGCCTGGTCGAGCAAATCCAACTCCTCCCGCGTTGCGGTGAGGATGTTCGAGTAGCCAAGCGTCTTGAGCCTGCGAACGATGGCTGAGCCAACCATTCCACGATGGCCGGCCACAAAAATCGACTGTTCCAGATTACGGGCCACAATCAGTTCTCCACAGATACAGGCAAGTCATGGCCGTGGGACTTCAGAAGCGCATGGCGCTGAGCTGCTTTCAAGTCCTCGCGCACCATCTCTTCGCACATTTGCTGTACGGTAATTTCCGGTACCCAACCCAATTTTTCTTTAGCCTTGGTTGGATCGCCCAACAAGGTTTCCACCTCTGCAGGTCGGAAATAACGTGCATCCACACGCACAACGACATCACCTACCTTCAGTGCCGGTGCCTTGTCACCTTCAATGTGTTCTACAATCGCATGTTCTTCGATGCCTTTACCTTCAAAGCGCAGTGTAAGACCAAGCTCAGCAGCCGACCACCGCACGAACTCACGCACCGAATATTGTACGCCGGTTGCAATCACGAAGTCTTCAGGTTGTTCTTGCTGCAACATCATCCATTGCATGCGGACGTAGTCCTTGGCATGACCCCAGTCACGTAGGGCATCCATATTACCGAGGAACAAACACTTTTCCAGGCCTTGGGCGATGTTAGCCAAGGCGCGTGTAATCTTACGTGTTACGAATGTTTCACCACGACGTGGCGACTCATGGTTGAACAAAATGCCGTTGCAGGCATACATACCGTAAGCTTCACGATAGTTTACTGTAATCCAGTAGGCATAAAGTTTGGCCACCGCATAAGGGGAGCGAGGGTAGAACGGTGTCGTTTCCTTTTGAGGAATCTCTTGCACCAGTCCATAGAGCTCAGACGTCGACGCTTGATAGAAACGTGTTTTTTTCTCCAGGCCCAACAAACGGATAGCTTCAAGAATACGCAGTGTGCCCATGGCATCAACGTCTGCGGTGTACTCCGGGGACTCAAAACTCACTGCAACATGGGACTGTGCCCCCAAGTTGTACACCTCATCAGGCTGTACTTCCTGAATAATACGGGTGAGGTTAGAAGAGTCACTCAAATCGCCATAGTGCAAAACAAAATTACGATTATCTACGTGCGGGTCCTGGTAGATATGGTCAACACGCTGAGTATTAAAAGACGAAGCACGGCGCTTAATACCGTGTACTTCATAGCCTTTCTCCAAGAGAAACTCTGCCAAGTAGGAACCATCTTGACCAGTAACACCCGTAATTAACGCAACTTTTTTTGACGACATTATTCCACCTTCCTCTTTGCAGGAGTTCCGAAGTACACGCCTGCCTCCTTAATGCTTTTAAACACTGAGCTTCTAGCGCCAACAATACTATTGGAAACAATTTCCACACCCGGTGCGACAAAAACGTCTGTAGCCAACCAGCAGGAGTCGCCTATCCTTATAGGTATCAACGTCAGATCGAAACTGGACTTGGTATAGTCATGCGCTCCAGCAGACAGATAGCAACGCTGAGAAATAACTGTATTTGATCCAATCACTATAGTGTCTAAGCTATAGAGCGAGGCGTCGTCTCCAATCCAACTATAATCACCTATATAAAGCTTCCATGGGTAGACCACTTTGACAGAGGGACGAATTAACACCCCCCTACCTATGTGCGCGCCAAATGCACGCAAAAGAAAACGTCTAAACCCATACATCGGCTGTGGCGACCAAGCGAATACGGTTGCTTGGCAGAGCCACCACAGAAGAACAACCAAGTGGGAACGGCCACGATAATGGTTAGGTGACGAAAAGGAAGACAAGTCAAAATCAACCTTTTTTGACTCACTCATAAAATGCTCCGTAATTGTTCAAGCGAATAGACCACCTTAAACTGATTCCCCTCTGAGTCAAAAGCACAAACTTGGTCATGCTGAGCAACAAAAACTCCTTTTACACCGAGAGAGCTATAGTCCAGCACGAGAGAAGAATACCGGGAAACGACTACATCAATGTTCAAATGCCGCTCCTTTAGAAAGACCTGCAGCCCTGGAAACCTCCAAGTTATCGTACGTAAGATTTTCTTAGGTGTAGCTGGATGTAGGTAAAGAGCAATGTAAGCCGCCGGCTTAAGATTTTGCAAATATTGGATATTTAAAAAATCTTCTTCATAGCAGTCATTTTGCAGCGCATATGCAATTTTCTCACTCTTATTACAGTCAAGCAACATTGCATTCGGTTTAAAAGTTGATTCTGCAAAAATTATTTTAACAGCAGGATTAGCATTCATATCGGAAAGAAAATATTTTTTCGACTGAACGTACCGCAAAACATAAGAATCTGAGAAAAAACGCCTTAGCATTTTCCCGGCCAGAAACTTTTCATACAACCCATGCTGATAGAGTCGCACGAATGCCAAAGCACCCTGCTCCCGCACAAGCGAAATCAAACCTGTGTACACATCAAAATGGCCGGCAGACTCTACATGAACAACATTTAAAAGCGCTGCATGAGCCAGGTTTAGTTCTAGATATCTAAAATAACCGAAGCCAACCATTTTTTTAAAATCGTTAGCACACACACCATAACTATCACACGAAGCTTTCAGAGCCTCACAAGCTTTATTGTAAGAACACAATGAAAGCAAAGCTATTTTAAATAACTGGACCCTGCCAATGAGCTGATAAACACTAAAAAATGAGGATCGAAAAAAAAGATGTGGGCCAACCCTAAAAGTTGGCAAACCAGATACATTATAGGAACTAAGCCGCGGATCTAATACAATAAAAATTTTCTTCTCGCAGACCCTACGACGAAACAAAGAGGAGAACATACCCAACGCAAGAAATAAATTATATACTACGACATAACAAAACTCGAAAACACAAGAGCCACGTTCATTCACCAAAACTGACATACCAGTGAGTCTAGGAGACCACCGGTGGTTACGCCGCTGACAATTAATCTTTACCGCATATTCATTAAAAAAAATACTAAATAACTGAGATTTTGATAGCATAACTAGCAAACACCTTTTCGAAAGCGCAAAACAAAAATATAAAAAAAGAAAAATATCACGACCAGTAATGCTCTCAACGAATAATAATAATTCAAAAACACATCAAGGCTTTTTGTCATGACAAGTCCTGCCAGAACCAAGCAAAGCGCTCCGTACAAAACAAGCAATAATACGGGTGAAAAAAACCTAACCGTCAATGTTCTAAAAGAAAGAAAAATTATATTGAAGAACACAACAAAAAAAACTGTAAATGAAGAAAACCCAATCGTCTTACCGTATAAAAAAAACTCAACATAGCCAAACAAAGCAGCAGCAGTGACAGAAATAAAGGCAGATAAAAACAGGACAACGGATAGAACCTTGAAAAAAACAATCAAATCAAAATCAACCTTTTGATTCACAAGAAGACTTAACAAGCCTGCCCCCGTAACAAGCGCCACTGGATTACAAAAGAAATTGACAACGGACATAAGCATTGCAAAGTCTGCATAATCAGCAGATGAATAAAAATATCCTATACCAGTAAAATCACCACGTTGCGAAAAACTTATAAAAATGTACGCAATGCAAAAAACCATTAACGCTTTTGAATTCAAACCGGAGGTTACTAAACTAGCACCACGCTCATATGCCGCTGTGATCCTAGAAAGCCTAAAAGAGTAGCACACCTCCGAGGCACTCAAACACAGACAGAAAAATGCGACCACCCAATAAGACTCAACCCAAACAATCATGAACAGCGAAAAATATGGGAAAATCCTATAAACGATATAATAATAGTTCTCCAGATAATCAAGCTTATTAAAGACAAGCTTAAGATTTAAAGCATTCCTACCTGAAAAAACAAAAAACGGAAACAACAAAAAAGAAAATAAAACATCAACCCCGAAAAACGGCAAGCAAAAGCAGATAATCGAGCCAAAATTATTCAAATACAACAAACGAGAAATTAGAGGAGTATTAACCTCACCACCACTGGAATTTTTAGCATAAAAATCTGGAAATGCGCCAATGAGCAGATACAGAAGGGCCTCAAACGTAAATACCAGAAATGTCACTTGAGAAAACGTGTCTACGTACTCACGAGCAAGCCAAGGAAAAACCAATAATTGCCTAACGACAGAAAATAATATCACTGCACCGGCAAACTGAATCATTTTCCTAAAAAAAAGAGCTTTCATTATGCGCCCCGCGTTTCCATTCCAAGCATCTCTCTTCTCTTGAGCGCATACCCCGCTCCTAGGTAAAACCAGGCGAAATATAGCGATATGTCTGGAATTAGAAACCCCATTACCGCCCAAAAAAACAAATAAGCCGCGACAAAACCATTCCAAATAAATAGAAATGATGCTGTAAGCAAAAGCGTGCCAATAGTACCCACTGAAATCAGCAAATTAAAAAATAACGTAGTAGGACGGTCAGAACCGAAAGCAAAGCCAAACCAAGGAGATTTTGAAATATTTTCTAAAGGCAATACTACACCGTAATACAATCGCTCATCCAACGAAGCGCTTTTCTGTGCAAAAAGCTCACTAAGAAGATCGAAATTCATCAATGAAAACATGACAACAACTGGAATTAGAAAAAATACTCCACAACCGACCAAGATCAACTTAGTTCTTTTACCAGCCCCCAAGAATACAAAAAGGCTCAGCAGCGCGACACCAATGTAAAAAGATCCTGACAAAGAGAAAAGCCCAACAACTAGAGCTAATAAAACTCTTCGACTTTTGAAAACAGCAACACCTTCAAGCAAATAAGCAACAAACACGCTTAGCGCAATATAAAAACCATAAACAGAGGGCTCAGTAAATGTGGCGTTTATTCTTTTTACACCCGCCAACTCATGGTATGCAAGGCGATTATATTCGGCTGCAGAAAAATTATAAAAAACATTTATATAAAACTGATAAAAATCGGAATAATAGCAAGCGACCTGGAGTATACCCACTACGCTAACAATAAAAATAGACCACTTCAGCGCGTTAACAAAGCGCTCACTGGTCATCCAGTTCCCAATATGAGCCCCCATAAAAAAAACCAGCAACGAAAACACCACATACAAAAACTGCGTGAAATTTGTCGAGGTGAGGCCATCTTTAAATGCAAGTTTATCCCACCAGTTCACCCTCTGTTCAGCGTTGATTTCCCAAACAAAAATTGGTTCAAAATTGACTAAATTTTTAATAATCGACAACAAGAAAGGAAGAATAAAAATCAAAACAAATATCAGAGATCGCCCATCGACCCTCTTTAATACCGAAAGAGCGAACAATGGGAAAACAAAAACGAAAAATAACTCTGGTGCTTTCAAATAGAACCCTCCTAAGGAAAGTTCTAATAAAGAAACCGTGCAAAAAGACATAGACAACACAAACAACGGATATGCACTGCGAAGCCCATGCCGCAAACTGAATAGCAACACGCAACTTGTCGCCAAAAGATGCCAATAATTTATCATAAAAAAGCGCTCATTACTGGCACCCTAAAGCGACGCAAAAAATTTATAAAAAACCTCTTCCGGGGGTCATAACCCCTTGAAGAAAGTCCAATGCCAACCAAAAACCCTCACCGCCGTTTTTATGCCCCTGCCAAACTTCAGGAATAAACTGAACACCTGGGTTCTTTTCTGCAAGCAATTTAGACAGCGCAGTAAAATCAACATCACCCTTACCAATCTCAATGCCTTCACCGTCAACGCCTTTGGCATCAACAATATGCATGTGGACATTGTATGGAGCTATGATTTCTACGAACTTCATGAGATCCCAACCATAGTAATTGCAGGACATCATTGAGTGAGAAACGTCCAAGCAAATCTTAATCTCAGGATTTTCTTCACAGAATGCTCTTATTTCCTCAGCGCAGACAAACAGATTATGGTAGCTCTGACCGCCAAAATGCCACGGATAAGGAGGCATGGTCTGCACAGCGATCTGAACACCGCTCAAGTCCATACAGTTGAACGCATCAGCAATCTTCTTATACATTGCCGGCTTCAGCGCTGGATCAATAAACCCTTTATTATCCCAACCACCCGCATTAACTACAATTACCGGCCGATCAGTTTTCGGGAAAATCTTCTTTAGTTCACGGGTAATGCCAACCACTCGCTCGAGTTCTCGAATTGAGTGCTGGCGATATTCCTCATCATCGGCGCATAGATCAAGAATATGGTCACCGGCAAACAGCTCAGGGCTATGTACTGCAAAGCCAATCGGCTCCTGGCCATCGAAGAAATCGCTCAGGTTCACTTCAAGGTCTTTGTAAGACAAGTGAAACTCGACAAAATCGAGGTTAGAGTCCGTCACGATTTTGCGATAATCGTGGTATCGAACTGGTACACCAAACGGGCGATCAAATTTATAATCCGCGCGTTTCTGCACTACGCCATTAATATCTGAGTCGTAAAAGAAACCACCGGCATCAATATCACGGTTGGCAACCTTGCCGACCAGTTCATCAATACGGTTTGGTTGAATACCTTGGCCAGGGCTCTTGATAGCCACCATTGACCGCGTGATGATAGCGCCCTGCTTGATGGGCGCATTTGCAACTAAGCTCTTCGCCAAGTTTTCCCGGTTCATGAGTTCGCCTTGTGTAATTTCTCTTGGCAACTCGTCTGATCCCAGCCCCTCTTCGACATTGCGAATCTGCCGTACCATCTCAGCAAACTCATCAGGCAGAAGACTGACTTTATGGTCAGTTCCCTCCAACCCCTGATCAACCGTCAAATGTTTTTCAATAACACAAGCACCTAATGCAATAGATGCGATAGGAACGCATATTCCACGCTCATGCCCAGAGTACCCAACGAGTTTTCCGGTAATTTTCTTCAACCGACTCAGGTACTTCAGATTTACGTCTTTGTACGGTGTCGGGTACGTAGAGTTGCAATGCAACAGTACATAATCCGCACCGAGGCGATCTAGAAACGCAACGGTACTTTTAATTTCACTTTCACTGGACATGCCAGTTGAGCACAAAAATGGTTTGCCCGTTTTAGCAATTGCTTCCAGCAACTCGTAGTTGGTGAAGTCCGCCGAGGCTACCTTGTAAGCAGGCATGCCATAGGCTTCCAGTGCTGCCAGTGAGTCATGGTCCCACGGTGTGCACAGTGGAAGTACATTCTTTTCTTTACAGTAATCAAAAACCTCATAGAGCGCTTCGTTACTCAACTGGAATTTCTCCAGCAGATCCATCGTATACTGTGCCCCCAAATCCACCGAGGCATCGTTGCTGTTACCTTCATTCTTGTAAAGCTGTTTGACGTTACGCATTTGGAATTTTGCGCAGTCCACGCCTGAAGCAACAGCGTGATCAACCAGTTGCTTAGCCAGTTTAATATCGCCTTGATGGTTGTTCCCTATCTCGGCAATGATAAAAGACGGCGACTTCTCGGAGATTTCACGAGAACCAATATAGAAGCCTTCAGACTTCTGAAATGCCAACTGCACCAGATGGCCTGCCTCATCAACAACTGGCAGGCAATCAACACCGCTGTGAAACAAAGAATTATAGGTGCTCTTCTCTTCACCTAGCACAACACGCTTGCATGCGGTGTTCATGATGCTATGTGCCGGCACGTTAAGGTCAATTTCAGTATTGTTGGTCAACCAGCGACGAACGTCTCCGTCAGAAATACTACCCATTAGGACTGCATGTTCTGAAACAACAAATGCAATTCTAGACTTGTTTTCATTAATTTTTTTTAAAACATCAACTAGGGAATCCTCAGAAAAGACAATATATTTCTGAGTGCTTTTTGTAATATACATATTTAATTCCCTTCCAACGCGGACATGATGCTTCCGCAAACGTTAAAATCTACCAAGGAGTCAATTTCATAGGACTCCTCTTCTGGTGTTATGTACATGCCGACCTTGCCACAAAGCCGGTTGCGCGTGCTAACCAGGTCATCCCAGCGGGTAATATAAAATGACCCTGTTTCCATGTATCTTCTATCAGACTCAGGAATATCCTGCCGACGAGGACGTTTCATGAAATCGTATGATGCTTCAGGCGCAGATGGATTTTTCCAGAAAAAACGATGGGACGGCGTAACCGTCAACAAGCTATTGAAATGCTCCGCTTCAAAAAACCGGATGGCATCGTCGAAACGCCCCGCTGCTCGAATGGGCGATGTTGCCTGCACCAGCAAAAAATTATCAAACTTCTCACCACGGGCACTTAGCCACTCGCAATAGTGCAGCATTGCGCTTTCAGTTGTAGCAGTATCACCCGAGATGTCAGCAGGCCTCATGTATGGCACTTCGGCACCGTACTGACGAGCACAGGCGGCGATTTCAGGGCAATCGGTAGACACAACAATCTTGTCAATCAAGCTAGCGCCTTTCGCCTGCTCAATACTCCATGCGAGGAGCGGCTTGCCAGCTATCAATTTGACATTCTTGCCAGGAACCCCTTTAGAGCCGCCACGGGCGGGTATAAATGCAACCGTTGTCATCCGAGATACTCACTAAATCATCATATTCATCAGGATTGGAACGCTGGAGACACTGCCTACCTAGATGCGCGATGCAGAAACCATAATTTAGGCACGCTACCGCCCCAGGATTTTTCGTCTGTTTCCTGAAAACGTTGCCACACCATTTCTAGCTCCAGCCTTCTGGCCAGATGCAACTCAATACGCTGAAACACTCGCCAACGGTAAACTCACCTGCTGCTGGCGGCTCAAAAGGTCAATCAACAACACGACACGCTCTTCTCCATCCATTGCCATGAATATGGCATCAAGCGCTGAAAAACTGCCTTCTATGATCCGAACATTTTCGCCTATTTGGAAATTCGCAAAACTATGACCCCCTGCTTGCTCTTGAAGGCGGGCAACCAGTTCATCCCCAACGGCCAGCGGCCGGCCTCCAAAACTGACAACACGGCTAACACCACGCGTTGAACGCAAAGGTGCCCAAGAAGACTCATCCGCCATTTGAATGAACAGATAGCCAGGGAACAATGACTCAGCCAGTGTATGACGCTTTCCACGGCTAATACGTTCGCGGGTACAGATTGGGCGAGCACAGACATAGCCTTGACGTGCCAAATTTTCTTCTGCCCTTTCGTCCTGGCGCGGCTTGCAATGCACCAGATACCAATTTTTTTGAGGAATCATGCAGTACCGTTTTTAGGCAGTGAATCAACACCGATAAACTCGATCCCGTTCAAGCTGCATACGCTCGTTGGATGATGCTGTATGACATCAAAATAACAGCGTCGCGACAGGCTTCTTCAGGCAAGGCTCAACCAAACCGCCTCAAACCTCTGCGGCATTGGTGGCATTCATCCCTTACCGTGGCACATCTCGACCCATCAAAAAGACATGTCAGCATAACAGAAGCGTGAGCGCGCTTGGACTGCCGGTGGCTACTCTGACCAAGCCCTATTGCCTCACGCCAGCGTCACTTCATCCAAGGCATACCAGAAAACAAAGCTCCGCACCACCAAACCGGTGCGTCTGATCTGAAATCACCACGCTAAGATGCCGCTCATACTCCTAATAATTCAACCATGCGGCGCATTATCGCAACGGGCTATCTGGCTGGATGGCAGCCCCGGTCATTTGAGACAATGCTGCAGGGCTGGAACGGAGTAGGTGCATATGGCGAACCACCAACAAATGGCGGAGGACAGCCATCAAAACGCCTAGCAAGCAACCCACTACCATCCCCAATGCAATGATCAGAGCTTTCTTGGGCTTGACTGGATCGGCTGGCTCGACTGCGAGCCGGTCAACATAAACCAGACTCAATCCACGCATATCGGTGCTGATACTCGACAAGCGCACACGCTCAGCTTTAAGTGGCGCGATATCACTCAAAAACACTTCTTCATTTGTCCGCTGGTTGAGCACCTCAACCTCGCGGTTTGTGTTCAACAACAAGAGTTCCTTGCGAATTTGCGCTACCCGCGGGTCGGCAAAATCGTCAGACGTACGTTGACGCAAAGCTTTACGCTCTGCTTCGAGGGCGTCGGTGCCCATGAAGTACAGGGGGATTTGCTGGTTGTTGACTTCGGTTCGAATGATATTGCTGCCCAACTCACCTTCACTGGCCATGGACGATGGCGTTGACGGCTTTTTCAGGCCGAGCGAACGCGCAATACTGATGGCTTCATCCAATTGGGCGATGCGGTCTTCACGGCGTACTTTTAGCTGCACGCGCAGCGCCTTAAGCTCGTCCTGCAGCTGCGCACGCTTGAGGTTATCGGCTTCTAGCAAGGTCGCAATCTTGCCTTCTTTCGCGGCATCATAGGCAGCACGGGCGGCGTTCAGCTTGGTGTCCACTTCGCTCAAGCGGTTACTGATGATGACCTTCAGGTCGTCAGCGATCTGTTTACGTTCATTTTCAATGGCGTATTGAACAAACCCATTGAGAATTTCATCACCCTCTACCCCTTTGGGGTAGCGCATCTCCAAGCCGATATAGGCGCTCAGCAGGTCGGCCTTTTGGGGGGCTGGCTGTACCAGCTTGAGTGAGTCGCGGTTGAACTCGTCAAACACCTGCTCGGGCGACTGCCCTGGCCTGCCAAACGCGTCAAACAGTTTGGGGTTGGCGCGAAAGTAGCTGAGGCGCGTGTCGTAGGAGTCCAGCGCTGCACCTACTCGCACCAAGGCCTTGCCAGGCGGCAGGGAATAGACCTCGGTACGGTTCAAGGCATCCAGGTCATTGAGGGCTGCAGGGCGCAGCAGCGTGCTCACTTCATATTCAGGTGTGGCCAAAAACGCATATGCGCCAGCAATGGCACCCATGACCAACGCCGTAGCCGCAATCAGCTTTTTTTGCTTCCAGATGGACTGCATCATTGCAAAAAGGTCAATTTCATCATGGGCGACAACGGAAGGTACGCGGGTAATACTGTTCACGCCAAATGCCTGTCTGATTGAGTTGAACTGACTCGCCCAAGACAGGCATAAAACGTCCATCGTCATCGCTGCCGACTACGATTCTCGAACACTCCCTGTCGTCAGACGACGCAAGGCGGCATTGTGACAGCTTCTGTAAAAGCGGACCACCCTTGAAACCCAGTAACGCTAACGACTCTCGTTCAGGTTCCCGCCAATGAGGAGGGCCTCTGCCTGAGCGCTTGCCGGAACAAGTGGCGCATCAAGGCCAACCCCACACCCACCACAACACCTGCAACCAGGCCGAGCAGCACAATCAGTAGCTTCTTGGGTTTTACCGGCTTGTCTGGCAGCTCTACCACACCGTCCTGCCGGTAAGCCGCAACCAACGCAGGGTCGATGCTCAGGTTGCGATAAAACGTCAAGGCAGCCTGTTGCTGGCGAAGATTCTGAATAAACGGGTCATCGGACTGGCGCTTCTGCAGGTTTTCAATTTCTGCCTCCAGTGCCTTGCTGCCACGCATGTAGGTCAGCGAACCTTCCATACCCGAAGATACTTCAGTAGAGAGGTTACCGAAAATGATCGGCGGCTTTTCCAGGCCAATGGACTTTGCAATCAGAAGCGCCTCTTTCAATTGCACGATGTCATCTTCGCGTTGCTTGCGCGAGGTTTCCTGCGCGGTCAGGATTTGCCGCTGCAGGTTGTTGGCCTTCACCGTGGCATCGCTTTTGATGTTCTTGAGCACTTCCTGCTTGGCGCGCTCTCCTGCCAACTGGGCATAGTTCGTCACCCATTCGGCAGCCTGCTGCGGGCTGTAAACGTTCGCGGTAATGGCAAAGCGCGTCGGGGTGTCCTTGGCGGCGACCGCCACAATCAGCAGCTTGTTGAAATCACTGTACAAGAGGTCCTGAGAACTTTTGCGCTCCTGCTCTGTGAGCGTAGGAAGGTAGGCGGTCTGGAAAAAGCTACGGCGCAGCGACTCAGACTGCAGGTGCTTCACGTAGACATCGTAGATATCCTTGACCGTAAGCGTGTCTAGCCCGGTGTCGGGGCCGCGCCCATAGTTGAAGTGTGCGATGTCATTCTGCGTCGGGGGCTGGACGAATACCTTGGCTTCATAAGCAGGCCTTGCCAGAAGCGCATAGGCAAGGGCTGACAGAAAAATCACGGCGGTCGTGACCATAATCAGCATTTTCTGCTGCCATAAGCCTTTGATCAGCTCAATTAGGTCGATGTCATCGGATGCGATCAAGCGTTCGCAGTCTTGG
The DNA here is from genome assembly GCF_024355235.1 of Pseudomonas sp. S12(2018). Taxonomy (NCBI): domain Bacteria; kingdom Pseudomonadati; phylum Pseudomonadota; class Gammaproteobacteria; order Pseudomonadales; family Pseudomonadaceae; genus Pseudomonas; species Pseudomonas sp. S12(2018). The sequence goes on from NZ_QLAD01000001.1 coordinate 153,725, forward strand.
GCCATTTATTCTTTTTTCCTGGATCCACATTGTAAATGAGTTGTGATATCAACTCCTAAAACGTTTAGGGCACTCGCGAGCTGGAAATGACAGGAATATGGCAATAAGCCATGACTTGTAGAACTGCCTTTTACCTTGCTTGTTTCTGACCTTAGCGCTCGGTTTTATCTCCTGGTACCACAGTAAGGCCCCGCTATTTTGCGCGCTATTTACAACTGTTCCATGTCAGAAAAATATAGATAAATACGACTCGCCAGATGAAGTGAAGTTCATTTCAACTGGCTGCCGATCGTCAAAAGAACCGCATATCATTAATGATAATATCTAGCAGTAACGCTAGTCACCTTGGGCCTTTATGCGGGTATTTCCACCGAAAGTGCCTTTCCTTGCTCGTAATGGTACGCCAATGCGTGCGCCAATGCGGCCTTGGCCCCCTTCTCTCCGTGAACCAACAGCACCCTTTCAGGCCACTGTTGCATTCCGGTGACGAAATCCACTAGGCCTTTTTGGTCGGCGTGGGCCGAGTTGATTTCGTACATCTCTCCATCAAGATCAATCATCGCAAAGCCTTCGACGCCCTCGCTGGCCTGAATGTTCGCATACGGAGCGCCCCCAGCCTGATAGCCCACGAATAGCAATTGATACCGCGGGTCGCCGAGCATGGCCTTGAGGTAGTTGTTGATTCGCCCGCCTGAGCAAATACCGTTGCCTGCAATGAAGATAGCAGGCCTGCCGGTGCTCGCCAGGTAGTTGACGGTTTTCTGGTGCTCAATATGGCTGTCGAAGGTGATCAGTTGCCTGAAGCGCGTAGGTTTTCGCCCCTTGCTATGGCGTTGTTCGGCCTTATCGTTCCAGAAGTCGTTGAGCTCACGGTAGGCCTGGGTGAATCGGCTGGCCAGGGGCGAGTCAAGGTGATGCGCAGTTGTGGCCAATCGATGTACAGCTCTTACGGCGCTACCGCTCGCCCGTGCAAGGCTCGGCAGGCAGTAGCGCCTTGCGATGGAGGATGTCTTCGATTTCGTAGAGCAGTTCTTGGGTACGGCCGGCACTGAATGCCGGAATGAGGAAGGTGCCATGGTCAGCCAAGGCCTGATCTGTTGCCTGCTCGAGCCGTTGCTGGCGGTGAGTGTGGTCTTCATGCAGGCGGTCGCCGTAGATACTTTCCAGCACCAGGATGTCGGCGCGCTCTGGCGATTTAGGCGGATGCAACAACGGTGTGTGGGCCGCACCAAGGTCTCCGGAGAACACAACGCGCTTGCTGGTCGCGGCTTTCGGGTAGTCGATATCACACTCGATGCAAGCAGCCCCCTGCACATGCCCCGCACGCTGAAGGCAGATATTGCAGAGCAGCTCCGGGGAACTGATGAGCGCATGCCATTGGTCGTAAGCCACGGCAATGATGGCTTCCTCTACGTGCTTGAGGCAGTGGTCTACCGTGTTCTGGTCAAGTGTAACGCCGAGTTTGAATGTATCTTCCAACACCAGCGGCAACTGCCTGGCAGAAGGCTGGCTGCAGATGATCAGGCCATTGAAACCCGGGGCGAGCAGTTAGGGAATACACCCTACATGGTCGATGTGAACATGGCTGATCAACAGGGCCTCGATGCCCTCGACCGGGAAGTCGACTTCAAGGCTGGCGGCAGGGCTCGGCTTGTCACCCTGAAACAGGCCGCAATGGATCAGCAGGCTGTGGGCAACATTAAGATGAAGCTGGTGACAGGAGCCGGTTACGCCTTGGGTGGCGCCGCGGTGTGTAATAGCGGGAAAAACCATACGAGCCCGTTCAATGCGTGTTTATGGAGCGCTATTACTCCACAGAATCGTGCGGGCACGTTGCCAGAATCTGAGGGGACAGTTGTAGGAAAAGTCCTATTTTTTAGTGCTCTCCATTACTCCGCTAGCTGAAATCGGGCTGACCTCAGACACTGGAGCGGCGAACACGGCCTTTGACGCGCAGGGCAATGTACATTCCCAACAGTGGGCCTACAGCGAGCCCCATCAATAGCGCAACCAGCACAATCACCGCAACGGGCAACGCCGGCGCAGCCCACCCAAACAGCACCAATGCCACCGACTGCTGGTTCTCCAGCACAAACAGCAGCACCACCGCCGCAACGGCCAGCACCACCAGCGCCAGCACTACACGCTTGAGGTTACGCATGACTTGCTCCTTGCTCAGCGGCCATCATGCGCCCTCCTCCTCATCGTTGACCCGATCACGCAACTCTTTACCGGGCTTGAAATGCGGCACGAACTTGCCGTCCAGACTCACCGACTGCCCCGTCTTCGGGTTACGACCCAGGCGCGGCGCCCGGTAATGCAGCGAGAAGCTGCCAAAGCCGCGGATCTCGATTCGATCCCCTGTAGCCAGGCACTGGGACATCTGCTCAAGCATGGTCTTGATGGCCAACTCCACATCCTTCGATGAAAGCAGCCCTTGATGGGTGACAATACGTTCGATCAGCTCCGACTTCGTCATATTTTTCCCTTCTTTATCAAGCAGCTAGATCATTGCTTACTCTGTTTGTAGCACGCCCTAGCTGATTTGAACAGGGTGGTTCTTGACTTAATAAAATTTTCAAGATTTGCACACAAGGGTGACAAGTGAGTGCCGCTGCCCGCAGGTGAGGCGGGGCAAGGGATTGGCGCATTTGCTTCGCCCTGACGTGGACGAATCCGCCCTGGCGGAACACAGGAAGGCATGGGACCCCCTGCAGACTCATCCGCAAACAGACATGAATCGCAGGCACAAAAAAGGGCGACCGAAGTCGCCCTTTTTAATGATCAAGCAGAACTCAGTTCTGTTTGGCCATTGCTTCGCGCAGCAGTGCAGCCATGGTGGTATCGGCGGCAGCTTCCGGAGCGGCTTTCAGGCTCTGGATTGCTTCTTTCTCTTCAGCATCGTCTTTCGACTTGATGGAGAGGTTGATTACGCGGCTCTTGCGGTCAACGCTGATGATCTTGGCTTCAACTTCTTCGCCTTCCTTCAGGACGTTACGCGCGTCTTCAACGCGGTCACGGCTGATTTCGGAAGCTTTCAGAGTGGCTTCGATATCGTCGGCCAGGGTGATGATAGCGCCCTTGGCGTCAACTTCTTTAACGATACCTTTTACGATAGCGCCTTTGTCGTTGACAGCAACGTAGTTGGAGAACGGATCGTCTTCCAGCTGCTTGATACCCAGGGAGATACGCTCGCGCTCTGGGTCAACCGACAGGATGACGGTGTCCAGCTCGTCGCCCTTCTTGAAGCGACGTACGGCTTCTTCGCCAACTTCGTTCCAGGAGATGTCGGACAGGTGAACCAGACCGTCGATGCCGCCGTCCAGACCAATGAAGATACCGAAATCGGTGATCGACTTGATGGTGCCGGAGATCTTGTCGCCCTTGTTGAACTGGCCAGAGAAGTCTTCCCATGGGTTCGACTTGCACTGCTTGATGCCCAGGGAGATACGACGACGCTCTTCGTCGATGTCCAGAACCATGACTTCCACTTCGTCGCCGACTTGTACGACTTTCGAAGGGTGGATGTTCTTGTTGGTCCAGTCCATTTCGGAAACGTGTACCAGGCCTTCCACGCCTTCTTCCAGCTCTGCGAAGCAGCCGTAGTCGGTCAGGTTGGTGACGCGCGCCATGACGCGGGTGCTTTCTGGGTAACGTGCCTTGATAGCAACCCATGGGTCTTCGCCCAGTTGCTTCAGGCCCAGCGAAACGCGGTTACGCTCACGATCGTACTTCAGTACCTTGACGTCGATCTCGTCGCCAACGTTGACGATTTCCGACGGGTGCTTGATACGCTTCCAGGCCATGTCGGTGATGTGCAGCAGGCCATCAACGCCGCCCAGGTCAACGAATGCGCCGTAGTCGGTGAGGTTCTTGACGATACCTTTGACTTGCTGGCCTTCCTGCAGCGATTCCAGCAGAGCTTCGCGCTCGGCGCTGTTTTCGGCTTCCAGGACACTGCGACGGGAAACGACAACGTTGTTGCGCTTCTGGTCCAGCTTGATGACCTTGAATTCCAGCTCTTTGCCTTCGAGGTGGGTGGTGTCGCGCACAGGGCGGACATCAACCAGGGAGCCCGGCAGGAACGCACGGATACCGTTAACGTCGACAGTGAAGCCGCCTTTAACCTTACCGTTGATAACGCCCTTGACCACTTCTTCGGCGGCGAAAGCTGCTTCCAGAACAATCCAGCACTCGGCGCGCTTGGCTTTTTCACGGGACAGCTTGGTTTCGCCAAAGCCGTCTTCGACCGCGTCCAGCGCAACGTGAACTTCGTCACCGACCTTGATGGTCAGCTCGCCAGCTTCGTTGTAGAACTGCTCGAGCGGGATGACGCCCTCGGACTTCAGACCGGCGTGGACAGTAACCCAGTCACCGTCGATATCGACAACGATACCGGTGATGATCGCACCTGGTTGAAGGTTGAGGGTTTTCAGGCTTTCTTCAAAGAGTTCTGCAAAGCTTTCGCTCATTTTAATTCCTGTAGATTAGGGCGAGACATACGCCCATCAGCCACATTCCAGACAATGTGGGTTTCGTTCATATAAAGGGAAAGCCTGCAGGACGTTGACTGGTGCCCCTGCATGCCGCCCTGTATCAGGCGATATCGCGAAGTGCGATCTCGCTTCTGATGCGTTGCAACACCTGTTCGATGGACAATTCCGTGGAATCCAGCTGGATTGCATCGGCCGCCGGCTTGAGCGGGGCCACTGCGCGCTGGGTGTCGCGCTCATCACGCGCACGTATCTCATCTAGCAGACTCGACAGACTAACATCATCGCCCTTGCCCTTCAACTGCAAGTAACGACGACGCGCCCGTTCCTCGGCGCTGGCCGTGAGGAAAATCTTCAAGGGCGCGCCTGGAAACACCACCGTCCCCATGTCGCGCCCATCAGCGATCAGGCCGGGCGACTCCTGAAACGCCCGCTGGCGCTGCAGCAGCGCATCACGCACCGCCGGCAGCGAAGCCACCATCGATGCGCCAGCGCCCACGGTTTCGGTACGGATCACATTGCTCACATCATCCCCCTCGAGGATGATCTGCTGCAACTTGCCCGGCTCGGCGGCGATGAATTGCACGTCCAGATGGGCGGCCAGCTTGACCAGCAGTTCTTCATTGGTCAGGTCGACACCGTGGTTGCCGGCGGCGAATGCCAGGAGGCGGTACAGAGCCCCGGAATCCAGCAGCTTCCAGCCCAGCTCGCGGGCCAGCATGCCGGCAACGGTACCCTTGCCAGAACCGCTAGGCCCGTCGATGGTGATGACCGGTGCCAGCGCGTTCACGACTTGCCCTCTTCAGCTACGCGGATGCCGACTTCGGCACACAGCGCGAGGAAGTTGGGGAACGAGGTGGCGACGTTGGCACAGTCATGGATGCGAATCGGCGCGCAAGCGCGCAGCGAGGCGACGCTGAAGGCCATGGAGATACGGTGGTCGCCATGCCCATGCACTTCGCCACCACCGATGCTGCCGCCGTCGATGATGATGCCGTCCGGGGTAGGTTCGCACTTCACGCCCAGCGCCAGCAGGCCGTCGGCCATGACCTGGATGCGATCCGACTCCTTCACCCGCAGCTCTTCGGCGCCGCGCAGCACGGTACGCCCTTCGGCACAGGCCGCAGCCACGAACAGCACCGGGAACTCGTCGATCGCCAGGGGCACCAGGTGCTCCGGAATCTCGATACCCTTGAGCCTGGCGCCGCGCACTCGCAGGTCGGCCACCGGCTCGCCGCCGACTTCACGCTGGTTTTCCAGGGTGATATCGCCGCCCATCAGCTGCAGAATGTCGATGACACCAGTGCGGGTCGGGTTGATGCCGACGTGCTCCAGTACCAGCTCCGAACCCTCGGCAATCGAGGCCGCGACCAGGAAGAAGGCCGCCGAGGAGATATCGGCCGGCACCTCGATGTGGGTGGCGGTCAGCTTGCCACCGGACTCCAGCGAGGCGGTAGGGCCATCGACGCTCACGCTGTAGCCAAAACCGCGCAGCATGCGCTCGGTATGGTCACGGGTAGGCGCAGGCTCGGTGACAGTAGTCTTGCCCTGGGCATACAGGCCGGCCAGCAACAGGCAGGATTTGACCTGGGCACTGGCCATCGGCAGTTTGTAATCCAGCGCCTTGAGCGTATGGCCACCGCGGATGGTCATCGGCGGGCGGCCCTCGGCGGCGGTCTCGATGACCGCACCCATTTCGCGCAGCGGGTTGGCCACACGGTTCATCGGGCGCTTGGACAGCGAAGCATCGCCGGTCAGCACGGTGTCGAACGGCTGCGCGGCCAGCAGGCCGGACAGCAGGCGCATCGAGGTACCCGAGTTGCCCAGGTAGATCGGGCCAGGCGGCGGCTTGAGGCCATTGAGCCCCACCCCGTGAATGGTCACGCGACCATGGTGCGGGCCTTCGATGACCACGCCCATGTCGCGGAACGCCTGCAGGGTCGCCAGCGCATCCTCACCCTCGAGGAAGCCTTCCACCTCGGTGGTGCCTTCGGCCAGGGAGCCGAGCATGATCGAGCGGTGGGAAATCGATTTGTCGCCTGGTACGCGAATACGGCCGGACAGGCGGCCACCAGGTTGTGCCAGGAAAATCAGGTCGTTGGAGTTCATAGCGTCCACATAGGCCCGACGGGCCAGGATTTTACTGAAATGCTCGCGGGCAACCCGGGCGCGGGTGAAAACGCCCAGCAGCTGGTGCCCATCCCCTGCATCGACCGCGTCGCGCAAGGCGTCGAGGTCGCTGCGAAATGTATCCAGTGTGCGCAGGACAGCCTCGCGATTGGCGAGGAAGATGTCATGCCACATGACCGGGTCGCTTCCGGCGATTCTTGTGAAATCGCGGAACCCACCGGCAGCGTAACGGAAGATATCGAGGTTTTCATTGCGCTTGGCCAGCGAATCGACCAGGCCGAAAGCCAGCAGATGCGGCAGATGACTGGTTGCCGCCAGCACTTCGTCGTGGCGCTCCACCTGCATGTGCTCGACATCGGCATCCAGTGCACGCCACAGGCGATCGACCAGCGCCAGGGCGGCCGGGTCGGTTTCTGCCAGCGGCGTGAGAATCACCTTGTGACGACGGAACAGGGCGGCATTGGAGGCCTCCACCCCACTCTGCTCGGAGCCCGCGATCGGATGGCCAGGCACGAAACGCGGCAGTTTCTCGGCAAAGGCTTCGCGCGCAGCACGCACCACGTTGCCCTTGGCGCTGCCCACATCAGTCAGCACCGCCGCACCCAGGTCAAGCTGCGCCAGGCGCGCCAGGAGCTTTTCCATGGCCAGGATCGGCACCGCCAGCTGGATCACGTCAGCCCCGACACAGGCCGCAGCCAGGTCCTCTTCACAACGGTCGACCACACCCAGCTCGACCGCCAGCTTGCGCGACTGCGGGTCCAGGTCGACACCGACCACCTCGCGGCACAGGCCACTTTCGCGCAGGCCCTTGGCGAACGAGCCGCCAATCAGGCCCAGGCCCACCACCACCAGCCGGCCAATGACGGGCCCGCCTTGCTTTACGACTTCAACCACGGAGCAGGACCCTGTTCAGAACATCACGCATTGGCATACCTCAGAGCACCGCCTTCGGATACGAGCCCAGTACCTTCAGGGCCACCGCCTCCTGGCTGATCTGCTCCAGCACCGCCTTGATCAACGGGTCACGATGGTGGCCGACGAAGTCGATGAAGAACACGTAGGTCCACTTGCCGCTGCGCGACGGACGGGTCTCGATGCGGGTCAGGTCGATGCCGTTCTCGTGGAACGGTACCAGCAGTTCGTGCAGCGCACCCGGCTTGTTGCTCATCGAAACGATGATCGAGGTCTTGTCATCACCGGTCGGCGGCACTTCCTGGTTGCCGATCATCAGGAAGCGCGTGGCATTGTCCGGACGGTCTTCGATTTTCTCCGCCAGGCGTGTCAGACCGTACAGGCCGGCCGCCATGTCACCGGCGATCGCCGCCGAATTCCACTCGCCCTTGACCCGCTTGGCAGCTTCGGCATTGCTCGATACCGCCACCCGCTCGACGTTCGGATAATGAGCATCCAGCCACTTGCGGCACTGGGCCAGCGACTGGGCGTGGGAGTAGATACGGCTGATGCTGTCGGTCTTGGTATTCTCGCCCACCAGCAGGTGGTGGTGAATGCGCAGCTCGACTTCGCCGCAGATCACCATGTCGTGCTCGAGGAAGCTGTCCAGGGTGTGGTTGACCGCACCTTCGGTGGAGTTTTCCACAGGCACCACGCCGAAATTGACCGCGCCGGCGACCACTTCGCGGAATACCTCGTCGATGGCCGCCATCGGCTTGCTGATCACGGCATGGCCAAAGTGCTTCATGGCTGCGGCCTGGGTAAAGGTGCCCTCAGGCCCCAGGTAGGCGACCTTGAGCGGTTGCTCCAGGGCCAGGCACGACGACATGATTTCACGGAACAGCCGGGCCATTTCCTCGTTGCCCAGCGGGCCCTTGTTGCGCTCCATCACGCGCTTGAGCACCTGCGCCTCGCGCTCGGGCCGGTAGAACACCGGCACCTCGCCTTCTGCCAGGGTCGCAGTCTTGACCCGGGCGACTTCCTGGGCGCAGCGCGCACGGTCGCTGATCAACTCGAGGATCTTCTCGTCGAGGCTGTCGATGCGCACGCGCAGGGCCTTGAGTTCCTGTTCGGACATCAGGCGTGTTCCTTCTCGAATTCACCCATGTAGGCCACCAGTGCCTCCACGGCATCCAGGCCCAGGGCGTTGTAGATCGAGGCACGCATGCCGCCCACCGAACGGTGACCCTTGAGGTTGAGCAGGCCACGCTCGTCGGCGCCCGCCAGGAACGCCTTGTCCAGGCGCTCGTCGGCCAGGCGGAACGGCACGTTCATCCAGGAACGGGCATTGCTGCTGATCGGGTTGGTATAGAAGTCGCTCTTGTCGATGAAGCCGTACAGGCGGTCCTTCTTGGCGCGGTTGCGCTGCTCCATGGCAGCGACACCGCCCTGCTCCTTGAGCCACTCGAACACCAGGCCCGAGAGGTACCAGGAATAGGTTGCCGGGGTGTTGTACATCGAGCCGTTGTCGGCCGCGACCTTGTAGTCGAGCATGGTCGGGCAACTGCTGCGGGCACGGCCCAGCAGGTCTTCACGCACGATCACCACCACCAGGCCGCTGGGGCCGATGTTCTTCTGCGCACCGGCGTAGATCAGACCGAACTGCGACACGTCGACCGGACGCGAGAGGATGTCCGAGGACATGTCCACCACCAGCGGCACGTCACCGGTCTGCGGCACCCAGTCGAATTCCAGACCACCGATGGTCTCGTTCGAGGCGTAATGCAGGTAGGCGGCGTCCTTGGTCAGGTTCCACTCGTTCTGACCCGGGATGGCCAGGTAATCGTAAGGCTTGGCGCTGGCGGCGACATTGATGTTGCCATAGCGACGCGCTTCCTCGATCGCCTTTTTCGACCAGATGCCGGTCTCGATGTAGTCGGCCGTACCGCCCTCGGGCAGCAGGTTCAACGGGATCTCGGCAAACTGCTGGCTGGCGCCGCCCTGCAGGAACAGCACCTTGTAGTTGGAGGGGATGGACATCAGGTCGCGCAGGTCCTGCTCGGCCTTCTCGGCAATGGCCACGTAGTCGTCGCTACGGTGGCTCATCTCCATGACCGACAGGCCTTTGCCGCGCCAGTTCAGCATTTCTGCCTGGGCACGCTGTAGCACAGCTTCAGGAAGCGCAGCAGGGCCTGCGCAGAAGTTAAAGGCTCGTTTGCTCACATCCACTCTCGCTCTGCTCTTGATGTCTGTGGGAGCAGACACCGCAGTGGCGGGCCTGCCCGCCCCCACAGCCGCTCCCATAGGTTGCGCTACTACAATTTATTCCTGCGGCGTCTCTTCGTCAGCTGCAGCGTCCAGTGGCGACCCTTCGCCGGCGTCCACGTCAGCCTCGGCATCCGCCACGAAGTCTTCGTCGTCTTCCTCGTCGGACGGCTCCTGCACCCGCTCCAGACCCACCAGGGTCTCGTCGCTGGCCAGCTTGATGAGCGTCACGCCCTGGGTATTGCGGCCCAGGCTGGAGACTTCGCCGACACGGGTACGCACCAGGGTGCCCTGGTCGGAAATCAGCATGATCTCCTCGCCTTCCTGCACCTGTACCGCACCCACCAGACGGCCGTTGCGATCGTTGCTGACCATGGCGATGACGCCCTGGCCACCACGCTTGTACTCGGGGAACTCGGCGATGGCGGTACGCTTGCCGAAACCACGCTCGGAAGCGGTGAGGATCTGGCTGCCTTCTTCGGGGATGATCATCGAAATCAGCTTCTGCCCCTCGGCCAGGCGCATGCCGCGCACACCGCGGGCGGTACGCCCCATGGCACGCACGTCGGACTCCTTGAAGCGGGTGACCTTGCCGGCATCGGAGAACAGCATGACCTCGCGCTCACCATCGGTGATGGAGGCGGAAATCAGGATGTCGCCTTCGTCCAGCTCCAGCGCGATCAGGCCGACACTGCGCTGACGACTGAACTGCTCCAGCGGGGTCTTCTTCACGGTGCCGTTGGCGGTGGCCATGAAGATGAAGTGACCTTCGGTGTATTCCTCCACCGGCAGCATGGTGGTGATGACCTCGCCCTCGCCCAGCGGCAGCAGGTTCACCAGCGGACGGCCACGTGCGGCACGCGACGCCTCGGGGATTTCGTAGGTCTTGAGCCAGTACACCTTGCCCTTGCTGGAGAACAGCAGCAGCGTGGTGTGGCTGTTGGCGACCAGCAGGTGCGAGATGTAGTCCTCGTCCTTGACGCCGGTGGCCGACTTGCCCTTGCCGCCACGGCGCTGGGCCTGGTAGGCCGCCAGCGGCTGGGTCTTGGCGTAGCCGCCGTGGGAGATGGTCACCACGCGGTCCTCTTCCGGGATCATGTCACCCAGGGTCAGGTCCAGGCGTGCATCGAGAATCTCGGTGCGGCGCACGTCGCCATATTCGGCGCGGATCAGCTCCAGCTCTTCGCGGATCACTTCCATCAAGCGCTCGGCGTTGTTCAGGATGCGAATCAGCTCGCCGATCTGCTTGAGAATCTCCTGGTACTCGGCCAGCAGCTTCTCGTGCTCCAGGCCGGTCAGGCGGTGCAGGCGCAGGTCCAGGATGGCCTGGGCCTGTTCGGGCGAAAGGTAGTACTTGCCATCACGCAGGCCGTACTGCTCGTCGAGGGTTTCCGGGCGGCAGGAATCGGCGCCGGCGCGCTCGACCATCACCTGCACGGCGCTGGACTCCCACGGCGTGCCGATCAGCGCTTCCTTGGCCTCGGACGGCGTCGGCGAAGCCTTGATCAGGGCGATGACCGGGTCGATGTTGGACAGTGCGACCGCCTGGCCCTCGAGGATATGACCGCGTTCACGGGCCTTGCGCAGCTCGAACACGGTACGGCGGGTGACCACCTCGCGGCGGTGACGCACGAACGCCTCGAGCAGGTCCTTGAGGTTCAGCACCCGCGGACGGCCGTCGATCAGCGCCACGATGTTGATGCCGAACACGGCCTGCAGCTGGGTCTGGGCATAGAGGTTGTTGAGGATCACCTCCGGCACTTCGCCACGGCGCAGCTCGATGACGATGCGCATGCCGTCCTTGTCGGACTCGTCGCGCAGCTCGGTGATGCCCTCGAGTTTCTTTTCCTTGACCAGCTCGGCGATCTTCTCGATCAGCCGCGCCTTGTTCAGCTGGTACGGCAGCTCGGTGATCACGATCTGCTGGCGGCCACCGACCTTGTCGATGTCCTCGACCGTCGAGCGGGCACGCATGTAGATGCGCCCGCGACCGGTGCGGTAGGCCTCGATGATGCCCTGGCGACCGTTGATGATCGCGGCAGTCGGGAAGTCCGGCCCCGGAATGAACTGCATCAGCTCATCGACCGTGATGTCGGCGTTGTCGATCAGCGCCAGGCAACCGTCGATGACTTCACCGAGGTTGTGCGGCGGAATGTTGGTCGCCATGCCCACGGCGATACCGCTGGAGCCGTTGACCAGCAGGTTCGGGATCTTGGTCGGCATGACCGCCGGAATCTGCTCGGTGCCGTCGTAGTTGGGCACCCAGTCGACGGTTTCCTTGTGCAGGTCTGCCAGCAGCTCGTGCGCCAGCTTGGTCATGCGCACTTCGGTGTATCGCATGGCCGCGGCATTGTCGCCGTCCACCGAACCGAAGTTGCCCTGGCCGTCCACCAGCAGGTAGCGCAGCGAGAACGGCTGGGCCATACGGACGATGGTGTCGTAGACCGCAGTATCACCGTGGGGGTGATACTTACCGATCACGTCACCGACCACACGGGCGGATTTCTTGTACGGTTTGTTCCAGTCGTTACCCAGTTCACTCATCGCAAACAGAACGCGGCGATGCACGGGCTTCAAGCCATCACGCGCATCGGGCAGTGCACGCCCGACAATGACGCTCATCGCGTAGTCGAGGTAGGACTGTCTCAGTTCGTCTTCGATATTGACCGGTAGGATTTCTTTGGCCAGTTCGCCCATGAGAAGCCTGATTCCTTTTTCTGGTGAAACCTCGTCACATCCATATGGGACGAACGAAGCTCGCCGCTGCAAGCAGATGACCGGCAGCGACTTACGACAAATCAACGAGTTATGCCATGGATCTGCGCAGTAAAGACCGCCTCGGGAGGCGGTCTTGGAAACCGTCGGATGTTACCACAGTCCCGATAGGCTTGGGAGTATGGCAAACCGCCGCCGGATCTGAGGTCGGCTTGCCGGCAAAGGGCGCGGCGCGGACCTCAATGCAACCGCTTGCGGCACATCAACTGCGCCATCTTGGCCGCGTCCGGACGCTCGACGATGCCCTTTTCGGTCACGATCACGTCGATCAGGTCTGCCGGCGTCACATCGAACACCGGATTGAAGGCCTCTACCCCGGCCCCGACCCGTTCGCCGCCCACCTCCAGCAGCTCGCTGACATCCCGCTCCTCCAGCGCCACCTCCTCGCCACTGGCCAGGTTGAGGTCGATGCTCGAACTGGGCGCCACCACCATGAAGCGAACCCCATGGTGCATGGCATTGACCGCCAGCTGGTAGGTGCCGATCTTGCTGACCACGTCGCCATTGGCAGTGATGCGGTCGGCGCCGACGATCACCCAGGTGATGCCCTTGGTCTTCATCAGGTGTGCGGCGGCGGAATCGACGCCAATGGTCACCGGCACCCCTTCGCCGGCAAGCTCCCAGGCGGTCAGCCGCGACCCTTGCAGCCAGGGCCGGGTCTCGGCCACGTACACCCGCTCCACCATGCCTTCCAGGTACGCGGCGCGAATCACCCCCAGCGCAGTGCCGAACCCGCCCGTGGCCAGCGCGCCGGCATTGCAGTGGGTGAGGATGGCCTGCTCGCTGCCCTGGTGCCTGCGGATCAGCTCGGCGCCCAGTTGGGCCATGGTCAGGTTGGCTTCACGGTCGCTTTCGTGGATGGCCTCGGCTTCGGCCAGCATGATCGCCAGCACGTCATCCCCGGCCTTTATCCGCAACAGCCGCTCGCGCATGCGGTTCAGTGCCCAGAACAGGTTGACGGCGGTGGGACGGGCTTCGCCCAGCAGCTCGAAGTCCTCTTCCAGAGCCATTTCCCAGTCATCGCCATCCGCCAGGCGCTGGCGCAGCGCCATCACCAGGCCATAGGCCGCACTGATGCCGATGGCCGGGGCGCCGCGCACCACCATGGTGCGGATGGCCTCGGCCACCCCGACGGCATCGTTATACGCCAGCCAGCGCTGCTCGAACGGCAGCGCACGCTGGTCGAGCAGATACAGGGCACCATCCCGCCAATCGATGGCCGTCACCTTCTCCGCAGCCAACAGTCGATCGCGCATGCCTCACCCCGTCATTCGGACATCAAAAGCGCACGATTATAACGAGCCCCAGCCGCGGACGCTCGGGTATACTTCGCCCCCACCTTCCGCGATACCGGGATTTTCGCACATGCCCAAGCCTGCCCCTCCCCTCGACCTGTTGCTCCTGCCCTCGTGGCTGGTGCCCGTCGAACCGGCCGGGGTGGTTCTCAAGGGCCACGGCATCGGTATCCGCGACGGCCTTATCGCCTTCATCGGCCCGCGCGAAGACGCCCTGCGCCTGCAGGCCACCGAGGTGCGCGAGCTGCCCGGCTGCCTGCTCGCCCCCGGCCTGATCAACGCCCACGGCCACGCCGCGATGACGCTGTTTCGCGGCCTGGCCGACGACCTGCCGCTGATGACCTGGCTGCAGGAGCACATCTGGCCCGCCGAAGCCCGCTGGGTCGATGAAGCCTTCGTGCGTGACGGCACCAACCTGGCCATTGCCGAACAGCTCAAGGGTGGCATCACCTGCTTCTCGGACATGTACTTCTTCCCCAAGATCGCCAGCGAATGCGTGCACGACAGCGGCATGCGCGCGCAGATCGCAGTGCCGTTGCTGGACTTCCCGATTCCCGGCGCCCGCACCTTCGACGAAGGCCTGCACTTGGGCGTGGAGCTGTTCGGCGACCTGCGCCACCATCCGCGCATCACCGTGGCCCTGGGCCCGCACGCACCGTACACGGTCAGCGACGCCAACCTGGAAAAGGTCCGGGTGATCGCCGAAGAGCTGGACGCGCCGGTGCACATGCACCTGCACGAGACCGCCTTCGAGGTGCAGCAGTCCATCGACCAGTGCGGCGAGCGGCCATTGGCGCGCCTGGCACGCATCGGCCTGCTGGGCCCGCGCCTGCAGGCCGTGCACATGACCCAGGTCAGCGACGACGACCTGGCCCTGCTGGTAGAAAGCAACACCAGCGTGGTGCACTGCCCTGAATCCAACCTCAAGCTGGCCAGCGGCTTCTGCCCGGTGGAACGCCTGTGGCAGGCTGGCGTCAACGTAGCCATAGGCACCGATGGCGCCGCCAGCAACAACGACCTCGACCTGCTGGGCGAAACCCGTACCGCGGCCCTGCTGGCCAAGGCCGTGTCAGGTTCGGCCAGCGCCCTGGATGCCCATCGCGCATTGCGCATGGCAACCCTCAACGGCGCCCGCGCCCTGGGCCTGGAGGCCGTAACCGGCTCGCTGGAGCTGGGCAAGGCTGCCGACCTGGTGGCATTCGACCTGTCGGGCCTGGCCCAGCAGCCGATCTACGACCCGGTCTCGCAACTGGTGTATGCCAGCGGGCGGGACTGCGCAAGACACGTCTGGGTGGCCGGCCGGCAACTGCTCGATGAGCGCCGCCTCACCCGGCTCGACGAACAGGCCCTGCATGCCAGCGCCTGTGGCTGGGGCCAGCGTATCGGCGGCCAGCACGAATAACCCGTCGGCAGCCACGGCTGCCGACCTGTAGCGAATTATCAAAGTTTCTGAGGACCGTTCCATGAGCAACGTCGACCACGCCGAAATCGCCAAATTCGAAGCCCTGGCCCACCGCTGGTGGGACCGCGAAAGCGAATTCAAGCCACTGCACGACATCAATCCGCTGCGGGTCAACTGGGTCGACGAGCGGGTCAAGCTGGCCGGCAAGAAAGTGCTCGACGTCGGTTGCGGCGGCGGCATTCTCAGCGAGGCCATGGCCCTGCGGGGTGCCACCGTCACCGGCATCGACATGGGTGAAGCGCCGCTGGCCGTCGCCCGCCTGCACCAGCTGGAGTCCGGCGTCGAGGTGGAGTACCGGCAGATCACCGCCGAAGCCCTGGCCGAGGAAATGCCCGAGCAGTTCGACGTGGTCACCTGCCTGGAGATGCTCGAGCACGTACCCGACCCCTCCTCGGTGATCCGCGCCTGCTACCGCATGGTCAAGCCCGGCGGCCAGGTATTCTTCTCCACCATCAACCGCAACCCCAAGGCCTACCTGTTCGCCATCATCGGTGCGGAATACATCATGAAGCTGCTGCCGCGCGGCACCCATGACTTCAAGAAATTCATCCGACCGTCCGAACTGGGCGCCTGGAGCCGCGAAGCGGGCCTGAGCGTCAAGGACATCATCGGCCTGACCTACAACCCGCTGGCCAAGCACTACAAACTGGCCAGCGACGTCGACGTCAACTACATGATCCAGACCCTGCGCGAGGAATGAGCATGCGTTTGCGAGCAGTACTTTTCGACATGGACGGCACCCTGCTCGACACGGCGCCGGATTTCATCGCCATCTGCCAGGCCATGCTGGCCGACCGCAGCCTGCCGGCAATCGACGATGAACGGATTCGCGAGGTGATTTCCGGTGGCGCCCGAGCCATGGTCGCCGCCGCGTTCGCGATGAGCCCCGAAGCCCCCGAGTTCGAGGCGCTGCGCCTGGAATTCCTCGAGCGCTACCAGAAGGATTGCGCGGTGCACAGCAAGCTGTTCGACGGCATGGCCGAGCTGCTGGCCGACATCGAAAAAGGCAACCTGCTGTGGGGCGTGGTCACCAACAAGCCGGTACGCTTCGCCGAGCCGATCATGCAGCAGCTGGGCCTGGCCGAGCGTTCGTCGCTGCTGATCTGTCCGGATCACGTGAAGAACAGCAAGCCCGACCCCGAGCCGCTGATCCTGGCCTGCAAGACCCTGAACCTGGACCCGGCCAGCGTGCTGTTCGTGGGTGACGACCTGCGCGACATCGAGTCGGGCCGCGACGCCGGCACCCGCACCGCAGCGGTGCGCTACGGCTATATTCATCCAGAGGACAACCCCAACAACTGGGGCGCGGACGTGGTGGTCGATCATCCGCTGGACCTGCGCAAGGTGCTCGACAGCGCCCTGTGCGGCTGCTGATCGCCGACACCCGCCAAAAGCTTCGCCGGCACAGCCGGCTCCTGCAACACCGCATCGATTTGTAGGAGCCGGCCGTGCCGGCGAATGCCTCACCACGATCTCGAGGGAATCCCATGTTCGACTACACCGCCCGCCCCGGCCTGCTCAACGGCCGGGTCATCCTGGTCACCGGCGCCGGTCGCGGCATCGGCGCCGCTGCTGCCAAGGCCTACGCCGCCCATGGCGCCACGGTACTGCTGCTGGGCAAGACCGAAGCCAACCTCAACGAGGTGCACGACCAGATCACCGCAGCCGGCCATCCGGCACCGGTGGTCGTGCCCTTCAACCTCGAAACCGCCCTGCCCCATCAGTACGATGAGCTGGCAGTGATGGTGGAAAACGAATTCGGTCGTCTCGACGGGTTGCTGCACAACGCCTCCATCATCGGCCCGCGCACCCCACTGGAGCAGTTGTCGGGCGAAAACTTCATGCGCGTCATGCACATCAACGTCAACGCCATGTTCATGCTCACCAGCACCCTGCTGCCGCTGCTCAAGCTGTCGGAGGATGCCTCGGTGGTGTTCACCTCCAGCAGCGTCGGGCGCAAGGGCCGGGCCTACTGGGGTGCCTATGGCGTATCGAAATTCGCCACCGAAGGCCTGATGCAGACCCTCGCCGACGAGCTGGAGAACGTTGCCCCCGTGCGCGCCAACAGCGTCAACCCGGGCGCCACACGCACCAGCATGCGCGCCCAGGCCTACCCTGCCGAGGCACCGGAGAACAACCCGCTGCCCGAGCAGATCATGCCGGTCTACCTCTACCTGATGGGCCCGGACAGCAAGGGCATCAACGGCCAGGCGCTCAACGCACAGTAGCCCTCAGGCACCGACCAGGGCCGAGCGCGACCGGGCAGTGGAGCCCGGCTCGGCCTGTGGGGACTGCTCCAGCTGCAGACAGCGCTCCAGAAACAGGTACATGTAGTCGTAGCTCTTGCAGATCGCACGACGCAGCTGGGTCTGCAGCGCCTGTGGTGGGTTGTTGCCCGCCAGCGTGCAGATGATCTCCAACGCCTCCCAAGGGTGCTCGTCGTCATACTGCGCGTGCATCCTCAGCCATTTCATGGCGCGTTTGCGCCCGCTTTCGGGAAAGCCGTTGGCGTAGGTATCCGTCGAACACACCAGCGCCGACCATTCCCCCACCGCGCCTTCGATCGCATAGTTGGTCGCGGCCATGGCCACGATCAGCGAATCGGCCGCACAGGTATGCCAGCACCAGTCACTCAGCGCCTGCAACTCGGTCGGCACGTTCTGCTCGTTCAGATCGTCCAGGCTGACCCCGTGCGCCTGGGCCCAGTGCACCCAGTAGTCGGCATGGTTGAGCTCGACACGGATATTGCGCATCAGCCAGCGACGCGCCATGTCTTCCCCCGGGTGGCGGGCAAAACTGGTCTTGGCCAGGTTCTGCGCCATGTGAACCGAAAACTGTTCGACTACCGGCCAGCCGCCGATCAGATACTGGCGCAGGGTGCGCTGGCTCAGCTTGCCGTCGCGCAGGCGGTGATAGATTTCATGCTCTACCACCCGCTGCTTGCTCGCACTGCAATCCTCGATCAGTTTCTGAGCCCAGCGTGGGTAACTTTGCGCGTCCATCAATGGACCCACTCGCTCAAATGCATCAATCACTGTCATATCCCTACATCCTTGTGATTTGAAGTGAACGCTCAGCGAAACGTCCCCGGCGTCCTGAACAGCAAGGGTCGCGAACGGATACGCCGGCGTTGCAAGCTTTCACAGGTGAACACCTGCGGCCGCTCGATCAGGTAGCCCTGGGCGTAATCGACACCAATTTCATGCAGCGCCTGTTCGATCAGGGGCGTCTCGACAAACTCGGCAATGGTGCGCTTGCCCATGACGTGGCCAATATGGTTGATCACTTCGACCATAGCCCGGTTAATCGGATCGTCAAGCATGTCCTTGACGAAACTCCCGTCGATTTTCAGGAAGTCCACGGGCAGGTGTTTGAGGTAGGCAAACGACGACATCCCGGCGCAGAAGTCGTCCAGCGAAAAGTGGCAACCCAGCCCTTTCAATTCGTTGATGAAACGGATGGCGCTGCCCAGGTTGGCAATCGCACTGGTTTCGGTGATCTCGAAACAGATCATTTCAGGCGGTATGGCGTACTCGACGAACTGGCGCTGCAGATAATCCAGAAACTTGTCATCGCCGATGCTGCTGCCCGACAGGTTGATGGCGCACATTGCCAATGGCCCCTTCCGCCCCTCATCCAGAGCCTGGCGAATCACCTTGAACACTCTGTTCACCACCCAGCGATCCAGGGCCGTCATGAGCCCATAGCGTTCGGCGGCCGGGATGAAGCTGTCGGGCAGGATGATGCGCCCGCTCTCATCATGCAGGCGCAGCAGTATTTCCAGATGACCGGCATCCGACTCACCGGCCGCCAGTGGCGCGATTTCCTGGGCATACAGGCAGAAGCGGTCTTCCTCCAGGGCGATGTGCAGGCGTTGGATCCAGGCCATCTCGCCAAAGCGCATGGACAGCTCGGTGTCGTCGGGGTGGTACACCTGCACCCGGTTGCGCCCCTTCTCCTTGGCCATGTAGCACGCCATGTCGGCCGCACGCAGCGAGGCCTCCAGCGTATGGGGTGCCAGTTGCAGGTGGACCAGCCCCACGCTCACGGTGGTCATGAACGGGCGCCCCTTCCACACGAAGTGCAGGCTCTGCACGGTCTGGCGCAGATTCTCGGCAATGCGCTCGGCCTGCTCGGGCAGGCAGTTCTCCAGCAGGATACCGAACTCGTCGCCGCCCAGGCGCGCCAGGGTATCGCCCTCGCGAACGCCCGCCTGCAGCACCGCGCAAATGTGACGCAGCAATTCGTCGCCCGCCGCATGGCCACAGGTGTCGTTGACCAGCTTGAACTGATCCAGGTCCAGAAACAGCAGGGTGTGGCGCGCCGCCTGGCGGCCCAAGTCGCCCAGCGCCAGCTCCAGCCGGTATTCGAATTCGCGCCGGTTGGCCAGCCCGGTGAGGGCATCATGGGTGGCCTGCCACGACAGGTTGGCGATGTACTGGCGCTCCTGGGTCATGTCGTGCAGCACCAGCACGATGCCGCTGACCTGACCGTCACTGATGATCGGCGAGCCCACCAGGGCCACCGACACCGTGCTGCCGTCCAGCCGCTGGATCAGCTTGGCGTGCTCGCTGCCGCCCTTGAGGGTACCGCTCAGAATGCGCTCGGTAAGGGACAGGCTGTCTTTTTCGGCGTTGTCGTCCAGCAGGCTGAACAGCGCCGCCAGCGGCAGGCCCTGGGCCTGTCCGGCGCTCCAGTGGGTCAACTGCTCGGCGGCAGGGTTCATGTAGGCGATACAGCCCTCGACATCGGTGGTGATCACCCCATCGCCAATCGACTGCAAGGTGATCTGCGCCCGATCCTTCTCCACCTGCAGGGCACTGGCAAAGGCCTGGCGCTGCGCCAGCAGCTTGTGCGTGCGCAGGCAGGCCAGCGCAATCAGAAACAGTGCCGTGGCCAGGTTGACCACCAGCAGCAGGCGCAACAGCATGCGCGATCCTTCGCCCAGGGCATCGCTGAACGCCATGGCGGCGGGGGTTACCGCCTCGTTGATCGCGGCGATCTCACCCTTCCAGGCTGCAACCCGCTGCGCAGTGACATTCCCGGTGACGATACCCTGGTGGATCCGGTTGGCCAGCGCATCCAGCTGCTGCAGGTAGTCGTCCCCCACCGACCAGCGTTCGATGGCGCGTTCCATGTAACTGACATGACGGAAATTCAGGTAGAGCCAGATGACGCTGTCGATGTCATCCGGGTGGTTGCCGCCCCTGAGGATGCCCTGGCGCGCAGCGGCCAGGTCCAGGGGCTTGGCATCCAGCGCGGTGCGCAGCTGGTGACCACCCTGGGGGATGGCGATGGCCTGCCGGTACTTCTGGTAGGCCGCCTCGTCGCGGCTGTCGGTATACAGGCTCAGGAAGTAGATGGCGTCCTTCTGCCCCTTGGACCACAGACTCTCGCCCGCCACGTAACCGCGCACGGCCGACAAGGCATAGAGGCTGATGCCCCCCAGCAAGGCCTGGAACAGTACGACCGCCACAAAAGGCCAGATGATGCCCAACAACCTGGGCGCTTCGAGAGTCCGTTTCTGCTTCATGAGGTCCCTTGCAGCAATGCGCAGCCCGATGAGTCTCATCCTGCACAGACACAGCCTAGGCCATTTGCCACCTGCCATCAGGCCCTTTTTCACCTGTACAACAGTTGTACAGTAGAAGGCCCTCAGCTCTGTTGCAAATGCCCATAGAGCTTGGCGTACAACCCGCCCTCGGCGATCAGCTGCTGGTGACCGCCATCCTCGGCGACATGCCCGCCGTCGAACACCAGCACGCGGTCGGCCTGCTTCACTGCCGACAGGCGGTGAGCGATGATCAGGGTGGTACGGGCGCTGAGGAAGCGGCTCAGCGCCTGATGCAGGTTGTACTCGGTGGCCGCGTCCAGCGCCGAGGTGGCCTCATCGAGAATGACGACCTTGGGCTCGGCCAGCACCATGCGCGCTATCGCCAGACGCTGGCGCTGCCCGCCGGACAGACGCACGCCCGAACGTCCCACCACACTGTCCAGGCCCTGCGGCAGCGCGGCAATGGTGGCGTCGAGCTGGGCAATGCGCAGCGCCTGCCAGCAGGCCTCATCGGTACTCTCGCGGCCCATGGTCAGGTTGGCGCGCACGGTGTCGTTGAACAGCGACGGGTGCTGCAACACCACCGCCACATGCTCGCGCAGGGTTTCCAGGCCGATCTCCTGCAAGGTCGAACCGCCGAAGCGGATGCTGCCGGCCTGGGCGCTGTACAGGCCCAGCAACAGCTGCACCAGGGTGCTCTTGCCGCCGCCGCTGGCGCCGACGATGGCCACCTTCTCGCCGGGTGCGATGGACAGGTTCAACTGGTCCAGCACCGGCTCCTCGCCATAGCCGAAACGCAGCCCGCGCACCTCGATGCCCACGGTGGTCTGCCCCGCGAAAGGGTCGATGCCGCCGGGATACTGCGGCTCGTCGCTGCGCGCCAGCAGCTCGTTGATCCGGCTCAGCGCACCACCTGCCGCGTAGTAGGCGTACTGCAGGTTGAGCAACTGCTCCACCGGGCCGATCATGAACCACAGGTAGCTGAACACCGCCAGCATCTGGCCGATGCTGAGGTCGGAGAACAGCACCGTGAGCATGGCCGCTGCGCGAAAGATGTCGATGCCGAACTGGAACAGCAAGCCACTGGCGCGGCTGCTGGCATCGCTCTTCCATTGCGAGGACACCGCATAGTTGCGCACCTCCTGGGCACGCATGCCCAGGCGCCCGAGAAAGTAGCCCTGGCGGTTACCGGCACGGATTTCCTGGATCGCATCCAGGGTTTCGGTCAGTGCCTGGGTGAAGCGCGAGGTGCTGTCGTTCTCGAGTTTCTTCAGGTGCTTGACCCGCTTGCCCAACTGCACCGTGGCAAAGATCACCAGCGGGTTGAACAGCAGGATCAGCAGCGCCAGCTGCCAGTGCATCCACAACAGGATCGCCGAGGTGCCGGCCAGCGTGAGCATGGCCACCAGAAAGCGGCTGAGGGTTTCACCGACGAACTTGTCCACGGTGTCCAGATCGGTGACCAGGTGCGTGGTCACCGTACCGCTGCCCAGGCTCTCGTACTCGCTCAGCGAGATGCGCTTGAGCCGCTCGATCAGGCGGATGCGCAGCCGGTAGACGATGTCCTTGGCCAGCCCGGCGAACAGCTTGGCCTGCACCACGTTGAAGGCCAGTGCCGCACAGCGCAGCGTCAGGGTGAAGACCAGCATCAGGCCGATGTAGCCGGCCGCCACCTGCCAGCTGGCGGGCAGCAGGTTGTTCATCCACTTGAGCGCCGCATCGCCGTGCCCCAGCAGCACTTCGTCGACCAGCAACGGCAGCAGCAGCGGAATCGGCACACTGCACAGGGCCGCCAGCACGGCCACGCCGTTGGCAGTCCACAGGGCTTTCTTGTGGTGTTGCGCCAGGCGCCGGATCTCGGCCCAGCTCAAGCGATCGACAGGTGCCGGCGTCGGCCCGGGCACCGGGTCGGGGGAGCCAGGCAGGTCAAGCATTGACCGCATGCTCCAGCCAGCGCCCCAGCAGCGGCTGCAGCGCCCCCAGGGCCTGGTAGCCGTTGGTCAGCAGGGCCAGTTGGCCATTGCGCTCGGCGAGCAGGGTCGGGAAGCCCGCGATGCCCAGGTCCTGCACCCAGGTGAAGTCGGCGGCGGTGGCGCTGCGGGTGTCGCCGCTGCTGAAGGCCTCGGCGAAGGCGGCGCGGTCGAAACCGGCCTGCTCGGCCAGCTCCACCAGCTTGACCGGCAGGGTCACGTCTTCGCTGCGCTGGTAGAACGCCTGCTGGATCATCCCCAGCAGCGTCCAGGCCCGCTGCGGGTCCAGGCTGCGTGCAGCCACCAGCGCGCGGCAGGCAGGTTCGGTGTCGTAGACAAAGCCTTCGGGCATCGCGCCCTCGAGCTGGAACGGCTGGCCGGTGGCCTGGTTGACCGCCTGCCAGTGTTCAAGAATGTAGCGCCGGGTGGAGGCATCCAGCGCACTGCTGCCCGAGCGCAGGCCGCCGGGCACCAGGTGGGTGTCCACGCCGGCCTCGCGCGCCTGCCGTATCAGGGCCTCGGCCACGGGTGCGAAACCCCAGCACCAGGAGCACATCGGGTCCATTACATACAGCAGGCGAGCGGTCATCCATCACACCTCGGCTTTGCGATAGTTGTGGCCGATCGGGTGCGGCATGTTGCGGGCCTTGGCCAACTCGATCTGCTTCTGCCGATCGATGGCACTGCGCCGGGTCTTCTCGCTCAGGCTGTCCCAGCAATGCGGGCAGCTGATGCCTGGCGAATAATGCTCGGAGGCCCGTTCTTCCACGCTGATCGGGGTACGACAGGCGTGGCACTGGTCGTAGTCGCCTTCGCTGAGGTCGTGACGCACGGTCACGCGGTTGTCGAAGACAAAGCAGTCGCCCTGCCAGCGCGTTTCTTCCTGGGGAACCTCCTCGAGGTACTTCAGGATGCCACCCTTAAGATGATAGACCGCTTCGAAACCCTCGCCGAGCATATAGCTGGAGGCTTTTTCGCAGCGGATGCCACCGGTGCAGAACATCGCCACCTTCTTGTGCCGGGCAGGGTCGAAGTTGGCCTTGATGTACTCGGGAAACTCACGAAAGGTGGTGGTCTTGGGGTCGATGGCGCCCTCGAAGGTACCAATCGCCACTTCATAGTCGTTGCGGGTGTCGATCAGCAGCACTTCGGGGTCGCTGATCAGCGCGTTCCAGTCCTTGGGCTCGACATAGGTACCGACCGTCCGGTTCGGGTCCACGCCCGGCACGCCGAGGGTCACGATCTCTTTCTTGAGCTTGACCTTGGTGCGGTAGAACGGCTGTTCGTCGCAGTACGATTCCTTGTGATCGATGTCCACCAGGCGTGCATCGCTGCGCAGCCAGGCCAGCAGGCCATCGATGCCTTCGCGGGTACCCGACACGGTGCCGTTGATACCCTCTTCGGCCAGCAGCAGGGTGCCCTTGACCCCGTTGCGCTCCATGGTCTCGAGCAGCGGCTCGCGCAGCTCGACGTAATCTTTCAGGGTGACGAACTTGTACAGCGCCGCCACGACGATAGCTTGGGTCATGCCTTGATTCTCCAGGTGGTCACCCTCGCAAAGGGCGGACCGGGTCGACAATAAAAAACGCGCCGACAGGCGGCGCGTTGCGGATTCTAGCAAAAACCTGAAAGGGATTTCAGTGTTTGCTGCCTCCGGCGCAGGTGGGCGAAGCCGGCGCGCTGCCGACTTTCTGCCATTCCTGCGGGGTGTAGGTGTGCAACGCCAGGGCATGGAACTGCCCCATCAGGTCACCCAGGGTGGCGTAGACCTTCTGGTGGCGCTTGACGCTGTTCAAGCCATCGAACTGTTCGCTGACCAGCACGGCCTTGTAGTGGGTCTGCTGGCCCCGGCTGTGCATGTGGCTCTCGTCCAGCACCTCGAGGTGCTGCGGGGCGAGCGCCGCCAGGCTCTGTTCGATCTTCTGCTGCATCGACATGCTGGGCTCCGCTTAAGGTTTCTTGGCCGGTGCGGCCGCCTTGCCGGCGGACGGGTCCAGCTCGTTGGTCATGTCGGCCAGCAGCTTGTTGACCACCGGCACGGCGCTTTCAAGCTTCTGCTGGGTCAGCTGGGCCGACTGCTGGGTAACGGCAGGCATCTTTTCCAGGACTTTCTTGCCCAGTGGCGACTGGTAGAAGGCGACCAGATCCTTGAGCTCGGATTCGCTGAAGGTGCTGGTGTACAGCTTGATCATGTCCGGCTTGAGCTTGTTCCAGCCGATGGCCTGGTCCAGGGCGGCGTTGGCCTTGGCCTGGTAGGTTTCAAGCACGGCCTTTTTGGACGCCGGCGCCTTGGTCTGCTCGAAGCGCTGGGCAAACATCTGCTGCACCTGCATGTAGACCGGGGTACCCAGTTTGTCGGCGTGCGCCATCACCAGGAATTTTTCAGCGCTGGCGTTGTGGCTGGCGGTATCGGCGAGTGCCTGGCCGCTGGCGCAGACCAGCGCGACAGCCGTGCAGAGGGCGCGAAGACGGGTCATCGAAATTCCTTAAAATAAAAAGAGGGCGTACCCAGAGTAGAGCATTCTGCGCCGACTGGGGCAGCCTGCTCAAGAGGGACGACAGGCAATGGAACCGCCATGCCGAATCAGGGCCTAAACTGCGCAAACAAGCCATTGAAGGAGTGCGTACCGCATGAGCCGTATCGAAACTGACAGCCTGGGCCCGGTTGAAGTTCCTGACGAGGCCTACTGGGGTGCCCAGACCCAGCGCTCGCTGATCAACTTTGCCATCGGCAAGGAACGCATGCCGCTGGCGGTACTGCACGCGCTGGTGCTGATCAAGAAAGCCGCAGCGCGGGTCAATGACCGCAACGGCGACCTGCCGGCCGACATCGCCCGCCTGATCGAACAGGCCGCCGACGAGGTGCTGGCCGGCGAGCATGACGACCAGTTCCCGCTGGTGGTGTGGCAGACCGGCAGCGGCACCCAGAGCAACATGAACGCCAACGAAGTGCTGGCCGGGCGCGCCAACGAGCTGGCCGGCAAGGGCCGCGGCGGAAAGGTGCCGGTACACCCCAACGACCACGTCAACCGCTCGCAGAGCTCCAACGACTGCTTCCCGACCGCCATGCACATTGCCGCCGCACAGGCGGTCAACCAGCAACTGCTGCCGGCCATCGCCGAGCTGTCGGGCGGGTTGGCCGAACTGGCCGCACGCCACATGCAACTGGTCAAGACCGGGCGAACCCACATGATGGACGCCACCCCGATCACCTTCGGCCAGGAGGTCTCGGCCTACGTGGCCCAGCTGGACTACGCCCAGCGCGCCATCCGCGCGGCGCTGCCGGCGGTGTGCGAACTGGCCCAGGGCGGTACCGCCGTGGGTACCGGGCTGAACGCACCGCACGGGTTTGCCGAGGCGATCGCCGCCGAGCTTGCCGCCTTGTCGGGACTGCCGTTCGTCACCGCGCCCAACAAGTTTGCCGCGCTGGCCGGGCACGAGCCGCTGATCACCCTGGCCGGTGCGCTGAAAACCCTGGCCGTGGCCCTGATGAAGCTGGCCAACGACCTGCGCCTGCTCGGCTCCGGGCCGCGCGCGGGGCTGGCCGAGGTGCGCCTGCCGGCCAACGAGCCGGGCAGCTCGATCATGCCCGGCAAGGTCAACCCGACCCAGTGCGAGGCACTGTCGATGCTGGCCTGCCAGGTGCTGGGCAACGACACCACCATCGGCTTTGCCGCCAGCCAGGGCCACCTGCAGCTCAACGTGTTCAAGCCGGTGATCATCCACAACCTGCTGCAGTCGATCGAACTGCTGGCCGATGGCTGCCGCAACTTCCAGCAGCACTGCGTGGCGGGCATCGAGCCAGACCCGCAGCAGATGGCCGAGCACCTGGAGCGCGGGCTGATGCTGGTGACGGCGCTCAACCCGCATATCGGTTACGACAAGTCGGCGCAGATCGCCAAGAAGGCCTACGCCGAAGGCACCACCCTGCGCGAGGCAGCGCTGGAACTGGGGTATCTGACCGATGCGCAGTTCGATGAATGGGTAAGGCCGGAGCAGATGCTCGAGGCCGGCGGCAAAGGCTGAAAAAAGCTCTGCTACGCAGCCCGTCGCGGGTCAAGCCGCTCCCACAAGGCTGTTGGAGTGCCTGTGGGAGCGGGCTTGCCCCGCGATGCGGCCAATGATCACTTCTTGTCTTTCTTGAACGCCGCCTCCAGCGCCTCGTTGATGGTGCGCAGCACCTTCACTCGCGCCCAACGCTTGTCATTGGCCTCCACCAGCGTCCAGGGCGCCACTTCGGTGCTGGTGCGGTCGACCATGTCGCCCACCGCCTCGGAGTACGCGTCCCACTTGTCGCGGTTGCGCCAGTCTTCCTCGGTGATCTTGAAGCGTTTGAACGGTATCTGCTCGCGCTCCTGAAAACGCTCCAGCTGGGTCTGCTCGTCGATCGACAGCCAGAACTTGACCACCACCACGCCAGCGTCGTGCAGTTGCTCCTCGAAATCGTTGATCTCGCCATAGGCGCGCATCCAGTCGGCCTGGCTGCAAAAACCCTCGATACGCTCCACCAGCACCCGCCCGTACCACGAGCGGTCGAACACCGTGAACTTGCCGCGCGCCGGAATGTGCCGCCAGAACCGCCACAGGTAGGGCTGCGCCCGCTCCTCCTCGGTAGGGGCGGCAATCGGCACGATGCGGTACTGACGCGGGTCCAGCGCGGCGGCCACGCGCCGAATGGCACCGCCCTTGCCCGCCGCGTCGTTGCCCTCGAACACCGCCACCAGCGCGTGGCGACGCATGCGCTTGTCACGCAGCAGGCCCGCCAGACGGGCCTGCTCGACAATCAGCTGCTCCTGGTAGTCGTTCTTGTCCAGGCGCAGGGTCATGTCCAGGCTGCCCAGCAGGCTGCGTCCGTCGATGGATTCGCCCAGCGGCGCGATGTTGGTCTGGCGCCCCAGGGTCTTGGCCTTCAAGGCGTTCTGCAGGCCCTCGAGCAGGATCTTGCCCACTGCCAGGCTGCGGTAGTTCGGGTCCACGCCCTCGATGATGTGCCAGGGTGCATAGTCACGGCTGGTGCGGCGCAGCACCCGTTCGCCGAAGCGCACGAACCGGTCATAGGTCTGCGATTGCTGCCAATCCAGCGGGCTGATCTTCCAGCTGTGCAGCGGGTCATCCTTGAGCGACTTGAGCCGCGCCTTCATCTGCTTCTTGGACAGGTGAAACCAGAACTTGAAGATCAGCGCGCCTTCGTCGCACAGCATCTTTTCCAGCCGTTCGGCACCGTTGATGGCCTGGTCGAGCACCGCGTCCTTGAACTGGCCATGCACCCGCCCCTGCAGCATCTGGCTGTACCAGTTGCCGAAGAAGACGCCCATGCGCCCCTTGCTCGGCAAGGCCCGCCAGTAGCGCCAGGCCGGCGGCCGGGCCAGCTCCTCGTCGGTCTGCTGGTCGAAGGTGCGCACCTCGATCAGGCGCGGGTCCATCCACTCGTTGAGCAGCTTGACGGTTTCGCCCTTGCCGGCCCCCTCGATGCCATTGATCAGCACGATGACCGGAAAGCGAGACTGCTGCTTGAGCTCGAACTGGGCTTCGAGCAAGGCTTCGCGCAACGCCGGCACTTCGGCGTCATAGGTTTCTTTGTCGATGGCGTGACCAATTTCGGCGGATTCGAACATACCAGGCTCCCTTCTTGGATAAGCAAGACTAGCGGATCACGCAGCCCTTTGTCGCAAGGCGATCGGCTAGAATGCACGCTTCGCTGTTGCCGAGCCGAACATGAACGACACCCCCGCCACCCCGACCCAGTACGCCCAGATCGAGTGGGATGAACAGGGCCGCCCGTATTCACGCCAGTACGACGACATCTATTTCTCCAAGGAGCAGAGCCTGGAGGAAACCCGTCATGTGTTCATCGAGCAGAACGACCTGCGCCAGCGCTTCGCCGCGATGGCCGACGGCAGTTGCCTGGTGATCGGGGAAACCGGCTTCGGCACCGGCCTGAATTTCTTCTGCGCCTGGCAGGTGTTCGCCGACTGTGCACCGGCCGGGGCACGCCTGCATTTCGTCAGCGTCGAAAAATACCCCCTCAGCCATGCCGACCTGGCCAAGGCCCTGGCCCTGTGGCCCGAGCTGACGCCGTTCAGCCAGCCACTGCTGGCGCAGTACGTGGCGGTGCACGAAGGTTTCCAGCAGTTCGTCTTCGACCAGGGTCGGGTGACCCTGACCCTGATGATCGGCGATGCGCGGGAACAGCTGCCGCAGTTGGACGCCCCCATCGACGCCTGGTTTCTCGATGGCTTTGCCCCGGCCAAGAACCCCGACATGTGGACCCCCGAGCTGTTCGCCCAGCTCGGCCGCCTGTCGGCGCCGGGTGCCACCCTTGGCACCTTCACCAGCACCGGCTGGGTGCGTCGCGGGCTGATTGCGGTGGGCTTCAAGATGAAGCGCATTCCGGGTATCGGCAAAAAATGGGAAGTGCTGCGCGGCGCATTCACCGGCTGGCCCGCCGAGCAAGCGCCGCTCGCGCCGGTTGCCCCATGGTTCGCGCGCCCCGCGCCGCTGGCCGGCCCCCGCGAGGCGCTGGTGATCGGCGCCGGCCTGGCCGGTTGCACCACCGCCGCCAGCCTGGCGGCGCGCGGCTGGCAGGTACGCCTGCTGGAGCGCCACGCCGCCCCTGCCGGTGAAGCCTCGGGCAACCCCCAGGGCGTGCTGTACCTGAAGCTGTCGGCCCACGGCACCGCGCTGTCGCGGCTGATCGTCGCCGGCTTCGGCTACACCCGCCGCCTGCTCGAACAGTTGCAGCGCGGCACCGACTGGGACGCCTGCGGGGTGCTGCAACTGGCCTTCGACGACAAGGAAGACCAGCGCCAGATCAAGCTCGACCAGGCGTTCAGCGACACCCTGCTGCGGCGCCTCGACCAGCCGCAGGCCGAAGCCGTGGCCAGGGTCGGCCTGCCCAGTGGCGGTCTGTACTACCCCGAGGGCGGCTGGGTGCATCCGCCCGCGCTGTGCCAATGGCAGGCCGGGCAACCGAACATCACCCTGCTGCCCCACCATGACGTGGTACAGCTGCGCAAGGTCGACGGCTTGTGGCAGGCATGGGACGGCGAGCGCCTGCTGGCCAGCGCGCCGCTGGTGGTGCTGGCCAGCGCAGCGGACATCCATCGTTTCGAGCCGTGCGCCGAGCTGCCGCTCAAGCGCATCCGCGGGCAGATCACCCGCCTGCCGGCCACCAACGCCAGCCGCGCGCTGGGCACCGTGGTGTGCGCCGACGGTTACGTCGCGCCGCCGCGCCTGGGCGAACACACCCTGGGGGCGAGCTTCGACTTCCACAGCACCGACCTCGCCCCCACCGCTGCCGAACATGCGAGCAACCTGGAGCTGCTGCGGGAAATCTCCGGCGACCTGGCAGAACGCCTTGGCGCTGCCGAGCTGGAACCTGCCAGCCTGCAGGGCCGCGCGGCGTTTCGCTGCACCAGCCCCGACTACCTGCCGATCGTCGGCCCGTTGGCCGACAAGGCGGCGTTCAACCAGGCGTATGCCGTGCTCGGCAAGGACGCGCGACAGCTGCCGGACAGTTCGTGCCCCTGGCTGGAGGGGCTGTATGTGAACAGCGGCCATGGTTCGCGCGGCCTGATCACCGCGCCTCTGGCGGGTGAACTGATCGCCGCCTGGGTCGACAACGCACCCTTGCCGGTGCCGCGCGACGTGGCCGAGGCCTGCCACCCGAATCGTTTCATGTTGCGCGAACTGATACGCGGCAAGGGCAAGCAAGGCTGAAGGCTTATAACAGATTGATCTAAAACTCACAGGATCCGCACCGGTCAGTTCCTATGTGCCCGAATTCAGGGCACCTTCCCCAACGGAAAAACCGGTAAGGACTTATGTGCGGATTAGCTGGAGAGTTTCGTTTCACCCCTGTAGCCAACACACCACGCCCAGCGGACCTGGCCGCGGTCGAACGGATGACCCATCACCTGGCGCCCCGCGGCCCGGATGCCTGGGGCTTCCATAGCCAGGGGCCCATCGCCCTGGGCCATCGGCGCCTGAAGATCATGGACCTGTCCGACGGCTCGGCCCAGCCCATGATCGACAGCCAGCTGGGCCTGTCGCTGGCATTCAACGGCGCCATCTACAACTTCCCCGAACTGCGCGCCGAACTCGAAAGCCTGGGCTATGCCTTCTACTCGGACGGCGACACCGAAGTGCTGCTCAAGGGCTACCACGCCTGGGGCGCCGATCTGCTGCCGCGCCTGAACGGCATGTTCGCCCTGGCGATCTGGGAACGTGACAGCCAGCAGCTGTTCCTCGCCCGCGACCGCCTGGGGGTCAAGCCGCTGTACCTGTCGCGCACCGGCGAACGCCTGCGCTTCGCATCGAGCCTGCCGGCCCTGCTCAAGGGCGGCGACATCAACCCGGTGCTCGACCCGGTGGCACTCAACCACTACCTGAACTTCCACGCCGTGGTGCCCGCCCCGCGGACCCTGCTGGCGAACATCGAAAAGCTGCCACCGGCCACCTGGATGCGCATCGACGCCCAGGGCCGCGCCGAGCAGCACGTGTGGTGGAACCTGCACTACGGCCCACGCACCGATGAACAGCACCTGACCCTGGAAGACTGGCGCGACCGCGTGCTCGACAGCACCCGCGAAGCCGTTGCAATCCGTCAGCGCGCGGCCGTGGATGTCGGCGTGCTGCTCTCGGGCGGCGTCGACTCCAGCCTGCTGGTCGGCCTGCTGCGCGAAGTCGGGGTCGAGGACCTGTCGACCTTCTCCATCGGCTTCGAAGATGCCGGCGGCGAACGTGGCGACGAGTTCCAGTATTCGGACCTGATCGCCAAGCACTACGGCACCCGCCACCACCAGTTGCGCATCGACGAGCGCGAAATCATCGAGCAACTGCCAGCCGCGTTCCGCGCCATGAGCGAGCCGATGGTCAGCCACGACTGCATCGCCTTCTACCTGCTCTCGCGGGAAGTGGCCAAGCACTGCAAGGTGGTGCAGAGCGGCCAGGGTGCCGACGAGCTGTTCGCCGGCTACCACTGGTACCCGCAGGTGGACGGCGCCAAGGACCCGTACGCGGCCTACCGCGAGGCCTTCTTCGACCGCAGCTACGACGAGTACCGCGACACCGTGCAGCCGGCCTGGCTGCTGGGCAATGACGCCGCCGGCGACTTCGTGCGCCAGCACTTCGCCCAGCCCGGCGCCAGCGCGGCAGTCGACAAGGCCCTGCGCCTGGACAGCACGGTGATGCTGGTCGACGACCCGGTCAAACGGGTCGATAACATGACCATGGCCTGGGGCCTGGAGGCTCGCACGCCGTTCCTCGACTACCGGCTGGTGGAGCTGTCGGCGCGGGTGCCGGCCCAGTTCAAGCTGCCCGATGGCGGCAAGCAGGTGCTCAAGGAAGCCGCGCGACTGGTCATCCCCAGTGAAGTCATCGACCGCAAGAAGGGCTACTTCCCGGTACCGGGCCTCAAGCACCTGCAAGGCGCCACCCTGGACTGGGTACGCGAGCTGCTGCTGGACCCGAGCCAGGACCGCGGCCTGTTCAACCCGGCCATGCTCGACCGCCTGCTCAGCGACCCGCATGGGCAACTGACGCCGCTGCGCGGCTCCAAGCTGTGGCAACTGGCCGCGCTGAACCTGTGGCTCAGCGAACAAGGAATCTGATCGATGAAAGCCCATGCCTCACCCTATGGCCAGCGCCTGCTGCGCGGCCAGGTGCCGTCCTATGAACGCCTGCAGGCGCAACTGGCCGGCGACGGCAGCGACCCGCACGACCAGCCGCGCTGGTTGCATTGCGGTTGGGGCCGGCTGCTGATCGGCCACACCTACCCCGACCCGGCCAGCCTGGCGGCGGCCCTGGCCAAGGAGCAGCCCGGCGAGCGCGATATCGCGCTGTACGTGGCCGCCCCCCAGCAGGTACTGGCCCAGGCGCCGCAACAGCTGTTTCTCGACCCCTCCGACACCTTGCGCCTGTGGTTCAGCGACTACCGCCAGGCGCAGCGAGTGTTTCGCGGCTTTCGTATCCGCCGCGCACAGAGCGACAGCGACTGGGCAGCCATCAACGAGCTGTACGTGGCCCGTGGCATGCTGCCGGTCGACCCGGCGCTGATCACTCCGCGCCACCAGGGCGGCCCGGTGTACTGGCTGGCCGAAGACGAGGACAACGGTGCGGTGATCGGCAGCGTGATGGGCCTGAATCATCAAAAGGCCTTCGACGACCCGGAGCACGGCAGCAGCCTGTGGTGCCTGGCCGTGGACCCCAACTGCACCCGGCCCGGGGTCGGCGAAGTACTGGTACGCCACCTGATCGAACACTTCATGAGCCGCGGGCTGAGCCACCTCGACCTGTCGGTGCTGCACGACAATCGCCAGGCCAAGCGGCTGTACGCCAAGCTGGGCTTTCGCACCCTGCCCACCTTCGCGGTCAAGCGCAAGAACGGCATCAACCAGCCGCTGTTCCTGGGGCCGGGGCCGGAGGCCGGGCTCAACCCCTATGCGCGGATCATCGTCGAGGAAGCCTACAAGCGCGGCATCGATGTGCAGGTGGACGATGCCACCGCCGGGCTGTTCACCCTCAACCACGGCGGACGCCGGGTGCGCTGCCGCGAGTCGCTCAGCGACCTGACCACCGCCGTGAGCATGACCCTGTGCCAGGACAAGAGCCTGACCCACAAGGTGCTCGAAGCCGCCGGCCTGAGCCTGCCGGCGCAACAGCTGGCGGGCAACGCCGCCGACAACCTGGCCTTTCTGGAAGACCACGGCGCGGTGGTGGTCAAGCCGCTGGATGGCGAACAGGGCAACGGCGTGGCGGTCAACCTGACCTGCCTGCAAGACCTGGACGCCGCCATCGAGCACGCGCGCCAGTACGACAGCCGCGTGTTGCTGGAAAGCTTTCATGAAGGGCTGGACCTGCGCATCGTGGTCATCGGCTACGAGGTGGTGGCCGCCGCGATTCGTCACCCGGCCTCGATCGTCGGCGACGGCCAGCACGCCATCGGTGCGCTGATCGAAGCCCAGAGCCGCAGGCGCCAGGCCGCCACCGGTGGCGAAAGCAAGATCCCGCTCGACGCCGAGACCCAGCGCACCCTGCACGCCGCCGGGGTCGACTACGACACCATTCTGCCCGCCGGCCAGCGCCTGGCCGTACGGCGTACCGCCAACCTGCACACCGGCGGCTGCCTGGAGGACGTCACCGCACGCCTGCACCCGACCCTGGTGGATGCCGCCGTGCGGGCCGCCCGCGCCCTGGACATTCCGGTGGTCGGCCTGGACCTGATGGTCAAGGCCGCCGACCAGCCCGACTACGTGTTCATCGAAGCCAATGAACGGGTCGGTCTGGCCAACCACGAACCCCAACCCACTGCCGAACGCTTCGTCGACCTGCTGTTCCCGCACAGCCGGCCGGTGCCGTGACAACGCCCCACGAGGAGTCCGCATGCCTGATCAATTGCCCGAACCGGACCTGACCTATCTGCAGAAGGTCCTGCTGGAAATGCTCGCCATCCCCAGCCCCACCGGCTTCACCGACACCATCGTGCGCTACGTGGCCGAGCGCCTGGAAGAACTGGGTATCCCCTTCGAGCTGACCCGGCGCGGCACCATCCGCGCCACCCTCAAGGGCCGCAAGAGCTCGCCCGACCGCGCCGTTTCGGCGCACCTGGACACCATCGGCGCCAGCGTGCGCACCTTGCAGGACAACGGCCGCCTGGGCCTGGCCCCGGTCGGCTGCTGGTCGAGCCGTTTCGCCGAGGGCAGCCGGGTCAGCGTGTTCACCGACACCGGCGTGTTTCGCGGCAGCGTGTTGCCGCTGATGGCAAGCGGGCACGCCTTCAATACCGCGGTCGACCAGATGCCGGTGAGCTGGGAGCACGTCGAGCTGCGCCTGGATGCCTACTGCACCACCCGCGCCGACTGTGAAACCCTGGGCATCGGCATCGGTGACTTCGTGGCCTTCGACCCGTTGCCCGAGTTCACCGAAAGCGGCCATATCAGCGCCCGTCACCTGGACGACAAGGCCGGCGTCGCGGCGCTGCTGGCCTCGCTCAAGGCCATCGTCGAAAGCGGCATCCAGCCACAGATCGACTGCCATCCGCTGTTCACCATCACCGAAGAAACCGGCTCGGGGGCCGCCGCCGCATTGCCGTGGGACGTCAGCGAATTCGTCGGCATCGACATCGCCCCGGTCGCCCCCGGCCAGCACTCCAGCGAACACGCGGTCAGCGTGGCCATGCAGGACTCCGCCGGCCCCTACGACTACCACCTGTCGCGCCACCTGCTGAGCCTGGGCCGCGAGCACAACCTGCCGGTGCGCCGCGACCTGTTCCGCTACTACTTCAGCGACGCGCATTCGGCGATCACCGCCGGGCATGACATCCGTACCGCGCTGCTGGCGTTCGGCTGCGACGCCACCCACGGCTACGAGCGCACCCATATCGACAGCCTGGCTGCCCTCAGCCGCCTGCTCAGCGCCTACCTGCTCAGCCCGCCGGTGTTCGCCAGCGATTCCAAGCCCACCGGCAGTTCGCTGGAAAGCTTCAGCCACCAGCTGGAACACGACGCACAAATGGAAAGTGATACCCGCGTACCGGCGGTGGACAGCCTGGTTGGCCAAAAAGGCTAGCCACTGCAGGCCACATGCAGGAAAGGTTTCGCGTAGCATGTGCGAAACCTTTCCTGATTCTGTAGCTTTTTTATGTTGATACCCTACGACCAGCTCGAAGCCGACACCCTCACCCGCCTGATCGAAGACTTCGTCACCCGCGACGGTACCGACAATGGCGACGACACCCCGCTGGAAACCCGTGTACTGCGCGTGCGCCAGGCGCTGGCCAAGGGGCAGGCGGTGATCCTGTTCGACCTGGACAGCCAGCAGTGCCAACTGCTCGCCAGGCATGAAGTGCCCCGCGAGCTGCTCGACGATCAGTGATCAGGCGCCCAGGCCGCCCTTGCCCAGTTGCTCGGCGATACGCCGATAGATTTCTGCACGGTGCACCTCCACATCGCGTGGTGCGCAGATGCCGAAACGCACCGTGTTGCCGTCTACCGACAGTACCTTGATCTTGATGTCGTCATCGATGGTGATGACCTCGCCGACTTCGCGCCCTATGACCAGCATTCTCCAATCCTCCACATCAGGGGAGAGTGAAGACTGAACCGGGTGCTGAAACGGTTCAACGCTCTGACAGGCAAATAGACAATTCCCACAACTTTGCGGGAATTTGCCTACAAGATCCTACCCGCTCAGCTGTTTTGCAGACGTGGTCCGATCACGATGATGGTGGCGCCGATCACGCACAGCAGCGCACCGAGCCAGTCGCTGCCCATCGGCCGGGCACGCTCCACCACCGCCAGCCACAGCAGCGAAGTGACGATATAGATGCCGCCATAGGCGGCGTAGGCGCGCCCGGCGTAGGCCGCCTCGACGCGGGTCAGCAGCAGGCCGAACAGGGTCAGGCTGAGCAGCGCGGGGGCGATCCACCAGCCGCTCTTGCCCAGCCGCAGCCACATGTAGAAGGCATAACAGCCGGCGATCTCGAACACCGCCGCCAGAAAGAACCACACATAATTCATCACGTCCGCTGCTACCCGCGCAAAAGCGCCTAGCATACCGTAGCGAACAGCCTACGCCTGCGTCTGACGCCCCTTGGCACGCATTCGCACGGCCATCTCGGCCATTTCGTCATACAGCGCCTGCGGGTCGCGCTGCTTGAGCTGCCAGGCCAGGCACCCCTGCTCGTGGGGCAGAATCATGAAGTCACCGCGCGCCACCCCCTCGTAGATATAGCCGGCAATGTCGCTGGCGCTGATCGGCGAGCTTTCCAGCAGTTTGCCCACCTGGGCCTTCATTGCCGGGGTGGGGCCGCGGAACGAATCCAGCAGGTTGGTCTGGAAGAACGACGGGCACACCACGTGCACCGCCACCTGCTGCTGGCGCAGCTCCACCAGCAGGCTTTCGGACAGCGCCACCACCCCGGCCTTGGCCACGTTGTAGTTGCTCATGGCCGGCCCCTGCATCAGCGCCGCCATGGACGCGATGTTGATGATGCGGCCCTTGCTGCGTTCGAGCAGCGGCAGGAACGCCTTGCAGCCCTTGACCACGCCCATCAGGTTGATCGCGATCTGCCAGTCCCAGTCTTCCAGCGACAGCTCGGCAAAAAAACCGCCCGACGCCACCCCGGCGTTGTTGACGATCACATCGATGCCGCCGAGCTTTTCTTCGCAGGCCTGGGCCAGGGCGGTGAGCTGGCTGTAGTCGCGCACGTCGCAACGCTGGACGAAGCCCTCGCCGCCCGCCTCGCGCACCAGCGCGAGGGTCTGCTGCAGGCCGGCCTCGCCGATGTCGCTCAGGGCCAGTTGCCAACCCTCGCGGGCCCAGCGTAGGGCAATCTCGCGGCCAAGGCCGGACCCGGCGCCAGTGATCATCATGCGGTTTTGCATAGCCGGATGCCTTGTTCCTGAAGTTGAAGGCCAGTGTAGCGAAGGGTGCAGCGACGCCCACGCTGTATCAGGATGCTGAATGGCGCGGGCAAACACATATCGAACTAAACTTTTAGTTGCCTGTGGGAGTCCGAATTAACAGGCGGACATGAACGTCATGACCGAAGAGATGGATCGCAACTGCACACGCTGATTACCGTACTCAACAAAAGGACTCTGCCATGGGCACCATACTTATCATCATCCTGATTTTGCTGTTGATCGGTGGCTTACCCGTTTTCCCGCACTCCAGAAGTTGGGGCTACGGCCCGTCCGGCATCATTGGTACCGTGCTGATCATCCTGTTGATCCTGTTGTTGCTCGGCAAGATATAGAAACCCGGGGGTGCAATGGCCCCCACATAAAAAAACGGCCCGAAGGCCGTTTTTTTATTGCTCAGGACTCAGTGCGAAACAGCACCGCTTGCCCCCAGGCCGGTTTGCGACCGGACAAACTGCGGGAAGAACAGCGCACGCTCGTCATCCGCTGCCTTGGACTTGTCGGTAACCGAGAAGAACCAGATACCGGCAAAGGCAATCAGCATCGAGAACAGCGCCGGGTACTCATACGGGTAGATGGCTTTCTCGTGACCCAGGATCTGCACCCAGATGGTCGGACCGAGCACCATCAGGCCCACCGCACTTACCAGCCCCATCCAGCCGCCGATCATGGCGCCACGGGTGGTCAGCTTCTTCCAGTACATCGAAAGCAGCAGTACCGGGAAGTTGCAGCTGGCCGCGATCGAGAACGCCAGGCCGACCATGAACGCGATGTTCTGGCTTTCGAACAGGATACCCAGGCCGATGGCCAGCACACCCAGTGCGACGGTGGTGATCTTCGACACGCGGATCTCGTCCTTGTCGTTGACCTTGCCCTTGCGCCATACGCTGGCATACAGGTCATGGGACACCGCCGAGGCACCGGCCAGGGTCAGGCCGGCAACCACTGCCAGGATGGTGGCGAAGGCCACTGCCGAGATGAAGCCCAGGAAGATGCTGCCGCCCACGGCGTCGGCCAGGTGCACCGCAGCCATGTTGTTGCCGCCCAGCAAGGCGCCTGCTGCGTCCTTGAAGTCCGGGTTGGTGCTGACCAGCAGGATCGCGCCGAAGCCGATGATGAAGGTCAGGATGTAGAAGTAGCCGATGAAGCCGGTTGCATACAGCACGCTCTTGCGCGCTTCCTTGGCGTCGCTCACGGTGAAGAAGCGCATCAGGATGTGCGGCAGGCCAGCGGTACCGAACATCAGCGCCAGGCCCAGCGAGAACGCGGAGATCGGGTCTTTGACCAGGCCGCCCGGGCTCATGATCGCCTCACCCTTGGGGTGAACCTTGATCGCTTCGGAGAACAGCGCATTGAAGTCGAAGTTGACGTGCTTCATCACCATCAGCGCCATGAAGCTGGCACCGGACAGCAGCAGCACCGCCTTGATGATCTGTACCCAGGTGGTTGCGAGCATGCCGCCGAACAGCACGTACATGCACATCAGGATACCCACCAGGATGACCGCCACGTGGTAGTCCAGGCCGAACAGCAGCTGGATCAGCTTGCCGGCGCCGACCATCTGCGCGATCAGGTAGAACGCCACCACCACCAGCGAGCCGGAGGCCGACAGGGTGCGGATCTGCTTTTGCCCGAGGCGATACGAGGCCACGTCGGCAAAGGTGTACTTGCCCAGGTTGCGCAGGCGTTCGGCGATCAGGAACAGAATGATCGGCCAGCCCACCAGGAAGCCGATCGAGTAGATCAGGCCATCGTAGCCGGAGGTGTATACCAGTGCGGAAATACCCAGGAAGGAGGCTGCCGACATGTAGTCGCCGGCAATCGCCAGGCCGTTCTGGAAGCCCGTGATTCGCCCGCCTGCGGCGTAGTAGTCAGAGGCCGACTTGTTGCGCTTGGAAGCCCAGTAGGTGATGCACAGGGTGGCACCGACGAAGGCGACGAACATCAGGATCGCCGAGACGTTCAGGGGTTGTTTGTGCACCTCGCCGGTCAGGGCGTCGGCGGCCCAGACGGCAGGCGCGAAAGCGCCAAAGGCCAGTGTTGCCAGTAGACGCCGGATCATTGCTGAGCCTCCTTCAGGATCGCGTTGTTCAGCTCGTCGAACTCACCGTTGGCACGACGTACGTAGATGCCGGTCAGCACGAAAGCCGAAACGATCAGACCCACACCCAGCGGGATACCCCAGGTAATCGAGGAGCCGGGGCTGAGCTTGGCACCCAGAATCTGCGGGCCGTAGGCAATCAAC
This sequence comes from Pseudomonas sp. S12(2018), assembly GCF_024355235.1. Taxonomy (NCBI): domain Bacteria; kingdom Pseudomonadati; phylum Pseudomonadota; class Gammaproteobacteria; order Pseudomonadales; family Pseudomonadaceae; genus Pseudomonas; species Pseudomonas sp. S12(2018). Next base: position 193,228 of record NZ_QLAD01000001.1, read on the forward strand.
AGGATAAAGGCGGCGTAGAGGCCGAGCATGATCGCCGAGAGAATCCAGGCGAAGCGTTCACGTTTTGAAACCAGCTCCTTGAACCGCGGGCTGTTTTGTATCGAGAGATAAATGCTGTCGTTCATTGTTTTTGTCCTCGCAGCACAGATTGGGTAGTACCACGCCACTTTATGCTGCCTTGGGACGCACTCCAGACGACCTTAGTCTTAGATGTAAAACTCTTTTACCGGCTACGTAACAGCCGCCCATGCAAAGGGCCGCGCGGTGGCAAAACACCGCGCGGCCCTGGAAGGTGCCAGATAGAGGCCTTAGGCCATTATTTTGCGGTCCACTCGGCGACCCGCTCGGGGTGCTTGGCGACCCACTCCTTCGCCGCAGCGTCCGGCTTTGCGCCTTCCTGGATGGCCAGCATGACTTCGCCGATCTCGTCCTTGGATTGCCACGAGAACTTCTTCAGGAACGCTGCGACTTCCGGCGCCTTCGTATCGAGTTCCTTGCTGCCGATGCTGTTGACCGTCTCGGCGGCGCCGTACACGCCTTTGGGGTCTTCGAGAAAACGCAGCTTCCACTTGGCGAACATCCAGTGCGGCACCCAGCCGGTGACCACGATGGGCTGCTGCTTGGCGTAGGCGCGCCCCAGTTCAGAGGTCATGGCAGCGCCGGAGCTGGCCTGCAGCTTGTAGCCGGCAAGGTCGTAGTCCTTGATCGCCTGGTCGGTCTTGAGCATCACCCCGGACCCGGCGTCGATGCCGACGATCTTCTTCTTGAAGCCGGCATCGCTTCCGAGGTCGGCGATCGACTGCGCCTTGACGTATTCGGGCACGATCAGGCCAATCCTGGCGTCCTTGAAGTTGGGGCCGTAGTCGACCACGTTGTCCTTGTTCTTGGCCCAGTATTCGCCATGGGTCACCGGCAGCCAGGCCGACAGCATCGCATCGAGCTTTCCGGTGGCCACCCCCTGCCACATGATGCCGGTGGCCACCGGCATCAGCTTGACGTCATAACCGAGCTTCTGCTTGATCACCTCGGCCGCCACATGGGTGGTCGCCACGCTGTCGGACCACCCATCGACGTAGCCGATGCTTACTTCCTTGGCCATGGCCAGGCTGGTGCCCATGGCCAGTATCAGGGCAGTGCCCGCCCCCAGGAGTCGTCGCATTTTCATCAAGGCATCCCCTCGTCACGTCACGGAACCTGCATCATCAACCGCCACTGGCGGCCAACCTGCTCTGTCAGCGACGTCGAAACATCGAGAAACGACATCACAACGCCAGCCAGGCCCGCTACCGGCCGGCATTTGCAGGTAGTATTGGCGGCTTTGTTTCCTGACCGGTCCGCGCCATGCCCTCGACTGCCCGCTTCCCGCTGCTGCCCTACCTGTTTGCCTGCCTGCTTGGCCTGTTCGCGTTGGGCGGGCTCTGGTACGGGCTCGGCAAGCCGGTATCGCTGCCGGACGCCGCCAGCCCCACGCACAAGCTGCAATGCGTCTCCTACACGCCCTTCGACAAGGACCAGTCGCCGTTCGACCAGCCCTTCACCCTGCGCCCGGAGCGCGTGGAGGCCGACCTCGCCCTGCTTGCACAGCGCTTCGAATGCATCCGCACCTACTCGATGACGGGCCTGGAAGCGATCCCGCAGCTGGCGCGCAAGTACGGCCTGAAGGTGATGTTCGGGGCCTGGGTGAGTGCCGACCCGCTGGTCACGGCCAAGGAGATCAAGGCCCTGATCGCCACCGCCAATGCCAACCCGGACATCACCCGCGCCGTGATCGTGGGCAACGAGGTGCTGTTGCGCAAGGAAGTGACGGGCGATCACCTGGCCGATCTGATCCACCAGGTGAAAAGCCAGGTGCAGGTACCGGTGACCTACGCCGACGTGTGGGAGTTCTGGCTGCAGCACCCACAGATCGCGCCGCAGGTGGACTTCGTGACCATTCACCTGCTGCCCTACTGGGAAGATGATCCCAAGGGCATCGACGAAGCGCTGGCCCACGTTGGCGAGATCCGCCAGGTGTTCGGCAACCGCTTCGCGCCCAAGGACGTGATGATCGGCGAAACCGGCTGGCCCAGCGAAGGGCGCCAGCGCGAGACCGCCCTGCCCAGCCGGGTCAACGAAGCGCGCTTCATTCGCGGGTTCGTCGCCATGGCCGAGCAGAATGGCTGGCATTACAACCTGATCGAAGCCTTCGACCAGCCGTGGAAGCGCGCCAGCGAAGGCGCGGTGGGCGGTTACTGGGGGCTGTACGATGCCGACCGGCAGGACAAGGGCATACTCGAAGGCCCGGTGAGCAACCTGCCGTTCTGGCCGCAGTGGCTGGGCATCGGCGTGCTGCTGTTCGCCGCCACCCTGGCCCTGGCCGGGCCGGTGCGCGGCGTGCGTGGCGCCCTGGCGCTGCCCTTGCTGGCCGCACTGGGGGCCGCCAGCCTGGGGTTGTGGGGCGAGCTGGTACGGGTCAACAGCCGCTTCGTTGGCGAGTGGTTGTGGGCCGTGCTGCTGGCGGGGCTCAACCTGGTGGTACTGGCCCATGGCGCGCTGGCGCTGGCACAGCGCAGTGGCTGGCGTGAGCGCCTGTTCGCCTGGCTGCAGGCGCGTGCCGGCTGGTGGGTGATGGCGGCCGGCTTCGCGGCGGCGGTGAGCATGCTGGCGCTGGTGTTCGACCCGCGCTACCGCAGCTTCCCGAGCCCGGCGCTGGTGCTGCCGGCGGTGGTGTACCTGCTGCGACCGGTGCGGGTGGCGCGCGCCGAGGTGGCCTTGCTGACCTTCATCGTCGGCGCCGGGATTGCGCCGCAGCTGTTCATCGAGGGCTTGAGCAGCCAGCAGGCGCTGGTGTGGGCCCTGGTGAGCGCGCTGATGGCCGCGGCGCTGTGGCGCTGCCTGCGGATCAGGCAGGGCTGAGCGTCGGCTCTTCGCCGGCAAGGCCGGCTCTGCAGGGAGGCGTTGAACCCGGTAGGCGCCGGCCTTGCCGGCGAACGATACAGCGTGAGCCTCAGGCCGTGCGCCGCACCAGCCGCAACCCCGCCAGCACCAGCGCGAACGCCGCCAGGCTCACGGTGTACAGCGCCAGTGCCGGCAGCCCGAACACCAGTGACAGCACCGCCAGCCACCAGCCGGCCCGACGCGGCATCAGCGTCGCCACCACGGCCAACGCCAGGGCGACCCAGCCCGGCACCCGCAAGTGGATCATCAGGCCCAGCGTGGCGCGCAACTGGCACTCCCAGCTCACCTGGGGCGAGCTGCACACACCGACCCACCTGACATCCTCCATGAAGCCGTAACGCACCCCATAGCAGGCCGCAGCCCACAGCGACAGGCACACAAGCAAGGCAATCAGCGGCAAACGGCGGGACATGACAACTCCGGAAACAGGAAAACGGCGCCCAGCATAATCCCCCACCGGGCCTGTGCAAGGCAAAAGCGGCGGCCTGAGCTACTTTTATCAGCAAAGAAACAAAACCCGCTGTTGCCCTGGCACTGGCCCGCACGGCAACATCGGGGACGGTAAATGCCGGGGCACAAGGCAACTTTGCCGATAGCACGAGTGTCCTAGCCTGCAGTACACACTTTGCCTTGCCTTTCCTGGGGATCCGTCATGCTTCGATCACTGCGCCTTGCTGCCCTGCTGGGTGGCCTCTTGATGAGTGCGGCCGCGTCTGCGGTGGATGTCGATGCGGCCACCTATGGCTACCCGCTGACCAATCCCTTCGAGGCGACGATCGCCTCCACACCGCCCGACCTGCGCCCCGAACTGCCGACCGACGATGACATCGATCAGTCCGACTACAGCCTCAACCTGCGCCCCGAACGCGAGTTCACCCTTCCGGACAACTTCTGGGCGGTCAAGAAGCTGCGCTATCGCCTGGCCCGACAGGACCACGAGGCGCCGCTGATCTTCCTGATCGCCGGTACCGGCGCGCCCTACACCAGCAGCCTCAACGAGTACCTCAAGCGCCTCTACTACAAGGCCGGCTACCACGTGGTGCAGCTGTCATCGCCCACCAGCTTCGACTTCATCAGCGCCGCCTCGCGCTTCGCCACCCCGGGCGTGAGCGCCGAAGACGCCGAAGACCTGTACCGGGTGATGCAGGGCGTGCGCGCCCAGCACCCGCGCCTGCCTGTCAGCGAGTACTACCTCACCGGCTACAGCCTCGGTGCCCTCGACGCAGCCTTCGTCAGCCACCTGGACGAAACCCGGCGCAGCTTCAACTTCAAGCGCGTGCTGCTGCTCAACCCGCCGGTCAACCTCTACACCTCGATCAGCAACCTCGACAAGCTGGTGCAGACCGAGGTCAAGGGCGTGAACAACAGCACCACCTTCTATGAACTGGTGCTGACCAAACTCACCCGCTACTTCCAGCAAAAAGGCTACATCGACCTCAACGACGCACTGCTCTACGACTTCCAGCAGTCGCGCCAGCACCTGAGCAACGAGCAGATGGCGATGCTGATCGGCACCTCGTTCCGCTTCTCGTCCGCCGATATCGCCTTTACCTCCGACCTGATCAACCGCCGCGGCCTGATCACCCCGCCCAAGTACCCGATCACCGAAGGCAGCAGCCTCACGCCGTTCTTCAAGCGTGCGCTGCAATGCGACTTCGACTGCTACCTGACCGAGCAGGTCATTCCCATGTGGCGCGCGCGCACCGATGGCGGCAGCCTGCTGCAGCTGATCGACCAGGTGAGCCTGTATGCCCTCAAGGACTACCTGCAAAACAGCCCGAAAATCGCCGTGATGCACAACGCCGACGATGTGATCCTGGGCCCCGGCGACATCGGCTTTCTGCGCAGCACCTTTGGCGACCGCCTGACCCTGTACCCGCATGGCGGGCACTGCGGCAATATCAATTACCGCGTCAACAGCGACGCGATGCTGGAGTTTTTCCGTGGTTAAAAAACTTCTGATCGTGACGGCGTTGCTCGCCGCAGGCCTGGTACAGGCCGATGAGATCCCGGCGCGAGCCAGCGTGATCGAAGCCGACGGCTTCACCGATCCGCTCAAGGAACTCAAGTTCAACCCCGGCCTGGACCAGCGCGAGTTCGAGCGTTCGACCCTGACCGCGCTGAACGTCTACGACCCGTTCGAGTCGGTGAACCGCCGGCTGTACCACTTCAACTACCGCTTCGACCAGTGGGTGTTCCTGCCGGTGGTCAATGGCTACCGCTACATCACCCCAAGCTTCGTGCGCACCGGGGTCAGCAACTTCTTCAGCAACCTGGGCGATGTGCCCAACCTGCTCAACAGCCTGCTGCAGTTCAAGGGCAAGCGCTCGATGGAGATCACCGCGCGCCTGCTCTTCAACACCACCCTGGGCGTCGCCGGCCTGTGGGACCCGGCGACCAAGATGGGGCTACCGCACCAGAGCGAAGACTTCGGCCAGACCCTGGGCTTCTATGGCGTGCCGGACGGCCCGTACCTGATGCTGCCGATCCTGGGCCCGTCGAACCTGCGCGACACCGGCGGGCTGGTGGTGGACTACAGCGCCGAGAACTGGATCAACTTCCTCAACATGGCCGAGGTCAGCAGCGACAACCCGGAGGTCTGGGTACTGCGCGCCATCGACAAGCGCTATACCACCAGCTTTCGCTACGGCCAGCTGAACTCGCCGTTCGAGTATGAAAAGGTGCGCTACGTGTACACCGAGGCACGCCGCCTGCAGATCGCCGAGTAGCGCTCAGGGCCGGGGCAGAGGCAGGCCGAGAAAGCGGCACAGCTCGCCCTGCTTGGTCAGCGCGTCGCGCCGGCCCAGTTCGATCAGCTCGCTGCAATAGCCGGCTTCGAACAACAGGTAGCTGAGCACCCCGGCGCCGCTGGTCTTGGTCGCCCCCGGGCCGCGCAGGAACATGCGCAGCGCGGCGGGCAGTTCACGCCGATGGCGGGCGGCGATCTCGTCCAGCGGCTGGCTGGGCGCAACCACAAGCACCTCCACCGGGGCCAGGCCCAGGCGCCGGGGCTGCACGTCGCTGGGCAGCAGGTGGCTCAGGTGGTTGAGCCGCTGCAACAGCTCCAGGTCGTCTTCCAGGCTGTCGATGAACGTGCTGTTGAGCAGATGCCCGCCGATCTGCGCCAGGCTCGGCTGCTTGCCGCTGAACACCCGCTCGCGTGGATCACCCGGCGTCGGCCCCTGGGGGTTGCCGCTGACCCCCACCACCAGCACGCGGTTGGCGCCCAGGTGCAGCGCCGGGCTGATCGGCGCCGACTGGCGCACCGCACCGTCACCATAGAATTCGTGGCCCAGCCTGATCGGCGCAAACAGCAACGGGATGGCCGAACTGGCCAGCAGGTGCTCGACGCTCAGGCGGGTCGGCATGCCGATGCGTCGATGGCGCAGCCACGGGTCGATGGCGCCCTTGCCCTGGTAGAAGGTCACCGCCTGGCCCGACTCGTAGCCGAACGCGGTCACCGCCACCGCGCGCAGGTGCTGCTGGTCGATGGCATGGCCGATGCCGTCCAGGTCCAGGTGCTGGTTGAGCAGTTTGCGCAGCGGCGAGCTGTCGAGCAGCGCCACCGGTACCTGGGCCCCCAGGCCCAGCAGGCTGTGGCCGACGAAACGGCTGGCCTGGCGGATCACCCCGGGCCAGTCGCTGCGCAGTACCTGGTGGCTGCGAAAGCCCTGCCAGAAGCCGGTGAGGCGGCGGATGGCGTCGGCAAAATGCATCGCACCGCTGGCCAGGGTCACCGCATTGATGGCCCCGGCCGAGGTGCCGACGATCACCGGGAACGGGTTGCCGGCGCCGGCGGGCAGCAGGTCGGCGATGCCGGCGAGCACGCCGACCTGGTAGGCGGCACGGGCGCCACCGCCCGAGAGGATCAGGCCGGTGACCGGTTGGGGTGCTGGCATGGGGTACTCCCTGAGATCCCTATCGACTGCATCGCGGGCCAAGCCCGCTCCCACAGGTTTGTGGCTACCCTTGTGGGAGCGGGCTTGACCCGCGATAGCCACCCCACGATTGTCCTAGTACAGCTTGGGCGCCCCCGGCGGGCGCGACTTGAAGCGTCGGTGTGCCCACAGGTACTGCTCGGGGCATTCGCGCAGCACCGACTCGATCCACTGGTTGATGCGCAGGCAGTCGGCCTCTTCGCTCTCCCCCGGAAAATCCTGCAGCGGCGCATGGATCACCAGCCGGTAGCCACTGCCGTCCGCCAGGCGCTGCTGGGTGAACGGGATCACCCGCGCCCGCCCCAGGCGGGCGAACTTGGTGGTGGCGGTCACGGTAGCCGCCTCGATCCCGAACAGCGGCACGAACACGCTCTGCTTGGCGCCGTAGTCCTGGTCGGGCGCATACCAGATGGCGCGCCCCGAGCGCAACAGCTTGAGCATGCCGCGCACGTCCTCGCGCTCCACGGCCAGCGAGTCGAGGTTGTGCCGCTCGCGCCCACGGCGCTGCACGAAGTCGAACAACGGGTTCTTGTGCTCGCGGTACATGCCATCGATGGTGTGTTCCTGGCCCAGCAGCGCCGCACCGATCTCCAGCGTGGTGAAGTGCAGGGCCATCAGGATGGCCCCCTGCCCGTCACGCTGCGCCGCCTGCAGGTGCTCCAGCCCCTCGATGTGCGCCAGGCGCGCCAACCGGGCCTTTGGCCACCACCAGCTCATGGCCATTTCGAAGAAGGCGATGCCGGTGGAAGCGAAGTTTTCCTTGAGCAGACGGGTTCGTTCGACAGACGGTAATTCGGGGAAACACAGTTCCAGGTTGCGCGCAGCAATGCGTCGACGGTCACCGGCAACACGGTACATCAGCGCGCCCAGCAGGCGGCCCAGCACCAGCAAAGCCCGGTAGGGCAGCTGCACGATCAGCCACAGCAGGGCCAGGCCCAGCCACAGCGGCCAGAAGCGTGGATGAAGAAAATAAAGGCGAAAACGCGGGCGATCCATTAAACATTCCGCAAAGACGATGGCCGGGCATTCTACAACGGTTCGCTGCGGGTTGCGGCTAACCGGCGTTCTCGTTATAAGTCTGAGCACTTTTTCGTAACAAGCTGCCTTATGCCAACCATGAGCCAAACCCAGACGCCAGACCAAGCCCCCGTGTTCCAGCTCAAGGGCAGCATGCTCGCCATCACGGTGCTCGAGCTTGCGCAGAACGACCTCGAAGGCCTCGATCGGCAACTGGCGGCCAAAGTCGCCCAGGCCCCCAACTTCTTCAGCAACACCCCGCTGGTGCTGGCGCTGGACAAGCTGCCGGCCGGCGAAGGCGCGGTCGACCTGCCCGGGCTGATGCGCGTATGCCGCCACCATGGCCTGCGTACCCTGGCCATTCGCGCCAGCCGTATCGAGGACATCGCCGCCGCCATTGCCATCGACCTGCCGGTGCTGCCGCCGTCCGGTGCCCGCGAACGTGCGCTGGAGCCTGCGGTGGAGGTGCCACCGGCGCCCAAGCCCGAGCCGGCCCCGGCCCCGGCCCCGCCGCCGGAGCCTGCGGTAAAACCGACAAAAATCATCACCTCGCCGGTGCGTGGCGGCCAACAGATCTATGCTCAGGGCGGCGACCTGGTGGTACTGGCTTCGGTCAGCCCCGGTGCGGAACTTCTGGCCGATGGCAACATCCATGTTTACGGCGCGATGCGCGGTCGCGCCCTCGCCGGTATCAAGGGCAACACCAGGGCACGTATTTTCTGTCAGCAGCTGACCGCCGAAATGGTCTCGATCGCCGGGCAGTACAAGGTGGCCGAAGACCTGCGTCGCGACCCGTTGTGGGGGGCCAACGTGCAGGTCAGCCTGTCCGGTGACGTGTTGAACATCACCCGTCTTTAACGGATACTTGCCGCCATTTTCAGCGCAACTTTTCCATATGTTGCCGGTTTGGATATTTCTGGGACCTCAACGTCCTTTTTCTTTAGGGGTGATACACCTTGGCCAAGATTCTAGTGGTTACATCCGGCAAGGGTGGTGTGGGTAAGACCACCACCAGCGCCGCTATCGGTACCGGCCTCGCACTGCGCGGCCACAAGACGGTCATCGTCGACTTCGACGTCGGCCTGCGTAACCTCGATCTGATCATGGGCTGCGAACGCCGCGTGGTGTACGACTTCGTCAACGTGGTCAACGGCGAAGCCAACCTGCAGCAGGCCCTGATCAAGGACAAGCGCCTCGAGAACCTGTACGTGCTGGCCGCCAGCCAGACCCGTGACAAGGATGCCCTCACGCTCGAAGGCGTGGAGCGGGTCCTGATGGAGCTCAAGGAGCAATTCGAATACGTGGTCTGCGACTCGCCGGCCGGTATCGAGAAAGGCGCCCACCTGGCCATGTACTTCGCCGACGAAGCCATCGTGGTGACCAACCCGGAAGTCTCCTCGGTACGTGACTCGGACCGCATGCTGGGCCTGCTGGCCAGCAAGTCGCGCCGTTCCGAACGCAACGAAGACCCGATCAAGGAACACCTGCTGATCACCCGCTACCATCCAGAGCGCGTGAGCAAGGGCGAAATGCTCGGTGTCGAGGACGTCAAGGAAATCCTCGCCGTCGCGCTGCTGGGCGTGATCCCCGAATCCCAGGCGGTGCTCAAGGCATCCAACCAGGGTGTGCCGGTGATCCTCGACGACCAGAGCGATGCCGGCCAGGCCTACAGCGACACCGTCGACCGCCTGCTGGGCAAAACCGTGGAACACCGGTTCCTCGATGTACAGAAGAAGGGATTCTTCGAGCGCCTGTTTGGAGGCAACTGACCAATGAACCTTTTTGACTTCTTTCGTGCCAACAAAAAAGTAAGCACCGCGTCGGTCGCGAAAGAGCGTCTACAGATCATCGTGGCGCACGAGCGCGGCCAGCGCAGTACTCCGGACTACCTGCCAGCCTTGCAGAAGGAACTGGTCGAGGTGATCCGCAAGTACGTCAACATCGGCTCGGATGATGTGCACGTCGCTCTGGAGAACCAGGGCAGCTGCTCCATCCTGGAACTCAATATCACCCTGCCCGATCGTTGATCGGCGCACAGGGGTAACCTGCCACGGCGGCGGCCGGGCCCGGGCTCATACAGCCCGGGCCCGGCCGCCGCCGTTGGCGTTTGCAGAGAACACGCAATGCCGCTGTCCAACGTTCACATCCTTCACCAGGATGCCGCCATCCTGGTGGTCAACAAGCCGACCCTGCTGCTGTCCGTGCCGGGGCGCGCCGACGACAACAAGGATTGCCTGATCACCCGCCTGCAGGAAAACGGCTACCCCGACGCCCTGATCGTGCACCGTCTGGATTGGGAAACCTCGGGGATCATCCTGCTGGCGCGCGACGCCGACAGCCACCGCGAGCTGTCGCGCCAGTTCCATGACCGTGAAACCGAGAAGGCCTACACCGCGCTGTGCTGGGGCCAGCCTGCGCTGGACAGCGGCAGCATCGACCTGCCGTTGCGCTACGACCCGCCCACCAAGCCACGGCACGTGGTGGACCACGAGCAGGGCAAGCATGCGCTGACCTTCTGGCGCATCGTCGAGCGCTGTGGCGATCATTGCCGGGTGGAGCTCACGCCGATTACCGGGCGTTCGCACCAGTTGCGCGTGCACATGCTGTCGATCGGGCATCCGCTGCTGGGGGATCGACTGTACGCCTACCCCGAGGCCCTGGCGGCGCATGAGCGGTTGTGTCTGCATGCCAGCATGCTGAGCTTCACCCACCCGGTGAGCGGCGAACGACTGCGCTTCGAGTGCCCGGCGCCGTTCTGATACACCGCGGCGCGGCCATCGCGGGTCAGCCCGCTCCCACAACGATCACCCTGAACGCTGTGGGAGCGGGCTTGCCCCGCGATAGGGCCCACGCAAATCCGTGATCAATACGTTAAACTCGCGCCACTGCTGTCTGGAGTGACCTATGCGCGATGCACTGAACCAAGGCCTGATCGACTTTCTCAAGGCCTCCCCCACGCCGTTCCACGCCACCGCCAGCCTGTCGCAGCGCCTCGAGGCCGCCGGCTACCAGCGCCTGGACGAACGTGACAGCTGGGCCACCACGCCCGGCGGACGCTACTACCTGACCCGCAACGACTCCTCGATCATCGCCATCAAGCTCGGCCGCCATTCGCCGCTGCTCGACGGCATTCGCCTGGTCGGCGCCCACACCGACAGCCCCTGCCTGCGCGTCAAGCCACAGCCCGAACTGCAGCGCCAGGGCTTCTGGCAGCTGGGCGTGGAAGTCTACGGTGGCGCCCTGCTGGCGCCCTGGTTCGACCGCGACCTGTCGCTGGCCGGGCGCGTGACCTTCCGCCGTGACGGCAAGGTCGAAAGCCAGCTGATCGACTTCAAGCAGCCCATCGCGGTGATCCCCAACCTGGCGATCCACCTCAACCGCAGCGCCAACGAAGGCTGGGCGATCAACCCGCAGACCGAGCTGCCACCGATCCTGGCCCAGGTGGCCGGTGACGAGCGCGTCGACTTTCGCGCCCTGCTCACCGAGCAACTGGCCCGCGAACATGGCCTGAACGCCGACGTGGTGCTGGACTACGAGCTGAGCTTCTACGACACCCAGGACGCCGCCGTGGTCGGCCTGCATGGCGACTTCATCGCCGGCGCGCGGCTGGACAACCTGCTGTCGTGCTACGCCGGCCTGCAGGCCCTGCTGGCCGCCGACAGCGACGAGACCTGCGTACTGGTGTGCAACGACCACGAAGAGGTCGGCTCCAGCTCCGCCTGCGGCGCCGACGGCCCGATGCTGGAACAGACCCTGCGCCGCCTGCTGCCCGACGGTGACGATTTCGTCCGGGCCATCCAGCGCTCGCTGCTGGTGTCGGCCGACAATGCCCACGGCGTGCACCCCAACTACGCCGACCGGCACGACGGCAACCACGGGCCCAAGCTCAACGCCGGCCCGGTGATCAAGGTCAACAACAACCAGCGCTACGCCACCAACAGCGAAACCGCCGGTTTCTTCCGCCACCTGTGCATGGCCGAGGAAGTGCCGGTGCAGAGCTTCGTGGTGCGCAGCGACATGGGCTGCGGCTCGACCATCGGCCCGATCACCGCCAGCCACCTGGGTGTGCGCACGGTGGACATCGGCCTGCCGACGTTTGCCATGCACTCGATCCGCGAGCTGTGCGGCAGCCAGGACCTGGCGCACCTGGTCAAGGTGCTGACCGCGTTCTACCTGAGCCGCGATCTGCCCTGACCTGACAGGCCTGCGCCCACAGCACTGCGGTGATCGCCAAACAGGCGCCGTACCTGTGGGCGCTGGCTTGCCAGCGAAGAGGCCACGACTGACCCCCATCAACCCGCGCGCAAACATTTGGCGCTATGCTTGCCCATCATTACACCTCCTACAGCATAAGGACCTTGCGCATGTCCGAGTTTCAAACGATGTTCCTCCCGGTGATCGCCGGGTTGATCCTGCTCACCGTCGGCTTCAGCATGCGCGAGCGCAACAGCGGGGTGCTGATGATGTGGATCGGCATGCTGGGCATCCTGGGCATCATGGTGTGGAAGATCCTCGAGAAACTCACCTGACAAATGCTCTACACTCGGGCGATTGAGTGTTCGAGGTTGATCGTCCGGTGCCTGCCTTCCTGCGTTTCCTGTCCCTGCTGCTGATTCTGTTCCTGCCCCTGGGCCACGCACACGCGGCCGGCCTTCCGGGCCTGCTTGGCGGTTCGAGCAAACCCCAGCCCGAGGCGACTGAACCCCTCGCGCAATCGCTCGACGATGTCATCAAGAACCTCGAGAACGACCAGCAACGCAGCAAGCTGCTGGCCGACCTGAAGAAGCTGCGCGACGCCACCAGGCAAGCCCAGCCCAGTGCCGAGCAAGGTGTGCTGGGCCTGATCGGCACCACCTTCAATGAACTGGAAAAGCAGTTCAGCGGCGAGGCCAGCCCGTTCAACCGCTGGAGCCGCGAACTGGAGCTGGCCCAGATCGAGCTCAGTGCGCGGGTGGTGCCGGTGCATGAATGGCCGACGATCCTGTTCGGTTTCGCCGCCATCATCGCGCTCTGGAGCCTGCTGGCCTACGCGCTGAACTGGGTAAGCCACCAGGTACGCCTGCGCTTCGGCCTCACCGAAGAGCTGCCGCAACACCCGCGCACCTGGGACCTGGTGCGCTTCGCCCTGCGCAAGCTCGGGCCTTGGCTGGTGGCGCTGATCATCACCGTGTACCTGAGCTTTGCCCTGCCCTCTTCGCTGGGCAAGTCGATGGCCATGGTACTGGCCTACGCCCTGGTGGTCGGCACCTGCTTCTCGGCCATCTGCGTGATCGCCTTCTCGCTGCTCGATGGGCCGCACCGCCACCGCGCCCTGTACATCCTGCGCCACCGCGCGTTCCGTCCGCTGTGGCTGATCGGCAGCTTTGCCGCCTTCGGCGAGGCGATGAACGACCCACGCATGGCGGCCGCCCTGGGCGACCACCTGGCGCACACCCTGGCGACCCTGGCCAACATTCTGGCGGCGCTGTCCACCGGGCTGTTCATCCTGCGCTTTCGCCGCCCCATCGCGCACCTCATTCGCAACCAGCCGCTGTCTCGGCGCCTGACGCGCCGCGCCCTGAGCGACACCATCGAGATCCTCGGCACCTTCTGGTACCTGCCGGCCCTGGTGCTGGTGGGCATTTCGCTGTTTGCCACGTTCGTGTCCGCCGGCGACACCAGCACGGCCCTGCGCCAGTCGCTGATGTGCACGGTGCTGGTGGTGATGTGCATGGTGGTCAACGGCCTGGTGCGCCGCCATGCGCTCAAGCCGCAGCGGGCCAACCGGCGCCAGGCGGTCTACGCCGAACGTCTCAAGAGCTTTGGCTACACCCTGGTGCACCTGCTCATCTGGCTGGTGTTCATCGAGCTGGGCCTGCGTGTATGGGGCTTCTCGCTGATCGGTTTCACCGAGGGCGAAGGCCACGAGGTGGCGGTGCGCGTGTTCGGCCTGGCCGGTACGCTGATCGCCGCCTGGCTGGTGTGGATCCTCAGCGACACCGCCGTGCACCACGCACTGACCCGCTCGCGCAAGGGCCTGGCCAATGCCCGTGCGCAAACCATGATGCCGCTGATCCGCAACGTGCTGTTCGTGGCCATCTTCATCATCGCGGTGATCGTGGCCCTGGCCAACATGGGCATGAACGTCACGCCGCTGCTGGCCGGTGCCGGTGTGATCGGCCTGGCCATCGGCTTTGGTGCGCAATCGCTGGTGGCCGACCTGATCACCGGCCTGTTCATCATCATCGAGGACTCCCTGGCCATCGATGATTATGTGGATGTCGGCGGCCACCTGGGGACCGTCGAAGGCCTGACCATCCGTACCGTGCGCCTGCGCGACATCGACGGCATCGTGCACACCATCCCGTTCAGCGAGATCAAGAGCATCAAGAACTACTCGCGCGAATTCGGCTACGCGATCTTCCGCATCGCCATCCCCTACAACATGAGCATCGACAAGGCCATCGGCCTGGTTCGCGACGTGGGCCAGAAGATGCGCAGCGATCCGCTGCAACGGCGCAATATCTGGTCGCCGCTGGAGTTCCAGGGGGTGGAGAGCTTCGAGTCCGGCTCGGCGGTGCTGCGCGCGCGCTTCAAGACCGCGCCGATCAAGCAATGGGAGGTGTCGCGGGCATTCAACCTGGCGCTCAAGCGCCAGCTCGACGAAGCCGGGCTGGACCTGGCTACCCCGCGTCTTTCGGTGCAGGTGGTGACCGCCGGCGGTGGCCCCGCGCAGGACACCGCCCCCGCCGACAGCAACGCCTAGCCCGCCTCGGCCACGATGCGAATCGCATCGTGGCGCCAGTACTCCAGGTCGCAGTCGATCAGCCGCCCGTGCTGGTCGCTGTTGACCCGGGTGATATGCAGGCCGGCACTGCCGGCCGACACCTTCAGTGCCATCGCCGCCGCTACCGGCAACGCGGTGGGCAGCGTCTCGAAACGCACCCGGCCATAGGCGATGCCGTAGTGCAGCGCGTACAGCTCGGTCAGCGACTGGCTCAGGTCGAAATCCAGAATCCCGGCAAAGTACTCGGGGTTGAGGTAATGCTCGGCATAGAGCACCGCGCGCCCATCGATACGCCGCAGGCGGCAGATCTGGATCACGCTGGACAGCGCCGGCAATTGCAGGCGCGCACAGATCGCCGCCGGCGCCGGCTGCAGGCGGGCCGACAACAGTTCGGTAGCCGGCTGTCGACCCTGGTCGCGCACCATGGCATGGAAGTGGCTGCGCTCGATCAGGTCATAGCTCAGGCGCTGGGGCGCCACGAACCAGCCACGGCGTTCCTCGCGGTAGATCAGCCCGCAGGCCTCCAGTTGCACCAGCGCCTCGCGCAGGGTGATGCGCGTGGTATCGAACACCTCGCTGAGCTTGCGTTCGGCCGGCAACTTGCAGCCGGGCGCCAGCAGGCCATGCTCGATCTGCTCTTGCAGGGCATTGCATATGGCTGTTACTGCACGCGTGGGCAGTCGATGCATCAAGGGTTACCTATCTGGACTAGTCCAGCCTGGTGCGTGTGCCAGAACGGCGCAGCGACGATGGCCGGGCGGAGTAACCAAAGCCTAGGCAATCCACATGAACGGCACATGACAGCGCGCCGGACGGTCACGCACAGGCCCGGTCGAGCGCGGTCAAGGCGTTGCGGATCAAGCACTTGAAACTGGTCTACGCTCTATTTTCAGGGCCGCTGCACACACCTGGCGCGGCGCCTTCGACATCAAACTGTCATGCAACCGGCCTACCTTGGCTCGGGTATTGCTGACCTAGACCAACCGAATCGAAACCCTCTCAGCGTTTTGCACGGCACCCATCAAGGAGCTTCGGATGAAACAGCTTTTTCTGGCCTCACTGTTAGGCACCAGTATTGCCCTGTGCACCTCGGCCATGGCCGCGGACACCGACCTCAAGGCCCTCGAGGACGCCGCCCGCAAGGAAGGCGTCGTCAACAGCGTCGGCATGCCCGATGCCTGGGCCAACTGGAAGGGCACCTGGGCGGACCTGGCAAGCAAGTACGGCCTCAAGCACATGGACACCGACATGAGCTCGGCCCAGGAAGTGGCCAAGTTCGATGCCGAGAAAGACAACGCCAGCGCCGATATCGGCGACGTCGGCGCCGCCTTCGGCCCCATTGCGCTGGCCAAGGGCGTGACCCAGCCGTACAAGCCCAGCACCTGGGAGCAGATACCGACCTGGGCCAAGGACCAGGACGGACACTGGGCACTGGCCTATACCGGCACCATCGCCTTCATCATCAACAAGCAGCTGGTCAAGGAAGAAGACATTCCCAAGACCTGGCACGACCTGGAAAAGGGCAAGTACAAGGTCGCCATCGGTGACGTCGGCACCGCTGCCCAGGCGGCCAACGGCGTACTGGCTGCAGCCATTGCCTACAAGGGCGACGAGTCCAACATCGAGCCGGGCCTGCAACTGTTCACCAAGCTGGCCCAGCAGAAGCGCCTGTCGCTGGCCAACCCGACCATCCAGACCCTTGAGAAGGGCGAGATCGAGGTCGGCGTGGTGTGGGACTTCAACGGCCTGAGCTACCGCGAGCAGATCGACCCGAAACGCTTCGAGGTGCTGATCCCGTCCGACGGCTCGGTGATGTCCGGCTACACCACCATCATCAACAAGTACGCCAAGCATCCGAACGCCGCCAAGCTGACCCGTGAATACATCTTCAGCGATGCCGGGCAGACCAACCTGGCCATCGGCCATGCGCGGCCGATTCGTGCCGAGCACCTGAAGCTGCCGGCGGACGTGCAGGCCAAGCTGCTGCCCAACGAGCAGTACGCGCCGGCGCAGCCGATCAAGGATGCAGCGGCATGGGAAGCCACCTCCAAGGCCCTGCCGCAGAAGTGGCAGGAGCAGGTCATCATCGAGATGGAGTGAAACCATCGCGGGTCAGGCCCACTCCCACAAGGAGCGGGCTTGACCCGCGATGTGGTCATCGCTGTCACCGGAGCCACCCATGAACCACAACGTCATCCTCGTCATCCTCGACGGCCTCAACCACCAGGTGGCCCACCACGCCATGGGCCACCTGCATGCCTATGTAGAAGCAGACCGCGCCGCCCTGTACCGCCTGGAATGCGAACTGCCGGCACTGTCGCGACCACTCTACGAATGCATCCTCACCGGTGTGCCGCCGATCGACAGCGGCATCGTGCACAACAACGTCACGCGCCTGTCCACCCAACGCAGCATTTTCCACTACGCCCGCGACGCCGGGCTGAGCACCGCCGCCGCGGCCTACCACTGGGTCAGCGAGCTGTACAACCGCTCCCCTTTCGAACCGCTGCGTGACCGCCACACCCATGCGCCGAAACTGCCGATCCAGCATGGCCTGTTCTACTACGCCGACCACTACCCCGACTCGCACCTGTTCGCCGACGCCGAGTACCTGCGGCGCAAGCACGCACCGAACTTCCTGCTGGTGCATCCGATGAACATCGACGATGCCGGGCACAAGCATGGCCTGGACAGCAGCCAGTACCGCAACAGCGCACGCAGCGCCGATATCCTGCTGGCCGACTACCTCAGCACCTGGCTGCAGGACGGCTACCAGGTGCTGATCACCGCCGACCACGGCATGAACAACGACCGCTCGCACAACGGCGTGTTGCCCGAGGAGCGCGAAGTGCCGCTGTTCGTGTTCGGCGATGCGTTCAGCCTCGACCCGGCCGCCAAGCCCCTGCAGACCGAACTGTGCGGCACCGTATGCGAACTGCTCGGCATCCCCCACGACAAGCCGGTATGCCGGGAGCTGCTCTCGTGAACTCGATCACCCGTGGCAAATGGCTGGCGCTGTTGTGCCTGCTGCCCTTCGCGGTATTTTTCATCATCTTCCAGATCGCCCCGCTGACCTGGGTGGCCGTGCACAGCCTGCAGGCCGAAAGCGGCTGGGGCCTGGACAATTTCAGCAAGGTGCTCGGCTCGAAGTTCTACCGCCAGGCCATCCAGCACAGCCTGGAGATCAGCTTCTGGTCGAGTCTGTTCGGCATCCTGATCGCCATCCTGGGCAGCTATTCGCTGCGCAAGGTGGACTCGCGCCTGCGCGACTTCGTCAACGCCTTCGCCAACATGACCAGCAACTTCTCCGGCGTGCCGCTGGCCTTCGCCTTCATCATCCTGCTCGGCTTCAACGGCGCGCTGACCCTGCTGCTCAAGCAGGCCGGGATCATCGAGGACTTCAACCTCTACTCCAAGACCGGGCTGATCATCCTCTATACCTACTTCCAGATCCCGCTGGGCGTACTGCTGCTGTACCCGGCGTTCGACGCCCTGCGCGAAGACTGGCGCGAATCGGCCGCCCTGCTGGGCGCCAGCGCCTGGGACTACTGGCGCCTGATCGGCCTGCCGGTGCTGACCCCGGCGCTGCTGGGCACCTTCGTGATCCTGCTGGCCAACGCACTGGGCGCCTACGCCACGGTGTACGCACTGACCACCGGCAACTTCAACGTGCTGCCGATCCGCATCGCCGCGCTGGTGTCCGGCGACATCTCGCTGGACCCGAACCTGGCCAGCGCGCTGGCGATGATCCTGGTGGGGCTGATGACCCTGGTCACGCTGGTGCACCAGTGGCTGTTGAAGAGGAGCTACCATGTCTCGCGCTGAATCGGGCCCGGCCGGGCTCTACCACCGCGTGGTGGTGTACGTGCTGTTCGTGATCCTGCTGCTGCCGCTGGCCGGCACCCTGCTCTACTCGTTGTCCACCAGCTGGTCGGCGAGCCTGCTGCCCAGCGGGCTGACCTTCAAGTGGTACCTTGCGCTGTGGAGCGAGCCGCGTTTTCTGGCCGCCTTCGGCCAGTCGCTGCTGGTGTGCGTGGGCGCGCTGGTACTGTCGGTGCTGCTGATCCTGCCGCTGCTGTTCGTGGTGCACTACCACTTCCCCAGGCTCGACGCACTGATGAACATCCTCATCCTGCTGCCCTTCGCGGTGCCGCCGGTGGTGTCGTCGGTGGGGCTGCTGCAGCTGTATGGCTCAGGGCCGATGGCGATGGTCGGCACGCCGTGGATTTTGATCGGCTGCTATTTCACCGTCGCCCTGCCCTTCATGTACCGCGCCATCACCAACAACCTGCAGGCGATCAACCTGCGCGACCTGATGGATGCCGCCCAGTTGCTGGGGGCCAACACCTGGCAGGCCGCGTTTCTGGTGGTGCTGCCCAACCTGCGCAAGGGCCTGATGGTGGCGCTGCTGCTGTCGTTCTCGTTCCTGTTCGGCGAGTTCGTGTTTGCCAACCTGCTGGTGGGCACCCGCTACGAGACGCTGCAGGTGTACCTGAACAACATGCGCAACAGCAGCGGGCACTTCAACAGCGCGCTGGTGATTTCCTACTTCCTCTTCGTGCTGGTGCTGACCTGGGCAGCCAACCGCCTGAACAAGGACAAGACCTGAAATGAGCTTCGTCAGCATCCAGAACCTGCAAAAAAGCTACGGCGCCAGCGCGGTGTTCAACGACATCAACTGCGAGATCGGCCGCGGTGAGTTCGTCACCCTGCTCGGCCCCTCCGGCTGCGGCAAGTCCACCCTGCTGCGCTGCATCGCCGGCCTGACCGCTGTAGACAGCGGCAGGATCCTGCTCGACGGGCAGGACCTGGTACCGCAGAGCCCGCAAAAGCGCGGCATCGGCATGGTGTTCCAGAGCTACGCGCTGTTCCCCAACATGAGCGTGGAACAGAACGTCGCCTTCGGCCTGCGCATGCAGAAGATCAAGGGCCAAGACAGCCGCCCACGGGTACTCGAGGCGCTGCGCATGGTCGAGTTGCAGGACTTTGCCAGCCGCTACCCGCACCAGCTCTCCGGCGGCCAGTGCCAGCGCGTGGCCCTGGCCCGCTCGCTGGTGACCCGCCCGCGCCTGTTGCTGCTGGACGAGCCGCTGTCGGCGCTGGATGCACGCATCCGCAAGCACCTGCGCGAACAGATCCGCCAGATCCAGCGCGAGCTGGGCCTGACCACCATCTTCGTCACCCATGACCAGGAAGAAGCGCTGACCATGTCCGACCGCATCTTCCTGATGAACCAGGGCCGCATCGTGCAGAGTGGCGATGCCGAATCGCTGTACACCGCACCCGTGGATGCCTTCGCGGCCGGCTTCATCGGCAACTACAACCTGCTCGATGCCCAGAGTGCCAGCCGCCTGCTGCAACGTACGGTGAACAGCCGCCTGGCAATCCGTCCCGAAGCCATCGCGCTGAGCCTGGAAGGCGAACGCGAAGGCCTGGTGCGCAGTCACAGCCTGCTGGGCAACGTGATCCGCTACCGCATCGAAGCGCGTGGTGTGGAGCTGGTGGTGGATGTGCTCAATCGTTCAGCCGCCGATCTGCATGCGGACGGCGAGCGGGTATCCTTGTCCATCGATCCCACCGCCCTCTGCGAAGTTGCCTGAGGGCCGAACAGGAGTTTTGTTGTTATGGCTTTAGCGATTTTCGATCTGGATGAAACCCTGATCCACGGCGACTGCGCCTCGCTGTGGAGCGAGCAGATGGTGCGCCTGGGCTGGGTGGACGGTGAGTCGTTCCTGCGCAGGGACCGTGAGCTGATGGAGGCCTACGGCAAGGGGCACCTGGCGATGGAAGACTACATGGCGTTCAGCCTGGAGCCGCTGATCGGGCGCACACCAGAGGAAGTCGATCATCTGGTCGAGCCGTGGGTGGAAGACTTCATCGAGCCGATCATCTTCAGTGAGGCCACCCGCACCATTGCCGAGCACCGCAAGGCGGGGGATCGAATTCTGGTGATCTCGGCCTCGGGTGTGCATCTGGTGGGACCGATTGCCGCGCGCCTGGGGATCGACGAGTACCTGGGCATCGAGCTGGAAGTGGAAAAAGGGTTCTACACCGGCAAGACCGTGGGCACCCTGACCTACCGCGAAGGCAAGATCACCCGCTTGCTGGAGTGGCTGGACCAGCAGGAAGAGAACCTAGAAGGCGCAAGCTTCTATTCCGATTCGCGCAATGACCTGCCGTTGCTGCTGAAGGTTGACCACCCGTATGTGGTGAACCCGGACCCGGTGCTGCGCGAGCATGCCGAGAAGAATGGCTGGCCGATTCTGGCCTGGGCCTGAAAAAAGTTCGCCGGCAAGGTCGGCTCCTGCAGGAGTCGGCCTTGCCGGCGAACAGGGCCCTATACCAGGCTGTCGTCGATCACCAGCACCAACTTGCCCGATACCTGGTTGCCCGCCAGTTCGGCATACGCCGCCTCGGCGTCCTTCACCGCATAGCTGCCTACCAGTTGCGGCTTCAAGCGCCCTTCGGCGAACAGCGGCCACACCTGTTGGCCCAGGTCACTGAGCAGGTCGGCCTTGAACTGGTCATCGCGATTGCGCAGGGTCGAGCCGGTCACCTGCACCCGCTTGGCCAGTACCTGGGCCAGGTCCAGCTCGGCCTTGCGCCCGCCCATCAGGCCGATGATCACCCAGCGCCCGTCACGGGCCAGCAGCTTGAGGTTGAGCGCCGCATAGTTGGCCCCCACCGGGTCCAGGATCACATCGAACGGGGCGAAGTCGTTCAGCGCCTCTATATCGTCACCGCGCACCACGCCACCGCTGGCGCCCAGCGCCTGACAATAGGCCAGCCGCTCGGCCGAGCCCACGCTGACCCAGCTGGGGCTGCCGAACGCCTTGCACAGCTGGATGGCCGCCGACCCCACGCCGCTGGCGCCGGCGTGCAGCAACACTTTCTCGCCCGGCTTGAGGCCGCCCAGCTGGAACAGGTTGAGCCAGGCCGTGGCGTATACCTCCGGGATCGCAGCCGCCTGCTGCAGGCTCAGGCCCTCGGGCACCGGCAGCACGTGGCGCGCGTCGACCACCACCTCTTCGGCCATGCCGCCACCGGCCAGCAGTGCGCATACCCGGTCGCCCACCTGCCAGGACACCCCGGCTCCCACTTCGCTGATCACCCCGGCACATTCCAGGCCCAGGAACTCGCTGGCGCCCGGTGGCGGCGGGTACAATCCGGCACGCTGCAACAGGTCGGCGCGATTGAGCCCGGCCGCTGCCACGCGGATGCGTACTTGACCTACATCGCAAGTTGGACTTGTCGTCTCAACCCACTCCACATGTCCGTCAACGCCTTGCAATGCCTTCACAGTGCCTCCATAGTTGAGTCATGACTGAGCCTGGCTGCCTTGGCACCAGGCTTTTTGCATTATGCGTCCGGCTCCATGGAACCGGCGAATTCAAAGACGGCCTAATATGCGTGATCAATTGCCCCTACGTCGAATCAGCATGAAGCATCTCCTGCCCAGCACTGCCCTCGCCCTGATGATCGGCCTTGGCAGCTTGCCGCTGGCCGGCGCCGCTTCGGCCGCCAACAGTTGGGACAAGTTGCAACCAGACCGCGATGAAGTGGTCGCCAGCCTGAACGTGGTCGAGTTGCTCAAGCGCCACCACTACAGCAAGCCGCCACTCAATGATGCGCGCTCGGTCATCATCTACGACAGTTACATCAAACTGCTCGATCCCTCGCGCAGTTACTTCATGGCCAGCGATATTGCCGAGTTCGACAAGTGGAAGACGCAGTTCGACGACTTCCTCAAGAGCGGCAACCTGGATCCGGGCTTCACCATCTACAAACGTTATCTGGATCGCGTGAAATCGCGCCTGGACTTCGCCCTGGCCGAGCTGAACAAGGGCGTCGACAAGATCGACTTCACCACCCAGGAAACCCTGCTGGTCGACCGCAAGGACGCTCCGTGGCTGCAGAACCAGGCCGAGCTCGACGACCTGTGGCGCAAACGCGTCAAGGACGAGGTGCTGCGCCTGAAGATCGCCGGCAAGGAACCCAAGGCCATCCAGGAACTGCTGACCAAGCGCTACAAGAACCAGCTCGCGCGCCTGGACCAGACCCGCGCCGAAGATATCTTCCAGGCCTACATCAACACCTTCGCCCAGTCGTACGACCCGCACACCAACTACCTGTCGCCCGACAACGCCGAGAACTTCGACATCAACATGAGCCTGTCGCTCGAAGGTATCGGCGCGGTGCTGCAAAGCGACAACGACCAGGTCAAGATCGTGCGCCTGGTGCCGGCTGGCCCTGCCGCCAAGACCAAGCAGGTGGCCCCGGCCGACAAGATCATCGGCGTTGCCCAGGGCGACAAGGAAATGGTCGACGTGATCGGCTGGCGCCTGGACGAAGTGGTCAAGCTGATCCGCGGCCCGAAGGGCTCCGTGGTGCGCCTGGAGGTCATCCCGGCCAGCAACGCGCCTAACGACCAGACCAGCAAGATCGTCTCGATCACCCGCGAAGCGGTCAAGCTCGAAGAACAGGCCGCCAAGAAGTCGGTGCTCAAGCTCAAGCAGGACGGACGCGACTACAAGCTGGGCATCATCGAGATCCCGGCCTTCTACCTCGACTTCAAGGCGTTCCGCGCCGGGGATCCGGAGTACAAGTCCACCACCCGTGACGTGAAGAAACTGCTCACCGAACTGCAGAAGGAAAAGGTCGACGGCGTGGTCATCGACCTGCGCAACAACGGCGGCGGCTCCCTGCAGGAAGCCACCGAGCTGACCAGCCTGTTCATCGACAAGGGCCCCACCGTGCTGGTACGCAACGCCGACGGCCGTGTCGACGTGCTCGAAGACGAAAACACCGGTGCCTTCTACAAGGGCCCGCTGGCGCTGCTGGTCAATCGCCTGTCGGCCTCGGCCTCGGAGATTTTCGCCGGCGCCATGCAGGACTACCACCGTGCCCTGATCATCGGTGGCCAGACCTTCGGCAAAGGCACCGTGCAGACCATCCAGCCGCTCAACCACGGCGAGCTCAAGCTGACCCTGGCCAAGTTCTACCGGGTTTCCGGGCAGAGCACCCAGCACCAGGGCGTGTTGCCGGACATCGACTACCCGTCGATCATCGACACCAAGGAGATCGGCGAGAGCGCCCTGCCTGAAGCCATGCCGTGGGACACCATCCGCCCGGCCATCAAGCCGGCCGTCGACCCGTTCAAGCCGTTCCTTGCGCAACTCAAGGCACGCCACGAAAACCGCAGCGCCAAGGACCCGGAGTTCGTCTACATTCGCGATCGCCTGGCCCTGACCCAGCAGTTGATGAACGAGAAGACCGTCAGCCTCAACGAGGTGGAACGCCGCGCTCGCCATGCCGACATCGAAGGCAAGCAGCTGGCGCTGGAAAACATCCGGCGCAAGGCCAAGGGCGAAGAGCCGCTCAAGGAACTGAAGAAGGAAGACGAAGACGCCCTGCCGGTCGAGCCGGATGACACCAAGCCGGAAGATGACGCGTACCTCGCCGAAACCGGGCGCATCCTGCTGGACTACCTGGGGCTGAATTCCTCGGTGGCCAAGCACTGAAACGATAATGGCAAAATAATGTGACGGTGCCCTTTTCGGGTCATCAAACAGTCATCATTCTGTCGTGAAATAAGGGACTGGGCGCCGATGGCCCCAGTCCCTTTTTTTCAAGGTAGCCCTGCCATGACCGTGACCGAACAGCTCAGCGCGTTGAGCTCCATCCTGGCTCAAAGCGGCTTGCACAGCCTGTTCCAACCCATCGTCTGCCTGTCCGAGCGACGCATCCTCGGTTATGAAGCCCTCAGCCGCGGCCCGTCCAACAGCCCGCTGCACTCCCCCATCAACCTGTTCGCCGTGGCCCGCCATGCCGGCCGCCTGACCGAACTGGAGGTGGCCTGCCGCGAAAGCGCGTGCCGGCGTTTCAGCCAGCAGCAACTGGAAGGCAAGCTGTTCCTCAACGTGTCGCCCGAGTCGTTGCTCGAGCCGCAATACCAGTCCGGGCGCACGCTCAAGCTGCTGCAGAGCCTTGGCATCCCACCCAGCCGGGTGGTCATCGAGTTGACCGAACAAACCCCCACCGACGACTTCCAGCTGCTGTTCAACGCCCTGCACCACTACCGCGACATGGGCTTTTCGATTGCCCTGGACGACCTGGGCGCCGGCTATTCCAGCCTGCGCCTGTGGTCGGAACTGCGCCCGGACTACGTCAAGATCGACCGGCATTTCATCGACGGTATTCACCAGGATGCGGTCAAGCGCGAGTTCGTCGGCTCGATCCTGCAGATCGCCAAGGCGTCGCGGGCCAAGGTGATTGCCGAGGGCATCGAGCTGGCCGAGGAGCTGGCGGTGCTCACCGAGATGGGGGTCGACCTGGTACAGGGCTACCTGCTGTGCCGGCCGCAGGAGCAACCGCCCCGCGACGCTACCGCCATGCTGCCGTCAGCGACGCACAGTGGCGCGGTGGTGCTGGGTGAGGACGGCCGCGATCTGAGCGCGCTGCTCAACGAGCAACCGGCCGTGAGCGGTGATACGGCGACCCTGGAGGTACTGGCGCTGTTTCGCCGCCAGGCCAACCTCAACTCGCTGGCTGTTCTCGACCATGCACAGCGCCCCTGCGGCATCGTGCACCGCCATTCGCTGTCCGACGCGCTGCTCAAACCGTTCGCCACCGACCTGTATGCGCGCAAGCCGATCAGCCGGCTGATGAACGAGGACTTTCTGGCGGTGGAGCTCAACCAGTCGCTGCAGAAGGTCAGCCGCCTGCTGACCAGCCGCGCGCGCCAGCGCATCGAGGAAGACTTCATCATTACCCAGAGCGGTCGCTACCTGGGCCTGGGGCGGGTGATCGACGTGCTCAAGCTGATCACCGAACAGAAGCTGCAGCAGGCCCGCTATGCCAACCCGCTGACCCTGTTGCCGGGCAACGTGCCGATCCAGCAATGCCTGACCCGCTTGCTGCAGCAACAGCGCGAGGCAGCGATCTGCTATGTGGACATCGACAGTTTCAAGCCCTTCAACGACATCTATGGCTATGCCAAGGGCGACGAAGTGCTGTTGAGCCTGGCCCAGTGCCTGAGCGAACGGGTCGACCCCAGCCGGGACTTTGTCGGCCATATCGGTGGCGACGACTTCATGCTGGTACTGGGTTCGAAGGATTGGGAGCAGCGCCTGAACGTGCTGCTGGACGACTTTCAGAATGCCTGTCGGCGCTTCTACCGCACCGAGCACCTGGAGGCCGGGTGCTTCATCGCGCACAACCGCCTGGGCCAGCGCCAGGAATTCCCGTTGCTGTCACTCTCGATCGGTGTGGTGCAACTGCATGCACATACCTGCGCGCAACTGGATGCCGGCCAACTGGCCGACCTCGCCTCCCAGGCCAAGCACCATGCCAAGGATGTGCCCGGGCACAGCCTGTACCTGATCGATACGGCGCTGGCGCCTCAGGCCTGTTCGGGATAGCTGTACTCGAATACCCGTACCACTTCCGAGGCATGCCAGGATGCTGCGGCCATGCCGTCCGATGGCCCGGAAAACCGCCCCAGGCGCTCGACGCATTCGAAAAAGCCGGTACGTGGCAATCGGCTGGCCCCCTGGCTGATCACCAGCGAGCTGCGCAGTGGCTGCTCGGCGCGTGCATCGATCACCGCCAGGTACTCAAGCGCGGCGGTCAGGGTCTGCATCGCCGGGCTTGGCAGCTCCAGGCGTTCGAGCAAGGCGCGGTAGGTCAGCAGGTGGCGTTGCCGGCGTGCCACGTCCAGCTCGCCCAGCAGCCCCTCCCATTGCTGACGGCTGATCCGCACGCCGCTCACGACGGCTCGCTCCAGCCTGCCACGCCCAGCTCCCAGGCCAGGCTGCGGCGGATCGCGGCATCCGGCTCGCGCTCACCGCTTTCAATCAGCGCCAGGTACACCGGACTGATGCCCACCTTGCGCGCCAGCTGCTCGGCAGCCAGGCCCTTGGCCTCACGCAAGGCGGCCAGCTCGCCCAACGCGGGCAGGCTGGCCGGCGTGGGTGCAGCGGCGCTGGCGTTGACGCCTGCCGGCTGCGCCGTGGCGGCAGGTTGACCTGCCGCCTTCAACAACGCTTGATAGTGCTCCCAGGGCACGACCGCGTACTCGGGTTGACCGTCTCGGCTGATAACCTGAATACCCATTACAACCCCCTTGTAAGAACCTGCGCATGTAATCGCTCGGTATAGCGCTTATGCCAAATATAGTACCAGCCGGCGCAGTATTGCAGGGTGTAACCGGATTTAGCGCTTTCCCTGCTCCAGGCGCAACGCTTCGGGGGTGTCGGGCAGGCGCTCGACCACGCGCAGTTTCTCGGGAGACTGACGATTGCGCCAGGCGCGAAAAGCCGCCAGCTCGCTGTCGAACGTCTTCAGCACCCAGGCCAGTACGGCGAGATCGTCGAGCAGGCCGATGCCGGGCAGCCAGTCCGGGATCGCGTCCAGCGGGCTGACAAAGTACAGCAGGCCGGCGACGATGGTCAGTAGCGCCCTTGAGCTGATGGCACGGTACTCGCCACGCCACCACGCCACGCACAGCGCCTGCAGCAGGCGTACGTCATCCTTGAGCTTGCCCAGGCTCGGGCCCTTGCGCGCCACGGCGAAGATCAGCGCTGGCAGGCGCCCCCGGCTCAACAGGCGCTCGGCCAGCGGCAGGAAACGGGCAAAATTCCAGGGTGCTTTCATACCACCTCCAACGGCAGGGCCGGGAAGGTTATCCACAGTATTTGTGGATAACCTTGTGAACAGAGGCCATTTTCAGGCTCGGCGTGCCCGCCAGGCAAGGGCCTGGGTCAAATCGGGCGTTTTTTACACACCTGTTTCATTACGCGGTCACTTTGCGAAAGCCGTCACAGTTGCGCACGCCACCAAGGTGTGACGTCAGATCGCTCCCACGGTTCAGCCCGATCCATAAACGACAACGCCCCGTCGAGACGGGGCGTTGTGCACACAGCGGGACGCTTACTTCTCAGCAGCGTCTTCTGCTGCCTTGGCCGGGTCCTTGATGGCGATCAGTTCCAGATCAAACACCAGTACCGAGTTGGCCGGGATCATCGGGCTAGGGCTCTGTGCGCCATAGGCCAGGTCAGCCGGGATGAACAGCTTGACCTTCTCGCCCACGTGCATCAGTTGCAGGCCTTCGACCCAACCCGGAATCACGCCGCTGACCGGCAGGTCGATCGGGCTGCCGCGCTCGACGGAGCTGTCGAACACCTTGCCGTCGATCAGCTTGCCTTCGTAGTGAACAGTGACCACGTCGGTAGGCTTGGGCTGGGCGCCTTCGGCCTTCTTCACGATCTGGTACTGCAGGCCCGACGCGGTGGTGACCACGCCGTCCTTCTTGCCGTTTTCTTCAAGGAACTTCTTGCCGGCGGCGGCCGACTCTTCGCTCATCTTGACCAGGCGTTCTTCAGCACGCTTCTGCAGCGCGGCGAAGGCTTCGACCAGGTCTTCGTCCTTGATCTTCTGTTCCTTCTTGCCGACAGCGTCCTCGATGCCCTGGGCCACGGCCTTGGAGTCGAGATCGTCCATGCCTTCCTGTGCCAGGCTCTTGCCCATGTTCAGGCCGATACCGTAGGAAGCTTTCTGTGCCGGGGTCTTCAGCTCGACGCTGGTCTGCGAATCGCAACCCGCCAGTACCAGGCTAACCAGGGCAACCGCAGCCGCCAACCGATGCTGTTTCATGCTATTTCCTTGTTCATGCGCCAAAAGGGCAATCGAGTAAAGCCGCGAGCTTATCAGGCGGCCACGACCAATGGCTACCGGCATGAGAGCGACAAAAGGTCGAGAAGTTCAGCCAGGTGAAGGCTTCTTCATGCAGCCGATAAGCCAGTGGCCAGTATTGCAGCCAACGCCCCGGATCTGGATGAAATCTACGGGTAGTGTCCTTCGCGGTACTGCCCCGCCACTTCGCGCAGCACCTGGCACAACCACTGGGCCGGCAGGGCCTGTGGCAGCGCGGCATTGCTGCAGATACCCACCGAGCCACCGGGTTCGCGCACGCCCAGGTCGAGCTCGCACAGCTCGCCCCGCTGCAGGTCGACCCGCACCGCATCACGCGGGGCCACCCACACCGCATCGCTGCCCAGCACATAGCGCCGGCTCAGTGCCGGGGAAAGCGTTTCCAGACGTTGCTGCGGTTGTTCGATGGCGCATTGCACGAACAGGCTGTCGGCATGCTTGCGAATGGTGGTGCCGGCCAGGGGCAGTACCAGCGGGTACTGGCCCACCTGGTTGCGCTCGATCGGGCTGCGTGCCAGCAACGGGTGGCCGGGGCGCACCACCAGCGACATCGACTCGCTGTACAGGTGCTCGAACAGCAGGCCCTGGATCTGCGGGCTGTCGGTCATGCGCCCGATCACCAGGTCCAGCTCCCCCACATGCAGCTGCGCCAGCAGGTGCGCACTGGGGCCGGTGGCAACGCTGACCACCAGGGCCGGGTGGCGCTGGTGCAGGCGGCAGATCACTTCGGGAATGAGCAGGCTTTCGACGGTCGAGAGCACGCCGATCTTCACCTGCGGCGGCGCGTGTTCCTCGCCGCGCAGGGTACTCACCCCTTCGCGCAGGGCCTGTACGCACGGGCCGGCGTAGCGCATGAAGCGCACCCCGGCCGCAGTCAGCTCGACACCCTGCTTGCCGCGCTCGAACAATCGCGTCTGCAGCAGTTCTTCGAGCTCCTTGAGGGTCTTGGAAATCGCCGGCTGGCTGATGGCCACGGCGTCGGCGGCCTTGGCGAAACTGCCTTGACGGGCGATTTCGAGAAAGCACAGCAGGTGGCGGAACTTGATGCGGGTATCGAGGTTCATGGCCGGAGTTTATCGCAACCGCAGCCCCTTTGCGGCGCCTGCCTCGAACAACACACAAGCTATATGCTATATATACGCTTCGTATACAGAGTGAGTATTGCCATGGGTATCGTCAAGATCGATGACGCGCTGCATGAAGACCTGCGCATTGCCAGCGGCGCGGTGTCGCGCTCGATCAACGCGCAGGCCGAGTACTGGATTCGCATCGGCATGCTGGCCGAGCTCAACCCGCACATGACCTACCAGGAACTGTTGCGCCAGTTGCTGCGCCAGGAGCAGGCCAGCCTCAGGGAGCTGATCGCATGAGCGAGGTGATCCTGAAGAACCCGCAGCAGCTGGCCTTGATGCGTACCGCCGGGCAATTGCTGACGCGGGTGTTCGAGCACCTGGACGGCTTTGTCGCGCCAGGGGTCAGCACCTTGCAGATCAACGACCGTGCCGAGGCGTACATCGTCGATGTGCTCAAGGCGCGTCCGGCCAGCAAGGGGCAGTACGGGTTCAAGTATTCGCTCAACACCTCCGTCGACCATGTGGTGTGCCACGGCGTGCCAAGTGCCGACGAGGTGCTGAAGGCGGGGTCGATCATCAATGTGGACATCACCCTGGAACAGGGTGGTTACATTGCCGACTCGTCGAAGATGTATGCGGTGGGCGCCATTGCCGACGAGGCGCGGCAATTGGTCGATACCACCTATGCGGCGTTGTGGGCGGGCATTCGCCAGGTGCGGCCCGGGGCCACGCTGGGTGATGTGGGGCATGCGATACAGCGGCTTGCCGAGGGCGCGGGTTACAACGTGGTGCGTGAGTACTGCGGGCACGGCATCGGCAGGCAGATGCACGAGGCGCCGCAGGTGCTGCACTACGGACACCGCAACAGCGGGCTGGTGCTCAAGCCGGGCATGGTGTTCACCATCGAGCCGATGATCAACCAGGGTGGGCGTGGGGTGCGTACGCTCAAGGACGGGTGGACGGTGATCACCCGGGACCGCAGCCTGTCGGCACAGTGGGAGCATACGGTGGCAGTGACGGCGCAGGGGGTCGAGGTGTTGACCTTGCGTGAGGAAGAGCGGGGCATGGTCGGGTGACTGGCTCACCATCGCACTGGTGATCGGGCTTTTGATGTTCCGGTTCTTCAGGGGGGCTTGTGGGGCGCTTGGATCACCGCCCGTGCCGGATAATCTCTCGGCCCCCTTCCCGGGGAGCGACGGTTGTAAGGTTAGCGAGCTTATCCAGCATGGACAGAGACGCCG
>NZ_QLAD01000001.1:224705-292407 GCF_024355235.1 Pseudomonas sp. S12(2018)
AAGATCAAAAGCAAAGCAACAGCAAGAGCAAGAAAACCAGCACCGGTAGACACCACTGCCGAAAAAATCTGGATCCAATTGCCCCACCCGCCCCGCCTCTCTACAATCCGCGCCATTACGGTCGACCCCGCCCATTCCCCGTCGACCCCGGAGCCTTCTATTCATGGAAGAGATTGAACAGCACTGGCTGTACGCCCTTTCTGCACCCATGGCCGCCCTCAACGGCGCCAGCCTCACCTCCCCCCGTTATTTCGAAGCCGAAGGGGACCTGGACCTGAAAAAATGGTGGGGCATCAACAACCGCCGCGAGCTGCTCGACATGCTGCGCATGGCCGACACCGGCCACGCCGAAAAACTCAACGATGCCTACTGGCAATACCCTCGCCGCCAACCCAGCCAATGGCAGGCACTGCTTGACGAGCTGGGCCCGCGCGAGCGCGCCAACTATGAATTTGCCGCACGCACCTATGCCGATTGCGGCTTCGGCGGCACCCGCGCCTGGGACCTGGGCCGCATGGGCTACCTGCTGCGCGCCGGTGTGTTCGAGAACCTGATCACCGAGCCCGAAAGCCTCTGGCTGCACAGCCGCCTGGCACTGCGCGCACGCCACTTCTACAACAGCTGGGACACCTACATCGCCGGCTACATGTTCGGCAAATCGCTATGGAACTGCTCCAGCCATGACGACGACGTCTACCCCTACCGTATCGACCGCCAGGGCGCCGAGCACTGGAACCGCTGCATCATCATGAACATGCTCAAGCGCGGCAAGGCACTGTTCGCCAGCCTGCCCTGGGACCTACCACTGGACTACCCGCCCCGGCCCGATTCGCTCGAGGAGGGCACCTGGTCATGAGTTGCTGGATAAAGCTGGGCATCGAGCCCACCAAGGACCAGGACGTCATCCGCGGCGCCTACCGCGCCCGCCTGCCGGAGTTTCACCCCGAAACCGACCCGCAGGGCTTCCAACTGCTGCGCCAGGCCTACGAGCACGCGCTCAAGCTCGCCACCCGCACGGATGACGAAGACGACGAAGAGGACGAGGACGTCGGCGAAGAACAGGCCTACGCAGAACGCCCGCCGCGCCCGCCTCGCGTGCACCCGGTCATCGCCACCTTCGCCCGCATGCTCGCCGACCCGGCCCGGCGCTACAACGTCGATGCCTGGCAGGACTACTTGCGTGAGCTCGACCAGTTGCCCCTCGAAGAACTCGAGGACGTCAGCTGGGAGCTGCTGTGGCGCCTGGAAGAAGCCGGCCAGCTGTCCAATGCCTGCGTGCAGGTGCTGGCCAAGCGCCTGGCCTGGGACAAGCAGTTGCTGCGCCTGGGCTTCGAAGAGGCGCAGGAAGTCGAGACGCTGCTGGCTCGCTTCGCCGCCCCCGACCCGTTCGACATGCGCCTGATGAACGACTGGTCTACGGCCGCGCAGTTGGAAACCCTGTGGTACCTGCGCAGCCTGGACCACCTCTACAACAACCGCCCGCTGTTCGAACTGGCCGCCTTCGCCCGGGAACACACCGTGGTCGCCCTGCCCCCGGACGCCGCACTGGTCGAACGCCTGCTGCTGCAGATCGGCCAGGCCGGGGTGGCCAGCCCGAGCCTGTACGCGCTGTGCGTCGAACGCCAGGCGCTACAACCCGACGATGTCGACGCGCTGTACCAGCTGGCCTGCCAGGCCAGCCTGCTGGGCAAGGAAGAAGAAGCGCTGTCGTGCTGGAGCCGCCTGTGGCTGGAGTTCCGCCACCCGGTGGCCGCCCGCGAGCTGCTGGACCTGTGCACCGCGCACCAGCCGCAACGCCTGCCGCTGATGATCCAGGCCTTCGACCGCCTGGCACCGGTGCGCACCTGGCCCGACGACCTGAGCGAAGACGAACAGACCCTGGGCAGCCCGGCGCAGCGCCCGGAAACCCTGACGCGCTGGTTCCAGGCCGCGCGCCTGGAACTGGACGGCATCGCGGGGCAGTTCGTCGACTGGCGGGCCACCGATGAGCGTGAGCTGGAACTGCTCGCCAGCCTGATCGACGAACACCCGGACCCGGCCCTGCAGCGTCTGTACCGCCACGCCTGGGCCCTGCACTGCGGCGACGCCGCGCTGCTGCAACAGGTGCTCGACGAACCTAAAAGCAGCCACCTGATCGATGAACTGATCCTCGACGGCTTGCGCTACCAGGCCCAACAGCAACTGGCCTGGCTGCAACAGGCGCCGATCCCCCTGGCGATCCAGGCGTTCCTGAACAGCAACTCGCCGCACCCACAACTGCCCGACGTGCTCAAGGACGGCGCCACCACGCTGTGCCGCGACTGGCTGCGCCGCCTGCGCGCCTACGACGGGCGCACCCTGGCCCGCCTGCACGAGACCTTCAGCCCGCGCGCCATGATGCCGGTACCATTCGGCCTGGAGATGCAATGCGAGCTGGGCGCCGCAGGCGTGGTGCTGCCTCCCGCACCGGCCGGCGCCGAGTTGTGGCACTGGCACCGCCAGGCACTGTTCATGCTGGCCCTGGCCCAGGCGCCACAACGCTGGCTGGCGCTGGTGACGCCGAGCATGCTCGACACCCTGCAGTGCCCACCCGGCCATCCGTTGGCAAAGGTCCATACCCTGCTGCTGAACCTGCTGCAGGAACAAGGCAACCTCGATGGGCTGCTGGGCTGGCTGGACAGCCGCGACCCGCTGCAAAAAGCCATTGCCGACAGCCTGCCCGCGCCGGACCAGGCCCTGAGCAGTGCGCGCCTGCCCAGCACGCTGGCGTTGCTGGCCAGCTACCAGAAGGACGAAGAGGCCTTCGCCGACGACCTGCTGGGCATGATGCTGTTCTGGGCGGTGCTCTACCACGACCCGGCACTGGATGCCGAACAGCACCGCGTGTTGCTGCGCACCATGGCCGACATCTCCAGTGAAGAGCCGTGGTTCGAAGCCTTTCGCAGCGGCCTGATCAAGGGCGAGCCGAGCCGGCCGCCGCGCGAGAAGCTCGATGCCTACGGCATGGACAGCGCGGTGTTCTACCAGGTCATGGATACGCTCAAGGGCCTGATCCGCTACGGCCGTGTCGGCGTACCGCGCCTCAAGGTGCTCAAGCAGCTGCAAAAGGCCAAGGATGACCCCAGCACCGGTATCGGCCTGCGCTTTGCGCTGACAGCGGTGTTGTCCTGGAGCGAGCGCCTGCTGCTGGCCCAGGCCGATCTTCAGCCGGTATCGCCCTGGGCCTTCTGGCGCTGGAACACGCGCCTGGGCCGTGGCGCATTCGTCGGCCAGCTGATGTTGTGGTTCTTCGTCACCCTGGTGCTTGCCATCACCTCCAGCGATGCGCCCGAGGCCATGGTCAAGATCGGCCTGGGCCTGGCCCTGCTGTTCGGCACCTGCCTGCGCCGGCTGCACGACATTGGCCACGGGATCGTGGTGATGGTGCTGCTGGCTGCACTGTCGGTAGCGCTGCCGTTCCTGCCGCTGGTGCTGGTGGTGATGCCCGGCGACGTGCTGCCCAACCGCTGGGGCGTGTCGCCGGAGCATCATGACCCCGACGCTCTCAGCGGCGGGCTGCAGGCTGTGCTGCGGCGCCTGATCGGCTAGAGGTTGAGTGCGTCCAGCGCCTCGTTCAACTGCTGGCGCTGGCTGGCGATCAGGCTGGACTGCTGGGTGGCCAGCACCTGGCTGAAGTCGCTCAGCCAGGTGCCGATCTGCTCGCGCTCATCGCCCAGGCACTGCATCCAGGCGCGCTCCAGGCGCGCCGTCAGGGTGCGGTTGGGCAATGCATCGCGCGGGTGGATCTTCAGCCCGGCCAGGCGCTGATGGCTGTTCTGGCGTGCCTCTTCATCCAACCCGGTGGGGCTGCGGTCGATGCTGTGGCTGTGGCGCTTGCCGGTGTCCACCAGGGTCACGTCGACTTCGAGCAGGCCGTTGATGTCGTAACTGAAGCGGATGTCCAGTGACTGGATCTTGTCCATCGGGGTCAGCTCGACGACGAAGCTGTCGATGAAGATGTTGTCACGCACCCACGGCCGCTCACCCTGGTAGACCTCGACGTTGATGGTCTTCTGCTGTTCGTGGGAGGTGTAGAAGCGCTGCACCCGCGAGGTCGGTATCACCGTGTTGCGCTCGATGATCGGCGAGAATACCCCGCTGATGTTGGCGCCGCGGGTGGTCTCGATGCCCAGGGTGTAGGGGCATACGTCGGTCAGGATCAGCTCTTCGATGGCCGAGTCGCGGGCCTTGCAGGCCGCCTGGCTGGCAGCGCCCAGGGCGACGATGGTGTCGGGGTCGAGGTGGCGGTACGGCAGGCGGCCGAACAGCTTGGCCACCATCTGCTGCACCACCGGCATGCGCGTGGCACCGCCCACCAGCACCAGGCTGTCGAGGTCGCGCGGGCTCAGCCGCGCGTCGCGCAGGGCCTGCTCGATGGGCGCGCGCACCCGGCCCAGCAGCGGCTCCCAGATCGTCTGCGCGCCCAGCTCGTCCAGGGTCCACTCGCGGGGCTCGCCGGCCCCCTTCCAGTAGACCGTCTGCGGGCCTTCGCCCAGCTTGCACTTGAGCAGTTCGATGCTGTCGTACAGGCTCGCCAGCGCCTGCGGTTCGACGCTGGACAGGGTCATGCCCCAGTCCTTCAGGCAGGCCTGCAGCAGCGCTTCGGTGAAGTCTTCGCCGCCAAGAAAGTTGTCGCCGGTGGAAGCATGCACCTCGATAAGCGGCAGGGCGTATTCGAGCACAGTGACGTCGAAGGTACCGCCCCCCAGGTCGAAGATGAGGGTGCGCTCGAATTTCTGCTCGTGCAGGCCGTAGGCCATGGCCGCGGCGGTCGGTTCGTTGATCAGGCGCTGCACCTTGAGACCCGCCAGCTCGGCGGCGAACACGGTGCGCTTGCGCTGTTCATCGCTGAAATAGGCCGGCACCGAAATCACCGCCTCGTGCACCGCGCAGCCCAGAAAGGCCTCGGCGTCGTGCTTCAGCGAGCCCAGCACCAGGGCCGAGAGCTCTTCGGGGCTGAATGCCTGCCCGCCCAGCTCCAGGCGCTTTTCGCTGCCCATGAAACGCTTGAATGCCGCGACGCTGCGATCGGGGTGGGTGGTCAATCGCGAACGGGCGGCGCGCCCCACCAGGATGCTGCCGTCGTCATCGATACTGACCACCGAGGGGGTAAGCACCTCGCCAAGGGCATTCGGGATCAGTTGGGCACGGCCTTGCTGCCATACGGCGATCAGGCTGTTGGTGGTGCCCAGGTCAATGCCCAGCAAGGGCGCGGCGGCGGGGGTTGCATCCTGCATATGAGGTCTCTGGCAGTGGTCGTCATCGGCCAGCGGCCGGAGCTCGCCCGGCCTGCTGAAAGGCGCCCTACTTTAACTGAACCCCCCACCTCGACAAACAGCGAATGCACACACGGCGAAAAAGGCCTGACCTGTAAAAAAACATATCTATGATAGTCATTCTCATTTGAGATAAGCTTGCGCATTACGTCGCACGAGCACAATGGATGTCCACCCCAACCTCCGCCGTCAACCCGCTGGTCAGCGCCTTCCAGGAGCATTACGCCGACCTTCTGGCGTTTCTTGCACGGCGCATGGGCAATGTGGAAAAGGCCGCGGACGTGGCCCAGGACACCTACCTGCGACTGGCCAGCCTGTCCGATACGGCGCAGATTCTCGAACCGCGTGCCTTTGTCTTTCGCGTTGCCAGCAACCTTGCCATCGACCGCCTGCGCCAGGAACAGCGACGCTCGGCGCTGCATGACGACGTCAGTGACAACCTGGACGTCTGCGACCCCCTCGCCTCCCCCGAGAAGCAGTTCCTGGCTGCCGAAGCAATCGAACAACTGGACCGCAGCCTGGCCCAGTTGCCCAGCAAGGCGCGCCTGGCACTGTTGCTCAATCGCCTCGAAGGCTTGACCCATGCACAGATCGCCGTGCGCCTGGACGTGTCAGAAAGCACGGTGGGCAAGTACATTGTGCAAGCCATGCGGCACTGCCGCGATTGGCTACGTCAGTCGGAATCTATTTAGAATGCCCGGTACGCCCCCTCTGAAGGTTTCAGCAGCCCCTCATCATGACTAGACCCAACCCTTCCCAACCATCCCCTGTCGAGCTGGAGGATCAGGCCATCGAGCAGTGGGTGATGCTGATGTCGGGGAATGCCAGCGAGTCGGATCATGCCGCGTTTCGCCAGTGGCGACAGCGCAGCCCGGCGCACGAAGCGGCGGCGCGGCTGGCCGAGCAGATGTGGCACGGGGTAGCACAGACGGCCACCGCGCAATCCTTCGTGCCGCCAGCGCCCCAACGCCGTGCAAAACCCTTGCGATGGGCTGCGCTGGCCGCCGGGCTGGCGGTGCTGGCCGTGACCCAGTTGGGGCAGCCAATGAAGGTGTACATGGCCGACCAGTCGACCGCCGTCGGCGAACGCAGGCACCTGGTGCTGGAGGACGGCAGCGAGGTCTGGCTCAACAGCGCCAGCGCACTGTCGGTGCGCTATTCGTCCACGCGTCGCGATATCGACCTGATCAAGGGCGAGGCGCTTTTCCAGGTCAGCAAGAACCCGGCGCGTCCATTCGTGGTGCATGCCGCCGCAGGCACGGCCCAGGCACTGGGCACCCGGTTCGACGTGAACCTGCTCGAACAGCAGGTGCGGGTCGGCGTCAGCGAGGGCGTGGTGCAGGTAACGTCCGGTGGCCAGAGCGCGCGCTTGGAACCGGCCCAGCAACTGGACTATGCCCAGGGCCTGCCACCGTCCTCCACGCGCCCGCTGGACCTGACCAGTGATTCGGCATGGCAGCGCGGCAAGCTGATCTTCAATCGACGCCCACTCGACGAGGTGGTCAGCGAAATCGGGCGCTATGTACCCGGCGCACTGGTGGTGACCGGGCAATTGCCGAGCACGGCGGTGAGCGGGGTGTTCAACCTGGACGACGGTGCGCAGATGTTCAGTACCCTGGCGCGCACCCAACCGCTGCGGGTCGTGCAACTGCCGTGGCTGACCCTGGTGATGAACCGCGAGAGCGTCGAAGAAAAATAAATCCGGATTTTGTTGGCAAGGTTGACGGCAATGAATCGTCGTTGGTTTGAACGCGAATACTTCTCATAAATATCGCTTCTTACCAACATTTGATGACGGACGATTTCAATGCAGGCGCTTTCCAACGCTTTTCCGTTCAGTGGCCGTACCCTGACGCTGGCCATCGCTCTGACCCTGGGTGGCGGGGTGCCGCTGACCCTGCCGCTGGCCCACGCAGCCGAAACCACCACGCGCCTGACCCTGAACCTGGCGCCCCAGGCGCTGGACCGGATGCTCACTCAACTGGCCGACCAGGCCAACGTACGTCTGGTGTTCAACTCCAGCGACCTGTCTGGCCGGTCCGGCCCGGCCCTGCAGGGTGCCTTTACCCTGGCCCAGGCCCTGGACCGGTTGCTGCAGGGTAGCGGCCATACCTGGCAGTTGCTGGACGGTCAGACCCTGTTGCTGGAAAAACTGCCTGCTGCCGATGCGTCCGTGGTGCTGGGCGCCACCAACATCGACAGCCGCGCAACCGAATCGGCCTACGGCCCGGTCGACGGGATCGTGGCCAAGCGCAGCGCCACCGGCTCCAAGACCGACACGGCCCTGAGCGAGATCCCGCAGACGATCAACGTCATCACCCAGGACGAAGTGAAGATGCGCGGCGCCCAGTCGGTCACCGAGGCCCTGCGCTACACCGCCGGCATGACCGGTGGCGGCTTCGCCGACCGGGTGAAGGTGTTCGATGAACCCACCTCCCGCGGCTTCTCCCCCACCCCGCTGTACCTGGACGGCCTGCACCTGCCCTACAGCGGCGGCAGCACGGGTGGCTCGCTGCAGATCGACCCCTACACCCTGGAGCGCATCGAAGTGCTCAAGGGCCCGGCGTCGGTGCTGTATGGCCAGAACCAGCCGGGCGGCATCGTCAACATGGTGAGCAAGCGCCCCACCGCCACGCCGCTGCATGAAGTGGTCATCGGTGGCGGCAGCTACGATCGCAAGTACGGGGCCTTCGACCTCGGAGGCCCGATCGACGATCAGGGTCAGTTCCTCTATCGCCTGACCGGCGTGGTCAACGACAGCAACTCGCAGATCGACTACGCCGACCAGAACCGCATGCTGCTGGCGCCCAGCCTGACCTGGCTGGCCAACGAGCGCACCACCGTCACGGTGTTCGGCCAGTACCAGAAAGACCGCGACACCCCGGAAGCCCAGGGCCTGCCGGCCAAGGGCACGGTGTACAGCACCGCCAACGGGCGCATCAGCCGCAGCCTGTTCATCGGCGAGCCGGGCCTGAACAAATATGACCGCGAGCAGTTCGTGGTCGGCTACGAGATCGCCCACGAGCTCAACGACACCTGGACCCTCAAGCAGAACGCACGCTACGCCGACCTCGACGACCGCTACGTCGCGCCACTGCACGGCTATTCATTCGGCCCCAACCCGGTCACCGGCGCCAACGACTTCAGCTACCAGGCAGACCGCTTCGGGGTGGACTGGGCGCAGCACAACCGGGTCTACGGCATCGATAGCACCGCCCAGGCCAAGTTCAAGACCGGCGAGCTGGACCACACCCTGCTGCTGGGGGTGGACTACTACCACTTCAACTCCGAGTTCCTCGGCCGATACGACCGTCGCGGCCCGGGCATCGACCTGTACAAGCCGGTCTACGGCAGCAAGTTCACCTTCACCCAGCCTTACCGCTGGGACAACACCATTACCCAGACCGGCCTGTATGCCCAGGATCAACTGCTGTGGAACAAATGGTTCCTGACCGTGGGCGGCCGCTATGACTTTGCCGAAACCGACAACAAGACGCCGCTCAACGGCGGCCACACCAACCAGAAGGATGAAAAGTTCACCGCGCGTGCGGGGCTGGGCTACTCGTTCGACAACGGTGTGACGCCCTACGTGAGTTACGCCGAGTCGTTTTTGCCGCTGTCCGGTGTCGACGCCAACGGTTCGGGTTTCGACCCCACCAACGGCAAGCAGTATGAAGTGGGCATCAAGTACGAGCCCAGGTCGATCGACGGTTTCATCCAGCTGTCCGCCTACCAGATCGACCAGGACAACATGCTGACCAACGACCGCGACGACCCGAGCCTGAGCGTGCAGAGCGGCTCGGTGCGTTCGCGTGGTGTCGAGCTGGAAGGCAAGGTCAATGTCACCGACAACCTGAGCGTGCTGGCTGCGGTATCACGCAACCAGATCAAGTGGCGCAGCATCAACGACGGCCGCGAAGGCCGTACCCTGGCCATGCAGCCACCGCTGACCGCTTCGGCGTGGGTCAACTACGACTTCGACGTTTCCACCGTACTGGCCGGGTTCGGTGTGGGCCTGGGCGCGCGCTACGTGCGCAGCAGCTACGGTTCGGACTACGTGGGCGACTCTTTCCAGATTCCGTCCTACACCGTGTATGACGCCATGGTGTCCTATGACCTGGAAAAATCGCCGCTGCACGTCAAGGGCGTGAAGCTCAAGGCCAACCTGCAGAACCTCACGGACGAGAAGTACGTGGCGGCCTGCAATGGCGGGCTGGACTGCTATTACGGCGAAGGCCGCACCCTGAGTGCAGATGTGACCTACAACTGGTAAGACGGCGCGAGGCTGTCTGGAAAAGGCGCCCTCAGCGGCGCCTTTTTCGTTGTTGGAGGGGGATGCATGGCAGGCGCGGCCAAACGCCAGGCACAAAAAAAGCGACCCTAGGGTCGCTTCGTTTGTGGCTTCAGGGAGTTCAGTGGGCCCTGAAGCTAATATATGGCGCAGCGGACGGGACTCGAACCCGCGACCCCCGGCGTGACAGGCCGGTATTCTAACCGACTGAACTACCGCTGCGCGATACACTGAGAAGTGGTGGGTGATGACGGGATCGAACCGCCGACCCTCTGCTTGTAAGGCAGATGCTCTCCCGGCTGAGCTAATCACCCTTCGTCTCGGTGTGGCGCGCATTCTACGGAGCACCTCACACTCTGGCAAGCACTTTTTTAAAATTATTTTTCAGGCCTTCCAATGACTTAGCGGGCTTGGCCTGAACACGCCGCTCGGAGAATAATGCCCTCCTTATGTACCGAGGAGAGATGCACCCCATGTGGTTCAAAAACCTGCTGCCCTACCGCCTTACCCAGGACATCCAGTTCGACGCCGAGGCGTTGGAAACCGCACTGGCCAGCAAGCCGGCGCGCCCCTGTGCCAGCCAGGAGTTGACCACCTACGGTTTCGTCGCGCCCTTCGGCAAGGGCGAAGATGCGCCCCTGGTGCATGTCAGTGGCGACTTCATGCTGATCGCGGCACGCAAGGAAGAACGCATCCTGCCCGGCAGCGTGGTGCGTGACGCGGTCAAGGAGAAGATCGACGAGATCGAAGCCGAGCAGATGCGCAAGGTCTACAAGAAGGAGCGCGACCAGATCAAGGACGAGATCATCCAGGCCTTCCTGCCCCGCGCCTTTATCCGTCGTTCGATGATCTTCGCCGCCATCGCGCCCAAGCAGGGCCTGATCCTGGTCAACTCGGCCAGCGCCAAGCGTGCCGAGGACCTG
This sequence comes from Pseudomonas sp. S12(2018), assembly GCF_024355235.1. Classification (NCBI taxonomy): domain Bacteria; kingdom Pseudomonadati; phylum Pseudomonadota; class Gammaproteobacteria; order Pseudomonadales; family Pseudomonadaceae; genus Pseudomonas; species Pseudomonas sp. S12(2018). The sequence goes on from NZ_QLAD01000001.1 coordinate 235,214, forward strand.
CTGTCGACCCTGCGTGAAGTGATGGGCTCATTGCCGGTGCGCCCGGTGACCGTGAAGATCGCCCCGAGCGCGACCCTGACCGACTGGGTCAAGTCGCAGAAGGCTGCGCCCGACTTCTATGTGCTGGACGAGTGCGAGCTGCGCGACACCCACGAAGACGGCGGCATCGTACGCTGCAAGCGCCAGGACCTGACCAGCGACGAGATCCAGCTGCACCTGGGTACCGGCAAGGTGGTGACGCAGCTGTCGCTGGCCTGGCAGGACAAGCTGTCGTTCGTGCTGGACGACAAGATGGTGATCAAGCGCCTGAAGTTCGAAGAGCTGCTGCAGGACCAGGCCGAGGAAGACGGCGGCGAAGAGGCCCTTGGCCAGCTCGATGCCAGCTTCACCCTGATGATGCTGACCTTCGGCGACTTCCTGCCGGCGCTGTTCGAAGCGCTGGGTGGAGAGGAGATCCCGCAGGGGGTCTGATCGTCTGCTCTCTATATAGCTATGTAGAGGCCTTGCGGGCCTCATCGCGGGTCAAGCCCGCTCCTACAGGGTCGCTGCAATCCTTGTGGGAGCGGGCTTGACCCGCGATGGGGCCGCCGATAATAAAAAAGGAGTCCCCCATGCGCGCCCTCGCCGCCCTCAGCCGCTTCGTCGGCAATACATTCGCCTGGTGGGTGCTGCTGTTTGCCCTCCTGGCCTTCTTCCAACCCGCCTGGTTCATCGGCCTCAAGGTCGCCATCGTGCCGCTGCTGGGCCTGGTGATGTTCGGCATGGGCCTGACCCTCAAGGTCGAAGACTTCGCCGCCGTGTTCCGCCAGCCCTGGCGCGTGGCCCTGGGCGTGGTCGCCCACTTCGTGATCATGCCGGGCGTGGCCTGGCTGCTGTGCCAGCTGTTCCACCTGCCCGCCGAAATCGCCGTGGGCGTGATCCTGGTCGGCTGCTGCCCAAGCGGTACTTCCTCCAATGTGATGGCGTGGCTGGCCAAGGGCGACCTGGCCCTGGCCGTGGCGATAGCCGCCGTCACCACCCTGCTCGCCCCGCTGCTGACCCCCGCGCTCATCTGGCTGCTGGCCTCGGCGTGGCTGCCGGTCTCGTTCATGGAGATGTTCTGGTCGATCCTGCAACTGGTGATGCTGCCGATCGTGCTCGGCGTGCTCGCCCAGCGCCTGCTCGGCCCGCGCGTACACCTGGCGGTGCAGGTGCTGCCGCTGGTGTCGGTGGTGAGCATCGTGCTGATCGTGTGCGCGGTGGTGGCGGCCAGCCAGGCCAAGATCGCCGAATCGGGCCTGCTGATCATGGCGGTGGTGATCCTGCACAACACCTTCGGGTTCGCCCTGGGCTACGTCACCGGCAAGCTGTTCAAGCTGCCGCTGGCCCAGCGCAAATCCCTGGCGCTGGAAGTCGGCATGCAGAACTCCGGGCTGGGCGCGGCACTGGCCAGTGCGCACTTCTCGCCCCTGGCGGCGGTGCCCAGCGCGCTGTTCAGCGTGTGGCACAACATCTCCGGTGCGCTACTCTCGACCTGGTTCCGGCGCATGGAAGAACCCGTCGCCGAAACGGCAGCGGTCGACGCCACGCGTTGACCGCCACTTGCCCCCCGGCAAGGAAATGTGCACTATAGTGCGCACTGTGAGGACGACCTCACGACGCACCGCGTGACCGATCCGGGGACGGCCCCATCAACAGATGGAGTACTGCGCATGTCCTGGATCATCCTGTTTTTCGCAGGCCTGTTCGAAGTCGGCTGGGCCATCGGCCTCAAATACACCGACGGCTTCACCCGCCCCCTGCCCACTGTGCTCACGGTTGCCGCCATGGCGGTCAGCCTCGGCCTGCTCGGCCTTGCCATGAAGGAACTGCCGCTGGGCACCGCCTATGCGATCTGGACCGGTGTGGGCGCAGTGGGTACGGTGATCGCCGGGATCATCCTGTTTGGCGAATCCATGGCGTTGATGCGCCTGGCCAGCGTGGCACTGATCATCATCGGCCTGGTGGGGCTCAAGGTCAGCGCCAGCTGACCCTGGCCCCCGCGCCTAGCGCCAGGTGCCGCGTAGTTCGCTGACCCGCTCGCGCAACAGCGCCGGTTGCGCCGTTTCCACCGGTACGGCGCTACCGGCCACCAGGGTCACCCGCGACCACAGGCGCCGGAAAAACCCCTTGGCCGGGTCACGGCTGAAGAAACTCCCCCACAGACCCTGCAGCGCCAACGGAATCACCGGCACCGGGGTGCGCTCCAGAATCAGGCTCAATCCGCCCTTGAATGCATCGATCTCGCCATCGGAGGTCAGCTTGCCTTCCGGGAAGATGCACACCAGCTCGCCGTCGGCCAGGTAGGCGGCAATTTTCTCGAACGCACGCTCGTAGGTCGGCAGGTCTTCGTTGCGCCCGGCAATCGGGATCGCCCCCGCAGTACGGAAGATGAAATTGAGCACCGGCAGGCGGTAGATCTTGTAGTACATGACAAAGCGGATCGGCCGGCGCACGGCCCCGGCAATCAGCAGCGCATCGACGAACGACACGTGGTTGCACACCAGCAGCGCCGCGCCTTCATCCGGGATCTTGTCCAGGTCGCGGTGTTCGACGCGGTACATGGAATGGCTGAGCAGCCAGATCATGAAGCGCATGCTGAACTCGGGCACGATGCGGAAGATGTAGGTGTTGACCGCGATATTGAGCAGCGACACCACCAGAAACAGCTGCGGGATACTCAGCTTGGCCAGCCCCAGCAACAGCATGGTGACCACGGCCGAGACCACCATGAACAGTGCATTGAGGATGTTGTTGGCCGCGATCACCCGGGCACGCTCGTCTTCGGGGGTGCGCGACTGGATCAGCGCGTACAGCGGCACGATGTAGAAACCACCGAAAACACCCAGGCCCATGATCGACAGCAGGATCCACCAGGCCTTGCTCATGCCCAGCAGGGCGAGCCAGTCATACGGCGCGCCGGCGGCCGGGATATCCCCCGAATGCCACCACCACAGCAGGCCGAACACCGTCAGGCCGAACGATCCGAACGGCACCAGGCCGATCTCCACCTTGCGCCCGCTGAGGCGCTCGCACAGCAGCGACCCCACCGCGATGCCCACCGAGAACAGCGTGAGAATCAGCGTGACCACGGTTTCGTCGCCGTGCATCCACTCCTGGGCATAGGCCGGGATCTGCGTGAGGTAGATGGCACCGACAAACCAGAACCACGAGTTGCCCACGATCGAGCGCGATACCGCCGGGGTCTGTTTCAGGCCCATGCGCAGGGTCGCGACGGTCTGGCTGAAGATGTTCCATTGCAGCTTGAGTTGCGGCGACGAGGCCGCGGCACGGGGGATTGCGCGGCTGGCCAGGTAGCCCAGCACCGCCACCAGCACCACCGCGCTGGCCACGATGGGCGCGTAGTGGGTGCTGGACATCATCACCCCGGCGCCGATGGTGCCGGCCAGGATCGCCAGGAAGGTACCCATCTCCACCAGGCCGTTGCCGCCCACCAGCTCCTCTTCGCGCAGGGCCTGGGGCAGGATCGAGTACTTGACCGGGCCGAACAGTGCCGAATGGGTCCCCATGGCGAACAGCGCCACCAGCATCATCCACAGGTGGTTATAGAGAAAGCCCGCGGCGCCCACGCCCATGATGACGATCTCGGCCAGCTTGATGGTGCGGATCAGCGCATCCTTGGCGAACTTTTCGCCGAACTGGCCGGCCAGGGCCGAGAACAGGAAGAACGGCAGGATGAACAGCAGCGCGCAGAGGTTGACCAGCATCGTGCCGTCGCCGCCCAGGCTGAGCTTGTAGAGAATGGCCAGGATCAGCGATTGCTTGAACAGGTTGTCGTTGAACGCCCCCAGCGACTGGGTGACGAAAAACGGCAGAAAGCGCCGTTTTTGCAGCAGGGCAAACTGTGAGGGGTGACTCATCGTCCAGGGTCCTGAGTGGGGCTTTGTTATTGGAGGAAGCCAGCCCGCAAAAAGCCACAGATGCACGGGTAAATGCAAGCCACTGCATGAACCGCTTCGCCGACAAGGCCTTCTAGCGCCAGCAAAACCCTGCCGGAGCCGGCCTTGCCGGCGAAACTGCCACCCTTGTCACTTGCCCGTGCACCCCGCAATGCACGGCGACACGAACAGTTCGCCACGCCAGGCCCCCGCCAGGGTACGGCTGGCCACCACCAGCCACAGCCCTGCCAGCGCCACCACCAGCACGTGGCCCATCACCGTGAAGAACCCCAACTGCAGCCACGCCGCCAGCTTCAACGTGGCCAGGGCATACACCCCCAGCGGAAAGGTGAAGCCCCACCAGCCCAGGTTGAACGGCATGCCATCGCGCAGATGGCGCAGCGTGATCAACACGGCAGTGAGCAACCACCACAGCCCCGCGCCCCACAGCACGATACCGGCCACCAGCCCCAGCCCGCGGGCAATCTCGCCCAGGCTGCCCAGGCCATTGGCAGCGAAGATCGCGGGTGCATCACTGCCCAGCAACATCATGCCCAGGGCACCGGTGCCGATCGGCCCGAGTGCCAGCCAGCTCGAAGCGGCCATGCTCGCCTGGGGCAGCTTGTGCAGCGCCATGCGCAGGGTGAGGATGGTCAGGATGCTGAACGCCACCGGCAACGACACCGCCCACAGCACATAGCTGGTGATCAGTACCTGGAACTGGCGATGGACGTCCGTCAGGTGCGGGGCCAGCAGGCCGCCGCTGGCCGCGGCCACTTCGGCCGCCACCACCGGCAGCAGCCATACCGCGGTCATCTGGTCGATGCTGTGCTCCTGGCGGGTGAACATCAGGTAAGGGATCGCCACCCCGCACAGCAGCGCCAGGGCCACGTCCAGCCACCACAACGCCTCGACCCACGGCAGCACCCCCGTGCCCCACCGCTCGACTCCGAATACCAGCGCCCCATTGAGAATGGTCGCCAGGCCCATGGGGATGGTGCCGAAAAACATCGAGACCGTGGAATGCGCGAAAATCCGCCGCGCCTCATCGAAGAACATCACCCAGCGCGCGGTGTAGAGCACGCTGAACAGCACGAACAGGCCAATGGTCAGCAGCCACAGCGCCTCGGCCATACCCGACAACCCCGGCACCGCCTGCCGCAGCGCCAGCGCCAGCACGCCGGTGCCCATGGTCGCGGCGAACCAGTTGGGGGTGAACTGTCGGATCACCTCGCGCGGGTGAGCCAGGCGGCTCAGCGGGCGCAAGGGGTGGGCTATCTTGCTGCAGGTCATGGTGTCGGTCTCCTGTCCTCCGGTGAGGTGAAATCGATGTTACAACCCTATGGAATATCGATATAACGGGTAATATCTCTAACTGTTATCTGTTTTACCTATATATAAGCCGTTCGCGAGCCTTTCAAGGCTGACGTATGCTGGCGGCTGACCTCACCGGACAAGGACGTGAACATGCTCGAAAGCCTGCGGGGCTATGGCGCCGAGGTTCGCCTGCTGCTGTGCACCACCTTCGTGCTGACCCTGGCGCGGGCCATCACCCTGCCGTACCTGGTGGTGTACCTGTCGGAGCACTTCGCCCTGGGCATCAGCGCCATCGGCCTGATGATCGGCGGTGCACTGATCGTCGGCTCGCTGCTGAGCCTGTACGGCGGCTACCTGATCGACACCCTGCGCAGCTACACGGTGATCGTGTTCTCCACCCTGGCCTTCGCCCTGGCGTTCTTCGTGGCCGTGGCCAGCCGGCAACTGGGGATGCTGTTTGCCTGCCTGGTGGTGATCAACCTCACCCTGGCAGTGGTGGACATTGCCGCCAAGGCCGGCTTCTGCGCGCTGTTGCCAGTGCAGGCACGCGGCGAGGTGTTCTCGATCAAGTACACCCTGAGCAACGTCGCCTATGCCGTCGGGCCTTTTGTGGGGGTGGCGCTGGTGCTATTGGATGACCGGCTGCCGTTCGTGCTGTCGGCATTGCTGGGGCTGGGCATGTGCCTGAGCTATCAACGCCGGGGCGAGCGTGCTGCACGCGCCGGGCTCGGCGGGCCGACGCTGGGCCTGCTGGCGGTCGGCAGGCACCTGCTCGGCGATCGGCGCCTGGTGTACTTCACCCTGGGCGGCGCGCTCAGTGCGGTGGTGTTCGGCCAGTTCACGGCCTACCTGTCGCAGTACCTGGTGACCACCACATCGGCCATCCAGGCCAACCAGACCGTCAGCTACCTGGTGGCGACCAACGCCATCACGGTGATCGCCCTGCAATACGCCATCGGCCGGCGCATCGGCAGTCGCCAGCTGATGCCCTGGCTGCTGGCCGGGATGCTGCTGTTCGTGATCGGGTTGCTGGGGTTCTCGCTGGCGCAGACATTGTGGGTGTGGTGCCTGGCGATGCTGGTGTTCACATTGGGCGAGATCATCGTGATCCCGGCCGAATACATGTTCATCGACAGCATTGCCCCGGAGCACCTGCGCGGGGTGTATTACGGCGCACAGAACCTGTCCAACCTGGGGGCAGCGCTGGGGCCGGTGCTGTGCGGGTTTGCGCTGGCACACCTGATGCCGACAGCGATGTTCTACCTGATGATGCTGTCGGTGGGGCTTGCGGGGCTGTTCTATTGCCTGGGGGCACGGCGCCAGGCCTGAAGGCCGGCGCCGACAAAGATCCACGCTGCTCTTGCCGCAAAACACACCACCACCGAGATCAGATAGATCGCGCTCCGCGCATCGCCGGCAGGTTCAACACCCCCGCCACCGCGCACAACCCGACCAGCACCAGCGCATACACCTCGCTGGTGACCACCAGCCCGAACTGGCGCACCATCAACCCGGCCGCCAGCGCGGGCACACAGAACGCCAGGTAGCTCAGCACGTAGAACGTGGCCATCAAGCCCGCCCGTTCATGGGCCTCGGCCAGTGGCAGGGTACTGCGCAACGCACCCAGAAACCCCGCACCAAAGCCGCTGCCCGCCACCAGCGTGGCGGCGAAGAACAGCACCAGGCTGGCGTTGTACAGCGCCAGCAGAATCAGCCCCACCCCGCCGGCCAGCAGCCCGGTGCCCAGCGCCAGCACCTGCTGTGCCGGGCGCAGGCGCAGCCGATAGATCGCCAGCGCACCACTGAGGGTCAGGGTCGCCACCAGCGCGCCACCGACCAGGCTTGAGCCCAGGCCGCTCACCTCCCGCACCAGCGACGGCCCCAGTGAGAGGAAGAACCCGCCAAGCGCCCACACCGCAATGTTAACCGGCAGCATGCGCCACACCGCGCCACGCGCCTGAGGCGGCACCAGCAGGCTCGGACGCAGGGCGCGCAGCGCGCCCGGCTGGCGGCTGACGCTCTCCGGCAAACGCCACACCAGCAGCGCCAGCACCACGAACAGCGCCAGCAGCACCCCATACACAAGGCGCAGCGGCCACGGCGCGAACTCCACCAGCACGCTGGTGCCCAGCGCCCCGCAGGCCATGCCCAGCAGCGGCGCCAGGCTGTTGACCAACGGCCCCTGTTCGCGGTCGGTATCGAGCAGCGCGGCGCCCAGCACACTGGTGGCCATGCCGGTGGCAAAGCCTTGCAGCAACCGCGCCGCAAGCAGCCAGGGCACCGACTCGGCCTGGATGAACAGCAGCATCGCCACGCTCTCGAGCAGCAACGACACGAAGATCACCGGCCGGCGCCCCAGGTAATCGGACAGCGACCCCACCGTCAGCAACGCCGCCAGCAGGCTCAAGGCATACACCGCAAACACCAGGGTCAGGGTTGCCGGCGAAAACTGCCACGCATGCTGATACAGCTGGTACAACGGCGTCGGCGCACTCGAAGCCGCCAGAAACCCGAGCAGCGCGACGGCCAGGTACACCAGCCGCAAACGCGCCGACGCCGGACGGCTGAACAATCCGATCATGTGCTTTCTCCACTAAAGCTAACCGTTAGCTTTTGTGCAGTCTGCGCGCCCTTAATCCTTAACGCAAACCCTTTGTGTTAAGGTCGCGCCATGGCGATCAAAGAAGGTATTCGCACGGGCGGTCGCAGCGCCCGTGTCCAGCAATCGGTGCACAGCGCCGTGCGGGCCCTGCTCCAGGAGCAGGACCGCGCGAGCCTGACCGTGCCCATGGTGGCCGCACGTGCCGGCGTCACCCCCTCGACCATCTACCGGCGCTGGGGTGAACTGGCGGCGCTGCTGGCCGACGTGGCGGTGGAGCGCCTGCACCCCGACAGTGAACCCCTCGACACCGGCACCTTGCGCGGCGACCTGCTGGCCTGGGCCGAGCAGTACCTGGACGAGATGAGCTCCGAGCCCGGCCGACACATGATGCGCGACGTGCTCAGCAGCGCCTGCCCCGGCTACTGCACCACCCTGCTGCGCGGCCAGCTGCAGACCCTGCTGGACCGCGCGCAACAGCGTGGCGAAGCCGGCCCCGGGGTGGAACGGCTGCTCGACCTGCTGGTGGCTCCCACGGTGTTTCGCATACTGTTCGCCGAAGCGCCCCCGAGCCTGCAGCAGCTGCATGAACTGGTCGAACTGGCCCTGCGCGACTGAGCACTGCGACGCTCTGCCACTGCGACCTTCGTCGGCGCTGACGAAGTGAGAACGGCGTGCCAGACTGATTGATCGTGGTTGGCCGTTACCGTTTTTTCGTTCGGAGTTTTCATGTCGCTGTCCAGCGGGCTGATCGCCCTGGTCGCCCTGGCCTATATGGCCATCATGTTCGCCATCGCCTTCTACGGCGACCGGCGCAGCACCCCGCTGCCGCCACGCCTGCGCGCGTGGGTGTACAGCCTGTCGCTGGCGGTGTACTGCACCAGCTGGACCTTCTTCGGCGCGGTCGGCCAGGCCGCCGAACAACTCTGGGCCTTTCTGCCCATCTACCTGGGGCCGGTACTGCTGATGCTGTTTGCACCCTGGGTGCTGCAGAAGATGGTGCTGATCAGCAAGCAGGAGAACATCACCTCCATCGCCGACTTCATTGCCGCGCGCTATGGCAAGTCCCAGACCCTGGCGGTGGTGGTGGCGCTGATCTGCCTGGTGGGCGTGCTGCCGTACATCGCCTTGCAGCTCAAGGGCATCGTGCTGGGGGTCAACCTGCTGATCGGTGCCGGGGCCGATGCCACCGGCAGCCGCGTGCAGGACACCGCGCTGGTGGTGTCGCTGGTGCTGGCGCTGTTCAGCATCGTGTTCGGTACCCGCAGCCTGGATGTGACCGAGCACCACCGCGGCATGGTGCTGGCCATCGCCTTCGAATCGCTGGTCAAGCTGCTGGCGTTTCTCGCCGTGGGCGCGTTCATCACCTTCAGTCTGTATGACGGCTTCGACGACCTGTTCAGCCAGGCCCGCCTGGCGCCCGCCCTTGACGGCTACTGGCAGGAAACCATCAACTGGCCGTCGATGATCGTGCAGACCGGCGTGGCGATGATGGCGATCATCTGCCTGCCGCGCCAGTTCCATGTCACCGTGGTGGAGAACATCGAACCGCAGGACATGCGCCTGGCACGCTGGGTGTTTCCGGCCTACCTGATCCTCGCCGCGCTGTTCGTGGTGCCGATTGCCCTGGCCGGGCAGATGCTGCTGCCCAACTCGGTGCTGCCGGACTCGTTCGTGATCAGCCTGCCGCTGGCCGAAGCACACCCGGCGCTGGCCTTGCTGGCCTTCATCGGCGGCGCCTCGGCCGCCACCGGCATGGTCATCGTCGAGGCCGTGGCGCTGTCGACCATGGTCTCCAACGACATGCTGCTGCCCTGGCTGCTGCGGCGCAACAACGCCGAGCGCCCGTTCGAGGTGTTCCGCCACTGGATGCTCACGGTACGCCGGGTGACCATCGTGGTGATCCTGCTGCTGGCCTACGTCAGCTACCGCCTGCTGGGCTCCACCGCCAGCCTGGCCACCATCGGCCAGGTCGCCTTTGCCGCCGTCACCCAACTGGCCCCGGCCATGCTCGGTGCGCTGTACTGGAAGCAGGCCAACCGCCGCGGCGTGTTCGCCGGCCTGGCCACCGGCACCTTCCTGTGGTTCTACACCCTGGTACTGCCGATTGCCGCCCACAGCGTGGGCTGGTCGCTGGAGCTGTTCCCGGGCCTGGCCTGGCTGCACGGCAACCCGCTCAACCTGCCGATCACTCCGCTGACCCAGGGCGTGGTGCTGTCGCTGGCAGGCAACTTCACGGTGTTCGCCTGGGTTTCGATCCTGTCGCGCACGCGGGTATCGGAGCACTGGCAGGCCGGGCGCTTCATTGGCCAGGAAACCAGCGCGCGGCCCAGCAGCCGTTCGCTGCTGGCGGTACAGATCGACGACCTGCTGCACCTGGCCGCGCGCTTCGTCGGCGAAGAGCGTGCGCGCCAGAGCTTCATCCGCTTCGCCTATCGCCAGGGCAAGGGCTTCAACCCCAACCAGAACGCCGACGGCGAATGGATCGAGCACACCGAGCGCCTGCTGTCCGGCGTGCTCGGCACCTCCTCGACCCGCGCCGTGGTCAAGGCGGCCATCGAAGGCCGCGACATGCAGCTGGAGGACGTGGTACGCATCGCCGATGAAGCCTCCGAGGTGCTGCAGTTCAACCGCGCCCTGCTGCAAGGGGCCATCGAGAACATCAGCCAGGGCATCAGCGTGGTCGACCAGTCGCTGCGCCTGGTGGCCTGGAACCGTCGCTACCTGGAACTGTTCAACTACCCCGACGGGCTGATCAGTGTCGGCCGGCCGATTGCCGACATCATCCGCTACAACGCCGAACGCGGCCTGTGCGGCCCGGGCGAGGCCCAGGTGCATGTGGCGCGGCGCCTGCACTGGATGCGTCAGGGGCGCGCGCACACCTCCGAGCGGCTGTTCCCCAATGGCCGGGTGATCGAGCTGATCGGCAACCCCATGCCCGGCGGCGGGTTCGTGATGAGCTTTACCGACATCACCCCCTTCCGCGAGGCCGAGCAGGCCCTCAAGGACGCCAACGAAGGCCTGGAGCAGCGCGTGGCCGAGCGAACCCACGAGCTGTCGCAACTGAACCTGGCGCTGACCGAGGCCAAGAGCCATGCCGAAGCGGCCAACAAGTCCAAGACCCGCTTCCTGGCGGCCGTGAGCCACGACCTGATGCAGCCGCTGAACGCCGCACGGCTGTTCTCCGCCGCGTTGTCGCACCAGGAAGAGGGCCTGTCGGGCGACGCCCAGCAACTGGTGCAGCACATGGACAGCGCCCTGCGTTCGGCCGAAGAGCTGATCAGCGACCTGCTGGACATCTCGCGCCTGGAGAACGGCAAGATCAACCCGGACGCCAAGCCGTTCGCCCTCAGCGAACTGTTCGACGCCCTGGGTGCCGAGTTCAAGGTACTGGCCCAGCAGCAGGGCCTGGATTTTCGCGTGCGTGGCAGCAAGCTGCGGGTGCATAGCGACGTCAAGCTGCTGCGGCGTATCCTGCAGAACTTCCTCACCAACGCCTTCCGCTATGGCAAGAGCCCGATCCTGCTGGGCGTGCGCCGCGCCGGGGACCGCCTGTGGCTGGAAGTATGGGACCGCGGCCCGGGCATTGCCGACGACAAGCTGCAGGTGATCTTCGAGGAATTCAAGCGCCTGGACAGCCACCAGACCCGCGCCGAAAAAGGCCTGGGCCTGGGCCTGGCGATCGCCGACGGCCTGTGCAAGGTGCTCGGCCACCCGCTGGAGGTGCGCTCATCGCCCGGCAAGGGCAGCGTGTTCCGCGTCAGCGTACCGCTGGCCAGCGCCGCGAGCCCGGCCCAGGCCAAGCCAGCCGAACAGGCCGGCCAGCCGCTGGCGGGGTTGCAGGTGCTGTGCGTGGACAACGAAGACAGCATCCTGATCGGCATGAACAGCCTGCTCAGCCGCTGGGGTTGCCTGGTGTCGACGGCGCGCAACCGCGAGGAATGCGCCGCCCTGCTCGACAAGGGCCTGCGCCCGCATCTGGCGCTGGTGGACTACCACCTGGACAACGGCGAAATCGGTACCGAACTGATGGCCTGGCTACGCACGCGCCTGGGCGAGCCGGTGCCGGGGGTGGTGATCAGTGCCGACGGCCACGGCGAGACCGTGGCGCGGGTACATGCCGCCGGCCTCGACTACCTGAGCAAGCCGGTCAAGCCGGCGGCCCTGCGCGCCCTGCTCAATCGTCATCTGAGCCTGGTGCAGTAAGGCCTTCGGCAAGGTTGTCGGTGCCGCCCATGGCGCGTTCCAGCAGGTCGGCCGGCAGGCTCTTGCTGGCCCGCGCGCCGAGCAGCTTGAGCTGCTCGCTGCGACTGATCAGGTTGCCGCGCCCCTCGCAGAGCTTGTTGCGCGCTGCGGCATAGGCCTTGTCGACCTGCTGCAGGCGGTTGCCCAGCTCGTCCAGGTCCTGGATGAACAACACGAACTTGTCGTACAGCCAGCCGGCGCGCTCGGCGATCTCGCGGGCGTTCTGGCTCTGGCGCTCCTGTTTCCACAGGCTGTCGATGACCCGCAGGGTGGCGAGCAACGTGGTCGGGCTGACGATCACGATCTGGCGGTCGAAGGCCTCCTGGAACAGGTTGGGCTCGGCCTGCAGCGCCGCCGAAAACGCCGCCTCGATGGGCACGAACAACAGCACGAAATCCAGGCTGTGCAGGCCTTCAAGGCGATTGTAGTCCTTGCCCGAGAGGCCTTTGACATGGTTGCGCAGCGACAGCACATGCTGCTTGAGCGCAGCCTGGGCCACGTCGGTTTCACTGGCGTTTACATATTGCTGGTAGGCCGTGAGGCTGACCTTGGAGTCGACCACCACCTGCTTGTCGCCGGGCAGCATGATCAGCACGTCGGGCTGGAAACGCTCGCCATCGGCGCTCTTGAGGCTGACCTGGGTCTGGTATTCGCGGCCCTTTTCGAGCCCCGCATGTTCCAGCACCCGCTCCAGAATCAACTCGCCCCAGTTGCCCTGGGTCTTCTGGCCCTTGAGTGCCTGGGTCAGGTTGGTGGCCTCGTCGCTCAAGCGCTGGTTCAACTGTTGCAGGCGCTCGAGTTCCTTGCCCAGCGAAAAGCGCTCGCGGGCTTCCTGCTGGTAGCTTTCCTCGACGCGCTTCTCGAACGACTGGATACGCTCCTTGAGCGGGTCGAGCAGTTGCCCCAGGTGCTGCTGGCTGGTCTGGGCGAAACGCTGCTCGCGCTCGTCGAAAATCTTCGTCGCCATTTCGGCAAACTGTGCACGCAGCTCGTCGCGCGAGCCCTGCAGATCGTTCAGGCGCTGCTGGTGGCTGTCCTGCTGCTCGCGCAGTTCGGCGGCAAGGCCGGCGCAGCGCGCTTCGAGGCGGCGCAGCTCGGCTTCACGGGCGTTGCGTTCAAGGTTCCAGGCATGGGCGGCATCGCGTGCGTTGTCGCGCTCGATCTGCAGCAACTCCAGCTCGCGGCCCTGAGCGGCCAGGCTGGCCTGCTTGGCGGCATTGGCCTGGCCCAGGTCGCTGATTTCGTCACGGCTGGCGTCGAGTTGCGCGCTCAGGCCCTCCTGGGCCAACAGCGCACTGCTCAGGCGCTCCTCGGCCAGTGCGGCGGCGGCCTGCCTGTCAGCCAACTGACGTTGCAGACGCACCAGCACCACCACAGCGGGCAAAGCCGCCACCACCATTCCCAGCACGATGCTGGTCAGATCCATTGCAGCCATAGACAGCATGCTCACCCCCAGGGAAATCCTCCAGAGCTTAACAGCCCCGGGCGGTCGATCAGTGGCTCGTGAGTTGCCCGAGCAGCCGCACGGCTTCTTTGGAGCCCTGCGCGGCAGCTTGTTCCAGCCAGTAACGTGCCTGCTCCGGCTCGTTGACCTGGGGCTGGGTGCACAGACGGCCGTATTCGAGCTGTGCCCTGCGGTCACCGGCCCGGGCAGCCTGGCGCAGCAGCTCGTGGCCGATGCGCCGGTCACGGGCGTTGCCGCAATCGCGGCACAGCATCTGCCCCAGCCGGCTCTGCGCCACCACCACACCCTGGCGTGCCGGTTGCTTGAGCAGGCGCCCGGCGAAGTGCTTGACGTTGGGGTTGTCGCCCAGGCGCGGGCTGTCGAGCAGCCACAGGGCCACCTTCAACGAAAAACGTCGGGGCTCGGCAACGGGGGGTTGGGCAGTGGGGCTTGGGGTTTTGCTGCGAAACTTCATAAAAAACGGCGAAGGCAACTCGAGAGGCGCGCCACTCTACCGGATTTTCTCGTGCATGGCCCGAGGGAATTCGAGGCTTTTTTTCCGTCAGGCGATGTTTTTTTTTGACACGTCAGTAGACATTTCGCGCGAGCCGAAATGCGCCGCGAAAATTGTCAGACACTTCCTGCATTGCTGGCACCCGCGTCCTAGAGCAGACCCGCATGACAATCCACAGAAGCTGTGGATAACTCGGTGGACAACCCCCTCCTACACCCCGCAAACCCCGGTAGAATGGGGCCCGCGCTCAAACTGACGATTTTTTCACCAGCTAAAAAAAGTGTTTTTTTTCATTGACTTGTACTTTCGAACTGGTCATCGCCAGGGCCCTGCCGCGGTGTAGCGCCACATTGACAAGAGGTGTTACAGGTGTGGACAGGTGCCCCAAAGCGAGGCACGGCATTGCACAAAAATGCTCCGCACGCGCGGTGGTGCCTCCTGGGGCCCTCTTCACAGAACAGCCTGAAATCGAGATAATGGCCGGCTTGGCGCACGAAAAGCACAAAGGGTTGCCACAACCTGGAAACTGCTGTAGTGTTGCCGGCGTTAGTACCAAGCTGAAACTCAATTCTGGCCAAAGCAGTCCTTGCAGCGTCCTGATCCGACAACGGAACAGCACCTGTTGAAACCAGGACCGGCCCACTTGATGACTCCCAGGTAACCATTACCTACTCTTGGCGAGTCACCCTGCAGATTGAACAGGATCTTCACACAGCGGCGCAGAACCTTAGCCCTGACGTGTTGCCTGTCTTCCTAGTACCTACCAGTCAGCCCTGGCGCCACCTAATCAATGCGCTTACCTCTGGCTGCCCTGTTCCAGTCAGGTTCTTCGCTCTAGCCCTAAAGCTTTGCGTTACTGGAACGTTTTATATGAACACGGCTCTTATGCTGTGTCTTTTGCAGGAACATCTAATAACTATGAATACATCCATCCATACTCAGGCTGCCATTCGCACCCTTAGCCAGGCATTTGCCCCGTTGAACTGCATGATCCATGCGGCGCGCAAGGGCAGCTTCAGCTTTACCCTGGTCAATGAACACGGCATTGCTCGTCACAGCGAGCGTCTGTATCCGGAGCAGTACGAGAGTGCTGAGCCGCTGCAAGCGGTGATTGACCGGACTCGCCAGGCACTGGTTGCCTGATGGTCGTCTGAGACGCAAGAAGCCCTGCCGGTTGGCGGGGCTTTTTTATGCCTGAAATTCAGTGACCGCCGCGCTCGACCTGCCCTCTGCAAGGCCCGGATTCATTGGCCAAACCCCAACCACCGAAAGCGCTTTAACCCCCACGGCCTAATACCCAAGCGTCATATGGGTTATGCCAAGCCACCACAATCGATTTAAAAACAGTCCTTTACAGCATAGATATGACACTACACTTCAACTCAAGCGGCCTTGCCCGCTTCCGGCGGGCCTGACCCCGACCCACCTGCTGCCAAGCACCAGCGTCCCGCCGGCCATTTACGAAGTTCGAGGGCATTATGGCTATCGCCGCGAGCGAGTTGAGTGAATTCGTCATCCGCCCCACCCTGTTGTACCTGGGCCGCTACTGCCCCAGCGCCGAAGCCCTGCTGCTGGGCATCGCAGCCAGCCAGTCGGGCATGGGTTCGGCCCTGCACGACCGCCGTGGCCACGGCCTGTACCGCATCGGCGAACTGCGCCACCAATCGATCTGGGACCAGTTCCTGGCCCACGACCCCGAACTGGCCAGCCTGGTCCGCGGCCTCGCCAGCCAGCACGCGTTCCTCAGCGGCCCGCACCTGGAACTGACCGTCAACCTGCGCTACGCCACTGCCATCGCCTGGATGCTGGTCGAAGAAAAGGCGCTGCCGCTACCAGAATCCGACGACCTGCTAGGTCTCGCAAGAATCTGGCGTCAAACATTCCAGCCCCACGCCCGTTTACGCGACTTCACCCAGGCCTGGCAGGCATGCGTCGGCAAACCGGCACTCCAGGCCTGCTGAGAACCATTTTCAAACAACCGGATAAAATCAGCGAATCTGGTCGGATTGTCCTACAAAAACGCGGTATCTCCTGATTTAGAGCCTATAGCGCACGTCCAAAATTATTGATACTTTGCGCTCCGGTGATCCCATGGAGTTCTAATAATGAAAAAAGTAATACTCAAATCCTCACTCGGCCTCGCTGTCGCTTTCGCATCAACTCAACTCTTCGCCAGCGGTTTTGCCCTCAACGAGCAAAGCATCAGCGGCATGGGCACAGGTTTCGCGGGTCGTTCTTCTTCTGCCGATGACGCCAGCACCGTGTTTGGCAACCCTGCCGGCATGTCCCGCCTCAAACGCGAACAAGTGACCGTCGGCGGCGCGGCCATCATTGCCAAGTCCGACATCAAGGGCAGCGGCACCTTCGGCGGCAGCAACGACGGCGACATGGTCCCCGTGGTTGGCGTACCGATGGGCTACTACGTCAAGCCGATCGATGACCACTGGGCATTCGGCTTCGGGGTCTACGTGCCTTTCGGCCTGATCACCGACTACGAGCACGGCTTTGCCGGCCGCTACTTCGGCAGCAAGAGCGAAGTTCAGGTCGTGACCCTGCAACCGACCATCAGCTACGCCTTCAACGACAAGGTCTCGATCGGTTTCGGCCCGACCATCAACCGTATCGACGGCACCCTGGAGTCCGCCGCGCTGAACCGCGCCACCCCAGGCAGCAACGACGGCAAGGTCAAGATCACCGGTGACGACACCGCCGTCGGCTACAACATCGGCGTGATGGTGCAGGCCACCGACAGAACCCGCGTCGGCCTGACCTACCACTCGATGGTCGACTACAAGCTCAAGGGCGACACCAAGATCAGCGGCCCGGGCTTCGGCCCGTTCAGCGGCAGCAAGTTCGACGCCTCGCTGAAGATCAAGACCCCCGAGTCGGTCGACTTCTCGGTCACCCACGAACTGGATGACAACTGGACCCTGTACGCGGGCAGCACCTGGACCCGCTGGAGCCGCCTGGAGTCCATCGTGGTCAACAACGAGGGCACCGGGCCACTGGCACCGGCACTGGGCCAGATCGCCGAAGAACAGAACTGGCACGACACCTGGGCCCACGCCATCGGCGCTGCCTACAAGCTGAACAAGGAATGGACCCTGCGCGCCGGCTTCTCCGTCGACCAGTCGCCAGCCAACAACCAGAACCGTTCGCCACGCATCCCAACCGGCGACCGCAAGGTGTTCAGCCTGGGCGCCGGCTGGAACCCGAGCGACGACATGACCATCGACGTGGCCTACTCGTACCTGATGGAAGAAGACGTCAAGATTCACCAGAGCACCGCCATCACCGACCCTTCGTTCAAGGGCTCGTACAACGCCAAGTACGAAAACAGTGCACACGGCCTGGGTGCTTCGCTGACCTACCGCTTCTGATCGCTGTTGCATGAAAAAACCGCCTTCCAAAGGCGGTTTTTTTATGCCCGCGCGCGCACGCGCCAGGCCTGCGCCAGGCAGTCCTCCACATACGCCATGAAGGCTCGCACCTTGGGCGTCAGCGCCGAGCGGTCGGCCACGCACAGGTAGATGTCCATTGGCGAGGTCTGTGCATAGGCCTGGTGGGGTTGGGCATATTCGAACAGCGGCACCAGTTGCCCGTTCTCCAGGTAAGGCCGCGCCACGAACTCGGCCAGGCGCACGATCCCCCCCCCCATCACCGCCATCTGCGCCAGCACGTCGATGTCATCGCTGATCGACACATCCCCGAACTCGGCATCGAAACGCAGGCCGTCACGCACAAAGCCCCACCGCAGAAAGCGGCCGTCCACCGGGTAACGGAACACCAGGCAGCGATGCCCCTTCAAGGCTTCCGGGGTGCCGGGCCGGCCGGCACGCTCCAGGTAGGCAGGCGCTGCGCAACAGATGAACGGGATCTGGGCAACGTGCCGCGCCAGCAGGCCGTCTTCCAGCTGGGGGGTGATGCGCACACTCACGTCAATCGACTCGCGCGCGTGGTCCACACGCCGGTCGCTCGTAAGCAATTCAATTGAAAGCTGCGGATAGCGCAGGTTGAATGCCGGCATCAGTGGCGCCAGCACATAGCGCGCGAAGGCCGAAGAAGAGGAGATGCACAACCGGCCCTGGGGTTCGCCGTCATCGGCCGTGACGGCCAGCTGCGCCAGCTCCAGATCACGCTCCACATGCCTGACCTTGTCGTAATAGGCGCGACCATTGGGCGTCAACGCCATGCTGCGGGTGGTGCGGGCCAGCAGGCGCACTTGCAGATGGGCTTCCAGGCGCGCGATGTTCTGGCTCACTGCGGCGGCGCTCAAGCCCAGGGTGCGGGCCCCACCGGCGATGCTGCCAGCCTCGACCACCTTGATGAAACTGCGTATCGAGCCCAACAGGTTCACGGCCAAACTCCAGGATTCGTAAGGTTCTCTTTATAAAGACCTAAGCTGGCGTCGTCTACCTCGTACCCTGGCAGCCTGCTAGTCTGGCGCCTCCCCTACCCTCAGGAGCCTGCATGACCAGCCAGACCCGCCCTCGCCCACGCCTGAAACTCGGCGTACGCGCCACCCCCTACGTATTCGCGTTCTACATGTCATCGATCATGGCGCTGCTGATGTGCTTCGTGATCACCGCCGCCAACAGCGGGGTCGGCGAGCATTACCTGGCCAATGTGCTCAAGGCCTACCAGCTGGCCATGCCGGTGGCCTTCGCCTGCGTGCTGGTGGTACGGCCAATCGTGCTCAAGCTGGTGGCCTGGACCGTCCACCCGGGCAAGGCCTGAGCCCGCCTCAGGGCTGCGAGGCGATGGCCTTCTCGATGGCAGCCCTGAACGCTGGATCGTCCGGCTTGGTCAGGCTGGAGAAGCTGGCCACCACCTTGCCCTGACGATCGACCACATACTTGTAGAAATTCCACCTGGGCGCATTGCTCTGCCTGGCCAGCTCGCGAAACAGCGGCGTGGCGTCGTCGCCGCGCACCTTCTGTGGCTCGGTCATGGTGAAGGTCACGCCGTAGTTGGCATAGCACACCTTGGCGGTCTTCTCGCTGTCGGCGTCTTCCTGCTTGAAGTCGTTGGACGGCACCCCGAGCATTTCCAGGCCCTGCCCGTGATAAGCCTTGTAGGTGCTCTCGAGCCCTTCGAATTGCGGCGCGAAGCCGCAATAGCTGGCGGTGTTGATCACCACCAGCGGCTTGCCGGCGAAGCGCTCGCACAGGTTCACCTGTTCCTTGGCGCGCAGCTTGGGCAACTCGCCCTGCAGCAAGGCCGGGCAGTCGGCGGCCAGCACGGCCCCCGAACCAGCCAGTATCAATAGCGGTACCAACAGCCAGCGTGCGTACATGGTGCGTCTCCCTTGCCTGAGTGCAGGGGTTCAGCTTACGCCTAGCACACGCCCATGCCCAACTGCATCAGCGCCAGACCGCCCTGGTGCCAGCCCCACCACACCAGCGCCAGCACCAGGCCAGCCAGCACCAACGCTACCAGGCGCGCGGTCATGCCGCCTCCGGCCGCGCCTGCAGCCGCGCCACCGGGCGCTCGCGCACCGGCCAGTTGAGCGCGGCAGCCAGCAGGCTGAGCAGGATCGAGATCTGCCACACCAGGTCATAGTTGCCGGTACGGTCGTACACCACACCGCCCAGCCAGCCGCCCAGGAATGCGCCCAACTGATGGAACAGAAAGACGATGCCGCCCAACATGGACAGGTTGCGCACCCCGAACAGGGTGGCGACGGTGCCGTTGGTCAGCGGCACCGTCGACAGCCACAGCAGGCCCATGGCGATACCGAACAGGTAGGCGCTGAACTGGGTCACCGGCGCCCACAGGAACAGCACGATCACCACCGCCCGCAGCAGGTACAGGGTGGTCAACAGACGCGGCTTGGACATGCGCCCGCCCAGCCAGCCGGCGGTGTAGGTGCCGACGATATTGAACAGCCCGACCAGTGCCAGCACCGTGGTGCCGATGGTGGCCGGCAGGTGCTGGTCGACCAGGTAGGCCGGCAGGTGCACGCCGATGAACACCACCTGGAAACCGCACACGAAAAAGCCCAGCGCCAGCAACCAGAAGCCCGAGTGCGAACAGGCTTCGCGCAGCGCCTGCATCAGGGTCTGTTCGTGCCCCTGGCTGGGCAGCGGGTTATCGCGCAGCATGCCCACCAGCGGCACGATGAAGGCCACCAGCAGGCCCAGCACCAGCAATGCCGCCGACCAGCCCAGCCAGCCGATCAGGCCCAGGGTGCCCGGCAGCATGGCGAACTGGCCGAAGGAGCCTGCGGCGCTGGCGATGCCCATGGCCATGCTGCGCTTGTCTGCCGGCACGGCACGTCCTACCACACCCAGGATCACCGAGAACGAGGTGCCCGACAGGCCGATGCCGATCAGCAGCCCGGCACTGAGCGACAGTGACCACGCCGAGTCCGCCATGCCCATCATCACCAGCCCCACGGCGTAGAGAATGCCGCCGATGATCACCACCTTGGCCGCGCCCAGGCGATCGGCCAGGGCACCGGCAAACGGCTGGGCCAGGCCCCAGATCAGGTTCTGCAAGGCGATGGCGAAGGCGAACACTTCGCGCCCCCAGCCGAATTCGGCGCTCATCGGCGCCAGGAACAGGCCGAAGCCATGCCGCACCCCCAGCGACAATGCCAGGATCAGCGCCGCCCCCAACAGCACCCAACCGCTCGTGCGCCATACCGATGTCATTCTTGTTCTCCCAGACCGCCGCAAGGTTACACGGGTATATACCCGCTTATTGGTGTAATACGCTCAAGCCAACTGTTCCAACAGGCGCACCAGTTCATCGCGCTGCCCTTCGCCCAGGTTGCTCACCAGGGCATCCTGGGCCTGCTCCCAGGCAGGCGTGGCGGCCACCAGGCGCGCCAGGCCTTTCTCCGTCAGCAGTACGATGCGGTTGCGCAAGTCGACACCTTCGGCCAACGCCACCAGGCCGTCGGCTTCCAACACCCGCACGTTGCGACCCAGCGTGCTGCGATCCAGGCCCATGGACTCGGCCAGCACCGAGATGCTGGGCTGATCGAGACGCTGCAGATGCCGCAGCAGGGAAAACTGGGCGACATTGATGCCGAAGCCCACAAGGGCTTCGTCATAGTGCCGGCTGACCCCACGGGCGGCCCGGCGCAGATGAGTACAGATGCAATGGCTCTTCAACATAGATGCGTGTATATACCCGGAGTTTCCAGGATGCAAGCGTTCAGTGGGGTACGCCATTGAGGGCAAGGCGTTTTCGAATCGGTTCCAACAGGCTGGAGGGCGTGCGCTTGAGCGGGTCCGGCAGGCCCTTTTCGATCGCCTGCCAATAAGCCCACGGCACTTTGGCGCTGCCCAGCTCGTAGTCCATCCCGTCCCAACTGTCTTCGCGAAAACTGTAGAAGGCCCAGTGCACCTGCTGGCGATCTAGGGTGCCCAGTACATCCTCCAGATAGGCGGTACAGCCCGCCCAGCGGCGCATGCAGCCGAACTCGCCGGCCACCAGGCGATTGGCCGGCACCGCGTGCCTGCCGGCCCAGTCCAGCGGGCGCTGCAGATACTGCTGCACCCGGGCCTTGTTCCATTGCGCAACGCTGCCGCCAAAGGGCGCGGGCCCAGGGTAGGCATAGGGCGTGGCGCGCTCCAGGTTGGGCGCGCTGGTGGCCGCGTAGGGTTCGTACATGTGAAAGCTGTAGAGCAGGCGCTGGTCGTCGAGCGCGCCAGGCCAGTACTCGAAGGCATCGGCCGCGGCGTACCAGCCGGCATCGAGCATGATCGGGGTAAGTGGATCGACTTCGCGTATCGACGCCACCAACTGGCGATACAGCGCCGGCAGGTCGCGGGTGCTGCCCTGCTGCTGTCGGTACCAGGCGCGCATCTGCTCGGCGCTGGCGTGCTCGGCCAGGCCGCCGAGTTTCTCGGGCGCCGGTTCGTTGATCAGGTTGTAGGCCGCCACGGCAGGATGGTCCTTGAGCGCCCGCGCCAGGTCACGCCAGAAGTCGGCGGCCTGGGCCCAGTAGGCCTTGTCCTGCCAGAGCCGGTCATCGAACTGGCCGGCGTTGTTCTGTGCCCAGCGCATGCCGGGCAGTGAGAGGGGCGTGATAACGACCTTGAGGCCTGCGGCGTGCGCGCGGTCCAGGGTGGCCTTGAGCGTGGCAAGGTCGGCGGCCGGCAGCCCTTGGTAGGTATCGGCATTACCGAGCAGAAAATCACGCTGCGCCGCTTGCCACTTGTCATAGGACAACCGCACCCAGCTCGCCCCGTAGCCGTGCAGCGCCTCGAAATAGGCCTGGTCGGGCGGCAGGCGGTTGAAGCTGTTGCCGCCATGGCGCGGCGTGTTCCAGAAGTCGATCAGGTCGGCGGCGTGGGCCGGCAGGGACGAACAGGCGATAAGGCAGGCCAGCAGTTGGTTGCGCATCGGGGCACCCCGCAAAGACAGAGGGACGTAAGGCTAGCGCTTGCGAAGGCTGACCACGTGCTGCATTCAGTTGCAAAACACTACGGATTCATGACCGCAGCGAAGAGCTCCTGACAGCCCCTTCAGAGTGCCAGGCTTACCACCACCGCCAGCTCCAGCAGCTCCAGCAACGCCCCTGCTGTATCCCCGGTGGTGCCCCCCAGGCGCTTGAGCATCACCTGGCGCAGCAGCGCGAACACCAGCAGCGCCACGCCCACGGCCAGGATACCGTTCCATCCCGCCAGCACCAGGCACCCCAAACCGGTCGCCAGCAACACGGCCTTGGCTTCGCCACGCGGCAGATGCTCGGCCAGCGCCTGTCCCAGGCCGCCTGCGCGCACATACGGCGTGCACAGGAACAACCCCAGCATCGCCGCCCGCCCCAGTACCGGTGCCAGCAGCAGGCCCACCGCCTGCCCGCTGTCGACCAGCGCGAGCAACGCGCAGAACTTGAGCAGCAGCACCAGTACCAGCGTCACCACCGCAATCGGACCGCTGCGCGGGTCCTTCATGATCGTCAGGGTGCGTTCGCGATCGCCGAACCCGCCCAGCCAGGCATCGGCGCTGTCGGCCAGGCCATCCAGGTGCAACGCACCGCTCAACCACACCCAGATGCACAGCAGCAGGGCCGCCTGCAGCATCGACGGGCTGCCCGCCAGCAGCGCGCTAGCCGCCCACAGCACCCCGCCGAACAACAGCCCCACCAGCGGGTAGCACAGCAGGGAGCGCCCCATCTGCTCGGGCGCGGGCATGCCCGCCAGGCGCACCGGCAGGCTGCTGAGAAACTGCAGGGCAATCCAGAACGCCTGCATCAGGCGGCTTCCGTGAAACGACCGTCGGCCGCGCAATGCAGACGGTGCACCGCGCCGTGCCCGACCACCACCTGCAGCAGCTGCTCGCGCGGCAGGCCGCGGGCACAGGCCAGCAGCAGGCGCATCACGCCGCCGTGGGTCACCAGCAGCACGCGCTCGCCGGCGTGGGCCTGATACGCCCGCGCCATGGCCGCCAGCACCCGCTCGGCAAACGCCGTGACCGGCTCGCCACCCGGCGGCGTGAAGGCATAAGGGTCGGCCCAGAACAGCCCCAGGCCCTGTTCGTCGGTAAGCATGAGGTCAGCGGTGCTGCGCCCCTCCCAGTCGCCGAAGTGCAGCTCCTGCAGGCCGGCCTCCAGTTGCATGGGCACGCCCACTTGGCCGGCAAGTTCTTCGGCAAATCGCGCGCAGCGCTGCAGCGGCGAGCTGATGATCCGCGTCCACGGCCCGCCCTCGACCACAGCCGCACGCATCTGCGCCCAGCCAAGTTCGGTCAGCGCGTCGTCCAGGCTGCCGCGCAGCCCACCGCCCAGTTCGGTTTCACCATGACGCAGCAGGTCGACGATCATGTATCGCGGTCCGCTACCGCCGCCTCGGCGAAGGTCGCCATCTGCCCGTGCAGGTCGCAGGCCATGCGCAGCAGCGGTACCGCCAGCGCCGCCCCGCTGCCCTCGCCCAGGCGCAGGCCCAGCTCCAGCAGCGGTTGCGCCTGCAACGCTTCGAGCACCCGCTGGTGCCCGGGCTCGGCGCCGCGATGACCGAACAGCAGCCAGGCCCGGCAACCGGGGTTGATGCGCGTTGCAACCAGCGCCGCCACGGTGCAGATAAAACCGTCCACCAGCACCACGATGCCTTGCTGCGCGCACGCCAGGTACGCCCCCACCAGCGCGGCAATCTCGAAGCCGCCAAAGCACAACAGCTGCTCCAATGGGTCGTCGGCCAGCGCCGCGTGGGTGAGCAGCGCGCGTTCGATCACGCGGGTCTTGTGTTCGACACCGGCAGCATTCAGGCCAGTGCCGGGGCCGGTCAGCTCGCCAGGGGTGCATTTGAGCAATGCACTGGCCACCGCACTGGCAGAGGCCGTGTTGCCGATGCCCATTTCGCCGCCGATGAACAGTTGCGCCCCGGCATCACGCGCACGCAAGGCGCTCTCGCGCCCGGCCTGCAGCGCCAGGCGCCCCTGCTCGGTGGTCATTGCCGGCACCTGGGCGAAGTTGGCGGTGCCCGCCCCGATGCGCAGATGGCGTACACCGGCAAGTTCAAGGGTCAGGTCGACCGTCCCCAGGTCGACCACCTCCAGCTGCGCACCCAACTGGCGCGCCAGCACGCTGATGGCTGCGCCGCCGCCGACGAAGTTCTGCAGCATCTGCCGCGTGACCACCTGCGGATAGGCCGAAACCCCCTCGGCCACCACGCCGTGATCGCCCGCGAAAATCGCGATCCATACCTGCCGCACGCCAGGCTTGAGCTTGCCCTGCAAGCCGGCCAGCTCCACCGCAACCTGCTCCAGCCGGCCCAGTGAGCCGGCTGGCTTGGTCAGCTCGCGCTGGCGCTCCAGCGCCTGTTCGCGCACAGCCAGGTTGATCGGCTGACACGCGTTCTGCCACCAGTTTTGACTCATGTTCAGGCTCCCTTGAGCGTAAGTGGCAGGCCGGCAACGGTCAGCACCACGTGCTGGCAACGTTCGGCAATGGCCTGATGCAGCCAGCCGGCTTCATCGACGTAACGACGGGTCAGCTCGCCCATGGGCACCACGCCCAGGCCGGTCTCGTTGCTGACCAGGATGATTTCACCCGGCAACTGCGCCAGGCAGTCCAGCAGTGCATCGCGCTCGGCGGCCAGGCGCTCGGGGTCTTCGAGCATCAGCAGGTTGGTCAGCCACAGGGTCAGGCAGTCCACCAGCAGGCAACGCTCGGGCGCGGCGGTTTCGCGCAGCACCTGCGCCAGCGCCAGCGGCTCCTCGATCAGCGCCCACTCGGCAGGGCGACGCGCACGGTGCAGTTGCACGCGGGCATTCATTTCACCGTCCAGCGGCTCGCTGGTGGCGATATAGGTCACCGCCAGCGCGCTGTCGACGGCGTATTGTTCGGCCAGGCGGCTCTTGCCCGATCGGGCGCCGCCAAGAATCAGCTTGAGCATGTCAGTCCAGCCCGCAGAGTTGACGAAGCCGGGCGCCGTCCAGGTGCGTGTCCACCAGGTCGGCCAGGCGTTCGATGTCCAGTTCACGCAGAGCATGGTAGTCCACCTGCTGCACATCGTTCAGGCCAGCCCAGCGCAGCAGCGCCGTGCACGAATGCGGCGACTCGAACAGGCCGTGCAGGTAAGTGGCCAGGATCTGCCCATCGGCGCTGACCGCGCCATCGCTGCGACCGTCGGCCAACTGTACGGCGGGCTGTGCCAGCGCCGGCCCGCAGGTGACCCCGGCATGGATCTCGTAGCCACTGACGGGCGCCTGCTCCAGGTTCAGCGTGCCGCTGACATTGCGCAGCTGCTTCTCGGCCTCCAGCTGCGTGCTGTAGTCCAGCCAGCCCAGGCCCGCGCTGCTGCCGGCGGCGCCTTCCAGGCCCAGTGGGTCATGCACGTGGGTCCCGAGCATCTGCAGGCCACCACAGATGCCCAGCAGTTTGCCGCCGTAGCGCAGGTGGCGGGTTATCGCCTCTTCCCAGCCGCGCTCGCGCAGGTGCGCCAGGTCGCCGCGCACGCTCTTGGAGCCCGGCAGGATGATCAGGTCGGCCGGCGGTATCGCGTCACCCGGCCCGATGAACTGCAGATCCACCTGCGGATGCAGGCGCAGCGGGTCGAAGTCGGTATGGTTGCTGATGCGCGGCAGCACCGGCACGATCACCTTGAGCACCTGCGCGGCTTTCTGGCCCTGGCGCCGGTCCAGGCCATCCTCGGCTTCCAGATGCAGGTCCAGCACATACGGCAGCACGCCCAGCACCGGCTTGCCGGTACGCGCCTCGAGCCAGTCCAGGCCGGGCTGCAGCAGGGCGATGTCGCCACGAAAGCGGTTGATCACGAAGCCCTTGACCCGCGCCTGCTCGCTGGGCGACAGCAGCTCCAGGGTGCCGACCAGGTGTGCGAACACCCCGCCGCGGTTGATATCGGCGATCAGGATCACCGGGCAGTCGACCGCCTCGGCAAACCCCATGTTGGCGATGTCCCCGGCCCGCAGATTGATTTCGGCCGGCGAGCCCGCGCCCTCCACCATCACCACCGGGTAGGCGTCGCTCAGGCGCTGGTGCGAGGCCAGTACCGCCTGCATGGCGATGGCCTTGTAGTCGTGATAGGCCACCGCGTTCATGCTGGTGACCGCGCGGCCATGCACGATCACCTGGGCTCCGGTCTCGCTGTTGGGCTTGAGCAGTACCGGGTTCATGTCGGTGTGCGGCGCCAGCCCGGCGGCCTGGGCCTGCACCGCCTGGGCGCGGCCGATTTCGCCGCCGTCGGCCGTCACCGCACTGTTGAGTGCCATGTTCTGCGGCTTGAACGGCACGACACCCACGCCCTGGCGCGCCAGCCAGCGGCACAGCGCGGTCACCAGGGTGCTCTTGCCGGCATCGGAGGTGGTGCCTTGCACCATCAGGGTGGTCATGGGTGTTCCTTGCGGTAGTCGTCCAGCGCCTGGACCAGGCGCTGCCAATCGGTGTCGGTGGCCGGCAGGCCGAAACGCAGGCTGCCCAGGTGCTCGAACAGGCGCAGCAGGATGCCGCGCCGCGCCATGAACTGGTGCAACTGCGCGGCGTGGGCAAGCTCCAGGTACTGGAACAGGTCGCAGCCGCCGGCCGGTGTGAAACCGGCAGCATCGAGTACCTGCGCCAGGCGTGTGCTGGCCTCGGCGCAGCGGGTGATCTGGCGCTGCTGGGCGCCATGGTCGAGCAGGCAGGCCTGGCCCAGCACCCGCGTGGGCCCGGCGATCGACCAGGGCCCCAGTTGTTCGGCCAGCAGCTGCAGCAGTTGGCGTTCGGCCAGCACGAAGCCCAGGCGTACACCGGCCAGGCCGAAGAACTTGCCGAAAGAGCGCAGCACGATCAGCCCGTTGCGCCAGGTTTCGGCGGCGATGCTGTGTTGCGGGGTGTTGTCCATGAACGCTTCATCCACCACCAGCCAGCCACCGCGCTGGGCCAGGCGGGCGTGCCAGCCCAGCAGGCACTCGGCGCTCAACAGGCGCCCGGTGGGGTTGTTGGGGTTGACCACCACCAGCACATCGAGGCTGTCGAGAAAGAACTCCACCTCGGCCTCGCCGACTTCACGCACGCGGTGCCCGGCGCGCCGCCAGCCCTCGGCATGTTCGGCGTAGCACGGCGACAGCACACCGACCTTGCCACTGCGACGCAAGCGCGGCAGGGCCTGGATGGCGGCCTGGGACCCGGCCACCGGCAGCAGTTGCGGCACGCCGTAGTACTCGCGGGCCGCCTGCTCCAGGCCATCGTCGGTTTCGGGCAGGCGTGCCCAGGCGCGCAACGGGATCTCGGGGATCGCGAAGGGCCACGGCGCGATGCCGCTGGACAGGTCGACCCAGTCCTGCACCGCGATGCCGTACTCCAGCACCGCCCGTTGCAAACGACCACCGTGTTCAAGCATAGAATTGCGCCCCCACGCACAACAGCAGCAACCACAACCACACGCCCTTGCACACCAGTTGCCAACCACGCTCGATGGCGTCGGCATCGGCCGGCGGGCCTTCGCCCAGTTGCGGGCGCTGGTGCAGCTCGCCGTGGTACACCGCCGCGCCGCCCAGTTCGACACCCAGCGCACCGGCGCCAGCTGCCATCACCGGGCCGGCGTTGGGGCTGTCCCACAACGGCGCCTGGCGACGCCAGCAGCTCAGTGCCAGGCGCGTCCTGCCCAGCACCGCGTAGGTCAGGGCCACCAGCCGCGCCGGAATATAGTTGAGCAAATCGTCGATGCGCGCTGCGGCCCAGCCAAAGCGCTCGAAGCGCTCGTTGCGATAGCCCCACATGGCATCCAGGGTATTGCTCAGGCGATACAGCACCACACCTGGCGCCCCCGCCACCACGAACCAGAACAGGGCGGCGAACACTGCATCGCTACCGTTCTCCAGTACCGATTCGGTGGCGGCACGCGCCACGGCGGTGTCATCCAGTTCGCCGGTTTCACGGCTAACCAGGTAGCCCACGCGGCGGCGCGCTTCGGCCAGGTCGCCGCCACGCAGCGCCTCGGTCACGGGCCGTACATGCTCACCAAGGCTGCGCAGGCCCAGCGCGCAGTACAGCGCCAGTATCTCCACCAGCCAGCCGATGTAGGGCAGCCACGACAGCACAGTCACCAGCAAAGTCAGGGGCACCACCGCCAGAAACCACGCGGTGACGCCATGGCTGCGCCAGCCACGACCGCCGGCATTGAAGCGTTGTTCCAGGCGTCCGGCATAACGGCCGAACGCGACCAGCGGGTGCGCACGCCGGGGCTCGCCCAGCAAGGCATCCAGCGCCACCCCGGCCACACTCAGCAAGGCCACACTCATCAACGCTCTCCCCAATGGTTTTCGTAGAGCATCTCGCTCAATGGCCGCTCGCGGGCCCAGCCTTCGAGCACCAGCATGGGCGCCTCGTAGAACGCCTCGACCGGGCCCAGGCACAGTACCGCCAGCGGTTTGGCACCGGCCGGCATGCCCAGCAGGTCGGCCAGTGCCTGCGGTTCGAACAGCGACACCCAGCCCATGCCCAGGCCCTCGGCACGGGCCGCCAGCCACAGGTTCTGGATGGCGCACGACAGCGAGGCCAGGTCCATTTCCGGCAAGGTGCGACGGCCGAAGATGTGCGCCTCGCGCCCGTCCATCAGCGCCGCCACCAGCACCTCGGCGCAATCGTTGATGCCCTCGACCTTGAGCCGCATGAAATCGTCAGAACGCTGCCCCAGTGCCTCGGCGGTGCGCACCCGCTCCTGCTCCACCAGCGCCTGGATCTGCTGGCGCAGCTCGCGACGGGTGATGCGGATGAAACGCCAGGGCTGCATCAGACCCACGCTCGGGGCCTGGTGCGCCGCCTGCAGCAGGCGTGCCAGCAGCTCGGGGGCCACCTCGCCGCCGCTGAAATGGCGCATGTCGCGGCGCTCGCCGATGGCGCGGTAGACCGCCGCGCGCTCGGCGTCGTTGAAGGCCTGGTCGCTCATGGTGCCAGCAGCGCCGCCAGCGCAGACGGGTTGGACGGGAAGTAGAAATGCACATACGAGGCCGTCAGCCGGCCGCAACGGTACACCGCCTCGGCGCCGCGCCCGCCGTTGGGGCTTTGCCCGCGGGCGATGGGTTCGAGCGCGGTGCTGGTCAGCGAATGGTGATAGGTATGCCCGCGCAGGGTGCCCTCGGGCAGCTCTACCGCTTGCAGGGCCAGGGCCGCCAGGCGCTTCTGCATCACCGCCTCGCCCGGCAGCAGGCCGGCCAGTTCGGCCCGTTCGCCGGCCACATCGGTCAGTGCATCGAGCAGGTAGAGCATGCCGCCGCATTCGGCCAGCAAGGGCTTGCCTGCCTGGTGATGGGCCCGGATCGCCGCCAGCATCGGCGTGTTGGCAGCCAGCGCATGGTGGTGCAGCTCAGGGTAGCCGCCGGGCAGGTACAGGCTGTCGCAGTCTGGCAGCAGGCGGTCGTGGATCGGCGAGAAGAAGCTCAGCTGTGCGCCCATCTCGCGCAACAGGTCCAGGCTGGCGCCATAGGTGAATGCGAAGGCTTCGTCGCGCGCCACGCCGATCCGCACGCCGGCCAGCAGTGGCTCGATGCTGCGCGGCTGCGGCGCATCGAAGGCCACCGCCGGCGGCAGGGCCGACTCGCAGCTGTCGCCCAGGGCGTTGGCGGCGGCGTCCAGGCGCAGGTCCAGGTCGGTCAGTTCGCTGGCCTGCACCAGGCCCAGGTGGCGGCTGGGCAGTTCGATGCCGGTTTCCCGCGACAGCCCGCCGTACCAGCGCAGGCCTTCGGTCAGGCTGCCTTCGAGCAGTTGCGCGTGACGCAGCGAGCCCACCCGGTTGGCCAGCACGCCGGCAAACGGCAGGTCGGGCTGGTAGCGCGCCAGGCCCAGGGCCAGCGCGCCGAAGGTCTGGGCCATGGCCGTGCCGTCGATCACCGCCAGCACCGGCACGCCGAAATGCCGCGCCAGGTCGGCGCTGGACGGCGTACCGTCGAACAGCCCCATCACCCCTTCGATCAGGATCAGGTCGGCGTCGGCGGCGGCTTCCCACAGCAGGCGCCGGCTTTCCTCGGCACCGACCATCCACAGGTCCAGCTGGTACACCGGTGCGCCACTGGCGCGCTCCAGAATCATCGGGTCGAGAAAGTCCGGGCCACACTTGAACACCCGGACCTTGCGCCCCTGGTTGCGGTGCAGGCGCGCCAGTGCGGCCGTCACCGTGGTCTTGCCCTGGCCAGATGCAGGTGCCGCGATCAGCACCGCCGGGCAATGACGGGTTTGCCTCATAGTTCCACGCCCTTCTGGGCGCGAATGCCAGCCTGGAAGGCGTGCTTGACCATGCCCATCTCGGTCACGGTGTCGGCCAGCTCGATCATCTCGGGCTTGGCGCCGCGGCCGGTGACGATCACATGCTGCATCGGCGGTCGAGCCTGCAGGTCGCCGAGCACCTGATCGAGGTCGAGGTAGCCGTGCTTGAGGGCGATGTTGAGCTCATCGAGCACTACAAAACCGATGGCCGGGTCCTGCAGCAACTGGCGCGAAACCGCCCAGGCAGCCTCGGCGGCGGCGATGTCGCGCTGGCGGTCCTGGGTTTCCCAGGTAAAGCCCTCGCCCATCACGTGGTAGCGCACCTGTTCGGGGAAGCGGCGGAAGAACAGCTCCTCGCCGGTGCTGTTGCGGCCCTTGATGAACTGCACCACGCCACATTGCATGCCGTGGCCCAGGGCCCGCGCCAGCATGCCGAAGGCCGAGCTGCTCTTGCCCTTGCCGTTGCCGCTGAGTACCAGCAGCAGGCCGCATTCATTGGGCGAGTTGGCAATGCGTTCGTCGATTACCGCTTTTTTGCGCAGCATGCGCGCCAGATGGCGTTCGTCGCGATCGGTGGTGTCGGTCATCGGAGGCTCCGTGGGCAACTGGCGCGCACAGGGACCGGGGGGATCGAGTCGGCGCGACAGCAGGTTGGCGATGGCACACGGAAAACGCGCAGGCCCTGCCACTGGCCGGGAGAACCGCGCATCACCCTCCGTGATGCCGTTGATCTGTGACAGGCCGGTCTCCGGGCTCATGGGCGGGTCTGATCGACCCGGATCGCGCGCCTTCCCGGGCTGTTGCACCCAGTGGCCCTGCGCGATCCCGACTCATTTACCGTTGCGGGGGCAGCGCCGGAATCGCACGTTGCACGTGCCCACCGGCTTCCCTGTTTCACCCTGCCGGCACCTTGGCCGCAGAGCACCTGAAACAAGTCGCGAAGGTTAGAGGGTTGGGCCATGAGCGTCAATCAAAGGCGCTGCGAAGCGGTCTGGATCAATGGCATTTATGTCATCTTGTGTCACACTCACTGCAGTGATATCACATAGCCATTATCCGCACCTCTCCGATCCACAATAACAATGGAGCACGGCATGCAAGGTCTGATCATCAACAACCCGCGTCTGGAGTTCCTGCGCCCCGCCCTGGAACGTTGGGCCGAGTGCCTGGAGCGCTACAACCAGACCCTGGGCGACAGCGACGCCCCCTACTGGCAAGGCGTGCAAAGCAACCTTGGCGTGCTGGGCGCGGCGGCCTGGCAGGCGGAGCTGGTGACCTTGCAGGGTGCGCAGACCAAGAAGCAGCGCGACGAAGGCGAGCGTGCGGCGCACTGCGACCTGGTGATCGCCAGCAAGGAAGAGACCGCCTACCTGCAGGCCACCCAGCGCTGGCCACGGGTCGGCAAGCTCGACCTCACCGATGCCCTGCAGGAGAGCGTCGCCCAGGCTCGCCTGGTGGGCTATGCCAGCCAGCTAAAGGTCGCCGCGCTGTTCGTCAGCCCGTACAAGGCCGGGCAACACGCCAGCCCCGAAGAGCTTCAGGACCTGGTCGACGACCTGCAAAAGCACAATGCATGCGCCATCGCCTGGGTGTTCCCCTATGGCTACCGCAAGCTGCACGACGACGTGGGCCGCTACCACCCCGGCATCGCGCTGCTGCTCAAGCAGGCCTGAGCCCCTGTCGAGGGAACCTCGTCGACGTGCCCGCCTCTACCTTACTGGACACGGCCAACTTCGCGAGGGACACCGATCATGGGCAACATGCGCATTGCTGTACTGCTGGCACTCACCACCGGGCTGGTGGCCTGCGGCGAGAACGCCCGCCTGGACGTCACCGATGGCACCGGCCCGTCGCCGCGCCTGCCCGAACCGAACAAGACCCTGATCCCCACGGTAAACATCGCGCCGGCCATCGGCTGGCCAGAGGGCGGCAAACCCAAGGCTGCGGCAGGCACCCAGGTGGTGGCCTTCGCCGACAAGCTCGACCACCCGCGCTGGCTGTACGTGCTGCCCAACGGCGACGTGCTGGTGGCCGAGACCAACGCGCCGCCCAAGCCCGATGACGGCAAGGGCATCAAGGGCTGGGTGATGGGCAAGGTGATGGGCCGCGCCGGCGCCGGAGTGCCCAGCCCCAACCGCATCACCCTGCTGCGTGACAGCGACAAGGACGGCGTGGCCGACACCCGCACCACCTTCATCGAGGGGCTGAACTCGCCGTTCGGCATGGCCCTGGTGGGCAACGACTTCTATGTGGCCGACACCGATCGTCTGCTGCGCTTCACCTACGAGCCAGGCGCCACCCGCCTGCAGGGCAGCGGCACCAAGGTGGTCGACCTGCCGGGCGGCACGCTCAACCACCACTGGACCAAGAACGTGATCGCCAGCCCCGACGGCAAGAAGCTGTACGTGACCGTGGGCTCCAACAGCAACGTGGCCGAGAACGGCATGGAGCAGGAGAAAGGCCGCGCCGCGATCTGGGAGGTCGACCCGGCCACCGGCAGCCAGCGCCTGTTCGCCACCGGCCTGCGCAACCCCAACGGCCTGGCCTGGGAACCCCATAGCCAGCAGCTGTGGACGGCGGTGAACGAACGTGACGAGATCGGCAGCGACCTGGTGCCGGACTACATCACGTCGGTGAAGGACGGCGCCTTCTATGGCTGGCCCTACAGCTATTACGGGCAGCATGTGGATGAACGCGTACAACCGCAGGATGCAAAGCTGGTGGCCAGCGCGATTGCGCCGGACTATGCGGTGGGGCCGCACACCGCCTCGCTGGGGCTGGCGTTTACCGTGCCGAACGCCTTGCCGGCGCCATTCGACCAGGGCGCGTTCATCGGCCAGCACGGCTCATGGAACCGCAAGCCGCACAGTGGCTACAAGGTGATCTTCGTGCCGTTCAGCACGGCGGGCAAACCGTCGGGCAAGCCCATTGATCTGCTGACCGGGTTTCTCGACGAGGACGGCAAGGCCATGGGGCGCCCGGTCGGCGTGGTGAACGATCAGCGTGGCGGGGTGCTGGTGGCCGACGACGTGGGCAATGTGATCTGGCGGGTGAGCAAGGCGCAGTAGCACTGCGCTGACGTGTTCGCCGGCAAGGTCGGCTCCTGCTGGAGCCGGCTTTGCAGGCCACGCTGTCAGGGATTGCGCGCCAGGTGTGCCGGCTGCAGCACGCGCTTGGCGTTGAGGTAGGTCTTCTGCCAGTAGCTGTTGGACAGGTAGTCCAGGCGCACCGTACCGCCCGTTGACGGTGCATGCACGAAACGCCCCTCGCCCACGTAGATACCGGCATGGCTGACCTGGGTGCCGCCATTGGTGGCGAAGAACACCAGGTCGCCCGACTGCAACGCACCCTTGTCGATGTCCGGGGCACGAATGCCGATCATCTCGCGGGTTGAGCGCGGCAGGGCGATACCCGCCGCGTCCCGGTACACGTAGCCAATCAGCCCGCTGCAATCGAACCCCGAGTCCGGGGTATTGCCGCCCCAGCGGTAAGGCGTGCCCACCAGGCCCAGGGCCCGGAACAGCACATCCTCGGCCACTGGCGAGAAATACACCTGGGGCGCCATCACCTTCGGTTCGACCACCTGAGGTTTCTGCGGGGCATGGCTGGAGCAGGCACCCAGCAGGGCCGCCAGGGAAAGTACAGCAACGCGCGCGAGTATCGACATAGTCAGAACATCCTGTCTGAAGCCGCCCGACCCCAAGTCGGAAATAGGTGAGAATTTAGATTAGACGTTTTCTGTAAACACGCACGGCGGCGAGCTTTTCAGCTACGCCGCCGTGCGGGACATCACGCGCAGACTCAGTTACGCGACAGGGTAGTCGGTGCCATGGCCAGCGCGCGCTTGGCTTCGATGAAGGTCTTGCTCCAGTAGCGGTCACCGAGATTGTCGATGCGCACGCCACCGCTGCGGCGGCTGCTGGAGTGGATGAACTGATCGTCGCCCAGATAGATGCCGGCGTGGCTGACGCGGCCGCGGCCATTGGTGCTGAAGAACAGCAGGTCGCCTGGCTTGAGCTTGTTGCGCGCAACCAGCGGGGCTTTCACGTTGATCATTTCGCGGGTGGAGCGCGGCAGGTTCATGCCGGCCTCTTCGCGGAACAGGTAGCCGATGAAGCCGCTGCAGTCGAAGCCGGACTTCTCCGAGGTGCCGCCGAAACGGTAGCGGGTACCGATCAGGGACATGCCACGTTCGAGAATGTTGTCGGCCAGGGCTGGCAGTTCGTAGGGCTTGGTGCTGGAGGAGAACGCTTCCAGGTCCTGCTCGGTGGCCAGCTCTTCTTCGAACACCGACGCAGCGGTGGAAGGCTTGGCGGCAGCCTGGGCAGCAACTGGAGCGGGAGCCTGCTGGTGGGTGACGGGACCGGTGGTCGCGCAGCCGAACAGCAAGGTCACAAGTGCGAGGGGCACGAGGGGTGCGAAGCGATTTAGCATGGGCACGACCGTGGCTTGAATTTGATGAAGCCGAGACTATGCCTTCTATCGGATCGATTTGCAAATTCAATCGAAAAAATGTGACTTTTATGTGCCGAGGCTCTGGGCCGGCCCTACCAGCCCAATGTCTCTTTCAAAAACGGGATGGTCAGCTTGCGCTGCGCCTGCAGTGAAGCCTGGTCGAGGCGTTCGAGCAGGTCGAACAGTGCGCTCATGCTGCGCGTGCCTCGGGTCAGGATGAAATGCCCGACTTCGTCGGTGAGGTGCAGGCCCCGGCGCGAGGCGCGCAATTGCAGGGCACGCAGCTTGTCTTCATCCGACAGGGCGCGCATCTGGAAGATCAGCGCCAGGGTCAGGCGCGACTTCAGGTCGGCCAGCTTGATCGGCAATTCCCGGGGGGAGCTGGACGCTGCCAGCAGCAAGCGGCGGCCGCTGTCGCGCAGGCGGTTGAACAGGTGGAACATGGCCTCTTCCCAGTCCGGCTTGCCGGCAATCACATGCAGGTCGTCCAGGCACACCAGTTCGTACTGTTCCAGGTTGTCGAGCAGTTCCACGCCGCGATCGAGCAGTTGCGCCAGAGGCAGGTACACCGCAGGCTCGCCCAGTTGCTCGAAGCGCAGGCACGCGGCCTGCAGCAGGTGGGTACGCCCTACGCCCTGCTTGCCCCACAGGTAGATCAGGCTTTCGGTCCAGCCGGCGTCGGCTTCGCAGAGTCGCTCGACGTAGCCCAATGCGGCGGCGTTGGCACCCGGATAGTAGTTGATGAAGGTGGCGTCATCACGCAGACGCACACCCAGGGGCAACTGGATCGGTTTCATGCTGGCTGGGCAGTCCCGAGGAACCGCAAGGGGCCTTTGGTGAAAAGTCCGCAAAGTCTATACCCGTGACGCCAACCGCACAATGCGTTAGCAAAATCAAAGGCTTGCGCGGCATATGGGGCAGGCATGGGTCAATCCTCCAGCAGTTCCTCTGCACTCAGGCGAAACAGCTCCACGGTGTTGATGCTCGCCCCTTCGAGCGAGCCTTCCTTATCCAGTACCTGGTTGGCCGCGTTCATCTCCGAACTGCGCCCGGCAACGCGCTGGAAAGTGCTGCGCGGTAGTGCGGCGCTCCAGCCATTCTCGAAGGTGTTGTAGGCCAGGGTCAGCGCCGCGGTGAAGTAGTGCTGATTGGCGACCGGGATCCGCACCGCATTGTCGTCCTGGTCATAGGCCGTGAAATGACTGGGCAGCGCCTTGAGCCCCAGACGCTTGAGCACCACCCAGGAAAATGCCGAGGGTACGAACATCGTGAGCTTCTCGGCCGCGTGCCGCGAGTAGCCCTGCTGCTGCAGGGCCGCTGCCACCTCATCCTCGTCGAGGTCGTCGGCCAGCAGCGGCAATGCATCCATCACGCCTGCCAATGCACAGGCGTGGTCGGTTTCATGTTCCATCACTCAGGGTGTCCTTCAAAGGTCCGGGTCGATTTCACCAGCATACATGTCCGACTCTTTATAGAGGTCGTGCATGTGCCGCAGCAACACCATGATCACCGCCGCCACCGGCAGCGCCAGCAGTACCCCGGTGAACCCGAACAGCTCGCCGCCGGCCAGGATCGCGAAGATCACCGCCACCGGGTGCAGACCGATGCGGTCGCCCACCAGCAACGGCGTGAGCACCATGCCTTCAAGCGCCTGGCCCACCATGAACACCGCGACGATGCCCAGCATCGGGTACAGGTCGCCGCCGAACTGGAACATGCCGGCGATCAATGCCGCGCCGATGCCGATGATGAAACCCATGTACGGCACGATGGCCGCAAGCCCGGCCATGATACCGATCAGCAGGCCCAGTTCGAGGCCCACCAGCATCAACCCGGCGGCGTAGATCACCCCCAGCGCCAGCATCACCAGCAACTGCCCGCGCACGAACGCACCGAGCACCTCGTGGCATTCCAGGGCCAGCGACACCACCTGCTCTTCGCGCTGGCGCGGCAACAGGCGGCGCAGCTTGGCCATCATCAGATCCCAGTCGCGCAGCAGGTAGAAGCCCACCACGGGGATCAGCACCATGTTGGCCAACCAGCCGATCAGCGCCAGCCCGGACGCGGTAGCCTGGCTGAGCACGATGCCGACGATGTCGGTGGTCTGGCCCATGTGCTCGCTGATCGCCGACTTGATCTTGTCGAACTTCCAGAAGCCATCGGCCAGCCCCAGGCGCGTCTGCACCCACGGCAGCGCCACGTGCTGCAACCAGTCGAGCATCTGTGGTGCCAGCTCGTACAGGCGCACCAACTGCTTGGCCAGCATCGGGATCAGCACCAGCAGCATCGCCATGAACACCAGGGTGAACAGGGCGAACACCACCACCACGCCCCAGGTGCGTGACAGCCCGGCGCGCTCGAGCCGGTCCACCAGCGGGTCGGCCAGGTACGCCAGGCCGATACCTATAAGGAAGGGCGAGAGGATCCCGTGCAAGAAGTACAGCAGCGTGCCGATTACCAGCACCCCCAACACCCATACCCAACGGCGTGTATCCATCATTCAGTCACGCTCCCTGCCAACGAAACCGCAAACCGGTGAACGGTGCGGGCGCAGCCACCTGGGCCTCGCCTGGGGCTGCGGGTGCGACCGGCGCTGGGGCGGCGGCCTCTGCCGGCACCTCCTGCAGCCTGGCCAGGCTCAGTTGCGCACGCACCTGTTCGGGGGTGCCGCTGACGGTGTAGGTCAAGGTATCGCCGTCCACATAGGTCAGGCGTCCGCCCAGCGGCTCAAGGGTCTGCAAAAGCTGCGCATAGCGCTCCAGGGTCATGCCCTGCACCTGTATCTGGTTTTCGCCACCGGTGCCCGGCCGCGCGACAAAGCGCGGCGCCAGGCGCGTGCTGACGGCCAGCATCACCGCGTCGGCCAGGGCGGCCTGATCGGCGCCTTCGACCTTGCCCTGCTCGCGCTGGTCGCCCAGCCACAGGCGCCAGGTGCCCTGCCATTTGCCCTCGCCCTCGGTGGCATGCACCGCCAGCAACGCATCGGCCGCGTAGCGCTCGGAGGCCTCGCGCAGGGGCGCGGGGTCGGTGCCTTCGAGGTTCTTGGCAGTGGCCACCAGTTGCTCGTTCAGGTCGCCCATGGGCAGGCGCAGCGGCAAGCCACGGTGTTGCGCGGCGCGGCGCAGCGGTTCGGCGCTGCTCTGGCCATCGCCCACCAGGCTCGAACCGCCCACGCTGTCGTTCAACCACCAGCCGAGGATGGCCGGCCGGTTGCTGCCCCACAGGGCCAGCCCGGCCTGGCGCAAAGCCCGGTCGGTGCTGCCGGGGTCGAAATCCACCAGCACGGTTTCAGGCGGGCCGGCCTCGAAACCGAACTGGCTGATGATTTGCTGCGGGTCCTTGCGTAGCCCTGCCAGGCCCGCACTCTGCGGCGCCTTGGGGTCGCCCGTGAGGCGCACCACCAGGGTACTCAGGGCATTCTGGGTGGCCTGGGCGCGGGCTTCGGTGCCCTCGCCGCTGACCGGCTCGCGCACCTGATAAAGGCCAGTGAGGGTTTCGGCCTGAACGCTCAGGCCAAACAGGGCAAGGCAGCCAACGGCCAGGTATGAACGCAAACGCATGGAGGATTCCTGTCCAGGTAAATAGAAAGCGCGGTCAGTGAAAAGTGAAGCTCTGACCACCCCCGCGGGTAAAACATTCAGCCCTGCGGTCAAATTTCATTACCTATACCTTATACAGCCCATGGCGCGGCAACCAGCGGCCATACCGAATCAATGTTTTTATGTCGAATGAGGCCCTGCCCGTCGGCCTGAGGATGGCCGCTACCGGGTAACCCTGATAAAATCGCGCGCCTTCGCAGACCGGCGACGCTCAGGCAGCAGGAAAACCCTCGCAATGCCTGGCAGGTGCCGGTCGATTCCCCCGAATCCCTCCCCCTAAAGGCCTGGATCATGAGCAAGCAACCCTCCCTGAGCTACAAGGACGCCGGTGTAGACATCGACGCCGGTGAAGCATTGGTCGAACGCATCAAAGGCGTCGCCAAGCGCACGGCGCGCCCGGAAGTCATGGGCGGCCTGGGGGGCTTCGGCGCCCTCTGCGAAATTCCGGCCGGCTACAAGCAGCCGGTGCTGGTTTCGGGCACCGACGGCGTGGGCACCAAGCTGCGCCTGGCACTGAACCTGAACAAGCACGACACCATCGGCCAGGACCTGGTCGCCATGTGCGTCAACGACCTGGTGGTGTGCGGCGCCGAGCCGCTGTTCTTCCTCGACTACTACGCCACCGGCAAGCTCAACGTCGACACCGCGGCTGACGTGGTCACCGGCATCGGCGCCGGCTGCGAACTGGCAGGCTGCTCGCTGGTAGGCGGCGAAACCGCTGAAATGCCGGGCATGTACGAAGGCGAAGACTACGACCTGGCCGGCTTCTGCGTCGGCGTGGTGGAAAAGGCCGAGATCATCGACGGCTCCAAGGTGGCTGCCGGTGACGCCCTGATCGCCCTGCCATCGTCGGGCCCGCACTCCAACGGTTACTCGCTGATCCGCAAGATCATCGAAGTGGCCGGCGCCGACATCCAGAACGTCCAGCTCGACGGCAAGCCGCTGACCGAACTGCTGATGGCCCCGACCCGCATCTACGTCAAGCCGCTGCTCAAGCTGATCAAGGACACCGGCGCGGTCAAGGCCATGGCCCACATCACCGGTGGCGGCCTGCTCGACAACATCCCGCGCGTGCTGCCAAAAGGCGCCCAGGCCGTGGTCGACGTGGCCAGCTGGCAGCGCCCGGCGGTATTCGACTGGCTGCAGCAGCAGGGCAACGTCGACGAGACCGAAATGCACCGCG
The DNA here is from genome assembly GCF_024355235.1 of Pseudomonas sp. S12(2018). Lineage (NCBI taxonomy): Bacteria > Pseudomonadati > Pseudomonadota > Gammaproteobacteria > Pseudomonadales > Pseudomonadaceae > Pseudomonas > Pseudomonas sp. S12(2018). The sequence goes on from NZ_QLAD01000001.1 coordinate 275,141, forward strand.
TACTCAACTGCGGCGTGGGCATGGTGATCTGCGTGGGTCAGGATCAGGTCGACAACGCCCTGAACGTGCTGCGCGAAGCCGGCGAGCAGCCTTGGGTGATCGGCCAGATCGCCACCGCTGCCGAAGGCGCCGCCCAGGTCGAGCTGAAGAACCTCAAGGCGCACTGATGCCGAGCACGTCTTGTGATGTAGTGGTGCTGCTGTCCGGCACCGGCAGCAACCTGCAGGCCCTGATCGACAGTACCCGCACCGGCGACAGCCCGGTGCGGATCCGCGCGGTGATCTCCAACCGCGCCGATGCCTACGGCCTGCAGCGCGCCCGCGATGCGGGCATCGACACCGCCGTGCTCGACCACAAGGCCTTCGACGGCCGCGAGGCCTTCGACGCGGCGCTGGTCGAGCTGATCGACGGCTTTGCCCCGCAGCTGGTGGTGCTGGCCGGCTTCATGCGTATCCTCAGTGCCGGTTTCGTGCGCCATTACCACGGCCGCCTGCTCAATATCCACCCTTCCCTGCTGCCCAAGTACAAGGGCCTGCATACCCACCAGCGTGCGCTGGAAGCCGGGGATGCCGAGCATGGCTGCAGTGTGCACTTCGTCACCGAGGAACTCGATGGCGGGCCACTGGTCGTACAGGCTGTGATACCGGTAGTCTCGGATGACACGCCGGCGCAACTGGCCCAGAGGGTTCACAGCCAGGAACACCTGATTTATCCGCTGGCGGTGCGCTGGTTCGCCGAAGGCCGTTTGCGCCTTGGCGAGCACGGTGCTCTACTGGATGGCCAGCCCTTGGCGGCCAGCGGCCACTTGATTCGACCCTAGGAGATTTTATGCGTCGTGCCCTGCTCTTCGCACTTGCCGTGCTTGCACTGCCGCTTCAGGCAGCCGATCTGAAGCCTTTTTCGGCCAGCTACACCGCCGACTGGAAGCAACTGCCCATGAGCGGCACCGCCGAGCGCAGCCTGGCCAAGAACGCCAACGGGACCTGGAGCCTCAACTTCAAGGCCTCGATGATGATTGCCAGCCTGACCGAGCAAAGTACCCTGCGCCTGGACAAGGACACCCTGCTCCCGCAGACCTACCACTTCGAACGTGGCGGCCTGGGCAAGGCCAAGAAGGTCGACCTGGACTTCGACTGGTCGAGCAAGAAGATCACCGGCTCCGACCGTGGCGACGCGGTCAACCTGCCGCTCAACCGCGGCGTGCTGGACAAGTCGTCCTACCAACTGGCCCTGCAGCATGACGTGGCAGCCGGCAAGAAGAGCATGACCTACCAGGTGGTGGATGGCGACGAGATCGACACCTACGACTTCCGCGTGCTGGGTACCGAAAAGGTCAGCACCAAGACCGGCCAGGTCGATGCGATCAAGGTCGAGCGCGTGCGCGACCCGAGCCAGAGCAAGCGCGTCACCGAGCTGTGGTTCGCCAAGGACTGGGACTACCTGCTGGTGCAACTGCGCCAGGTCGAGACCGACGGCAAGGAGTACGTGATCGTGCTGCAGGACGGCACGGTCGACGGCAAGTCGGTCAAGGGCAGCTGACAGGCCGCTAGCGTGCATTACCCAAAACCCCGCCTTGTGCGGGGTTTTGTTTTTGTGGCGTGGCCCTCCCTGCAGACACCAGCCTTGCTGGCGAAGGAGTCGCCTCGACCGTGCGGCATGAAAGATGTTTCATGCGCCAAGCATTTACTTAGGCTGCTAACAAATTCTATAAAAGAGACCTGCGACACGGTGCCGCAGTTAACTGGATTTGGAGTTAGCAGATGACTGTCAAAGTAACTGAGCGCGATGAATCGAAACTGTCCCACGAAGGCCTGGCCGCAGGCGTGCGTATCTGGGATGTGCATCAGCAGGACCAGCTGGTCGGCATGTTCCACAACGAACAGGAAGCCCACAGCTACCGGATCGAACTGGAGTACCTCGAAGCCAAGCGCCAACCCCAGTAATTCCCCGTCTTCAGAAACAGCAAACCCCGCCGAGGCGGGGTTTGTCGTGTCTAGCCCAGCAGGCTTACCACATCAGGTCATCCGGGATGACGTAGGCGGCGTACGGGTCGTCCGCATCCGGCGCTTCGACCTGGGTGTTGAGCAGCACGATGCGCTGCGGGTCGCGCTCCTGGATCTTCAGCGCGGCCTCGCGCGGGATCACCTCGTAGCCACCGCCATGCTGCACGATCGCCAGCGAGCCGCTGCTCAGCTTGCTGCGCATCAACGCGTTGACCGACAGGCGCTTGACCTTCTTGTCGTCGACGAAGTTGTAGTAGTCCTCGGTGGTCAGCTTGGGCAGGCGCGACACCTCGATCAACTGCTTGACCTGGGCGGCACGGGCCTTCTGCTCGGCCTTTTCCTGCTGCTGACGGTTGAGCTCCTGGTCACGCTTGGCCTTCTCGGCCATGGCTTCCTTGGCCAGGCGCTGCTGGGTGTCGTCGACTTCGACCTGGCCTTTGTGCTCCAGGCGTTTCTGTTTCTTCTGTTCTTTGCTGACCTGCTTGACCTGCTTCTGGTTGACCAGGCCGGCTTTGAGCAGTTGGTCACGAAGGGAAAGGCTCATCGGTGTTCACTCACTTATGCAACAGCTCAGCCGCAGCTGGGCAGGTTCTTTTCCTGACGTTTGGCTTCGCCCCAGAGCGCGTCCAAGTCTTCGAGGGTGCAATCTTCAATCGGACGCCCCATGTCGCGCAATGCCTGTTCGATAAAACGGAAACGTCGTTCGAACTTGCGATTGGCACCACGCAGGGCGTTTTCCGGGTCCAGCTTGAGGTGACGGGCCAGGTTGACGGTGGCGAACAGCAAATCGCCCACCTCGTCGGCCAGCGCCGCCGGGTCGTTGTCGGCCATGGCCTGGAGTACTTCGTCCAGCTCCTCGCGCACCTTGTCCAGCACCGGCAACGGGTCGTCCCAGTCGAATCCGACCTGGGCCGCACGCTTTTGCAGTTTGGCCGCACGCGACAGGGCCGGCAAGGCCGCCGGCACGTCGTCGAGCAGCGACAGTTGTTCGGGCTCGCCCTTTTCGGCGCGCTCCTGGGCCTTGATCTCTTCCCAGCGCTGCTTGACCTGTTCTTCATCGAGCCGTGGCAGGTCCAGCGGCGCATGGAGCTCGCCGGTGGGGAATACGTGCGGGTGGCGACGGATCAGCTTGCGGGTGATGCTGTCGATCACCCCGGCGAATTCGAAACGGCCCTCTTCACGGGCCAGCTGGGCGTAATACACCACCTGGAACAGCAGGTCGCCCAGTTCGCCCTGCAAGTGTTCGAAGTCGCTGCGCTCGATGGCGTCGGCCACCTCGTAGGCTTCTTCGAGGGTGTGCGGGATGATCGTGGCGTAGGTCTGCCTGAGGTCCCACGGGCAGCCGTACTGCGGGTCGCGCAGGCGGGCCATGAGGTGGAGCAGGTCGTCTAGGGTGTACATCGTGTGCTCTCTGTTCGGCAGGTCTGGCCTCATCGCGGGTCAAGCCCGCTCCCACAAGGATCCTGCAGGAGCGGGCCTGCCCGCAATGGCGCCCTCAAGGCGTACGGTTGCGCCGCGTCTCGATGATGTTGGGCAACTGCGAAATGCGCCCCAGCAAGCGCCCCAGGGCGTCCAGGCCCGGGATCTCGATGGTCAGCGACATCAGCGCAGTGTTGTCCTCCTTGTTCGAACGGGTGTTCACCGCCAGCACGTTGATGCGCTCGTTGAGCAGCACCTGCGACACGTCGCGCAGCAGGCCCGGGCGGTCATACGCACGCACGATGATGTCCACCGGGTAGGTCTGCACCGGCACCGGGCCCCAGCTGACCTGGATGATGCGCTCCGGCTCGCGACCGGCCAGTTGCAGCACCGAGGCGCAGTCCTGGCGGTGAATGGTCACCCCACGGCCCACGGTGATGTAGCCGACGATGGCATCGCCCGGCAGCGGCTGGCAGCACCCGGCCATCTGCGTCAGCAGGTTGCCCACGCCCTGGATCTGGATATCCCCGCGCTTGCCCGGCTTGTAGCCGGTGGCCTTGCGCGGCACCAGCTCGATGTGGTCGATGCGGTCCGGCTCCACCAGTTGCTGCGCGGCGTTGACCAGGTGCGCCAGGCGCAGGTCGCCGGCGCCCAGCGAGGCGAACATGTCTTCGGCAGTCTTGAGGTTGGCCTTTTCGGCCAGGCGCTCGAAGTCCACCTGCGGCAGGCCCAGGCGGTTGAGTTCGCGCTCGAGCAGGGTCTTGCCGGCGGCGACGTTCTGGTCGCGGGCCTGCAGCTTGAACCAGTGCACGATCTTGGCCCGCGCCCGCGAGGTGGTGACGTAGCCCAGGTTCGAGTTCAGCCAGTCGCGGCTCGGATTGCCGTGCTTGCTGGTGATGATCTCCACCTGCTCGCCGGTCTGCAGGCTGTAGTTGAGCGGCACGATGCGCCCGTTGATCTTGGCGCCCCGGCAGTTGTGGCCGATCTCGGTGTGCACGCGGTAGGCGAAGTCCAGCGGCGTGGCGCCCTTGGGCAGGTCGATGGCGTGGCCGTCGGGGGTGAACACGTACACCCGGTCCGGCTCGATATCCACGCGCAGCTGTTCGGCCAGGCCGCCGATGTCCCCCAGTTCCTCGTGCCATTCCAGCACCTGGCGCAGCCACGAGATCTTCTCCTCGTAGTGGTTGGAGCTGGGCTTGACGTCGGTGCCCTTGTAGCGCCAGTGCGCGCAAACGCCCAGTTCGGCCTCCTCGTGCATGGCATGGGTGCGGATCTGCACCTCCAGCACCTTGCCCTCGGGGCCGATCACCGCGGTGTGCAGCGAGCGGTAGCCGTTCTCCTTGGGGTTGGCGATGTAGTCGTCGAACTCCTTGGGGATGTGCCGCCACAGGGTATGCACGATGCCCAGCGCGGTGTAGCAGTCGCGCATCTCGGGCACCAGCACGCGCACGGCGCGCACGTCGTAGATCTGGCTGAACTCCAGGCCCTTGCGCTGCATCTTGCGCCAGATCGAATAGATATGTTTGGCCCGGCCGCTGATGTCGGCCTTGACGCCCGTGGCCAGCAGCTCGTTCTGCAGCTGGTTCATCACGTCGCTGATGAAGCGCTCGCGGTCGAGCCGGCGCTCGTGCAGCAGCTTGGCGATCTGTTTGTACTGGTCGGGTTCCAGGTAACGGAACGAGAGGTCTTCGAGCTCCCACTTGATGTGGCCGATGCCCAGGCGGTGGGCCAGCGGCGCGTAGATGTCGAACACCTCGCGGGCCACGCGGTTGCGCTTCTCGTCGTCGGCGCCCTTCACCGCACGAATGGCGCAGGTTCGTTCGGCCAGCTTGATCAGCGCCACGCGCACGTCGTCGACCATCGCCACGAGCATCTTGCGCAGGTTCTCGACCTGCGCCTGCGAGCCCAGCACCAGCGAATGGCGCGGGCTGAGGCTGGCACTGATGGCCGCCATGCGCAGCACGCCGTCGATCAGCTTGGACACCACCGGGCCGAAACGCTGGCCCACCTCGGCCAGGGTCACCTTGCCTTCACGCACCGCACGGTAGATGACCGCCGCCACGAGGGAGTCCTGGTCGAGCTTGAGGTCGGCGAGAATCTCGGCGATCTCCAGGCCCGCCTGGAAGCTCGAGGTACCGTCGGCCCAGGAATGCTTGGCCGGGTTACCTTTTTTCTCTATGTCCTGAGCGAACTCGCAGGCCGCCTTGAGGGCTTCCCGGTCCAGCGCCAGGTCGACGCTGACCACATGATCCAGCCATGCTTCGAGATTGATACTGCCGTCGGTGTTGACCGGCTGGTGCACTCTCACCTGTACCATCTTTGTTTACCTTTCCCTACAGCGCATGCTCATGCGCTTGAAAACACGGGTGTCGCCCCTGCCAGATCGAAGGGGCTACACCGGGCGGGCCAGCGTCGCTAACCCACCTCGAATAACGCCATGGCCTCGACATGCGCAGTCTGCGGAAACATGTCGAGGATCCCGGCACATTTTAACCGGTACCCCTGCTTGACCAGCTCGACGGTGTCGCGGGCCAGCGTCGCCGGGTTGCACGACACGTAGACCAGACGTCGGGCGCCAAGTGCGGCGATGTTGCGCACCACCTCGAAGGCACCGTCGCGCGGTGGGTCCAAGAGTACCGCACAAAAGCCTCCTGCCGCCCAGCCTGAAGTCGCCAGAGGCTGGGATAAATCGGCCTGAAAAAACTGCGTGTTATGCAGTTTGTTGCGTTGGGCATTGGCCGCAGCCCGATCGACCATGGCCTGCACCCCTTCCACCGCCACCACTTCGCGGGCCTGCCGGGCCAGTGGCAGGGCAAAGTTGCCAAGGCCGCAGAACAGGTCCAGCACACGCTCGTCGGCCTGTGGCGCAAGCCATGCCAGGGCCTGCTCGATCATCGCGGTGTTGACCTGGGCATTGACCTGCACGAAGTCACCTGGCCTGTAGGCCAATTCCAGGTTCCACGGTTCCAGGGTAAACCCTAGCGTGTCCGCTGGATTGGCCGGGGCCGGTTGCCCCTCACCTTGTAACCAGAGTTGTACACCCGCCTCGCCGCAGAACGCCTGCAAACGTGCCAGGTCGGCCTCGACCAGTGGCGCGGTATGGCGCAGCAGCAGTGCCAGGGCGGTACCGCTGAACAGCTCCACGTGCCCCACCACCTGTGGCTTGCTCAGGCTCTGCAACAGCAGCGGCAGGTGACGCAGTATCGACTGCAAGGGTTGTACCAGCACCGGGCAGTCGTCGATGGCGACGATGTCCTGGCTGGCTTCGGCGCGAAAGCCCACGTCGAGCTTCCGGGCCTTGGCGTCCCAGCGCACCGCCACGCGGGCGCGCCGGCGGTAACCGAATTCGGGGCCGGACAACGGCGCGGCCCACTGCTCGGGCACCACGCCGGCGACCCGCTGCAACTGCTCGGCCAGCAGGCGCTGCTTGAGTTCGAGCTGAGCGGCATGGGGCAGGTGCTGCAGGTTGCAGCCGCCACAGCGATCGAAGTGCTTGCACGGCGCCGGGCGCCGCGCCTCGCTGGGGCTGAACACACGCTCCAGGCGTGCCTCGACCACCTTGCCGTGGGCATTGAGCACCCGTGCCTCGACCTCTTCACCGGCCAGGGCGCCGCTGACGAACCAGGTGCGCCCTTCGAAGAAGGCGATGCCGCGGCCGTCACCGGCCAGGCGCTCGATGCTCAGGCGCTGTTTCTTGCCCGTTGGCACCTGGGGCGCACGGGTACCACCGGTCGGCTGGAAGCGCAGACCGCCATTGCGTTTGGCCTTGGACATCAGTTGGCCGCGTCGAAGATGCCGGTCGACAGGTAACGGTCGCCACGGTCACAGATGATCGCCACCATTACCGCGTTTTCCAGCTCGCGCGACAGGCGCAGCATGGCCGCCACCGCACCACCGGAGGACACGCCACAGAAAATGCCCTCTTCGCGGGCCAGCCGGCGGGTGGTTTCCTCGGCTTCGCTCTGGGCCATGTCGACCACACGGTCGACGCGGCTGGCGTCGAAGATCTTCGGCAGGTACTCGTGGGGCCAGCGGCGGATCCCGGGGATCGCCGAGCCTTCCATCGGTTGCAGGCCGACGATCTGCACGTTGGGGTTCTGCTCCTTGAGGTAGCGCGAGCAGCCCATGATGGTGCCCGTGGTGCCCATGGAACTGACGAAATGGGTGATGCTGCCGCCGGTCTGCTGCCAGATTTCCGGGCCGGTGCTGACGTAGTGGGCTTCGGGGTTGTCACCGTTGCCGAACTGGTCGAGCACCTGGCCACGGCCTTCGGCCTGCAGGCGCTCGGCGAGGTCGCGGGCGCCCTCCATGCCTTCTTCCTTGCTGACCAGGATCAGCTCGGCGCCGTAGGCGGTCATGGCGGCCTTGCGTTCGGCGCTGGAGTTGTCGGGCATGATCAGGATCATCTTGTAGCCCTTGATCGCCGCTGCCATCGCCAGGGCGATACCGGTGTTGCCGGAGGTCGCCTCGATCAGCGTGGCGCCTGGCTTGATCTGCCCGCGCAGTTCGGCACGGGTGATCATCGACAACGCCGGCCGGTCCTTGACCGAGCCTGCCGGATTGTTGCCTTCGAGCTTGAGCAGGAGGGTATTGCTGGTCTCGCCGGCCATGCGCTGCAGGCGAACCAGGGGCGTGTTGCCGACGCAATCGGCGATGGTAGGGTACTGCAAGGTCATGGCGTATTTCGCAATCCAGACTGCGGGGGCGCCTATCATACCGGCAAACGGCTTTGGCCCATATCACGCAATGGTTGAGGGTTATAGCCGAGGGATATAAGCAGCCCGCGCGCAGCAACTTGAAACGGTGGTGGTGCATTGGCCGGCAAGGCCGGCGCCTTCAGCCGCAGCGGTGCTAGATCACCGCCGGCAGCTGCATGTTCACCCGCAAGCCCTTGGCATTGTTCTGCGCCCACAGCTGCCCGCTCTGACGCTGCAGGGCATTGCGCGCAATGCTCAGGCCCAGGCCGAAGCCGCCGTTCCCCGGCCGCGAGTCGTCCAGGCGGGTGAACGGCGCAAAGATGTGTTCCAGCTGGGCCTCGTCCACGCCTCCGCCTTCGTCCTCCAGCCACAGCAGCCACTGGCCCCCCTGGCGGCTTCCCGCCAGGCGTATCACCCCGCCCGGCGGAGAGTGGCGAATGGCATTGCGCAGAATGTTCTCCAACGCCTGGGCCAGGCTGTTGAGGTTGCCCTGCACCCAGCAGTCGGCCCCCAGCGTGCACACCAGTTGCTCCCGCGGCCAGCCACTTTCGAAGCAGGCATCCTCCGCCAGCATCTCCCACAACGCCTGCACCTGGATCGGTTCGCTGACCAACTGCGTGCGCTCGGCGTCCAGCCAGGCCAGTTGCAGGGCGTCTTCCACCAGGCGCTGCATGTTGTCCACTTCCCGGCCCAGGCGTTCGCGCAGCGCCTCCAGGTCGGTCTCGCCCTCGCTGGCCACCCGCAGGCGGCTCAGCGGCGTGCGCATTTCATGGGACAGGTCGCGCAGCAACTGCTGCTGCAGGGCCACCGTGCCCTGCAGGCGCTCGGCCATGTCGTCGAAGGCGCGCCCCAGCTCGCCGAACTCGTCCTTGCGGCTGGTGGTGTCGCTGGCCACCCGCGCGGTGAGCCGGTCGGCGCGCCAGGCATTGGCCTGCTCGCGCAACTGGCTCAGCGGGCGAATCAGCATGCGATACAGGCCCACGCAGAACACCAGGGTCAGCAAGCCGGGGATCAGGCCGTTGGTGACCATTCGCCAGAACAGCATGTTCAGGCGCCCCGGCATCAGCCGCTGCGGCAGTTCGATCACCAGGCTGCCCAGGCTGGAGTCGTCCGGGAACGGCACGAGCATCCATGGCGAGCGCGCCGAATGCCGGCTTACCGGCCAGTCGGTGCCGCGCAGAAACGTCAGGCGCTGGCTCTGGGCGTCGGTCAGCGGCACGCTGCCCAGCGATTGCAGGTCGCTGCCGATCACGCCCACGAAACCGCGCTCGCGCTCGTGCATCTGCGTCAGCCACGCATCCACGCCGGCCTGCCCGCCGCGGCGCACGGCGTTTTCGGCCTCGCGGGCGTAGTCTTCCAGGGTGGCGCGCGCCTTGGGCGACAGGTAGGCGTTGCGGATCTCCATGTGCCGGCCCCACTGCCAGCTCAGGGCAATCATCAGCAGGCAGAACACCACCAGCAGCAAGGCCAGCTTCCAGAACAGGGAATGACGGCTGAGCACCTACAGGTCCTCGCTGGCGCTGAGCACATAGCCCTTGCCCCACACCGTGCGCACCTGGCGCTCCAGGTAACCGATGGCCTTGAGCTTGCGGCGGATCTGGCTCACGTGCATGTCCAGGCTGCGGTCATGCCGGGCATAGCCGCGCTGCAATACGTGCTGATAAAGGAATGCCTTGCTCAACACCTCTTCATGGCTGCGGTGCAGGGTGTCGAGCAGGCGGTACTCGCTTAAGGTCAGGCCGGCCCGCTGCTGCCCGTGGAGCACATCGCAGGCCAGTTCATCGAACACCAGTTCGCCCGCGGGCGTGCCCTCCCCCGGCTGGTGCCGGCGCTCCAGCGCCACCCGCCGCAGGATCGCCTCGATGCGCACGCGCAGCTCGACCATGCTGAACGGTTTGGGCAGGTAGTCGTCGGCGCCGCGCTGGAAGCCGGTGATGCGATCGCCTTCGGCGCCCAGCGCCGACATCAGGATCACCGGTATCGAGCTCTTCTCGCGCAGCCGCGCCAGGGCATCCAGCCCGTTCAGGCCGGGCAGCAGGATATCCATCAGCACCACATCGAAGCTGCGCTGGCGAGCCATCTGCAGCCCTTCGCGGCCATCGCGGCACCAGGTCACCAGAAACCCGCTGCGCTCGAGCTGCTCGTGCAGGTGGGCACCCAGGACCGGATCGTCCTCGATGGCAAGTATGTTTGAGGCGTTAATGGCGACGGGATTCATTGGCGGGTGCTAGCAATTCTCAATCGCTCGATTATTGAGCATTCCCCCCATGCAAGCAACACGCGCCGACAAAAGCACCTGCGCCTCCTACAATCGACAAAAACAGATACAAATGAGTGCATTAGATACACAGTCGCGGTAATTTTCAGAGTTGGGTCGTCGGAACATGCCGACGAAGGTCCTACAGCGCTAACCGAGCACAGGAGAGTGGGCGTGCTGAATCGATTGGGAATCAGAAGCCGCGTACTGCTGCTCGCCCTGCTCCCGGCCAGCATGATGGCGCTGGTGCTGGGTGGTTACTTCACCTGGTTGCAGCAAAGCGAACTGCAGGCCCAGCTGCTGCAACGCGGTCGCATGATCGCCGAGCAACTGGCGCCCCTGGTGGCCCCGGTGCTGGCCCGCAACGATTCGGCGCAGCTCGAGCGCATCGCCGCCGAGGCGCTGGAGCAGGCCGACGTGCGCGCCGTGTCGTTTCTGCACCCCGACCGCAGCCACCTGGCCCACGCCGGCCCGAGCATGCTCAACCAGCAGCCCAGCGGTGGCGGCACCCAGTTGCTGCAACGCAGCGGCAACGATGCCACGCGCTACCTGTTGCCGGTGTTCGGCCGCCATCGCGAGCTGGCCGGCGAACGGGTTCCCGGTGAAGCCGACCGCCTGCTGGGCTGGGTCGAGATCGAGCTGTCCCACGATGGCACGCTGCTGCGCGGCTACCGCAGCCTGTTCGCCAGCCTGCTGCTGATTCTGGTGGGCCTGGGCGCGACCGCCCTGCTGGCGCTGCGCATGAGCCGCACCATCAACGGCCCCATCGGGCAGATCAAGTTCGCGGTCAACCAGCTCAAGGACGGCAACCTCGAACAGCGCCTGCCGAGCCTGGGCAGCCATGAGCTGGATGAACTGGCCAATGGCATCAACCGCATGGCCGAAACCCTGCACAACGCCCATGAAGAGCTGCAGCACAGCATCGACCAGGCCACCGAGGACGTGCGCCAGAACCTTGAGACCATCGAGATCCAGAACATCGAGCTGGACATGGCGCGCAAGGAAGCCCTGGAAGCCAGCCGCATCAAGTCCGAATTCCTGGCCAACATGAGCCACGAGATCCGCACGCCGCTCAACGGCATCCTGGGCTTTACCCACCTGCTGCAGAAAAGCGAACTGACCCCGCGCCAGCTCGACTACCTGGGTACCATCGAAAAATCCGCCGACAGCCTGCTGGGCATCATCAACGAGATCCTCGACTTCTCCAAGATCGAGGCCGGCAAGCTGGTGCTCGACAGCATCCCGTTCAACCTGCGCGACCTGATCCAGGACACCCTGACCATCCTCGCCCCGGCGGCCCACGCCAAGCAGCTCGAACTGGTCAGCCTGGTGTACCGCGACACCCCGCTGTCGCTGGTGGGCGACCCGCTGCGGCTCAAGCAGATCCTCACCAACCTGGTGAGCAACGCGATCAAGTTCACCCGCGAAGGCACCATCGTTGCCCGCGCCATGCTCGATGACGAGACCGAAGACAGCGTGCAGTTGCGCATCTGCGTGCAGGACACCGGCATCGGCCTGTCCAGCCAGGATGTGCGTGCCCTGTTCCAGGCCTTCAGTCAGGCCGACAACTCGCTGTCGCGCCAGCCCGGCGGCACCGGCCTGGGGCTGGTGATCTCCAAGCGCCTGATCGAACAGATGGGCGGCGAGATCGGCGTCGACAGTACCCCGGGCGAGGGTTCGCAGTTCTGGATCAGCCTCAACCTGCCCAAGGCCCGCGACGACGCCGAGGACCTGCCACCCCAGGCGCTGCAAGGCCGGCGCATGGCAATCGTGGACGACCACGAACTGGCCCGCCAGGCACTGGCGCACCAGATGCAGGACTGCGGCCTGGACGTGACCACCTTCACCACCAGCGAGCAGTTGCTCAAGGGCATCGAGGCCGCCTTCCTTGCCGGCCAGCCGTTCGAGCTGGCGATCATGGGGGTCAACCTGCAATCGCTGGCGCCCGAGCGCCTGGGCCAGTACATCCAGCGCCTGGAGCACTTTGCCTGTCAGGCCCTGGTGCTGTGCCCCACCACCGAACAGGCGCTGTACCACCCGCACCTGCCCAATGCCCACGGCCAGCTGCACGCCAAGCCTGCGTGTACGCGCAAGGTGCGCCGGGCCCTGCTCGAGCTGGTGCAGCCCAGGCGTACCAGCGGCGAATACAAGGTGCCCAGCGGCCAGCGCCAGCCCCGCGTGCTGTGCGTGGACGACAACCCGGCCAACCTGCTGCTGGTGCAGACCCTGCTCGAAGACCTCGGCGCCGATGTGCTGGCGGTGGACAGCGGCCATGCGGCGATCAGCGCAGTGCAGGACGAGCACTTCGACCTGGTGCTGATGGACGTGCAGATGCCGGTGATGGACGGGCGCGAATGCACCGAACAGATCCGCCAGTGGGAGGCCACGCGCAGCGCCCCGGCCTTGCCGATCGTGGCCTTGACCGCGCATGCCATGGCCAACGAGAAGCGCGCCCTGCTGCACAGCGGCATGGACGACTACCTGACCAAGCCGATCAGTGAGCGCCAGCTGGCCCAGGTGGTGCTGAAGTGGACCGGCCTGCAACTGGGCAGCCCGACCAACGAGCGCGGCGCCGAACTGCCGGTCGACGGCAACGACCTGAAGGTGCTGGACCCTGAGGAAGGCCTGCGCCTGGCGGCAGGCAAGCCGGACCTGGCCGCCGACATGCTGGCCATGCTGCTGGCTTCGCTGGATGCCGACCGCGACGCGATCCGCTGCGCCCGCGAGGCCGACGACCGCCACGCCACCATCGAGCGCGTGCACCGACTCAATGGCGCCACGCGCTATTGCGGCGTACCGCAGCTGCGCGCCGCCTGCCAGCGCAGCGAAACCCTGCTCAAGCAGGACGACCCCGAGGCCCAGCGTGCCCTCGACGAACTGGACCAGGCCATCAACCGCCTGACGACCGTGGCCCGCCAGAGCGCCTGATCTCTGGCAAGGCCCGGGCCTTGCCGGTTGGTTACACTGACGGCATCCGACCCTTGGGAACCATGCCATGCAAGCCTTGCTCTTCAGCAGCCAACACTATGACCAGGACAGCTTCAGCAGCGCGCCAGGGGCCACGCAACTGGCGCTGCACTTTCAAGGCGCGCGCCTGACCGAAGACACCGCGGCACTGGCCGAAGGCTACGAGGTGGTGTGCGCGTTCATCAACGACGACCTCTCGGCGCCGGTGCTGAGCCGCCTCAAGGCCGGCGGCACGCGCCTGATCGCGCTGCGCTCGGCCGGCTACAACCATGTCGACCTGGCCGCCGCCAAGCGCCTTGGGCTGACGGTGGTGCGGGTGCCGGCCTACTCGCCGCATGCGGTGGCCGAACACGCCGTGGCCCTGATTCTTGCCCTCAATCGCCGCCTGCACCGTGCCTACAACCGCACTCGCGAGGGCGATTTCAGCCTGCACGGGCTGACCGGTTTCGACCTGCACGGCAAGACCGTCGGCGTGGTCGGCACCGGCCAGATCGGCCTGGCGTTTGCGCGGATCATGGCAGGCTTCGGCTGCCAGCTGCTGGCGTACGACCCCTACCCCAACCCCGAGGTGGAGGCGCTGGGTGCACGTTACCTGGACCTGCCGGAGCTGCTGCGCGAATCGCGCATCATCAGCCTGCACTGCCCGCTCACGCCGCAGACCCGGCACCTGATCAACCCGCAGAGCCTGGCCAGCCTGCAGCCGGGCGCCATGCTGATCAATACCGGGCGCGGCGCGCTGGTCGACACACCGGCGCTGATCGACGCGCTCAAGAGCGGCCAGCTCGGCTACCTGGGGCTGGACGTGTACGAGGAGGAGGCGCAGATCTTTTTCGAGGACCGCTCCGACCTGCCGTTGCAGGACGACGTGCTGGCGCGGCTGCTGACCTTCCCCAACGTGATCGTGACCGCGCACCAGGCCTTCCTGACCCGCGAGGCACTGGCGGCGATCGCCGCCACCACGCTGGAGAACATTGCCCGCTGGGCGGCAGGCAATCCGCAGAATCTGGTCGAGGGATGATGCTAGGATACGCGCCATATTTGGAGGACCCATGGTCGAACACGATTTCCGCTACACCCTGTTCAATCCGCAACACACCCTGATCGAATGCCGCTCGCTGGTACCCGGTCGCTATCAGGTCACCGGCAACGGTGGCTCGATCCAGAAAGGCGACGTACTGCTGGTGACCCTCAAGGGCAGCAAGACCCTGTCGATGCGCCTGACGGTCGAGACCGTGCGCCACCTGATCAACCCCACCGGCCAGTGGGTGGCGGTAGCGGCGGGCCCGGTGTTCGGCGAGCTGGCGATTCATGCATGGCAGGTCAACTGCGATGGCTGCCAGGCCACCCTGGACTTCGAATTCGCCGTGGATGCCAAACTGGGCACCAAGGCGCAGAAGCCGGCGGCCGTGGCGCGCATCGCCGAATTGGGTTGGCGCACACAGGGCGACAAGCACCTGTGCCCGAAATGCCAGGAGGCTGCAAAGTGAAACCCGTGATGGTCTGTGCAGCGGTGGTCGCGACCCTGGCCGGTTGCGCAGCCGAGCCGATGAAGCTGCAACAGGAACAGAGCTACGTGCTGGAGTGGATTGGCGAACGTCCGCTGATCGACTACAGCCACCTGACCCTGACGCTGGCCGAGGATGGCCGGGCGTATGGCAATGCCGGCTGCAACCACTGGTTTGCGCCGTATACGCTGGACGGCGAGAAACTCAGCTTTGGCCCGGTGGGCAGCACGCGCAAGCAGTGCGCGCCGGCGCTGATGGAGCAGGAAAAGCGCTTTTTGAAGGCGCTGGAGACCGTGCAACGCTGGGACATTTCGCCGATCGAGCAGGTGCGCTTCTGGCCCGAACAGGGCAAGCCGCTGCGCTTCTGGCCTGAGGAAGGCTGACAGACCGCATCGCCTGCATCGCGGCCCAGGCCCGCCCCACAACGCTGTGGGAGCGGGCTTGACCCGCGATGGGCGCACCGCCGATCAGGCGCCCTTGAGCACCTTGATCTTCTCGGCCAGCCCCTCGGCTGTCTGCTCGCCCATCAACTGCTCACGCACCTTGCCCTTGTCGTCGATGATGTAGGTCACCGGCAGTGCCTCGCTGCGCGGCAGGTCGTAGCGCTCGGCCGGGTCGTCGGCGAGCACGGTGAAGTCGATGCCCAGCGCCTGGCTGGCCTTTTTCAGCTCATCGCCGCGCAAGCCGTCGAAATTCACCCCCAGTACGGTGATCCCCTGCGCCTGCCAGTCCTTGGCGGCTGCGTTCAGTTCGGGGATCTCGGTGCGGCACGGCCCGCACCATTCGGCCCAGTAGTTGAGCACCACCCAGCGCCCTTCGATCTGCTCGGCTTTCACCGCATTGCCGTTCTGGTCGAGGCCGTAGTCCACACCGCATCCGCCGAGCAACAGGCTCGCGGTGATGGCCAGGGCTGCTGCCAATCGCCTTGTCATGGGTCAATCCTTCTTCAAGATTCAGGCAAAATGCCAATTCGCTGCGGTTAGAATAGCCGCCACCCCCTGCCGGATGCGACCCCGAACATGACCGAACTGACCCTGTATCACAACCCGCGCTGCTCCAAGTCCCGTGGCGCGCTGGAATTGCTCGAAGCCCGTGGCCTGACCCCGGAGGTGGTGCGCTACCTGGAAACCCCACCCGACGCCGCCACCCTCAAGGCCCTGCTCGGCAAGCTGGGCATCGGCGCACGCCAGCTGCTGCGTAGTGGCGAAGACGAATACAAGACCCTGGGCCTGGCCGACCCGGCCCTGAGCGACGACCAGTTGATCGACGCCATGGCCCGGCACCCCAAGCTGATCGAACGCCCGATCCTGGTGGCGGGCAACAAGGCCGTGATTGGCCGGCCGCCCGAGAAGGTGCTGGAGATTCTGCCGTGAGCGCGCCCTATATCCTGATCCTGTTCTACAGCCGCCACGGCTCCACCAGCGAAATGGCCCGGCAGATTGCCCGTGGCGTCGAACTGGGTGGGCTGGAGGCGCGCCTGCGCACGGTGCCGGCGATTTCCACCGAGTGTGAAGCGGTGGCCCCCGACATCCCCGAGAACGGCGCGCTGTATGCCACCCTCGACGACCTGCGCCATTGCTCGGGCCTGGCCCTGGGCAGCCCGACGCGCTTCGGCAACATGGCCGCGCCGCTCAAGTATTTCATCGACGGCACCAGCAGCCTGTGGCTGAGCGGCGGGCTGGTGGGCAAGCCGGCGGCGGCGTTCACCTCCACGGCCAGCCTGCATGGCGGCCAGGAGTCGACCCTGCTGTCGATGCTGCTGCCGCTGATGCACCACGGCATGCTGATCATGGGGCTGCCCTACAGCGAATCGGCGTTGCTCGACACCCGGGGCGGCGGCACGCCGTATGGCGCCAGCCACCATGCCGGGGCCGATGGCAAGCGCGACCTGGACGCCGACGAGATCGCCCTGTGCCGTGCCCTGGGCCAGCGCCTGGCGAGCACTGCCAAACTGCTGGAGAACGGCCGTGGCTAAGAAGCCCAAGGTGCTGCCGCCGCTGGAGTGGCTGGAGCCACGTGTGCGCGCTACCCGGGTGCTGAGCCTGGTGGCGTTTTTCAGCCTGATGGCGTTGCTGACGGTGAACAACCTGTGGTTCGCCAACCTGCACGGCGCGCGCGTGGGGGTGATCCTGGCCATCGAGCTGGTGCCGTTGCTGCTGGTGCTGCCGGGCATGCTGATGGGCAGTGCACGGGCCCATGCGTGGACGTGCTTCGTGGTGAACCTGTACTTCATCAAGGGCGTGCTGGCCGCGTTCGACCCGGCGCGGGCGCTGCTGGGGTGGCTGGAAGTGGGGATCAGCCTGGTGCTGTTCGTGAGTGCGCTGCTGTTTGTGCGCTGGCGCTTTCAGTATGAGCGGCGGGTGGCGGGGGAAGGCGTCTGATAGGCGGCGCGCCTATCGCGGGTCAAGCCCGCTCCCAC
>NZ_QLAD01000001.1:292432-490885 GCF_024355235.1 Pseudomonas sp. S12(2018)
GCTCCCACAGGATTACCACGGTCCTTGTGGGAGCGGGCTTGACCCGCGATTGCGACACCGTCGTTCTCAATGGTTGACGGTATACGCCAGCATCATCGACAACTGGCACATCGGCCGCCCGCTCTGGGCATGCCACTGGTTGAACGCCTGCTGCACGGTGGCCAGGTCGCGCTGGCTGGTCGGCTGCCGGTCGATCACATCCTGCGCCACCAGCGCCGCCACCACGTCATTGCTCGGCACGAAGGTGTCCTTGCCGACCATGCGCAGAAAACGCGGCGCCGACAGCCCGCCCATCTGGTTGCCCTGCTTGGCCAGGTACTTCCACAGGCCGACGATGTCGGTCACCGGCCAGTCGGCGATCAACGCACCGAAACTGCCCTTCTCCCTGGCCACGTCGAGCATGAACTGCGCATTGCGAGGCACGCTCTTGAGCTTGCCCAGGTGGCGGATGATGCGGGTGTCCTGCATCAGCCGCTCCAGGTGCTCGGCGCCCATCAGCACCACCTTCTCTGGGTCGAAGCCAAAGAACACCTGCTCGAACGCCGGCCACTTGGCGTCCACCAGGCTGTGCTTGAGCCCGGCGCGAAACACCCGCAGGGCCATGGTCGAGAGGTAGCGGTCGTCGCTGATCTGGCGCAGCTGCGCCGGGCTCAACGGCTCGGGCAGGTGCGCCTCGAGCGCCGCCGCCGAACCGAAGCGGTTCAGGCAGAATTCATGCAGCCACTGATAATCGCGCATGCCGGTCAGAGGTTCAGAACATCGACGAACCGTGGGGTGGCGGTCTCATCGATGCGCAGGTTGGTGAAGTCGAACAGGTTGCGGTCCGCCAGCTGCGACGGCACCACGTTCTGCAGGCCGCGGAAGATGCTCTCGGTGCGGCCCGGGGTCTTGCGCTCCCACTCCACCAGCATGTCCTTGACCACCTGGCGCTGCAGGTTTTCCTGCGAGCCGCACAGGTTGCACGGGATGATCGGGAATTGCTTCATGTCCGAGTAGGCCTGGATGTCCTTCTCGGCGCAGTAGGCCAGCGGACGGATCACCACGTTGCGACCGTCGTCGGCGCGCAGCTTGGGCGGCATGGCCTTGAGCGTGCCGTTGAAGAACATGTTGAGGAAGAAGGTCTCGACGATATCGTCGCGGTGATGCCCCAGGGCCATCTTGGTCGCACCGATCTCGTCGGCGAAGGTGTACAGCGTGCCGCGACGCAGGCGCGAGCACAGCGAGCAGGTGGTCTTGCCTTCCGGGATCAGTTCCTTGACCACCGAATAGGTGTCCTTCTCGACGATGTGGTACTCGATGCCCAGGGTCGCGAGGTAGGCCGGCAGGATGTGCTCGGGGAAGCCTGGCTGCTTCTGGTCCATGTTGACCGCGACGATGTCGAACTTGATCGGCGCCACTTTCTGCAGGTGCAGCAGAACATCGAGCATGGTGTAGCTGTCTTTGCCGCCCGACAGGCAGACCATGACCTTGTCGCCCTCTTCGATCATGTTGAAGTCGGCGACGGCTTCGCCGGCAAGGCGACGCAGGCGTTTTTGCAGTTTGTTCTGGTTGACCGAAAGGGTGCCCATGGCGATTGAATCCGCAAGGTGTGACAAAAGCGGCACATTTTACGCACAAACCTGACGCTCGCGTAGCCCATCCGATAAAGACTGCAAGGAAATGAAGCGCCGCGCTTACAGCGCAATTTGCTCTAAAAAAGCGGATTTGTGCAGCGAACCCCTTCCTATACTGCGTCATAAGGCCACAGCAAGCGTGACCTGATCCCGTCAGGCCCAGCCACTGGGCCGCGCAAGCGCTCCGCTGGGGGGCGATGGCAACAACGAGGGAGTGACTGGCATGATCCATCACGTTCTGGGGCTGTTCACCCATCCTGACCAGGAATGGAAAGAAATCCGTGGCGAAGACGAAACCATCAGCCACATGTACCTGACCCACACCTTGATACTGGCGGCGATACCCGCCGTTTCCGCGTTCATCGGCACCACCCAGGTGGGCTGGGTGATCGGCAACCGCGCACCGGTCATGCTCACCGTCGACAGTGCGATCTGGATGACCGTGATGTCCTACCTGGCCATGCTGGGCGGC
Source organism: Pseudomonas sp. S12(2018) (assembly GCF_024355235.1). Classification (NCBI taxonomy): domain Bacteria; kingdom Pseudomonadati; phylum Pseudomonadota; class Gammaproteobacteria; order Pseudomonadales; family Pseudomonadaceae; genus Pseudomonas; species Pseudomonas sp. S12(2018). The sequence continues at coordinate 294,518 of NZ_QLAD01000001.1, forward strand.
GTCGCGGTGATGGGCGCCTTCATCCACTGGATGGCGCGCACCTACGACGCCACCCCGAGCATGGCCCAATGCATCGCGTTCGCCACCTACACCGCCACCCCGCTGTTCATCGGCGGCCTGGCGGCGCTGTACCCGCACCTGTGGCTGGGAATGATCGTCGGCACGGCAGCCATCTGCTACACGGTGTACCTGCTGTACGTGGGCCTGCCGACCTTCATGAACATCCCGTCCGACGAGGGCTTTCTGTTCTCGAGTTCGGTGCTGGCGGTGGGGCTGGTGGTGCTGGTTGCCATCATGGCCTTCACCGTGATCGTCTGGGGACTGGGCGTGGGGCCCGTCTATACCAGCTAGACAATACGCCAACCTAGGGGCTGTACCCATCAGGCCGCCGCAAGGCGGCTTGATGCTGTGCGGACCAGCGGTCTCGGCAGCGCCGCCCGGGTTGCGGCATAATTGCCGGCCAGGAGTGTCCAACCGATATGCCAGAGCTGCTCAATTCCCGCGTCGAAAGCTGTTACCAGCAAGCCGAAAGTTTTTTCAAGCGCCCCTTCCTGCGTCCCGAGGTGAGCTTCAAGCTGCGCGGGCAGAAGGCCGGTGTCGCGCACCTGCACGAAAACCTGCTGCGCTTCAACCTGCAGCTGTACCGCGAGAACAGTGAAGACTTCCTGCGCCAGACCGTGCCCCACGAAGTCGCGCACCTGGTGGCGCATCAACTGTTCGGCGACCGCATCCAGCCCCATGGCGAGGAGTGGCAGCTGATCATGCGCGGGGTGTACGAGCTGCCACCCAACCGCTGCCACAACTATGCAGTCAAGCGCCGCAGCGTGACCCGCTACATCTACAAGTGCCCATGTGCGGGCAGTGACTTTCCGTTCTCGGCGCAGCGCCACGGGCTGGTGCGCCAGGGGCGGCGGTATCTGTGCCGGCGGTGTCGGCAGACGCTGGTGTTCACCGGCGAGACGCGGGTGGAGTAGACGCTTCGCCGGCAAGCCAGCGCCCTGCAGGAGCCGGCCTTGCGGCGAAGACGCCTGCACAGGCACAAAAAAAAGCCCATCCGAAGATGGGCTTTTTGCGTTTGGCTAACCTCAGCCCTGGCGTACCGCACCTTCGGCGACACCCAGGTCGTCGGTAGGACGGGTGTCGACCAGAGGCGAACCACCCGAAGCCAGCTCGGCTTGCAGCTTGTCTTCGTCCAGTTCGTTGACCCACTTGGCCACCACCACGGTTGCCACCGCGTTGCCGATCAGGTTGGTCAGGGCGCGGGCTTCGGACATGAAGCGGTCGATACCCAGGATCAGCGCCAGGCCGGCAACCGGCAGGTGGCCGACCGCCGACAGGGTCGCGGCCAGCACGATGAAGCCGCTGCCGGTAACGCCTGCAGCACCCTTGGAGGCCACCAGCAGCACCAGCAGCAGGGTGATCTGGTGGGTGATGTCCATGGTGGTGTCGGTGGCCTGGGCGATGAACACCGCAGCCATGGTCAGGTAGATCGAGGTGCCGTCCAGGTTGAACGAGTAGCCGGTCGGGATCACCAGGCCAACCACCGATTTCTTCGCGCCCAGACGCTCCATCTTGGCCAGCATGCGTGGCAGGGCCGACTCGGACGACGAGGTGCCGAGCACGATCATCAGCTCTTCACGGATGTAGCGGATCAGCTTGAGTACGCTGAAGCCGTGGGCACGGGCGATACCGCCCAGAATCACCAGGATGAACAGCAGGCAGGTGATGTAGAAGCAGGCCATCAGGTAGCCCAGCTGCACCAGCGAACCCACGCCGTACTGGCCGATGGTGAAGGCCATGGCACCGAAGGCACCGATCGGGGCCAGCTTCATGATCATGTTGATGATGTTGAACATGACGTGGGCGAAGCGGTCGATCAGGTCCAGCAGCGGCTTGCCGTAGGCACCCAGGCGGTGCAGGGCGAAACCGAAGATCACCGAGAACATCAGCACCTGCAGGATGTCGCCGTTGGCGAAGGCACCGACCACGGTGTTGGGGATGATGTTGAGCAGGAAGCCGACGGTGGTCTGCTGTGCACCGGCGGCGGCATAGGCAGCCACGCTGCTGGCGTTGAGGGTGGTCACGTCGATGTGCATGCCGGCACCCGGCTTGACCACGTTGACCACGACCAGGCCGATGATCAGCGCGATGGTCGAGACGATTTCGAAGTAGAGCAGCGCGTAGCCGCCGGTCTTGCCGACCGATTTCATGCTTTGCATGCCGGCGATGCCGCTGACCACGGTGCAGAAGATGATGGGGGCGATGACCATCTTGATCAGTTTGACGAAACCGTCACCCAGCGGCTTGAGCGCCACACCGGTGTCGGGATAGAAGTGACCCAGCAAGATACCGATGGTGATGGCGATGATCACCTGGATATACAGCGATTTGTACAGCGGCTGACGCGTCGTCATGGCTATTTTCCTCAATGTGCCGGCCCATCCTTCCCAGGAGGCGATCGGCACCTAAAGCGCGAACCCTCCTGCATTGGAGGGATTTGTTGTGTCGAGCTGCGTGGCAATGCTCTGCGGAGTTAATAGCAAGGCTGATGCCAGGATGTGCCAAGGCGGTGCAAACACCCTGTTTCAGGGCATTTCGTGCACCGCAAGGCAGCAAGGCAGGACGCGCCAGTTGGCGGATTTCCGCCCGGCACTCAAAGAATAGACCCGATGATGGCGGTAATCCGCCCACTGGGCGGAATGTGGCAGGCGCTCAGTCGAGCGGAAAGCGGATACGGAAGGCTGCGCCGCCCAGGGGCGAATCGTCGAGAGTGAGGGTGGCGTCGTAGCTCTCGATGATGTCCTTGACCACCGCCAGGCCGATGCCCTGCCCCGGGTACTGGCGATCGAGGCGCTCGCCCCGCTGCAGGATACGTTCGCGCTGGTGCACCGGTACGCCGGGGCCGTCGTCCTCGACACACAGCTCCAGCGCCGTGTCGCTGACCCGCAGGCTGATGCGGATCTGCCCCAGGCACAGACGGTAGGCGTTTTCCAGCAGGTTGCCGAGCAGTTCGAGCAATGCGCCCTGCTCCATGGGTACCAGTGCCTGGTCGGGCACTGCGTAGGTGATGTGCACCTGCTTGTCGCGGTAGACCTTGGCCAGGGTGCTGCACAGGCTGTCGAGCAGCGGGTGCAAGGCCACCTGGTGGCGCACCAGGCCGCTCTTGCGCAGGCTGGCGCGCTGCAACTGGTAGTCGATCTGCTGGCTCATGCGCTCGATCTGGCTCTGCAGCCCCGCGCCTGCTCGCGCTCGCCTTCGCGCTGGGCCATGCTTTCGCTGACCCCTTGCAGCACCGCCAGCGGGGTCTTGAGGCTATGCGCCAGGTCATCCAGCGAGTCGCGGTAGCGCCCGCGCTGCTCGCGCTCGCTGCGCAGCAGGCGGTTGAGCGAGCCGGTCAGGCGCAACAGCTCGCGCGGGTGTTCGGCACTGAGGCCCTCGCGGGCGCCGGACTCCACGTCGTCCAGCTCCACGCTCATCCGCCGCAGCGAGCGCAGGCCCCAGGTCAGCCCGGCCCAGAGCAGCAGCATCAGGGCCAGCAGCGCCGCGCCAAAGCCCAGGTAGAGCTTCTCTTGCAGGCCGTTGAGGGTTTGCTGGTACTCGCGCACCGGTTGCAGGGCAACGATGCTGAAGGCCGCGCTCTTGCCGCCCAGCAGCTTGACCTCCACGTCATAGACGAAGAACTCCTCGCCGTGGTCCTGGCGGATGCGCGCGAACTCGTTGCCGCGCCCGTCGTAGCGGGGTGTGTAGTTGATGTTCTCGTCGTTGGTGGCACGCGAACGCCACACCAGGTTGCCCTGGCGGTCGTAGATGTAGCCGAGCAGGCGGCTGTCGGGCAGGTTGAATTTCTCGTCCGGCAGCAGATCGGGCATCTGCAGCTTGCCGCCGTCTATGCGCGCCGCCGAGATCAGCGTGGTCACGTCCGAGGCCAGGCGCTGCTCGATGGACTCCTGCAGGGCCAGGCTGAAGGCCTTCTGCAGGGCCGGCAACAGGGCCAGCATGAACAGCAGCGCCAGCACCGCTGCGGCCAGCATCAGGCGCAGGCGCAGCGAACGAATCACAGGCAGCGCTCGGTGAACAGGTAGCCCAGGCCACGTACCGTGTCGATGGGCTTGAAGCCGTTGTCGCCCTCGAGCTTGCGGCGCAGGCGGCCGATCAGCACTTCTATCACGTTGGGGTCACGCTCGCCGTCGTCGGGGTACAGCTGCTCCATCAGACGGTCCTTGGCCACCACCTGCTGGTGATGGCGCATCAGGTATTCGAGGATGCGGTATTCGTAGGCGGTCAATGCCAGGGGCTGGTCATCGAGCAGCGCCTGCTTGCGGTTGAGGTCCAGGCGCAGGGGGCCGGCGATGATGGTCGACTGGGTGAAGCCGCTGGAGCGGCGCAGCAGCGCATTCAGGCGCGCCTCCAGCTCTTCGAACTGGAACGGCTTGACCACGTAGTCGTCGGCACCGGCGGCCAGGCCTTCGACCTTGTCCTGCCAGTTGCCACGGGCGGTGAGAATCAGGATAGGAAATGTCTTGCCCTGGCTGCGCAGTTGGCGGATCAGGTCCAGCCCGCTCATGCCCGGCAGGCCCAGGTCGACGATGGCCAGGTCGTGATTGAACTGTTCGGCCTGGTACAGCGCCTCCTCGGCATTGGCCACCGCTTCGACCACATGCCCGCTTTCGCTCAGACGGCTGAACAGGTGATGCCGCAACAGGGCTTCATCCTCGACCACCAGCAGTTTCATACGCTCCTCCATAACCAGGCCCGGCCTGCTTGGCCGGGCATCTCGCTACATAACGGCAGAATAACAGCGAACCGGCCAGAGTGAAGGCCGGTTCGGGTATTGCGCGGGGGTTCAGAACAGGTAGTTGGCCGACAGGTAGGTTTGCGCGCTGCTTTTCAGGCGCAGGGCACCGAGCTTGTCGCCGTCGTGCTCGGACAGTTCGGTGGTGGCGTTGCTGCGCAGGTAGCGGTAGCCCAGTTCGACCGAAGCATTGCTGCTGACCTGTTGCAGTACGCCAGCCTGCAGGCCGTAGGCGTAGCCGGTGTCGGTGTCGCGGCTGTAGCCGGAGGATTCCTGGCTGAGCTTGGTCACGCCCAGGCTCGCACCGCCGAATGCCTTGGTGCTGCTACCCAGCGGATAGAACACGTCGTAGCTGCCCAGCAGGTTTTCCTGGCGCATTTTCAGGCCGCTGTGGTTGTTGGAGACGTTGTCATAGGTGAGGTAGTAGCGGCCCTGGTCGTTCTGCTGACCAATGCGCGCACCCCAGGTGCCGTCCTTGCTGATGATGCCGTCGGTGTTGAGGTGGTCGGTGTTGCTGCTGAGCAGGCCGGACTTCTTGATCTTGTCGCTGGTCTGGCCGTAGGTGAGGCCGGCGAAGGTGGTGTCGGCAGCCTGTACCAGGGAGCTGGCACCCAGCATGGTGATGGCGATCAGTACGGTATTGAGGCTTTTCATGAGTGTGTACTCCAGAGTGATGCGCGGTGTTTGTGTGGGAGCTAGAGTAAGCAGGGCGCCCTGAACCGCCGCTGAATGCTGGCTGAACCCCGGCTGAACGAGCGGGCATCAACGGAAAAAAGGAGACTGACCATGCGTTACCTGCTCGCACTTGCCCTGATCGGCGCCACTGGCCTGGCCCAGGCTGCGGTGCAAACCCGCCAGATCGACTACCAGGACGCCGACGGCAAGCGCCTGGTGGGCTACTACGCCTATGACGACGCCGTGAAGGGCGAACGTCCCGGGGTGGTGGTGGTGCACGAATGGTGGGGGCTGAACGACTATGCCAAGCGCCGCGCCCGCGACCTGGCCGGGCTGGGCTACAGCGCGCTGGCCATCGACATGTATGGCGACGGCAAGAACACCGAGCACCCGGCCGATGCGCAGGCGTTCATGGCGGCGGCCCTGAAAGACCCGAAGACGGCGGCAACACGCTTCGATGCCGGGGTCGAGTTGCTGAAGATCCAACCGCAGACCAACCCCGACAAGATCGCCGCCATCGGCTACTGCTTCGGCGGCAAGGTGGTGCTGGACGCTGCGCGGCGCAGTGAGCCGCTGGCGGGGGTGGCGAGCTTTCACGGAGCGCTGGTGACGGCCACGCCGGCAACCAGCGGCAGTGTGAAGGCGCCGTTGCTGGTGGAGCATGGCGCCAGCGACAGCATGGTAACCCCCGAGCAGGTGGCTGCGTTCAGGAAGGAGATGGAGGCAGCCGGCGCCGACCTGAAGTTCGTGAGCATCCCGGGGGCCAAGCATGGCTTTACCAACCCGGATGCCGACCGCCTGAGCCACGGCGAGCACGGCGGGCCGGATATCGGCTATGACAAGGCCGCCGATGAAAGCTCGTGGGCAGACCTGCAGGTGTTCTTGAAGAAGGTGTTTGACTGAAGCCCGCCTGGCGGCAACGCTGGCTCCTGCGGCAGGCCGCGTGAACCTGCAGGCGCCAGCGTTGGTGGCGAAGGCTCGTGGGCCACGGCACAATAGCGCCCATGAATCGACTCCCGCACTGCTGCGCCCCGCTCCAGCACCACTGGCCCCTGCCCCACCCGGTCCCCGGTGCGGTGCTGGTCAGCTGCGCCTTCGACCCGGCCAACCTCGCCGCCGATGACTTCCGGCGCGCCGCCATCGAACCCACCCCCAGCCTGCAACGCTCGGTGGCCAAGCGCCAGGCCGAGTACCTGGCCGGCCGCGTGTGCGCCCGCGCCGCCCTGCAGCGCCTGGACGGGCGCGACTACCTGCCCGCCACCGGCGACGACCGCGCCCCCCTATGGCCGGCCGGCATCAGCGGCTCGATCACCCACGGCAAGGGCTGGGCGGCCGCCGTGGTGGCCCGCAGCAGCGACTGCCAGGGCCTGGGCCTGGACCAGGAAAACCTGCTGCAGGCCGAACGCGCCGAACGCCTGATGGGCGAAATCCTCACTGCCGATGAGCTGCAGCGCATGGACCGCAGCCAGCTGAGCCTGACCACCACGCTGACCTTCTCCCTCAAGGAAAGCCTGTTCAAGGCGCTGTACCCCATCGTGCGCAAGCGCTTCTATTTCGAGCACGCCGAACTGCTGGAGTGGTCCGCCGATGGCCACGCCCGCCTGCGCCTGCTCACCGACCTGTCGCCGCTGTGGTGCCACGGCCGGGAAATCCAGGGGCAGTTCAGCCTGCAGGGCGATCAGTTGCTGAGCCTGGTCAGCGTGTGAGCCGCAGGCTTACAGCGGGCACTGCGCGCAGCGCCCTACCCACTCGACCTTGTAGCTCAGGCAACAGGTGCGCCTGACCCGCCGCCCGTCAGGGGTGTAGCGCACCGCGCCGTACAGCGGGTTGCCGGGCGTACCGAGCAACCGCTGGACCTCGGGCCGCTCACCTGCAATCTGCTCCAGGCAGTCACCGGCATTGCCCCACAACACCGCCGCCGGCACGCTGCCCAGCACGGCCAGTTGCTCGACGATGGCTGGCAGGTGCCGTTCCAGTACCGCCGCCACACCGCCCACCGCCGCGGACGTCGACAGGTCGGTTGGCAGGCCGCGCCCATCCAGCATCACCGCCAGCGCCTGAACCTGCAACGGGGCGCGCCCGACCAGGGCCGCACGCCACAGCACGGCGAAGTAGTACTTGGACCATTGCGACACCAGCACCGGCCGTTGCGCCGGCATCAGCTCGGGGCCGTACAGCCCCAGCAGCAGGGCATCGAAGGCGTCGGGGCGCAACAGCTCAGCGAGCCTCAAGGCCGTCCTCCTGCGCCTGCTCCGCGTCATGCGCGCGTGGCCAGCTCAGGCTGAAGCAGGCACCACCCAGGCGCTCGCTCTTGCCGATCAGGGCGCGCCCGGCATGCCAGTAGATGATCCGCCGCACGATCGACAAGCCCAGCCCGTGCCCGCCAGAGGCGCGGGTACGGCTGTCGTCCAGGCGGGTAAAGGGCGTGAAGATGCGCGACCAGGCGCTTTGCGGCACCCCCGGCCCATCGTCCTCGACGTCGATGCGACAGCGCTGGGCGCCCAGTTGATAGCTCAGGCTGACCTGCGACTCGGCGTGGCGCATCGCATTGCTCACCAGGTTCTGCAGGGCGCGGTGCAGGTAGCGCGGCTCGGCCTCGACCCACGCCCCCTGCTCGCCGCCCTGGCACGGCCCGCGCAGCACCCGCACCTCGCGGCGCAGCGGCGCCAGTTCGGCAATCACCTGGTCGAGCAAGGCATCCAGGTCGATACGCTGGAAGTTCAGGGCCGGCGCCCCTTGCTCAAGGCGTGCGTAGGTGAGCATCTCGTCGACCAGTCGGTCGAGGTCCTGAATGTCGTTGTCCATGCCCAGCAGGTATTTCTCGCGGGCGTGCTCGCTGCTGGCGTTCTCGACCATCTCCAGGCCAAAGCGCAGGCGCGCCACCGGGGTGCGCAGCTCATGGGACACCGCCCGCACCAGTTCGCGCTGCATGTTCAGCGATTGCTGCAGGTGCCCGGCCATATGGTTGAACGCCGCGGCCAGGCGCCCCACCGAGTCGGCGTCGTCCGCTGCCACGCGCACGTCCAGGCTACCCTGGGCAATCTGCGTGGCCGCCGCCTCCAGGCCCGACAGACGCCGCTCCAACTGGCGCACCAGCAGGTACACGATCAGGCCGATCAGGCACAGCCCCAGCGCCGCGATCACCAGCAGCATCTGCGGTGGATACGGGTTCATCTGATACAGCGGCCCGATCTCCAGCACCCAGGGCGTGGCCACCATGCCGGCGAACACGCGGATCGAGTTGCCGTCCTTGCCCAGCGCCATCACGGTGTCGCCTTCGTCGACGCGACGGCGCTGGTCGCCGTCCATGTCGGTCTGGTCGAGGCTGAGCAGGCGCAGGTCGAAGCCGAACCCCTTGCTCTGCTTGAGTTCGGCCAGGCGCTGCGGCTGCTCGCCCACCGGGTAGCGCACCAGTTCGTCGGCCAGCAGGTAGATGGTGGCGCGGGCCAGTTGCTCGCTGATCTGCTGCACCTCGCCGGTCAGCAACAGGTTCTGCCCGCGCACCTGGCGCAGCACCCGCGCCGCATGGGGGCCGGTGCGCTGCACCAGCACATGCCCGCGTTGCAGGCGGGTGCGCTGGCTGCCGTCGAGGGCGGCCTGATCGATCGAGGCGAGGGCCAGCGGAATGCCCAGCAGGCGCCCCCATATCGCCAGCGCCCGGGTACGCTCCACATCGCTCATGGGGGCCAGGTTGTCGGCCATCAGGGTAAAGGTGCCGTGGGCCAGGCGCTCGCGGTACTGCTCGGCACGCACCTCGTTGAGCAGGTGCAGGCTGAGCGCGCCCAGCAACGCCACCAGCACCAGGGCGGCCAGCATGCCGCCGTAGATGCGCAGGAATATCGAGTTCATTCAACCAGGCCCAGCGCCTGGGCAGCCTCGCCCACGAACAGGTAGCCTTTGCTGCGCACCGTCTTGATCATGCGCGGGTGGTCGGGGTCGTCGCCTATCTTGGGGCGGATGCGCGAGATGCGCACATCGATGGAGCGGTCCTGGCCGTCATAGCCCACCCCGCGCAGGGAGGTAAAGATCTCTTCGCGGGACAGGATGCGCCCCGCGTTGCTCACCAGCAGCCACAGCAGGTCGAACTCGGCAGCGGTCAGCTCGATGCCGTTGTCGCCAAGCCAGGCTTCGCGCAGGGTGTTGTCCACCCGCAGCGGGCCGAACTGCAGGCTCTGGCGCTCGCCCGTGGTGGCCGGCACCTCGGTGCGACGCAGCAAGGCGTTGATCCGCGCCAGCAACAGGCGCGGGCGCACCGGCTTGCACACGTAATCGTCGGCGCCCAGGTCCAGGCCCTGCACCTGGTCCAGGTCCTCGCTGCGCGCGGTGAGCATCAGGATGACCCCGTTGTACTGCGTGCGCACCTTGCGGCAGATGCTCAGGCCGTCCTCGCCGGGCAGCATCAGGTCGAGGATCACCAGGTCTGGCTGCTCGGCCACGATGCGCGCCGCCGCCTTCGCCCCATCGCCCTCCACCGCCACGTCGAAGCCATTGGCTTGCAGGTAGTCACGGGTCAGCTCGGCTAGACGCTCGTCATCCTCGACGATCAACACCTGACTGTTGGGCTGCTGCACGGATCACCTCGGCTGGGCTTTTTATTGTTGGAGTGAAGCCCTTCAATAAAGGGCAACATTGGCCCGCGATACTACCACTGCCGGGCGCCGGAAAAAGCCGCGCCAAAGTCGCTGGACAAGTGTGTTTTTTGTGATAGGGTTCGCGCCCTCAAAAATGCCCCTGCGACGCTTTGCCCGGGCAAAAAAAGAGTGACGAGCGGTGGAATGGCGGTGGGACGCGGCCTACAAGGCTTTGCCCATAATCACGCACAATCTACCCACACGTTATCCACAGGCCACTGCCTTGCAATACCCCCGATACCGCATTATCTTGTATCCCCAGCGCGACAAAACACTACATGTTGGGTTTTGAACAAAAATCCAAGCACAAGTGGAGCAGAGAACTCAAGCCTTCAGAGGCGCTTTTTTTGCTTGAACTTTGATTGAAATTCGCAGCCAAACCGCTCCTGCGGAAGGCGACCGGTGCAAGCCCGCGACGGGCCTTGTTTCGGGTACGGGTGTTGCAAGTGCATCCCCGTCAGCAACAGTTTTTGGGCCGTGGCCCAGAACCTTTGACTTCGGCCAGGGAGCGGCAAGCGATTGCCCCTTTTTTTCCTGATCTGTCCCGAAGTCGGTAGACCCTGCCCGGCCAGGCGCGCATGCGCCGGTGGGCAAGTTGGCGAGCTTTCGGACGGAACGGTAGGTGCCCAAAAGGCATCTGAACAAACATAGAGAACGTGGAGACACCCATGCAAACCGACACAACTCGCGAGAACCCGCAGGCGCTGGCGCCGCAGGCCGCTGATTCGAACCAGGATCTGGCTGCCACCGCCCCCGGCCAACTGCGCGTGATCAAGCGTAACGGCACTGTCGTCGCCTACACCGACGACAAGATCACCGTGGCCATCACCAAAGCGTTCCTCGCAGTTGAAGGCGGCACCGCTGCCGCCTCGTCGCGCATCCACGATACCGTCGCCCGCCTGACCGAGCAGGTCACCGCCACCTTCAAGCGTCGCATGCCTTCGGGCGGCACCATCCATATCGAAGAGATCCAGGACCAGGTCGAACTGGCCCTGATGCGCGCCGGCGAGCAGAAAGTCGCCCGTGACTACGTGATCTACCGTGACCAGCGTGCCAAGGAGCGTGCCACCCGCACTCCGGCCGACGCCTCGGTACAGCCGCACCCGAGCATCCGCATCAGCCTGGCCGACGGCAGCTTCGCGCCGCTGGACATGAACCGCCTGAACACCATCATCACCGAGGCCTGCGAAGGCCTGGCCGAAGTCGATGGCGAGCTGATCCAGCGCGAAACCCTGAAGAACCTGTACGACGGCGTGGCCATCAAGGACGTCAACACCGCCCTGGTGATGACCGCCCGTACCCTGGTAGAGCGCGAGCCGAACTACTCGTTCGTCACCGCCCGCCTGCTGATGGACACCCTGCGTGCCGAAGGCCTGAGCTTCCTCGAAGTGGCCGACAGCGCCACCCACCACGAAATGGCCGAGCTGTACGCCAAAGCGCTGCCTGCCTACGTGGCCAAGGGCGTGCAGTTCGAACTGCTCAACCCTGCCCTGGCCGACTTCGACCTGGAGCGTCTGGGCAAGGCGATCAACCACGAGCGCGACCAGCAGTTCACCTACCTGGGCCTGCAGACCCTCTACGACCGCTACTTCATCCACAAGGATGGCGTGCGCTTCGAGCTGCCACAGGTGTTCTTCATGCGCGTGGCCATGGGCCTGGCGCTGGAAGAGAAAGACAAGGAAGCCCGTGCGATCGAGTTCTACAACCTGTTGTCGTCGTTCGACTACATGGCCTCGACCCCGACCCTGTTCAACGCCGGCACCCTGCGTCCGCAGCTGTCGAGCTGCTACCTGACCACCGTGCCGGACGACCTGTCGGGCATCTACCACGCGATCCACGACAACGCCATGCTGTCGAAATTCGCCGGTGGCCTGGGCAACGACTGGACCCCTGTGCGTGCACTGGGCTCCTACATCAAGGGCACCAACGGCAAGTCCCAGGGCGTCGTGCCCTTCCTCAAGGTGGTCAACGACACCGCTGTTGCGGTCAACCAGGGCGGCAAGCGCAAGGGCGCGGTCTGTGCCTACCTGGAAACCTGGCACCTGGATATCGAAGAATTCATCGAGCTGCGCAAGAACACCGGTGATGACCGTCGTCGTACCCACGACATGAACACCGCCAACTGGATCCCCGACCTGTTCATGAAGCGTGTCTTCGATGACGGCAAGTGGACCCTGTTCTCGCCAAGCGAAGTACCAGACCTGCACGACCTGACCGGCAAGGCCTTCGAAGAGCGCTACGAGTACTACGAAGCCCTGACCGAGTACAACAAGATCAAGGTGTTCAAGACCGTCCAGGCCAAAGACCTGTGGCGCAAGATGCTGTCGATGCTGTTCGAGACCGGCCACCCGTGGCTGACCTTCAAGGACCCGTGCAACCTGCGTTCGCCGCAGCAGCACGTGGGCGTGGTCCACAGCTCGAACCTGTGCACCGAGATCACCCTGAACACCAACAAGGACGAGATCGCGGTCTGCAACCTGGGCTCGATCAACCTGCCGAACCACATCGTCGACGGCAAGCTGGACACCGCCAAGCTGCAACGCACCGTGAACACTGCCGTGCGCATGCTCGACAACGTGATCGACATCAACTACTACTCCGTGCCGCAGGCGCGCAACTCGAACCTCAAGCACCGCCCTGTGGGCCTGGGCATCATGGGCTTCCAGGACGCGCTGTACCTGCAGCACATCCCGTACGGTTCGGACGCTGCGGTCGAGTTCGCCGACAAGTCGATGGAAGCGGTCAGCTACTACGCGATCCAGGCCTCCTGCGACCTGGCCGATGAGCGTGGCGCCTACGAGACGTTCCAGGGCTCGCTGTGGTCCAAGGGCATCCTGCCGCTGGACTCGCAACAGATCCTGATCGAGCAACGTGGCCAGCAGTACATCGATGTCGACCTGAACGAGAGCCTGGACTGGGCACCGGTACGTGCCCGTGTGCAGAAAGGCATTCGCAACTCGAACATCATGGCCATCGCACCGACCGCGACCATCGCCAACATCACCGGCGTTTCGCAGTCGATCGAGCCGACCTACCAGAACCTGTACGTGAAATCGAACCTGTCGGGCGAGTTCACCGTGATCAACCCGTACCTGGTCCACGACCTGAAGGCCCGCGGCCTGTGGGACTCGGTCATGATCAACGACCTGAAGTACTACGATGGTTCGGTGCAGCAGATCGAGCGTATTCCGCAGGAGCTCAAGGACCTGTACGCCACCGCGTTCGAAGTCGAGACCAAATGGATCGTCGATGCAGCCAGCCGTCGCCAGAAGTGGATCGACCAGGCCCAGTCGCTGAACCTGTACATTGCCGGCGCCTCGGGCAAGAAGCTGGACGTGACCTACCGCATGGCCTGGTACCGTGGCCTGAAAACCACCTACTACCTCCGTGCCCTGGCCGCCACCAGCACCGAGAAGTCGACCATCAGCACCGGCAAGCTCAACGCCGTGTCCAGCGGTGGCGACAGCGCCCCGGTCCAGGCAGCAGCGCCAGCCGGCCCTGCCCCAGTGCCAAAAGCCTGCGCGATCGACGAGCCAGACTGCGAAGCCTGCCAGTAAGGCCTGAAGGCGCCGCTTGCAAGCGGCGCCTTGCGCCTACCCTGTAGGCGCTGGCCTTGCCAGCGAAGAGGTCGGCACAACCACCGGCCTCTATCGCCGAACACCCAGGTGCGGGTCACCCCGCCCTCCCCGAGGGGCTGCGCCCCCGGAAGCATTCCAAGATTTTGCGTGCACACCTTAACCGCGAGCAGCGCAACCCTAGATCCAACCGGCCATACTCTTTCATGGCCCTCAAGCAGGAGACCCATCATGCTGAGCTGGGACGAATTCGAAAACGAAGACGGCGAAGTCGCCGCCAAAGGTCAAACCGCCTCTCAGGTGGCTGAAGCGGGCATCGACAAGCTCGACAGCGCTGGCGGTGTGGCCGCGCAGGAAGCCCGTGCAGTGACCGCCGCCGACTCCGACGCGGTCAAGCGCGCCAAGGCGGCCCTGGACGATCTCGACATCGCCGAAGGCCTGGCCGAGCTGGAAGGCTCAGCTGCCCGTGTAGCGGTCGACGAGAAGCGCATGATCAACTGCCGCGCCGACCTCAACCAGCTGGTACCGTTCAAGTACGACTGGGCCTGGCAGAAGTACCTGGATGGCTGTGCCAACCACTGGATGCCGCAAGAGGTCAACATGACCGCGGACATCGCCCTGTGGAAGACCCCCGAAGGCCTGACCGACGACGAGCGTCGCATCGTCATGCGCAACCTGGGCTTCTTCTCCACCGCCGACTCGCTGGTTGCCAACAACCTGGCACTGGCCGTGTACCGCTTGATCACCAACCCCGAGTGCCGCCAGTACATCCTGCGCCAGGCGTTCGAAGAGGCGATCCACACCCACGCGTACCAGTACTGCATCGAATCGCTGGGCATGGATGAAGGCGAGATCTTCAACATGTACCACGAGATCCCTTCGGTCGCGAAAAAGGCCGCCTGGGGCCTGCGCTACACCCGTGCCATCTCGGACCCGGAGTTCGACACCGGCACCGTCGAGACCGACAAGGAGCTGCTGCGCAACCTGATCGCCTACTACTGCGTACTCGAAGGCATCTTCTTCTACTGCGGCTTCACCCAGATCCTGTCGATGGGTCGTCGCAACAAGATGACCGGCGTTGCCGAGCAGTTCCAGTACATCCTGCGTGACGAGTCGATGCACCTGAACTTCGGTATCGACGTGATCAACCAGATCAAGATCGAAAACCCGCACCTGTGGGATGCCGAGATGAAGGAAGAGGCCTCGCAGATGATCCTGCAGGGTACTCAGCTGGAAATCGAATACGCACGCGACACCATGCCACGCGGCGTGCTGGGCATGAACGCGGCGATGATGGAGGACTACCTCAAGTTCATCGCCAACCGTCGCCTGTCGCAGATCGGCCTGAAGGAAGAGTACCCAGGTACCACCAACCCGTTCCCATGGATGAGCGAAATCATGGACTTGAAGAAAGAGAAGAACTTCTTCGAGACGCGGGTTATCGAGTATCAGACTGGCGGCGCGTTGAGCTGGGATTGATTCCCGCGCGTGGATGCTGCAAAAAGAGGCTGCCGCAAGGCGGCCTTTTTTGTGCCTGGCTTTTTTCAGAGGTTTTCGCATGCTGTTGGTCGCTGCGCCTGCTAGCGTCTGTCAGCCAGGGTCACGCTGGAACCCGGTAGGAGCCAGCCTTGCTGGCGAAGAGGCCAGCAGACCTTGCGCACTACTACAGTTGATCCGGCAAAAACTGCGGCACCCTGGCCTTCAACAGTTCAACCAACTCCGGCGCCATGAACCCATAGTCGTCCGGGATGCCCAGGCAAACGATGCGCTTGTCGCCCAGCACCGAGCGGAATCGCGCCGACAGTTTCTTGCGGTGCGCCTGTTCCATCACGATCACCAGGTCTGCCCACGCCAGCAACTCGTTGCCCACCGGCACGTCCGCATCATTGCCCACACCGGCAGAGGCCGTCTCCACCCCCGGCCAGTCGGCAAACACCTGTTCAGCCGTGGGGCTGCGCAAGCGGTTCTGAGTACACACGAACAGTACATGCAGTGTCATTGATTACCTGGAATTACAACAAGATTAGGGTTGGCAGACAGCCCATCGCGGGGCAAGCCCGCTCCCACAGGAGGGCGCAAACACTTTGTGGGAGCGGGCTTGACCCGCGATGGCGTCGGCAAATCAGAGGGTCGCGCGATGGCTACCCGCGCTGCGAATCGAAAAACCGATACAACGCCCGCAAACCGATCACGACGGCCTCGACCGAAGCCGCATGCTCCTGCGGCTGCAACGCCTCGATTTTTTCGATGTTCTCGTCCAGTCCATGCAGCGCAATCGCCTCCAGGTGCCGCACCTGCACCGGCGGCAGCGCCGGCCAGCGCGCTACCTGCACACCCCGCAAATAGCCGAAGCACCACTCCTCGACCACCACCTGCGGATCAGGCTCGGACTCGTCTTCGAGAAACAACGGCTCGAAGGCATCACACGCCTCACTGAGCTCGCCCGCCACGTTGTTCATGTAGCGCATCAACAACGCCGAAAACGCCTCGGCCTCGGCCGGCTTCTTGAACCGCGGCGCTCTGCCGCCGGTCACTTCGGGCAGCCATTCGTTGGGCGTCAACAACACGGGCGAACTGGCCAGCGCTACCAGAAAGCCATCCAGCTCCGAGAGCGTGAGGATGGCTTCATCGTTACCGTACTTGAGCAGAAAACCATCAAGACGGGTCATTTCCTTATCGTTCAAAGGCTGTACAAAAGCTGTCATGGCATAGCCTCAAGGCGGGATCCTGCCGTAACACTACATCACCCCGCCCTTCAGCGCTTACCCGGCGCCCGTCAGCCACGCCACAAATGGCAGGATCATCAGCGTGCAGGCAGCCATCGACAGCACGTTGCCAATGTACCCATGCAGATGGCTGGGCAGGCGCTGGCTGATTGCGACCGCCAATGGCGGTGCCATCACCGCGCCCAGGCCGGCGCTGAGCACCACTACCTCCCACGTGCCACCCAATGTCAGCACCGCCGCCGGCACTACGGAAACGATCGGGATGTAGGTCGGGTACCACCCCCGCTGCATCCATTGCCTGCGCCACAACAGCACGCCGATCAGCGACGCCAGCGCCTGCCCGCCCACCATCTCCAGCACCAGCTGCGAGCCGTAGGCCGGCCCGGCCGGCGACAGCAGGTAGGCCGCCAGCACGCCGAGCAACAAGCCCAGGCTGGCCAGCTCATTGCCGAAGAACGGCGCCTCGCTGAAGTCGGCCAGCACCCGTCGCAGCGTCCAGCCAACGCCGTAGTGCGGTGTCGCTCTCTCGACGACCGGTGCCGGTGGCGGCGCATCGACAGGCGGCGTCGAGCGCACCAGGCCTGCAAACCGCCGGCACAGCATGAACGCCAGCACGCTCGCAACGGCCATGCCGCCAACATTGCCGATCACCACCGGCAAGCCGAATGGGTAGCACAGGTAATTGACCAGCAGCAGGCTTGCTGGCGTCACCAGCAGTGCCCCCAGCAACGCGCCATTGATCGCGACCTTCCAGCCGCCGCCGAACAGCAGCACCATCGCCGCCGGCAGCGAGACGAACGCGACGAAGGTGGGTTGCCAGGTGCTGGCGCTGAGCGTCCAGCCCCACAGCACATGGCTGAACACCAGCCCCAGCAGCGAACTGGTCACCAGCCAGGGCCACAACCCGGTGCCATAGCAGATCGCAAAGCCCTGCCATGCCCGGCCCGTGCGGTGCGCCCAATGGGCCAGCGCGGCGCCCAGCAGCAACCCGATCGCCGGCAGCTCATGCTTGTAGAACGCTACCTCGCTGATATCGCCGACGATCCAGCGCAACCGCGCCAGCGGCTCGTGCAGGTTGGCGACCATGTGCGCGTAGTCGGGCCATACCCCGACCCAGGATGCCGCACGCCCGCTGATGACCTCGATGAACACCCCGGTGCCCAGCGACACGCACACGCACATCAGCAGCAAAGGCAGAAAGCCTGCCTCCACCTTGTCGATTGACTTGTCCATGGCGACTCCTCAGCGCGGCAGCGCTGGATGCTGGTCATAACCCAGCATCGCGCCATAGCAATCGGTGCGACGGTCCCGTGGCAGGTCATTCAGGCTGTTCCAGACCGGCGCGCTGCGTGCAGTGCTGAGGTCGACATCGGCATACAGGATGCACTCGTCCTCGGCGCCCCCCACCTTACCCAACGGCCAGCCATTGGTGCCCGCGATCAGCGAACACCCCAGAAAACGCCCGCCACGCTCGCTGCCGATGCGGTTGGCGGCGGCAATGTAGACATTGTTGACGTGGGCCGCAGTGATGGTGAGGTACGAGGCCATGCACCTGCCGCTGGCATCGAACAGCGGGGGCGGTGTCCACACCCAGTTGTTCAGGCTGCAGATGATGTCTGCACCCTGCAACGCAAGCAGGCGTGGCACCTCGGGAAACCATACGTCCCAGCAGATCATCAGGCCGATCCGCCCGATCGGGGTTTCAAACACCGGAAAGCCCAGATCACCGGGGCTGAACCAGAGCTTTTCCTGGTTCCACAGGTGTGCCTTGCGGTAATGCCCCAGCAGGCCGTCGGGGCCGAACAGCACCGCGCTGTCATACAGCTTGAGGCCATCGCGCTCGGCAAATCCTGCCACCAGGTACACCTGATGCTCCCGGGCGAAGGCGCGCCAGGTCTTGATACTGGGACCTTCATCGAGGGTTTCGGCATGCGCATAGGCTTCTGCTCGGGTCTCGAAGGTGTAGCCGGTGTTGGCAAGCTCGGGCAGCACGATCAGGTTGGCACCGTCATGCACCGCCTCTTCGGCGAGCTGCAGACCTTTGCACAAGTTGTTGTCGCACTGGTCCAGCCCGACCTGAGGGTCGAACTGAATCACGGCAATACGCACGGGGCTGACCGGGACAGAGGGTGCAGGCATGGGAGTGTCCTTTTTGTTGTTCGAGTTGTCGTTTGGAGGCTTTCCAGTGGACAAAACAACCCTCAAGAGGGACAAGTCGGCCCCTTCCGACAATGCTGCAAGGCCGCTCTGCGCCTGTAGGAAAGGCCTACCAGGACGCCTGGGGCTGAATGCGATAGTGCGGATAGACCGCCATGCTGAAACCGCCGTTGAACAGTGCCCCGGTGTCGTTGCACAGGTTGATCACTGCATCGATCGCGGTACGCAGGCAGGGCTCGGTCCAGCCTGCATCCACCGAGGCATAGCGGTCGTTGTAGCGGCAGGCATAAACACCGTGGATAAAGCTGTCAGTAACCAGAACTTGCGTGATGGCCTGATTACGTTGCAAAAAATTTTCTGCAACGGCTTATACGCCTTGCAACGGGTTCCCCTGGCGCCGTCCTTTACGCGTCGATGAAGTCGCTGCCGGCTGCAGCGGTGCTACATAGTTGAACGCCCTCACTCCGGCAGTTCGAGCGCCACTCCACCTGCATGCTGCCTCACTATCCGATACGGCAGCACCGCCCAGCCCACCCCACGGCAATGGCGCTGCACGCTGTCGAACACCGGGTCGAACTGGATGCCTTCGGGGGTAAAGCGCCATGTGGGCATCTGCCACACCTGCGCCTGTGCATAATCGCAGCCGTCCTCGCCCACCTCGCCCAACATGTGCTGCGGATAAAGCTGCTTGAGCTGCGCCAGCAACCACGGCGCAAAGGTGCGCGAGCGGTAGTCCACATAGGCACCGAAACTCACGGTGGCGAACTGCTCGGGGTTGGGGCCAGGCTGGTACTCGTAGTGAAACGGCTTGCCCTCGCCCACCCACAGCACATCGTCCAGGGTCAGCTCCTTGCCCGACTCCACCGCCAGGTTGAGCGGCGCATCGGTGGGCAGCATCGGCGTGCCGTCGCAGCTGTAGTCCTGCACGATGCTGACACTGAGCAGCGCATTGCTCATGAACTGCGGCGTCACCGTCTGCCGGTAGTACCCGCCAGGGCGCCCCAGCAGCATGCACTGGTGGTAGGCCACCACATCACTGGACAGGCGCGCGCGCAGCAACTGGTTGAGGCGTGTGAGCTGCTGCGCAGGGTAACCGTCCTCGATCACGAACAGGCTTATCCCCGAGGACGGCTCGCTCAGCCAGCGCAGCGGGTAGCCTTGAAAGTGTTCAAGCTCGCCCGGCTTCAACGGCAGTTGCATCAGCCTCAGGTACTCATAGGGTGAGTCGGTGTACTGGCGGGCCAGGAACGGATCGGCACCCGACGGTACCTGCGGCAGTCGTGCCGGCAGCAGCGTGATCGGCAGGCGTTTGCCCTGGGGGCTTTGCCACTCACCTTGCAGGCCGCCCTGGGCAGCCGGCCACAGCGCGAGTGTTGGCAGCGAGTCGATGCCTGCCTCCGGGGCCGGCTCATGCCCCTCCACCAGTTGAATCCGCGTGCCCTGGATGCTGCCGGTGAGCTGCAGGTCGTGGTGATACTTCACGTAGAAGTAACGCCCGCTGACATCCTCGGGCACGGCGCGGTCGAGCTCCAGCACGATCGACTGGGTACCCAAGGTACCGGTGAACACGTCGCTGCCCAAGCCCGCCTGGGCGGGCATGGCTGCGGTCAAGGCCTGCGCGGCCAGCAGTGCGACGCAACATCCATGTTTCATGGGAAAAACGTCCGCTATTCAAGAGGGGTGAATTATGCCGACAAAGCCTGCGGCACAAGGCAACTAATTGAACGGCGGCGGATCTTTACTCAGAGCCCCCCACGGAAACCTCCCCCATGAACGAGCAGAAAAGCGGCAAGACCCCGGGCCTGTCAGCGGACGAAGAGCAGGAGGTCAGCCACAACCAGCCGCCACGTGCCGCTGTGCTCCACGAGATCATCCGCGCCCAGGGCGACAAGGAACTGCAGCGCACCATCGCGGCGCTGTGGTGGTCGGCACTGGCGGCCGGCTTGAGCATGGGCCTGTCGCTGATGGCGATGGGGCTGTTCTATTCCCGCCTGCCCGAGGGCGACAGCAGCCAGGTGATCGCCAGCCTGGGCTACTCGGCGGGCTTTCTGGCGGTGATTCTCGCGCGCCAGCAACTGTTTACCGAAAATACCCTGACCGCCGTGCTGCCGGTGATGACCAAACCCACGTTCAACAATGTGGGGCGCCTGTTGCGCCTGTGGGGCGTGGTGCTGTTCGGCAACCTGGTGGGCACCGTGCTGGTGTCATACGTGATGCTGCACCTGCCGATCTTCGACACCAAGACCGATCTCGCCTTTCTTGAAGTGGGGCGCAAGGTCATGGAAAACGAGGTGGGCCAGATGTTTGCCAAGGGCATCATCTCGGGCTGGATGATCGCGACCATGGTGTGGATGATCCCGTCGATGGAGAACGCCAAGATCTGGATCATCCTGCTGATCACCTATCTCATGGCGCTGGGTGACTTCACCCATATCGTGGTTGGCTCGGTCGAGGTGTCGTACCTGGTGTGGGCCGGGGAAGTGAGCTGGCAGCAGTTCTGGCTGCACTTTGCCGCGCCGACCCTGGCGGGCAACATCGTGGGCGGCAGCTTCATCTTCGCGCTGATCAGCCATGCGCAGATTCGCAGCGACGCCGGCCTGCCCGATGAAACCCTGAGCAAGGGCCGCGAGCGCCCCTTGCCCGGCCGGCGCGACCCTAGCGACGCACCTTAACGCTGCCCGGAGGCCAACACGCCCGCCTGGGCCTGCTGTTGCTCCAGTGGAAGCCACCACGCGGTACCCCGCTGCGGTTGCACTAGGCTGACCCGCTCCCCCATCTGCGGGGTGCTCAGCGGTACCCGTGCGTTGGCCGCCAGGGCCATGATGCGGTCGAAGGGTTCATGCCAGGCGTGGGTGGACAGGTCGAAGGTGCCGTTGTGGATCGGCAGCAACCAGCGCCCGCGCAGGTCCAGGTGCGCCTGCAGGCTCTGCTCGGGCTGCATGTGCACATTGGGCCAGTTGACGTTGTAGGCGCCGGTTTCCATCAGGGTCACGTCGAATGGCCCATAGCGTTCGCCGATCTGCCTGAAGCCCTCGAAATAGCCGGTATCGCCGCTGAAGAACAGGCGCAGGTCCTCATCGAGCACCACCCATGACGCCCACAGGGTGCGGTTGCTGTCGAACAGCCCGCGCCCGGAGAAGTGCTGCGCCGGGGTGGCGACGAACTGGATGCCCGCAACCTCCGTGGCCTGCCACCAGTCGAGCTGGCGCACCTTGGCCGCAGGCACGCCCCAACCGACCAGGGTGTCGCCCACCCCAAGCGGGGCAAGGAACACCTCGGTGCGCTCGGCCAGGGCCAGCACCGCCCGTTCATCCAGATGGTCGTAATGGTCGTGGGACAGTATCACCGCCGTGATCGGCGGCAGTTGCTCCAGCGCCAGCGGCGGCTGGTGAAAGCGCTGCGGGCCGGCCCACTGCACCGGCGAGGCGCGCTCGGCGAACACCGGGTCGGTGATGAAGAAACGATCGCGCAGCTTGAGCAGCACCGTGGAATGGCCCAGGCGCCACAGGCTGCGGTCCGGCGCGGCCAGCACCTGGGCCTGGCTCAGGGGGTGCACCGGTATCGGCAGGGTTGGCCGGGTGTCGGCCGGCTTGCTCAGAAACAGGAACTTGAAACCGATGCGCAGTTTTTTCAGCACCCCGTCGCGGGGCAACTGGGCCTGGTTGCGGTACCGCCCGTCCTGCTGCAGCGACGGCTGCGCGGGGGTTTCGGTGGCTTGTGCTGCAAGGGAAGCCATGAATGCAAATACTCCGACTAACCGTTTCAGGTGCATGCCCATTGCCCGTACCAACTGTGAAATGGCCTGCAAGGCCATTCTTGAACAGCCCGGCTTTGTTCAACAATATTCACGCAAATTATGCGATGAACGGCGTCAGGCAGATCGGCAAATCATGACTCAAATCAGCAACGGCAAGGGACTATCATTTGTCAGAAGAATTTACCTGCCGCGTATCATCGGCTCGGGTATCGGCCTGTTCAGCGTGCTCTCCGGCGTGCTGCCCCTGCAGCTGCCGTACTGGGTCGTAGCGCTGCTGGTGTTCAACGGGCTGGGCTGGCCGCACCTGGCCTACCAGCTCGGCCTGCGCTCGCAAGCCCCCTATCGCGCCGAACAGCGCAACCTGATGGTCGACTCGCTGATGGGCGGCTTCTGGGCCGGCACCGTGCAGTTCAACCCGCTGATCAGCGTCACCATCCTGGCCATGATGGGCATGAACAACGTCGCCGCCGGTGGTCAGCGCCTGTTTGTGCAAGGGCTGCTGGCCATGGGGCTGGGCATGGTGGCGGCGGTGGCGCTGTTCGGGCCGAGCCTGCAACTGGACGTCAGCACCGTGCAGGTGTACGCCTGCCTGCCGATGCTGACCCTCTATCCGCTGGCGCTGGGCTGGGTGTGCTACCGCCTGGCGATCAAGCTGGCCGAGCACAAGCGCAGCCTCAGTGCGCTGAGCCGCACCGACAGCCTCACCGGCCTGTTCAACCACGGCTCATGGAAAGACCTGCTGCAACTGCGCTTTCAGCTGTGCCAGCAGGCCCCGGCCCAGGCCGTGATCGCGATCATCGACATCGACCACTTCAAGACCATCAACGATGTGTATGGCCATGTGGTGGGTGACTGCGTGCTGCGCCAGCTGAGCGTCGAGCTCAAGCGCAACCTGCGCGAGGACGACGTGCCGGGGCGCTACGGCGGGGATGAATTCGGCGTGATCCTGCCCGGGTGCAGCCTGGAGCATGCCAGCCAGGTCATGGAGCGCCTGCGCCAGCGGGTCAACGAGTACCGCAACGAGCAGCTCCCGCAATTGCGCATCAGCCTGAGCATCGGCCTGGCCAGCTTCCAGCCAGGCTTCGCAGACTCCATGGTGTGGCTGAACGAGGCGGACAAGGCGCTGTATGCGGCCAAGCAGAGTGGCCGCAACAAGGTCAATGTGGCCCGCGGCGAGGTGGTGCCGCTGCGCCTGGCCTACCCGGACTGAAATGCAGGCACCACGTTCCGGCGCCTTCGCCGGCATGGCCGGCTCCTGCAGCTAGGGCTTGCGGCCCTGTGTCACGCCCGCAAGCGGCGCTGGGCCGCGATCTCCGGCAGGTCGTTGCGACGCAGGTACACCCGCAACGGCTCGGTGATGTTCAACCGCTCGTCGACATTCTGCGCCAGCAGCACCTCGATCAGTTCGCGGCGCAAGGTCATCACCTCGCCGCCGCTCGCCTGCCACACGAATTCATGGCTGGGGATGATGCTGTCGTCGGCCACGTCCATGCCGAACGAGTCTTCGCTGAAGCGCACGATATGCCGGCCCAGCTTGTGGTTGAAGCCTACGAAGCCCTTGAGCTGGTCGGCCGCGGCGCAGATATCCTGGGAAGTGATGTGCATGTCAAACCTCACTGAAGCATCGTCGAAGATGCGGGGTGAATGGAATTGGCACGCGGGGCGGGTCGTCTGCGGCCCTCTCTGACGGAGAAGCTCGACAGGCAGAGGTTACTAAAAACCCGCCTGCGCCTGACACCCTTTTTTTCGCTAAACTGCCAGACATCCTCACCTTGCCGCCAGCCACGTGGACGTTCCATGAGTACTGCCATCACCGCCGACCTTGCCACGATTGCGCGGATCAACGCCGTGCCGGCCATCCTCCAGGTGATCTGCGAAACCACCGGCATGCGCTTTGCGGCCGTGGCCCGTGTCACCGAGAACAACTGGACCGCCTGCGCCGTGCTCGACAACCTGGGCTTTGGCCTGGGAGTGGGCGGCGAGCTGGACGTGGCCACCACGCTATGCCACGAGATTCGCGGCAGCCACCAGACCATCGTGATCGACAAGGCCAGCGAGGACGCCCGCTACTGCCACCACCCCACCCCGCGCCTGTACCGCTTCGAAAGCTATATCTCGGTGCCGGTGTTTCGTACCAACGGCAGCTTTTTCGGCACCATCTGCGCGCTCGATC
Organism: Pseudomonas sp. S12(2018); assembly: GCF_024355235.1. Classification (NCBI taxonomy): domain Bacteria; kingdom Pseudomonadati; phylum Pseudomonadota; class Gammaproteobacteria; order Pseudomonadales; family Pseudomonadaceae; genus Pseudomonas; species Pseudomonas sp. S12(2018). The sequence goes on from NZ_QLAD01000001.1 coordinate 319,004, forward strand.
CGGCCCCGGCCGCCCTCACCGGCAGCGCCATCCAGCCGATGATGGAGTCCTTCGCGCGGCTGTTGACGATCCAGATCGAGAGCGAGGAAGCCGCCCAGCAGACCGAGGCGGCGCTGAAGAAGGAGCTGGCCATCGCCGAGCTGCGCGAACAGTTCATCGCGGTGCTCGGCCACGACCTGCGCAACCCGCTGTTCGCCATCACCGCCGGCGCCGAGCTGCTGGTCAAGCGCCTGGGCGATGCACGCTCGCGAACCATCGCCGAGCACATCCTCGCCTCCGGACGCCGTGCCACCGAACTGGTGCGCGATGTGCTGGACTTCGCCCGCGGGCGCCTGGGCAACGGCATCATGGTGAACATCCAGCCCTGCCCCGACCTGGACACTGCCTTGCGTCAGGTGGCCTCCGAGCTGCAACGGGTCTACCCGCAGCGGGTGATACGCCTGCATATCGATGACCTCAGCGGCATGTGCTGCGACCGCGAGCGGATCACCCAGCTGCTCTCCAACCTGCTGGCCAACGCCCTGAACCATGGCGACGCCAACAGCCCGGTAGATGTATCGGCGCGTATCGAGCAGCAGGTGTTCACCCTGGGCGTGCACAACCAGGGCGCGCCGATTGCCCCGGCGGTGATGGCGCAACTGTTCCAGCCGTTTTCGCGCCCGCTCGACGGCACCCCGCAAAGCGGCCTGGGGCTGGGCCTGTACATCGCCAACCAGATTGCCCTGGCCCATGGCGGGCGCATGGAAGTGGTGTCCAGCCGCGAGGCCGGCACGCTGTTCAGCCTGCGCCTGCCACTGGATCGAGTTGCCCCGCCAGAACCTGCTCCAGCCACCCCATGAACGCCGCCACCCGCAATGGCAGGTGTACCTGCCGAGCGAACAGCAATGACACCGGCATCGGCTCGGGCACCTGCTGGTCCAGCACGCTGACCAGTTGCCCGCTCTCCAGGTACTCGCGCACACCGGCAAAGGGCGCCTGGATGATGCCCAACCCGGCCAGGCAGGCGCTTTCGTAGGCATCGGTATTGTTCACCGTGACTGCACCGCCCATGGGCTGATAACGCGTCGTGGCGCCCTGTCGGTACTCGAACCCCGGGCAGCGCCCCCCCAGGTTCTGCACGTAATGGATCAACTGGTGGTCGCGCAGGGCCTCCAGCCGTGTCGGCACCCCCATGCGCTGCAGGTAGGCAGGGCTGGCGCAGTTGACCATGCGCAGGCTGCCCAGGGGCCGGGCGACCAGCGCAAGGTCACTGAGCGCACCAATGCGCAGCACGCAGTCGAAGCCCTCGCGCACCAGGTCGACCTGGCGATCGGTGCAACTGATCTCCAGCGCCAGCCCCGGGTGCTGCTGCATGAACGCCGGCAAGGCCGGCAGAATGATGCGCCGTGCCATCAGCGTCGGCAGGTCGATGCGCAGGCGACCGTGCAACTGGGCCGGGTCTGGCCGAAACAGCCCTTCGAGCTCGTCCATTCGCGACAGCAGGTCTTTGCTACGCTCGTACAGTTGCAGGCCATCCTGGGTGGCCTGTACACGCCGCGTGGTGCGGTTGAGCAGGCGCGTGCCCAGGTGCCTCTCAAGCAGGCGCACCTGTTCCGAGACGGTAGAACGCGGCAGCCCCAGGCTCTCACCGGCCAGGGTGAAGCTCGACAGTTCGGCAACCCGCACAAAGGTGCGCAACAGCTCCAGCGTGTTCATCCAGCCCCCTCCATTGTTCGACCCTGCCGAACAGTATTTCCGAATCCAGCGGATTTATCAGTACCGGAGCGACCAATAGACTGTGCTCGACTTCAGCCACCCCGAGGAACCGACCATGACCCGCAAGATCGCACTGATTACCGGCGCCAGCCGTGGCCTGGGCAGGAACACCGCGTTGCACCTGGCAGCCCAGGGCATCGACATCATCGGCACCTACCACAGCAAGGCCGACGAGGCCCACGCGCTGGTGGCCGAGCTTGAGCAAAAAGGCGTGCGCGCCACCATGTTGCAACTGGACGTGAGCAACAGCGCCAGCTTCGAGGCGTTCGCCGCCACCCTCGATGACACCTTGCAGCGTACCTTCGGCCGTCGGCAGTTCGACTTTCTGGTGAACAACGCCGGCATCGGCATCAACGCAAGCTTCAGCGAAACCACCGAAGCGCAGTTCGATACCCTGCTCAACATCCAGCTCAAGGGCCCGTTCTTTCTCACCCAGCGGCTGCTGCCGCTGCTTGCCGACCAGGGCCGCATCGTCAACATCTCCACCGGGCTGACCCGCTTCGCCCTGCCCGGCTTTGCCGCCTACGCGGCGATGAAGGGGGCAATGGAGGTGCTGACCCGCTACCAGGCCAAGGAGCTCGGTGCGCGTGGCATTCGCGTGAACATCCTGGCCCCCGGTGCCATCGAGACCGACTTTGGTGGCGGTGTGGTGCGCGACAATGACCAGGTGAACGGCTTTATCGCCAGCAACACCGCCCTGGGCCGCGTGGGCCTGCCGGATGATATCGGCGCGGCGGTGGCTGTGCTGCTCGGCGACGGTGGCAGCTGGATCAACGGCCAGCGGGTGGAGGTGTCGGGCGGGATGTTCCTGTGAAACCTCAGAGGTGCCTGTACAGCTCGGTGAGGCGGTCCAGCGCGGCCTGCACGAAGTCCTCGGGCAGGTCCTGGATCAATCGCGACGGGGCCTCGAACAGGTCCTCGCCGTGCGCTGCCTCAAGCGCCTCGAGCACCTCCATGCGCGCGTCACGACGCTCGGGATAGTGCGGGCCGAACAGCGCCAGGGCATCACCGAACGCCTTGGCAGTGACCGGCATGTGCAGGGCATGCAGGCCGCGCAAGGCGATCAGGGCCTGGTCGCCGGCACTGTTCCAGAAATACTGGTCCAGCCGCCCGTTCATGGTTTCGGCCTCCAGCCACCACAGCGCGATGGCTTCCTGCTCCTGCGCCAGCAAGGTGTCGAAACCGTGACCCCAGCGTGCTTCGAGTTGCGCCCAGGTGGGGCTGTTGGTGATGCTCATGTACGTTCCCTCGCCCACGTGCCGAATCGATGGGCGCGATTATAGGCGCCGCCTCAGTCCTCGCGCACCTGCACGCTGGCGGTCATGCCTGCACTGAGGTTGACCCCCGCCGGCACCTCGTCGAGCCGGATGCGCACCGGAATGCGCTGGGCCAGGCGCACCCAGTTGAAGGTCGGCTCCACTTCGGCCAGCAACTGGCTGTCGGGGGTGGCGTTGCGATCGGTGATGCCGCGGCTGATGCTCTGCACATGGCCCTGCATCGGCTCGCCGGCGCTCATCAGCCACACCTTGACCGGCGCACCGACCTTGATGCGCGGCAGCTTGGTTTCTTCGAAATAGGCCTGCACATAGAAAGTCGAGTCGTCCACCAGCGCCATCACCGGCTGCCCGGCATTCACATAATTGCCCTCGGCCAGGCGCAGGTTGGTGATGTGCCCGTCCCGCGGTGCCTTGACCTGGCTGCGCGCCAGGTTGAGCGCGGCCACCTTGACCTCGGCCAGGGCCTGGCGCAGCTCGCCACGGGCCACGGCGGCGTTGATCTGGGCATTTTCGCGCAGCTCGGCGCTGATCGCCTGCGGGCCCAGTGCAGCGCGGCGCGAGGCCTCGTGTTCGCGCAGGCGCAGTTGCTGCTGGCGGGTCTCGGCCACGGCATTGGCTTTTTCCAGCGCAGCCTCGAAGCGGTCCTTGTCGATGGACATCAGCAAATCCCCCGCCTTGACCTCCTGGTTGTCGTGCACCTTGAGCTCGCGCACCCAGCCCGACACATCCGGGGCGACGATCACCACGTCGGCGCGGATCTTCGCGTCGCGGGTCCAGGGGGTGAGCATGTAGTAGCGCCACAGTTCGAGGCCGGCGAACACCGCCACCACCACCAGGCACAGGGTTACGGCAACACGCACATAGGTACGCATGGTCAAACTCCTTACAGGGGCCCCAGTACGCGGGTGACCAGGACCAGAATACAAACGAACAGTGCAGTGTCGAACAGGGCTTCATGCCACACCCAGCGCCCCAGCGGGGTCAGACGCAGCAGCAGCCGCACCGCGAAGGTCAGCAGCAGCGCCAGCACCGCATAGATCAGAAACGGGCTGAGCAGTACCCCGCCCATTGCCCACTCACGCAACCCCATGGAGTTCCTCCTGTCGCCGGCACCATTTGGCCCAGCTGTGTCGAAGTTGCAGTACCGCGCCCACGGCAAGACGCAGCGGGTCGCTGTCGGGGCGTTGCTGCAACGCCGCGATGAAGGCTTCGCTGGCAGCATCCAGGCGCTGCCCGCGCCCGGCACCCGGGCCCTGTGCCAGCACGTTTTCCAGCTGCTGGAAATACGCGCGCTGCGCCGCGTCCGGTGGCACCTGGGCCACCGCCAGGCACATGCGCAGGTGCAGCAGTTCGTCGCCGATGTCCAGCCCGTGCAGGCCATCGTCCCAGTGGCCGCGCTCCTGCTCGGGCAGCGCGGTGTAATGGCGCGCCAGCTGCAGCAGGCGGTCGGCCATGCGCCCGCCAAACCAGGTTTCGGCGCCGCGCAGGTCGCGCCGGGTCAGGCGTACCAGGTCGTTCTGGGTGGCGGCGCGCAGGCGCCGGCCGTGCCATGCGGGGTTGCGCAACACCAGCAGCTTGAACGCCAGCACCGCTGCGCCCACCCCCAGCAGCATGGCCTGGGCACTGTTGAGAAAGTTGGCCACATCGAACGTCATGGTATTGAGCGGTGCCACCAGCACGATGAAGTGCAGGCAGTACGAAGTGGCTGTGGCGCCGATTTTCGGGTTGGCCATGCCCAGCGCGCCCAGGAACAGCGGCACCCCCATGCCCATGCACAGCAAGGCAAAACCGCTCCACTGCGGCAGCAGGATCTGCCCGACGAAGAACGCCACGGGCACCGCCAGCAGGATGCCGCGCAAAAAACTCATGCCGATCTGCGCGCCGTTCTCGCGACTGGCGAACAGGCTGCACACCACGCAGGTGAGCACCAGGCCGCCGGGCGCCGCCGACCAGGCGGTGGCCAGCCAGAAGCTGGCCATGGCCAGGAACGCCAGCGCACTGCGCGAGCCGAACAGCAGTGCCAGCGGCACGTCGCGATGCACCGCCAGGCTGTCGGGCAGGTCGGCTGGTGCCTTGCCCTCCTCCACCGCGCGCAGGGCCAGGGTCGCCGCCATGGCGTTGTCCAGCAGCAGGGTCAGACGCGCCAGGCAGTAATGCTGCGCGGGGCTGTTGTGCTCGTCATGGGCGGCATCCCAAACGCGCTGGCGCAGCACCAGCAGTGCGGCCTGATCGGGCTCGGCCAGGGCGGCCTGCACCTCGCTCAGCCACGGGGCCATGTGCTGCGCCTGTTCGTCGTCGAGCTGGCGCCACTGACGGCGTACAGAACGGGCGATGCGCAACAGGATCAGCAGCTTCTGGCTGAGCCCGCGAATAGCCCGGGCACGCTGGCGACCCAGGCTGCCTTCGAACCAGGCGTGTTCGCGCTGGGCATCCACCGCGACGATGCGCCCCAGAATCTCCAGAAGGCCCTTGCGCCCCTGCTCCTCGCCGGTCAGGGTCGCACTGGCCGCCTGCAGGCCGCTTTGCCAGGCCTGGCGAGCCTGCCCGCTGAGCTGCTGCTCGACCCGCATCGGCCAGAGCAAGGCGCTGACCAAGGTGGCGCAGATGATGCCCAGGCTGATCTCGGTGCAGCGTGCCACCGCCTGGTCGAACACCAGCAGCGGGTGATTGATGGCCGGCAAGGCGATGATCGCCACGGTGTAGCCGGCCAGCACGAAGGAATACGCCCAGGCGCTGCGCAGCAGGGTCGAGCAGGCCGTGCACAGCGCCAGCCACAGGGCCAGCGCCAGCAGAAACAGCCACGGCGTCTGGGCGAACAGGCCCATGAACACCACTGACATGATCGTCCCGACCAGCGTGCCGAACAGCCGTGCCAGGCCCTTCTGCAGCACCATGCCCGACAGCGGCTGGGCCACGATGAAAGCCGTCATCAACGCCCAGGCCGGTTGTTCCAGCCCCCAGCGCAACGCCAGCCACAGCGCCAACCCGCCGCCAAGCAGGGTTTTCACGGCAAATTGCACAGCGAGTCGGTTGGGCGCCAGCAGGGCCTGCAGAGTGATGGGCACGGATCGAACCTTGGGAAGCGATGAAGTAAAGATAGACACAGATACGCGGGAAAGGTCAGATGCGAATTATTAGCTAGCTAACTACTTATAGTCCAGAATTTTTCTGCCTTCCCGCGCCGGCAAGGCCGGTGCCTACAGGGCCCATCCCGGCAGGCCCCGGTACTGCCACCCCAAATTCCAGGCAAAAAAAATGGGCAACCGAAGTTGCCCTAAATGCCTTGCGTGCTCGTGTATCGGAAAGGATCAGCCCTGCTTGCGCTTGTTCGAGTCCTTCCAGATGAAAATACCCAGGCCTGCGAAAAACAGCAGCATCAGGCCGACTGTCACAACGCCAGCGATAACCACATTATCGAAGAACATATCGGCCTCCATTCGCCTGCACCTGTCTGATGGGGTAACAGTAGCGAATGGGGCGGGAGAGGAAATTGACCGAGGTCAATGGCGCCCATCAACGGACGCGCGAGGCGGGTGCAGGGTTGACCTGCATCAAGAATCAGCGCTTCTTCGGCTTGCCCTTGGGCTTTTTCTTGCCCTTGCCCAGGGGCATTGCCTGCTCGAACGCCTGACGCACTTCGTTCAGGCGCTTTTCCTTGAGGTCGTGCACGCGACGGGCGCGCTCGGCGCCGAAATCGATCAGGTTGTCGTCTTGGCTCATGTTCAGGCTCGTGGAACGGACTGCGGAAGTCGCCATGATGAGGGCTCGCGCCCGCACTGAACAGCCCCGCTCAGACTTCGATGTCCACCAGCAGGCCCTGGCGCGGCTGTTCGCCCATCAACGGCGCCACCGGCACGGTGTTGTCGGCGTTGACCTCGTCGCCCGGCAGGGCCTGGTACAGCTCTTCGTCCGGGGCCTTGCGGCGTTTACCCTGGCGGCGGCGCTGCTCGTCACGCAGCAGTACCCCCGACTCCTGCGGGTCGCGCTTCTTGAAATCGATATTGCTGTCGGTGGCGCTGGGCTGGGCCGGCACCACGGGGGCGATGGTCGGCGGCTGCTTGACCGGGTCGTGTTGCGTGGTGACCGGGGCGGCACTGAGGGGAATGATGGGCGGCAGCATGGTTGTTGTTCTCCTGTCGCCAATGTGTCGGCTGCCAAACGGCAGCCTTGAGCGCCGATGGCAAAAGTGTGGCACCCGTCACAGCCAGGGGTGTGCCTGAGTATAGTACGCTGCGCTTCCCGTTTTTCGCCCTATAAGGCAGGAGCCTACGATGCGCATCCCCTATCGCCTCCTGGCGAGTATCGGCCTGGCCACGGCCGGCCTTGCGGCCATGGCCGACCCGGCTCCGGCGCTGTTCGGTGGCTGGCGCAACCTCGCCACGGCGGCCGATGCCGGGTATGTCGAGGAGAACATGGCATTCGCCATGCTGCCGGCAGTGGTTGCCCGCGGCACGCGCATGGCCGTGCTGGACGAGCAGCGCAAGCAGACCGTGTGTTGCCTGGAGGTGGTCAGCGTGCCGCTTGAAGACCGCCTGCTGCGCCACCGTTTCGACCTGCCGGGCGTATGGGTGAGCGACCTGCGCAATGACTGGAACATCGACCACCGGCCCTACCTGCCCGAGGTGTTCGCCCTGCAACGACGCGACGCCCTGGTCGACTATCACTTCGATGAAAATGGCTACGGCCACCTGGGGGGCCTGCTCGTCCCGGCCGATGCGCGAATCACACCCCAGGGCACGCTGCACACCGGTGGCCAGACGTTCACCGTCGACATCGATACCCAGCCGATGGCCAACGACAACGGCTCGATGAGCCGCTACACCCTGACCGACACACGCAACCCGCAGCACCGCTATACGGTGGAAGTCCCCGTCGCCACCTACTGACGTGCCCTACTGATCGGGGTCGTCATCGTCCGGTTCGGGCGCCGCTTCGCTCCACGGGCGCTTGAGCACGCTGTTCCAGACCTTCTCCAGGTGTTCGCGCAGCACCGGCGGTGCGTCCTTGAGGGTGGGGCCGTCTTCGCGTTCACCGCCAAAGGCATCCTCGCCTTCCGGGGCGATCAGCGACTGGCCGTTGATCACGTAGCTGGCGGCCCCTTCGCGCAGTTCCACATGCAGGTCCTGCGGGTCGACACCGCCACCGCAAAAGGAATGGCTGGCAACGGTCAGTTCGGCCACACCATCGTTGTTCAGGTCGCTGGCGCCGCTGACGTCGGTATAGAAGCCCACGTCCAGGTCCAGCCCCGGGCAGGTGGTTTCATTCTCGATGGTCCAGCGCGCCTTGTAGGTTTGGGCGTCGTGGCTGCGGCCATACAGGGTGGCGGTGAGCACCACCCGGTCGACCTCCTGCTGGGTTTCCTCGTCGCTGACCTGGTCGTCCAGACGGCTGAGCACCAGCACCGCCTCGCCGTCGCGGTCGCGAAAGTGCACGTTCTGCACCGGCACCTGTACGCCCAGCGCCGCCAGCGCCGGGGGCTCCAGTGGTGGCAGCAGTTCGAAACCCTGCTGGTCGCAGGCGCCGAGCGAGGCCAGGCTGGCCAGTACGATGCAGTGGCGTAACGGGAGGGACAGCAGAGGGTGTCGGAGCATGGGTCGAGGCCTGTGGTGGCAAAGACGGCTTTCGTCGATGAAATCGCCAGACGCTTTGGTCTGTGCAGCCCTATCCGTTAAGATAGTCGCCTTTTGAATGGCGGGAGTCAGGCAGTATGGCGCAGCAGTATCAACCGGGGCAACGCTGGATCAGCGACAGCGAAGCCGAGCTGGGTCTAGGGACCGTTCTGGCACAGGACGGCCGCTTGTTGACCGTGCTCTACCCGGCCACTGGCGACACCCGCCAGTACTCCCTGCGCAATGCGCCCCTGACCCGCGTGCGTTTCTCGCCGGGCGACCAGATCACCCACTTCGAAGGCTGGAAGCTGACCGTGCGCGAAGTCGAGGTCATCGACGGCCTGATGGTCTACCACGGCCTCGATGCCCAGAACCAGGCCTGCACCCTGCCTGAAACCCAGCTGTCGAACTTCATCCAGTTCCGCCTGGCCAGCGACCGCCTGTTCGCCGGGCAGATCGACCCGCTGGCGTGGTTCTCGCTGCGCTACAACACCCTGGAACACACCAGCCGCCAGTTGCAGTCGTCGCTGTGGGGCCTGGGCGGCACCCGTGCCCAGCCGATCGCCCACCAGTTGCACATTGCCCGCGAAGTGGCCGACCGTATCGCCCCGCGCGTACTGCTGGCCGACGAAGTGGGCCTGGGCAAGACCATCGAAGCCGGCCTGGTGATCCATCGCCAGCTGCTCACGGGTCGCGCCAGCCGCGTGCTGATCCTGGTGCCGGAGAACCTGCAGCACCAGTGGCTGGTGGAAATGCGCCGCCGTTTCAACCTGCAGGTGGCACTGTTCGACGCCGAGCGCTTCATCGAAAGCGATGCCAGCAACCCGTTCGAGGATGCGCAACTGGCGCTGGTGGCGCTGGAGTGGCTGACCGAGGATGAAAAGGCCCAGGACGCGCTGTTCGCCGCCGGCTGGGACCTGCTGGTGGTCGACGAGGCGCACCACCTGGTGTGGCACGAAGACCAGGTCAGCCCGGAGTACGCGCTGGTCGAGCAACTGGCCGAGGTCATCCCCGGCGTACTGCTGCTGACCGCCACCCCCGAGCAACTGGGCCAGGACAGCCACTTCGCACGCCTGCGCCTGCTCGACCCCAACCGTTTCCATGACCTGGCCGCATTCCGCGCCGAGAGCGACAACTATCGCCCGGTGGCCGAGGCGGTGCAGGAGCTGCTCGATGAAGGCCGCCTGTCGCCCAAGGCCCACGCCACCATCCAGGGCTTCCTGGGTGCCGAAGGCGAGGCGCTGCTGGCCGCAGTCAACGATGGCGACACCCAGGCCAGCGCACGCCTGATCCGCGAGTTGCTGGACCGCCACGGCACCGGCCGCGTGCTGTTTCGCAACACCCGCGCTGCGGTGCAGGGCTTCCCGCAGCGCCAACTGCACGCCTACCCGCTGCCGTGCCCCGACGAGTACATGGAACTGCCGGTGGGCGAGCATGCCGACCTGTACCCGGAAGTCAGCTTCCAGGCCCAGGGCGACAGCGACGAAGAGAGCCGCTGGTGGCGCTTCGACCCACGGGTCGAATGGCTGATCGACACCCTCAAGATGCTCAAGCGGGTCAAGGTGCTGGTGATCTGCGCCCACGCCGAAACCGCGATGGACCTGGAAGACGCCCTGCGCGTGCGCTCGGGCATTCCGGCCACGGTGTTCCATGAGGGCATGAGCATCCTGGAGCGCGACCGCGCCGCCGCCTACTTTGCCGACGAAGAGTTCGGCGCGCAGGTGCTGATCTGCTCGGAAATCGGCAGCGAAGGCCGCAACTTCCAGTTCGCCCACCACCTGGTGCTGTTCGACCTGCCGGCCCACCCCGACCTGCTGGAACAGCGCATCGGCCGCCTGGACCGTATCGGCCAGAAGCACACCATCGAACTGCATGTGCCGCACCTGCAGAACAGCCCGCAGGAGCGCCTGTTCCAGTGGTATCACCAGGCACTCAATGCCTTCCTCAATACCTGCCCTACCGGCAACGCCCTGCAGCACCAGTTCGGCCCGCGCCTGCTGCCGCTGCTGGAAAGCGGCGACGACGGCGAATGGGAAGCGCTGGTCAACGAAGCCTGCGCCGAGCGCCAGCGCCTGGAGTCGGAGCTGCACAGCGGCCGCGACCGCCTGCTGGAGCTCAACTCCGGTGGTGCCGGCGAAGGCCAGGCGCTGGTGGAGGCGATCCTCGAGCAGGACGACCAGTTCGCCCTCCCGATCTACATGGAGACCCTGTTCGACGCCTTCGGTATCGACAGCGAGGACCACTCGGAAAACGCCCTGATCCTCAAGCCGAGCGAGAAGATGCTCGACGCCAGCTTCCCGCTGGGCGACGACGAAGGCGTGACCATCACCTACGACCGCAACCAGGCGCTGTCGCGCGAGGACATGCAGTTCATCACCTGGGAACACCCCATGGTGCAGGGCGGCATGGACCTGGTGCTCAGCGGCTCGATGGGCAATACCGCGGTGGCGCTGATCAAGAACAAGGCGCTCAAGCCGGGCACCGTGCTGCTCGAACTGCTGTACGTCAGCGAAGTGGTCGCCCCGCGCGCCCTGCAACTGGGCCGCTACCTGCCGCCGGCAGCGCTGCGCTGCCTGCTCGACACCAACGGCAACGACCTGGCGGCGCGGGTGTCGTTCGAGACCCTCAACGACCAGCTCGAAAGCGTGCCCAAGGCCAGCGCCAACAAGTTCATCCAGGCCCAGCGCGATGTCCTGACCCCGCGCATCAATGCCGGCGAGGCCAAGATCATGCCGCGCCACGCCGAGCGTGTGGCCGAGGCGCAGCGCCGCCTGGCAGCCGAAACCGATGAAGAACTGGCGCGCCTGACCGCGTTGCAGGCGGTCAACCCGACCGTGCGCGACACCGAAATCCAGGCCTTGCGTGCGCAACGCGAGCAGGGCCTGGCGATGCTGGAGAAGGCCGCACTGCGCCTTGAGGCAATTCGGGTACTGGTCGCCGGCTGACCCACTGGCCGGCTCCTGCATGATCGATGCAGGAGCCGGCTTGCCGGCGAAGGGCGCGACTCGGTTTTAGAACCAAACGCTATCGCCCCAATCTCCAATCCATACAAGTCAATCTGCCATTAATCCCGATGGGTTAATGCTCTCTTCCTATACTCAGCCAAAACCGTCTCCACTCCGCTGGAGGCCGCGTGCACACCGGACCAAGAGGCATGCTATGGAGTGGCAGGGGCTGCATGTACTCGCCGAACTTCCCGCAACCGGACAATTGCTCCTCGATTGCCGGCACAACCCCTACCTGGTGGCACTTGCCTACCTGGTCGCCTGCGCGGGCAGTTTCGCCACCTTCGACATCATCGAACGCGTGGGCAATGCCGAGCACAGCGCCGCCCAACGTCAATGGCGCCTGCTCGGCACCTTCTGCCTGGCCTGCAGCGTGTGGGGCATGCACTTCATCGGCATGCTCGCCTTCCAGGCCCCCCTCGAGGTGCACTACGACCTGGCCCTGACGGCCGTATCGCTGCTGCTGATGCTGCTCGCCGCCTGGAGTGCGATGAACCTGCTCGGCACACCCCAGCCGCGCCTGCACCAGCATGTGCTGGCGGCCATCGCCATCGGCCTGGGCATCGGCGCCATGCATTACACCGGCATGGCAGCCATGCGCTCCAACGCCTCGCAGTTCTACCGCGCCGACCTGCTGGCAAGTTCGGTGGTGGTCGCCTTCGGCGTCAGCCTGCTGGCGTTGCTGCTGACCCGCTACCGCCCGGCCCACAGCAACTGGCCCAGGTACGTCGCCAGCCTGGTGATGGCCACCGGCATCATCGCCACCCATTTCACCGGCATGTGGGCCCTGACCCTGGTACTGCCCGTGGACGCGCCGCTGCAGTTGCCGATCACCGACAACAGCCTGCACCTGAGCCTGGCCATCGCCTTCGTCGCCCTGCTGATCAGCGCCAGTTGCATCAGCGCCGCCCTGTCGGACAAGAAGCTGCAGAGCAAGGAGCACGACCTGCGCCGGGTCAACATGCTGCTCAGCCAGCTGGACCAGGCACGGGTCTCGCTGCAACAGGCGGCGCACTACGATGCACTGACCAACCTGGTCAACCGTCGCGGTTTCAACCAGCTGTTCGCCGAGCGCCTGGCCGAACAGGCGGCCAGCGGCGGGATGCTGGCGGTGATGTTCCTGGACATCGACCACTTCAAGCGCATCAACGACAGCCTGGGCCATGACGCGGGGGATCAGCTGCTGCAGGTGATCGCCGCGCAGATCAAGAGCGCCACCCGCAGCCACGACGTGGTGGCCCGCTTCGGCGGCGACGAGTTCTGCATTCTGATCGGCCTGCACAACCGCGACGAGGCCCGCCACCTGGCGCAGCGCATCATGCACAAGGTCAAGGAACCGATCGACCTGAGCGGCCGGCGCATGGTGATGACCACCAGCATCGGCATCAGCGTGTTCCCCGACGATGGCGAAAGCTGCGACGAACTGCTCAAGCACGCGGACCTGGCGCTGTATCAGTCCAAGGGATGCGGGCGCAACAACCTGAACTTCTTCAGCAGCAACCTGAAAACCCGCGCCACCCTGGAGCTGCAACTGGAGGAGGAGCTGCGCGTGGCCCTGCTCGAAGAACGCGGGCTGCGCATCCACTACCAGCCGATCTTCGACCTGGCCAGCGGCCAGGTGGCCAAGCTCGAAGCGCTGATCCGCTGGCAGCACCCGCAGCACGGCCTGCTCAGCCCCGACCGCTTCATCGGCATTGCCGAAGCCAACGGCCTGATCGGCGAGCTCGACCTGTGGGTGTTGCGCCGCGCCTGCCAGGACCTGGCGCAGCTGAGCCGCCATGGCTTCGACCAACTCAAGGTCACCGTCAACTGCTCGGCGCTGACCCTGGGCCGCGAAGAACTCGTCAGCGAAGTGGAAGATGCGCTGTTCAGCGCGGGGCTGCCGGCCTGGCGCCTGGAAATGGAGGTGACCGAAAACGCGCTGATGGGCAACATCCACAACACCATCGCCCTGCTCAAGCGTATCCGGGCCAAGGGCGTTTCACTCTCGATCGACGACTTCGGCACCGGCTACTCTTCGCTGGCCTATCTCAAGCGCCTGCCGCTGGACACGCTGAAGATCGACCGCTCGTTCATCCAGGACATCCCCCACTCCGAGCAGGACATGGACATCGTGCAGGCCATCATCATCATGGCCCACACCCTGCACCTGAAGGTGGTGACCGAGGGAGTGGAAACCGTCGAGCAGTACCAGTTCCTGCGCCAGCAGGGCTGCGACTTTCTGCAGGGCTACCTGTTCAGCCGCCCGGTACCGATGGGCGAGCTGCACGCGGTGCTCGGCAGCCTCAACCAGTGCAGCGACCTGCCTATGGCTTGCGGCGAAACAGCTCGACCAGGGTTGCGGGATCCTTTTCCAGGTAACCCTGGCTGCCGTGCAAGCGCATCAGTTGCGCCGCCAGGCCGCTGATCGGGGTGGCCGAGCCCTGCTCGCGGGAAAACTTGACCGCCGTATCCAGGTCCTTGAGCAAGGTGCGCACGTGCCACTTCACCGGCTCGTAACGCTGCTCGGCCATTTGCGGGGCCAGGATCTGCAGCGGCCTGGAATCGGCGAAACCGCCCGCCAGGGCTTCGGCGATCAGGCTGGCATCCACCCCTGACTGTTCGGCCAGGGCCACCACCTCGGCAATCACCAGTGCGTTGCAGGCCACGATCATCTGGTTGCAGGCCTTGGTCACCTGCCCTGCCCCCACCGCACCCATGTGCGTGACCCGCTGCCCCAGCACCTGGAGCACCGGGCGCACCCGCTCAAGATCGGCCGCCTCGCCGCCGACCATGATCGCCAGGCTGCCGGCCTCGGCGCCCGGGGTGCCGCCCGACACCGGTGCATCCAGCCAGTGCATGCCGCAGGCCTGCCTCAGCTGTGCGGCCATTTGCCGCGTGGCGCCGGGCTCCAGGCTGGAAAAATCCACCAGCAGCTGCCCGGCCGCGCCGCCTGCGGCGATACCGTCGTCACCGAACACCACCTCGTGCACCACCTGGGTGTCGGCCAGGCACAGCATCACCACGTCCGCCGCCGCGCAGAGCTCTGCCGGGCTGTTCGCCTGGCTCGCCCCGGCGGCCACCAGTGGCGCGCACTTGTCCGATGAACGGTTCCACACGGTCAACGGAAAACCGGCCGCCAGCAGCCGCCGACACATGGGCAATCCCATCAGACCGATACCGGCGAACCCCAGCGAAGGTAGTGCAATGCTCATGACAGCTCCTGGCAAATTAAAGAAGTTGGCGATGCGGACGATTCAGTTCTCAGACGTGACAGGAAAACCCTTAGAGGGTTATAGGGCAGGACCCTATCGCTCACGCCAAAGGCGCACTGATACAGTCGCGAAACTTATCCCGTGATGGCTCGATGATATCGACTTTTACCAGCCGTCCACCCAGGCAAATGGCGCAAAATGACCTCAAAGAATACTTCTGCCACCGCGGTTTCCGAGCTGATGTCATCCTCCACCGCGCTCACCGCCCCGGCGCCTCGAGAATACTACAGCCCGCGCGCGGCTACGCCGCAGCAGTACCTGTATTACACCGAGACCGATATCCAGCGCATCCTGGACAACCTCGACGGCCTGCGCGACCTGGTGTTCCCGCCCAGTGTGCATGTCGAAGATGACACCCAGTTGCGCCTGGACCAGCAGTTCCCTTCGGTGTGCCTGATCGGCCTGGGTCGTTGCGGTTCGAACATTGCCCTGGATGTGGCGGAGCTGGTGTACAACGCCCGCACCTTCTACCTCAACGAATTCAACAACGAAGACCGCCACGCCGGCGAGCAGCCCTACAGCCCGGGCCGCTGGATCCGCAACAACCTGCGCCTGGTGCAGAACAAGGGCGCCAAGCCGGTGTTCCTGGTGGAACCGCTGGTGATGCTGGGCGACCTGGACAAGGACATCGCCGGGCGCATCCGTTTTTCGCGCAAGGGCGAGAAGAGCGGCTTTCTGCGCGACTACAGCAAGATGAAGATCATGGACCTGTCCGAGGTGCATGCGGGCGGCGCCGGCAACGCGCCGATCCTGGGCCAGTACCTGGCCAAGATCATCCTCAACAAGGAAACCCAGCGCTTCTCCAGTGCCGACTGGAAGCTGATCCACTCGTACCTGATCGACTCGTGCGGCATCAAGGCCAACCAGTCGCGCCTGTACTTCTACATCTTCAGCGCCGGTGGCGGTACCGGCTCGGGCATGGCTTCGGAGTTCGGCCTGGCCCAGCAGTTCTCGTACATGAACAAGACGTTCGACACCAAGCCGGCCGACGAGAACGACACCAAGAGCGGGCACTCCTTCGTCTTCGAGCCGATCTTCACCAGCGGCATCTGCGTGCTGCCGAACATCTCCGACCACCGCAGCGAGATGTCCGAGGCACTGCACATCAACGCCGGCCGCCTGCTGTGCAAGTACCTGTCGGAGGAATGGGACTTCTCGTACAACTTCGACAACGAGGACAGCAGCGAAGCCAGCGTGATGGGGCGTATCCGTCCGTGGAACGCGATGATGCTGATCTCCAACGACATCATGCGCTATGCCGAGGAGAACGATGACGGCAACATCCAGGACATTGACGTCAATGCCATGGAGAAGCACGCCAACCAGTACATCTCGCAGCAGATCTTCAACATCCTCACCGCCCAGGCGGTGACCACCGACTACGACCAGAACTACTTCCGGCGCGCCGGCATCGACATCGGCGAGACCATCCGCCTGGATGCCAACGACCTGTTCATGAGCCTGGCCGGCCCGGTGGCCATCGCCTACGCCGAATCGGTAGTGCCCGAGCAGCCGACGCCAGGCAACGACAAGTTCAAGGTGTTCGAGAAAGAGAAGCCGCAGCTCAACATCGACGACCTGTTCTTCCGCTCCATCGACCTGCCGCACTTCAACAAGGTGACCCAGGCGATCGAGGGCATCAGCCTGCTGCCGATCGAGTCCAAGCGCTATCGCGCGGCCCTGGAGCAGTACAAGACCTCCGGCTACGACGCCGCGGCGCTGCATGACCTGCACTTCTTCAAGAACTGCTCGTCGGTGGTGTCGATCGTGTCCCTGCCCAAGGACTACAAGCTCTCGTACATGGACCTGAACCGGCTCAAGACTCACCTCAACAGCCTGTTCCCCAACACCACGCTCAAGCGCTACGCGCTGGTGATCGGCGCCTCGGCCAACCTGTCGCTGACCACCCTGATCGCCAAGAGCCCGTGCCTGTCGGACGACTTCCTGACCCTGATCGTGGCGTTCATCAAGCGCTGTTTCGCGCGCACCCCGTACCGTTTCGACGACACGCTGGACAACGCCATCCTCGACTTCATCACCCGTGAGGAATTCGACGAGGACCGTATCGACGACCTGCTCAACGAGTTCGAGAACCCGGCCAAGATCCTCGATACCAACTGGTACGCGATCAAGCCGATGTACGAGAAGAAGTACCGCGAGCTGATCAACGACAAGAGCAAGTTCGTGTCGATCAACGATATCCGCCTGTCACGCGAGTGCGTGAAGAAGGCGGTGAAGTACCTGCGCGAGATCTACCGTCACCGCATCGGCAAGACGCGGGTGATTTCGCTCAACAGCCATACGGGCAAGACAGACTACGAGTAATCTGCGCGGCGGCTTTGCGGCCATCGCGGGTCAAGCCCGCTCCCACAAGGTCTCCACCAACCTGTGGGAGCGGGCGTGACCCGCGATGAGGCAAGAACTGTTACCGCGTTTTTTGAACCCCTGCCCCACTGTTACCAACAACCACCCCGCCTGAACGCCCTCGCGCACCAAAATCTTCCGGCTGTTCGTTTTTGCGCACCAGATCAGGGCGCGGGCTTTTTCTGAATCACGATAAACGGCGAAACCACCACTGCCCAGATCGGCGCAATCGTGTGCGAAAGGTCTAGCGCCTGCTCGGCAGTCACCGGCACGACCGTGCCATCATTTCGCCATTTTTCCACGGTTTCACTGCGGTTTTCGGCCATTGCCGACGCCACCTCGATCAGGTCCAGCGACGGGTCGACCCAAATCAGGTCACCCTTGGCCCAAAAACGCTCCAGCGCTTTCCACTCGATGATTGCAGTCTCGCCGAGCAATTTGGCATAGAGGGTGCTTGGTTGATCTGTCATGGGTTCCTACCAGAAATAATTCGACCACTGAAAGGTCGCTATTTTTGCAGAAAAACCCAGTTTCAAATAAGTAATTGATCGACAAGGCCATGAAGATCACGCCCCGCCGCAGCATGCTGGCAAATTGGCGGCGCCTTTATGTAACTTTCTGTCGATTAGGCGACACCCCCGGATTTTGCCTCGAAAAGCCCGCTTTTCAATCGATCAAGCGGCGCTCTACACTGTACCGGTACAGTTGCCAGGGCATTTTGCGGGGGAACACGGGAAAGGCGGGACGGCGTGGCCGTCACGGTATCCCGGTCCGTAGCCCTGGGCACCAGGACTATAAAAATTACAACAGAATGAGTGGAGCACTATGAGTAAGCAGATTTCCAAGCTGTTCGCCGCAATGGTTCTGGCCGGGGTTGCCAGCCATGCAGTTGCCGCCGATACCATCAAGATCGGCATCGCCGGCCCGAAGACCGGTCCGGTTACTCAATACGGTGACATGCAGTTCATCGGTGCAAAACAGGCCATCAAGGACATCAACGCCAAGGGCGGCGTTGACGGCAAGATGCTCGAAGCCAAGGAATACGACGACGCCTGCGACCCTAAACAGGCCGTGGCAGTCGCCAACAAAGTGGTCAACGATGGCGTCAAGTTCGTGGTCGGCCACCTGTGCTCCAGCTCCACTCAACCAGCGTCCGACATCTATGAAGATGAAGGCGTGATCATGATCACCCCGGCTGCCACCAGCCCGGAAATCACCTCCCGCGGCTACAAGCTGATCTTCCGTACCATCGGCCTGGACAGCGCCCAGGGCCCGGCCGCCGGCAACTACATCGCCGACCACGTCAAGCCCAAGGTGGTTGCGGTACTGCACGACAAGCAGCAGTACGGTGAAGGCATCGCCACCGCGGTCAAGCAGACCCTGGAAGGCAAAGGCACCAAGGTTGCCGTGTTCGAAGGCCTGAACGCCGGCGACAAGGACTTCTCCTCGATCATCCAGAAGCTCAAGCAAGCCAACGTCGACTTCGTGTACTACGGCGGCTACCACCCAGAGCTGGGCCTGATCCTGCGCCAGGCTCAGGAAAAAGGCCTGAAGGCCAAGTTCATGGGCCCAGAGGGCGTGGGCAACGACTCGATCTCGCAGATCGCCCAGGGCGCTTCCGAAGGCCTGCTGGTAACCCTGCCCAAGTCGTTCGACGCCGACCCTGCGAACAAGGCCATCGTCGACGCCATCAAGGCTGACGGCAAGGACCCGAGCGGTCCGTTCGTGTTCCCGGCCTACTCGGCGGTGGAACTGATCGCCGAAGGCATCAAGGCGGCCAAGAGCGAAGACACCGACAAGGTCGCACAGGCCCTGCACACCGGCACTTTCAAGACCCCTACCGGCGACTTGTCCTATGACAAGAACGGCGACCTGAAGGACTTCAAGTTCGTCGTCTACGAATGGCATTTCGGCAAACCTAAAACCGAAGTTTCCCCTCAGTAATCCCGTCACTCCATGACTACAAGCCCACTGTGCGAGCAGTGGGCTTTGTTTTACGAGGTTCATGGGCCTGATTCCCGCGATCCGGGAGCAGGTTCACCTGAAAATCTTAAAACCGTCACCAGCGGTTCGCTGGCAGTACCCGTGCGAAGTGGCCTCAGACCACAAGCCGGGACGGGCGCAAGCCCACCAGTGAAATGCGTATCGGGTTTTTAGGAGCGCTGTAATGCCTGAGATCTATCACTTCTTCCAACAGCTGGTTAATGGCCTGACCATTGGCAGCACCTATGCCTTGATAGCCATTGGCTACACAATGGTTTACGGCATCATTGGAATGATCAACTTCGCCCACGGCGAGGTGTACATGATCGGTTCCTACGTGGCCTTCATCGCCCTTGCCGGGCTGGCCATGATGGGCATCGACTCACTGCCGATACTGATGACCGCCGCGTTCATCGCGACCATCGTGGTCACCAGCGCCTATGGCTACAGCATCGAACGGGTCGCCTACCGCCCCTTGCGCAACAGCAACCGGCTGATCCCGCTGATCTCTGCCATCGGCATGTCGATTTTCCTGCAGAACACTGTCTTGCTTGCCCAGGATTCCAAGGACAAGTCGATCCCCAACCTGATTCCGGGGAGCATCTCCTTCGGGCCGGGCGGCGCCGAGGAAGTCCTGATTTCCTACATGCAGATCCTGGTCTTCGTCGTCACCCTGGTGGCCATGACCGGGCTGACCCTGTTCATCTCGCGTTCACGCCTGGGCCGCGCCTGTCGCGCCTGTGCCGAAGACATCAAGATGGCCAACCTGCTGGGTATCAACACCAACAACATCATCGCCCTGACCTTCGTGATCGGTGCGGCCCTGGCGGCCGTGGCAGCGGTACTGCTGAGCATGCAGTACGGCGTGATCAACCCCAACGCCGGCTTCCTGGTGGGCCTGAAGGCCTTTACCGCGGCGGTGCTGGGCGGCATCGGCAGCATTCCGGGCGCCATGCTCGGCGGGCTGGTGCTGGGCGTGGCCGAGGCCTTTGGCGCCGATATCTTCGGTGACCAGTACAAGGACGTGGTGGCATTCGGTCTTCTGGTTCTGGTGTTGTTGTTCCGTCCGACCGGCATCCTGGGCCGTCCGGAGGTCGAGAAAGTATGAGCAGAAATCTCAAATCGGCGTTTTTCAGCGCCTTGCTGGTCTGGGCCGTGGCATTCCCGGTACTGGGCCTGAAACTCAGCATCGTCGGTATCAGCCTGCAGGTGCATGGCCAGGGGCCCCTGGCCCTGAGCGTGATTGTGGTGTGCTCGGTGCTGATGTTCCTGCGCGTGCTGTTCGACAAGCAATGGAGCGCAATGATGCGGTCCGCCCCCCGGGGTGCACTGATATCGCCCAAGGTCAGCAACTTCCTGACCCTGCCGCGTACCCAGCGCTACATCATCCTGGGCCTGATCGCGGTTGCCCTGGTGTGGCCGTTCTTCGGTTCGCGCGGTGCGGTCGACATCGCCACGCTCATCCTGATCTACGTGATGCTGGGCCTTGGCCTGAACATCGTGGTCGGCCTGGCGGGCCTGCTCGACCTGGGCTACGTGGGCTTCTACGCCGTGGGCGCCTACAGCTATGCGCTGCTGTCGCACTACTTCGGCCTGAGCTTCTGGGTGTGCCTGCCGATCGCGGGGATGATGGCGGCCACGTTCGGCTTCCTGCTGGGTTTCCCGGTGCTGCGCCTGCGCGGTGACTACCTGGCCATCGTGACCCTGGGTTTCGGCGAGATCATCCGGCTGTTCCTGCGTAACCTGACCGACCTCACCGGCGGCCCGAACGGCATCAGCAACATTCCCAAGCCGTCGTTCTTCGGCCTGAGCTTCGAGCGCAGGGCGGCTGAAGGCATGCAAACTTTCCACGAGTTCTTCGGGGTGGAATACAACTCGATCAACAAGGTGATCTTCCTGTACCTGGTGGCATTGCTGCTGGCCCTGCTGGCGCTGTTCGTGATCAACCGCCTGCTGCGCATGCCGATCGGGCGCGCCTGGGAAGCGCTGCGCGAAGACGAGATCGCCTGCC
Organism: Pseudomonas sp. S12(2018); assembly: GCF_024355235.1. Lineage (NCBI taxonomy): Bacteria > Pseudomonadati > Pseudomonadota > Gammaproteobacteria > Pseudomonadales > Pseudomonadaceae > Pseudomonas > Pseudomonas sp. S12(2018). The sequence continues at coordinate 340,262 of NZ_QLAD01000001.1, forward strand.
GTGCGCTGGGCCTGAACCCGACCATCATCAAGCTCTCGGCCTTCACCCTCGGTGCCTGCTTCGCCGGTTTTGCCGGCAGCTTCTTCGCCGCGCGCCAGGGCCTGGTGACGCCGGAGTCGTTCACCTTCATCGAGTCGGCGATCATCCTCGCCATTGTCGTGCTCGGCGGCATGGGCTCTCAGCTGGGCGTGATCCTCGCGGCCATCGTGATGATCCTGCTGCCCGAACTGATGCGCGACTTCAGTGAATACCGGATGCTGATGTTCGGTGCCCTGATGGTATTGATGATGATCTGGCGTCCGCAGGGCCTGCTGCCTATGCAACGTCCACACATGGAGCTGCGTCGATGAGCCGCGAAATTCTGCAAGTGAGCGGCCTGAGCATGCGCTTCGGCGGCCTGTTGGCGGTCAACGGCGTGGCCCTGTCCGTCAAGGAAAAACAAGTGGTGGCACTGATCGGCCCCAACGGCGCCGGCAAGACCACCGTGTTCAACTGCCTGACCGGCTTCTACAAGCCCAGTGGCGGCAGCATCCTGCTCGACGGCCAGCCCATCCAGGGCCTGGCCGGCCACGAGATCGCCCGCAAGGGCGTGGTGCGTACCTTCCAGAACGTGCGCCTGTTCAAGGAAATGACCGCACTGGAAAACCTGCTGATCGCCCAGCACCGTCACCTGAACACCAACTTCTTCGCCGGCCTGTTCAAGACCCCGGGCTTTCGTCGCAGCGAGCACGAGGCGATGGAGTACGCGCAGTACTGGCTGGAAAAGGTCGACTTGGTCGAGTTCGCCAACCGTAACGCCGGCACCCTGGCCTATGGTCAGCAACGCCGGCTGGAAATCGCCCGCTGCATGATGACCCGCCCGCGGATCCTCATGCTCGACGAGCCGGCGGCAGGCCTGAACCCGAAAGAGACCGAAGACCTCAAGGCGCTGATCGGCACCTTGCGTGAGGAACACGGGGTGACCGTGCTGCTGATCGAGCACGACATGAAGCTGGTCATGAGCATTTCCGACCATATCGTGGTGATCAACCAGGGCACGCCGCTGGCCGATGGCACCCCGCAACAGATCCGGGACAACCCTGAAGTGATCAAAGCCTACCTGGGGGAAGCGTAAATGCTGCAGTTCGAAAACGTTTCCACCTTCTACGGCAAGATCCAGGCGCTGCACAGCGTCAACGTGGAGATTCGCCAGGGCGAGATCGTCACCCTGATCGGCGCCAACGGCGCGGGCAAGTCGACCCTGCTGATGACCCTGTGCGGGTCGCCCCAGGCCCACAGCGGCAGCATCCGCTACATGGGCGAGGAGCTGGTGGGGCACAGTTCGGCGCAGATCATGCGCAAGAGCATTGCCGTGGTGCCCGAGGGTCGGCGCGTGTTCGCACGCCTGACCGTGGAGGAGAACCTGGCCATGGGCGGGTTCTTCACCGACAAGGGCGACTACCAAGAGCAGATGGACAAGGTGCTGCACCTGTTCCCGCGGCTCAAGGAGCGCTTCAGCCAGCGTGGCGGCACCATGTCCGGGGGCGAGCAGCAGATGCTCGCCATCGGCCGTGCGCTGATGAGCAAGCCCAAGCTGTTGCTGCTCGACGAACCGTCACTGGGGCTGGCGCCGATCATCATCCAGCAGATCTTCGACATCATCGAACAGCTGCGCAAGGATGGTGTAACGGTGTTCCTGGTGGAGCAGAACGCCAACCAGGCCCTGAAGATCGCCGACCGTGCCTATGTGCTGGAGAACGGCCGGGTGGTGATGCAGGGCACCGGTGAAGCGCTGCTGACCGACCCGAAAGTACGCGACGCGTACCTGGGGGGCTGAACCAGACGGCCCCTTCGCCGGCAACGCCGGCTCCTACAGTGCAGAAGCCGGCGTTGTCGGTGAAGGGGCCGGTACCGGCAACGCACCCAGCGCCTGGCTGCCACGCTTGAACCAGCGCACCAGGTAATCGGCCACCACCTGCACGCGTTTGGGCATCCCGCCCTGATACGGGTGCACCAGGAACAACGGCGTACTGCGTGTCTGGTAATCGCGCAGCAACCAGCACAAGCGTCCGTCCGCCAGCTCGGCATGCAACATGTAGGACGGCAGCCGCGCCACCCCCGCCCCCACCAGCACCGCCTTCTTCAACAGGCTGTAGTGATTGCTGGCAAAATTCCCCGCCACCTGCACCCGCAGCAATTCATGCTGCTGGTGGTACAGCCATTCCTCGCGTCCGCTGTAATGACTGTTGAGCAGGCAGCGATGCTCGGCCAGCGCCTGCGGCGTGGTCGGCGTGCCGTGGCGCTCCAGGTATGCCGGGCTGGCGCAGGTCAGCTCCTGCATGGCCAGCAGCGGCCGCGCCACCAGGCGCTCGTCATTGCCCGGGATCTGTCGGATGGCCAGGTCGAAGCCGTCGCGCAGCAGGTCGCGGTAGGCATTGTCCAGTTCCAGTTCGATCTGCAACTGCGGGTACTGGTTGCCCAGCTCCAGCAGCAGGCCTTCGAAGAAGGTTTCACCCAGCGACACCGGCACCGTCACCCGCACCGGGCCCGACAGGTCATCCTTGAGCCGCGACAGCGCCTGGCGCGCCTGGGTCACCTGGCGCACCAGCGCCTGGGCCTGGGGCAGCAGCGCTGCGCCCGCGGCAGTCAGGCTCAGGCGCCGCGTGGTGCGGTGCAGCAGCTTGACCGAATGGCTGCTCTCCAGCTGGCTGATGCGCTTGGACAACTGCCCCTTGCTCCAGCCCAGCTGCTCCGCGGCCAGGGTAAAACTGCCCGCATCCATCAACACCGCAAAGGCCGCCAGATCGTCCAGCTCGCTCATGGATTGTTTCCGCATGAAAACCAAAGGTTGCCTATTAGCAGGCTTATTCACGCAAAAATCCACCCTAGACTGAAACCTCACCCCACACGCGAGGAACAGCCCCATGAAAATCATTCTGATCGGCGCCGGCGGTACCATCGGTTCGGCCGTGGCCCGTGAACTGGAACAGCGCCACGAGGTGATCCGGGTCGGTCGCAACAGCGGCGACCTGCAGGCCGATATCAGCGACAGTGCCTCGATTCGCCGCCTGTTCGAGCAGACCGGGCGCTTCGATGCCCTGGTGTGCGCCGCCGGCAACGTGGTGTTCGCGCCCCTGGACGAACTGGACGAACAGGGGTTTGCCCTGGGCCTGAACGACAAGCTGATGGGCCAGGTCAACCTGCTGCTGATCGGTCGCGAGTTCATCAATGACGGCGGCTCGTTCACCTTCACCACCGGCGTCACCAGCCACGACCCGATCCGTACTGGCACCTCGGCCAGCCTGGTCAACGGTGCCATCGACGCCTTCGTGCGCGCCGCCGCCATCGAGCTGCCACGCGGGCTGCGGGTCAACGCCATCAGTCCGACCGTGCTGCTCGAGGCCATGCCCGACTATGCCCCCTACTTTCGCGGCTTCAAGCCGGTACCGGCGGCCGACGTGGCGCTGGCCTACGCCAAGAGCGTGGAGGGGCTGCAGACTGGGCAGACCTATCACGTGGGCTAGGGCCTTGTGATTGCGCCCCAGGCTGCGTAACGTGACGGCACTTTTCTGGACCCGATGCTGGAGCCCCCCGATGCGTGCCGCCCCTTCGCTGCTGTTAGCCGCCCTGCTGCCCCTGTTCGCCGGTTGCCAGATGCTGGCAGACAAACCCGAGACGGTGTCCACCGTCGGCATGACTCGCCTGCAGGGCGAGCTGTCCGCCGCTGGCGGCCAGTTGCTGTTCAAGCCGTGCGAGGAGAGCCGCCGCTTCGTGGTCCGCGACACCGGCAACACCGGCCTGCTGCAGGAAGCTTCGGCACTGGCGGCAACCCCCGGCACCCTGTTCGCCGACGTGCGCGGCAAGCTGGCCGGCAGCCAGCAGGCCGGCAACGATGGCCAGCTCGACGTGCAACAGCTGTACCGCGTCGAGCACTCCTCCAGCGCCTGCAGCGACCCGAACTTCAAGCGCCTGATCCTGCGCGCCAGCGGCCATGAGCCAGACTGGAACATCAAGGCCAGCGGCCAGGGCATGGTGCTCGACCGCCCAGGCCAGCCCTCGTTGGCGGTGCCGTACCTGGAAGAACAGATGCCCGACGGGCGCCTGTCACTGAGCACCGAAGCCAATGGCCAGCGCATCGACCTGTGGGTCGCCCCGCAGCGCTGCGTGGACATCGCCACCGGCGCGGTCAGCCACCTGAGCGCCGAACTGCGCATCGATGGCCAGACCCTGCGTGGCTGCGGCTACTACGGCGGCTCGCGCAACGACTGACCGGCCGCACGCGTTTAAGCTGCCTTAAGCGCCTGCGAACAGCTTATACTTGGCGGTTTGTGCAAAGCCGCCGGCCCTTGATGGCCGGGATACTGGACCCTGTCATGCTACGAATCACTGAACTGAAGTTGCCGCTGGATCACCCGGACGAAGCCCTGCGCGAAGCCATCGTGCAGCGCCTGGGGATCAGCGACGACCAGCTGCTGGACTTCACGCTGTTCAAGCGCAGCTACGATGCGCGCAAGAAGAACACCGAACTGCTGTTCATCTACACCATCGACCTGACAGCCAGCAACGAAGCTGAGCTGCTGCAGAAGTTCGCCGACGATCACAACATCACCCCGGCCCCGGACGTCAGCTACAAGCCGGTCGGCCAGGCACCGGCCGAGCTTGCCGAACGCCCGATCGTGGTCGGCTTCGGCCCGTGCGGGATCTTCGCCGGCCTGCTGCTGGCACAGATGGGCTTCAAGCCGATCATCCTCGAACGCGGCAAGGAGGTGCGCCAACGCACCAAGGACACCTGGGGCCTGTGGCGCAAGAGCGTACTCAACCCCGAGTCCAACGTGCAGTTTGGCGAAGGCGGTGCCGGCACCTTCTCCGACGGCAAGCTGTACAGCCAGATCAAGGACCCGAAGCATCACGGCCGCAAGGTGCTGCACGAGTTCGTCAAGGCCGGTGCGCCGGACGAGATCCTGTACGTCAACAAACCGCACATCGGTACCTTCCGCCTGACCGGCATGGTCGAGAACATGCGCCAGCAGATCGAAGCCATGGGCGGCGAGGTGCGTTTCGAGCAGAAGGTCACCGACCTGATCAGCGAGGGCGAGCAACTGACCGGCGTGGTACTCGAAAGTGGCGAACAGCTGCATTCGCGCCACGTGATCCTGGCCCTGGGGCACAGCGCCCGCGACACTTTCCGCATGCTGCATGCGCGGGGCGTGTTCATGGAAGCCAAGCCGTTCTCCATCGGCTTTCGCATCGAGCACCCGCAGACCCTGATCGACAAGGCCCGCCTGGGCAAGTATGCCGGCCACCCGAAACTCGGCGCGGCCGACTACAAGCTGGTGTACCACGCCAAGAACGGACGTTCGGTATACAGCTTCTGCATGTGCCCGGGCGGCACGGTGGTAGCTGCCACCAGCGAACCGGGCCGCGTGGTGACCAACGGCATGAGCCAGTACTCGCGCAACGAGCGCAATGCCAACTCTGGCATCGTGGTCGGCATCACCCCCGAGCAGGACTACCCGGGCGGCCCGCTGGCCGGCATCGAACTGCAGGAACGTCTGGAGAGCCTGGCCTATGAGCTGGGTGGCAGCAACTACCAGGCACCGGCGCAACTGGTGGGCGACTTTGTCGCCGGCAAGCCATCCACCGCCCTGGGCAGCGTGGAACCCTCGTACAAGCCGGGCGTGAGCCTGGGCGACCTGGCGCTGAGCCTGCCGGCCTTCGCCATCGAGGCGATCCGTGAGGCACTGCCGGCGTTCGACCGGCAGATCAAGGGTTACAACCTGCCCGATGCGGTGTTGACCGGCATCGAGACGCGTACCTCCTCGCCGCTGCGCATCACCCGCGATGCCAGCTTGCAGAGCCTGAACCTGAAGGGGCTGTTCCCCGCCGGTGAGGGGGCTGGGTATGCAGGCGGGATTCTGTCGGCGGGCGTGGACGGAATTCGTGTGGCCGAGGCAGTGGCGCGCAGCATGCTGGGGCTGGACCTGGAAGCGTGAGGTAGGGCTTGCGGGCCGTTTCGCCGGCAAGATCGGCCCCTGCAGGGGTTGGCCTTGCCGGCGGAAAAGCCGCAATAGCATATAACAAAAAAGAATATAGTTTTTGTTCTAAAGCATATCCCCACAGGGTAGGGTGTTCCTCTTCGAATTTCAGGATGGAGGAGCACCCTTGCCTCTACGCAGCACATTCACGCGTTTCTTCCAGCTCGAATCAGCCAGCGGCCTGCTGCTGATTGCCGCGGCTGTCCTTGCGCTGATCATCAACAACTCCCCCCTCTCCTACCTCTACAACGGCCTGCTCGACGTGCCCGTGGTGGCCCAGGTGGGCGCGCTGCAAATCGCCAAGCCCCTGCTGCTGTGGATCAACGACGGCCTGATGGCACTGTTCTTTCTGCTCATCGGCCTGGAGGTCAAGCGCGAGATCATCGACGGCCACCTGTCCAGGCCCTCGCAGATCGTGCTGCCCGGCGCAGCCGCCATCGGCGGCATGGTAGTGCCGGCACTGATCTACTACTTCCTCAACAAGGACAACCCCGCCGCCGTGGCCGGCTGGGCGATCCCCACCGCCACCGATATCGCCTTCGCCCTCGGCGTGCTGGCCCTGCTCGGCAAGCGTGTACCGGTGTCGCTCAAGCTTTTCCTGATGACCCTGGCGATCATCGACGACCTGGGCGCGATCATCGTCATCGCCCTGTTCTACTCCGGCGCCCTGTCCAGCCTGTCGCTGATGCTGGCCGCCGCCTGCCTGGTAGCGCTGGTGGCGATGAACCGGATGGGGGTGGTCAAGCTGGGGCCGTACATGGTGATCGGGTTGATCCTGTGGGTGTGCGTACTCAAGAGCGGCGTGCATGCCACGCTGGCCGGTGTCACCCTGGCGCTGACCATCCCGCTGCGCACTCGCAACGCCGAGCCGTCGCCCCTGCTGGCGCTGGAGCACGCCCTTCACCCCTGGGTGGCGTTCGGTATCCTGCCTCTGTTCGCCTTCGCCAATGCCGGCGTGTCGCTGGCCGGCGTCACCGCCGAGAGCTTTACCCACCATGTGCCGATGGGCATCGCGGTCGGCCTGCTGCTGGGCAAGACCGTCGGGGTGTTCGGCCTGACGTGGCTGGCGATCAAGCTGGGCCTGGCCGCCCTGCCCAGTGGCGCCAACTGGGGCCAGGTGCTGGGGGTGGCGATCCTGTGCGGCATCGGCTTCACCATGAGCCTGTTCGTCGGCTCGCTGGCCTTCGTGCCGGGCAGCAGCGAGTACGCCGGCATGGACCGCATGGGCATTCTCACCGGTTCCATCCTGGCAGCGGTGATCGGCTACGCGGTAACCGCCATGGCCAGCCGCAAGGCCGTCGGCAGTTGATGCCGAACCGGCAATGAAAAACCCCGACCGGCGGTGCCGAGTCGGGGTTTTGTTTGCACGCCCGCATAGCCAGAGGGCTGCAGGACAAGGTTCAGTGAGAAACCCGGCTGGTGCCATCCACGGTCATGATGCGAACGCGCTCGCCCACCCGGAAGATTTCGTTCTGCTGAACCTGCTGGACATAGGCGCGCATGCTGCCATCGTCTTCACGCACGGTGATTTCCACACCCTGGGTGCGGGTCAGGCCTTCCTCGGCTGCAGAACCTGCCAGGCCGCCGGCTACCGCACCGATGACTGCCGCGACGATACTGCCACGACCGCCGCCTACCGCGCTGCCGGCCACGCCACCCACGATGGCACCGGCGCCGCCGCCGATCGGGGTCTTGGTGCCTTCGATCTTGACCGGACGCAGCGATTCGATGGTACCCATGCGCACTTGCTGCACGCGACGGGCTTCATCGCGGGAATAGGAATCGCCGGTCAGGTTGGAGGTACAGCCGCCAAGCAGCAGCGACATCGTGGTGAACGACGCCACCAACAAAACTGATTTACGCATAGGATCATCTCCAGAAGACAGGTAGTCATTAGACTCCGCGCGTTGACCACTGTCACGACACACGGTGTATAAAATTGCTTCCATTCAGCGTCGGTACAGGCACTTGATCCCCGCCATGACCCCAACACTCAACAGGCAAGGATAGACATGGATTACTTCATCATCGCCGTAACCACCCTGGCGGGTCTGTATTTTCACGGGTGGCTGTATGTACGCATCAAGCGCTGGATGGACCGCGACCTGGCCCTGTCGCTGGCCGGGGACGACGAGCACAAACGCGTCTTCATGCTACAACGTCTGGACAGCGCCAGGGCGCAAAAGGTCAAACGCAAGGAATTGGCGGCCTGGCTGGAACGCGCGGCCGCCGAATACCGCGCCGGTTAAGGGGCCAGGCGCTCGCGCAGCCACAGCCCCTGTTTGAGCCGGTAGTTGAGACGATCATGCAGGCGGCTCGGGCGGCCCTGCCAGAACTCGATGCGTTCCGGCAGCAGGCGGTAGCCACCCCAGTGCTCGGGGCAGTGTGGCTGGGTATCGCTGAAGCGCTGCTCGGTGGTCTTGACCAGATCCTGCAGCTCTTCACGGTTGGCGATCACCCGGCTCTGCGGCGATGCCCAGGCGCCCAGGCGGCTACCCAGCGGGCGTACCTGGTAATACGCATCGGATTCCTGCGCCGTGACCTTCACCACCTTGCCTTCGATGCGCACCTGGCGTTCCAGGGTGGGCCAGAAGAAGGTCATGGCGGCGAACGGGTTGGCGCGCAGGTGATGGCCCTTGGCACTTTCGTAGTTGGTGAAGAAGGTGAAGCCCTGCTCATCCAGCCCCTTGAGCAGCAGGATACGGCAATGCGGACGCCCCTCGCCGTCCACCGTTGCCAACGTCATGGCGTTGGCTTCGACGGGCGGCTGCTCGGTCTTGACGGCATCCTCGAACCATTGGTGAAACAACGCGAACGGCTCTGCCGGCGCCTGGGTTTCGGTCAGGCCGTCGCGAGTGTAGTCGCGGCGCATATCGGCCAGGGTCTGGGTCATGCTGCGTTTCCTTGACGATCAGTTGGTCTTCGCAGGGCTGGTGCTGCTGGCAACGACTTTCTTCGCGGCCGGGGCGGCTTTCTTGGCGGCCGGCTTGGCAGCGGCTGCAGCCGGCTTCTTCTTGGCCACTGGCTTGGCGGCCGGGGCTTTTTTCGCAGTGGCTTTCGCCGCTGGTTTGGTGGCGGGCTTGGCAGCGGCCTTGACCGGCGCCTTGACGTCCTGCACGGCAACCAGTTCGGCCGGGCTAGGGGTCGGCTGCTGGTACTTGGCCACCAGCGCCAGCATGGTGTTCTGTGGCGTCAACAGCAGCTCGACGCGGCGGTTCAGGGCGCGGCCCTGCACACTGTCGTTGGCGGCGCGCGGCGCCACCGACCCCATGCCACGCAGCATCAGGCGATCACGCTGCAGGCCGCTGAGGCGGAAAATCGCCGATACCGACTGGGCGCGCTCCTGGCTCAGCTTCTGGTTTGCAGCAGCTGCGCCGCTGCTGTCGGCATGGCCGAGTACCAGCACGGCGGTCTTGGAGTCGGTCTCGATCACCTTGGCCACGCGCGTGATCGGGCCGAGGGTGGCCGGCAACAGCATGGCGGGGCGGTCAGGGTTGTACGAAGAGTCGACCGGCACGGTCACCACCAGCACGTCTTCGCGGCGCTCGAGCTCGAACTTGCTGTCCTTGATCGCTTCGCGCAGCTTGGGCTCGTAGTCGTCGAGCCAGGCCTGGGTGGCCTTGACGTCGATCTTGGGTACCGCCTGGGCCTGGCTCTGGGCCTTGTCGCTGTTTCCGAACGGCCACCACCAGCGGCTGCTGCTTTCGGACTTGGCATCAGCCTGGGCGACCTTCTCGGTGACCACATCCTTCACGTCCTTTTCGGCCACCTTGTCGGAGCCGAAGGGCCACCAGCCATGGCCGCCATCGGCCGAGCCGTTCTGAGGGTGCTGTGCGCAACCGGTCACGGCCAGGCACAGGGCGAGAGCTAAGGTTTTATGTGAAGACATCAGCGATACACCATGAAAATGAAAGAAATTTGACCCGACAGCGCAGGCTGTTGGAATCCAGAATAGACAATGGGTTCCGGTTGCAGGGACTTACCCGATCAAAGGCAGCCGGCCAGCACCCGAACCAGTTTCTGTGCCCGCGGGTCCATCAGGACATACGGGCCCAGGGTATTGGTGACAAAGCCAAAGGCCACGTCGTGTTCCGGATCGGCAAAACCGACCGAGCCGCCGGCCCCCGGGTGTCCGAAAGCCTTGGCGCCCAGCCCGAACGTGGCGTTGGGCACCTGTGGCTGATCAAGCATGCAGCCCAGGCCGAAGCGGGTCTGGGTCAGCAGGGTCATGTCCTGGCCCAGGCTGTGTTCGCGGGTCAGTTCGTCGAGCAGTTCCGATTCCAGCAGGCTGCCGTCCAGCAGCCCGGCATAGAACCCGGCCAGGCTGCGTGCGTTGCCGTGGCCGTTGGCCGCCGGTTGCTGCATGCGTCGCCACTCAGGCTTGTTGGTACTGGTCAGGATGGCTGGCGGGTTGGTGAAGGCGCGGGTGGACAACGCCTCGGGCTCACGCATCGTCACCTGCAGCAGCCGCTTGGCTGCCTCGTCACCCGGGTTGCCTTTGCCCCGGGCGATGTGCGCGACACGGTAGAACTCTTCATCGTCCAGTCCCACATGGAAATCCAGCCCCAGGGGCCTGGCGGTGCGCGCCACGATCGACTCGCCCGGGCCGCGGCCGTCGGCGCGGCGAATCAGCTCGCCCAGCAGCCAGCCGTAGGTGATCGCGGCGTAGCCGTGGGCGGTGCCGGGGGTCCACCAGGGGGCTTCGGCGGCCAGGGTGTCGACCATGGTCTGCCAGTCGTACAGGGCTTCGGCGGGCAGCAACTGGCGGATCGCCGGCAGGCCGGCCTGGTGGCACAGCAGTTGGCGCAGGGTTACCGAGCTCTTGCCGGCCTGGGCAAATTCTGGCCAGTAGCGAGCGACCGGTGCATCCAGCGCCAGCTTGCCTTCGGCCACCAGTTGCAGGGCGGTGACGGCGGTGAAGGTTTTTGTGCAGGAGAACAGGTTGGCGATGGTATCGCTGTGCCAGGCTTGCTGGCCGTCCTTGTCGGCGGTGCCGGCCCACAGGTCGAGGACCGTTTCGCCACCGACCTGGATGCACAGTGCGGCGCCGCGTTCCTGGGGATCATCGAAAAGTGCTGCGAAGGCTTCGCGTACCGCCTCGAACTGGAGTTCGTAATGACCTTGAATCTGCACCCGTAATTACCCCGCCGTACTGCGCCACAAAATGGCTGGCATTGTTCCAGCACTGGAGGTTTTTGGGAACACCGCAAAGCCAGGCGGTCCCCTTGCGCTCTCAGGCGCCTACCGTGCCGGCATCACCAGCGGCTTGTTCAGTTGCTCCACCACCCCAAGATTGCTCTTGCGCACACTCTCCACAAACCCCTGAAACGGCACGTCGGTAATCCCCACCAAGCCGAAATGCCCATTCTCGCCATCGAGCAAACGCCCGCTGGCCGGCTGATCCAGGTACTGGAACCAGTGCACTCCCACAATCGAAGGCTCCTTCAAGGCCGCCTTGACGAAGTTCGCATAGGCCGGCCCACGGTCCTCCTCACGCGCCACTTCCATCGGCCCCGGCCCGAACGGCCCACGATCACGCGAGCCAAACTGGAACTCCGACACCAGCACCGGCTTGTCCAGCGCATTGAGCTGGGCAAAGTCGTAGCCATCCTGCGGCGTGGGTGCATACACATTGAAGCTCACCACATCACAGTACTTGGCACACGCCGCCACCGCTTCAGGCGTACTGACCGCAAACCGCCCACCCAGCAGCAGGTGATTGGGCGCATGCCATTTCAGCGAGTCGGAGATGGTCTTGAAGTAGGTCTCGGCAAACACCCGCTGGAAATACTTGAAGTCGGCCTCGATTTCCGGGTGCGCGGGGTCGGGCAGCGGCGGCTCGAAACCCGGGTCCTCCATCAGTTCCCATGCCGTCAGTTCGATGCCCCACGCCTTGGACAGGCCTTCCTGGTTGCGGTACTTGTCGCGCAGCTGCTTGAGAAAGGCACGCTTGGCCGGCGAGTCGGTGGTCAGGCGCAAGGTGCCGTAGGCCAGCGCATAACGCTGCTTCGGTTCATTACCCGGCACCGCCCAGGCCAGCTCGTTGTCGGCAAAATAGCCAATCAGCCACGGATCGTCGCGATGGTCGCGCGCGGCAATCGCCACAGCACGTTCGGTGGCCATGGCAAAGCGCGGGTCGAACGGGTCGGGCATCGCACCCCACCAGTCCACCCCCGTGCTGATGCTGGTGTAGTCGCCGCCGATGGACAACGGCAGGGTGTAGGCCAGGCGTTGGCTCTGCAGGCCGTTGTCGCTCCAGTTGCCCAGGGTGTTGAAACCCCAGGCCTGCAGGCGATCCAGGCTCTGGCCCTGCCAGCGCGCCTGGTCGAACGTCAGCGTGGCGTGGCCACGGCCCAGGTTGGCGGCGTAGAAGTCGAACCAGCGCCCCTTGCCGAAACCGCGCCCCTGGGAAGAACCGTTGCCGTCCAGGTTGTCGCCCTGGCCGTAGTACTGCGCCAGCGGGGTCTGCGCCTCGGGCAAGGCGGTGAACATCGACTCGCGCCCTTCCACGTAGGTGCGCCCGCCATCGGCCGCCACGGCATTGACCCCCAGCGAGTAGAACGGATGCCCCAGCGGCGTGACCAGAAACCAGCGACCCTCACGCTTTTCGGTGCGAAAGAACCCCTTGGCCTCGAATGCCTCAGCGCCAAGCAGGCCGCCGAACGTGTCCAGCTTGAGCTTGCTGCGCTCGTCCAGCCAGCCCTTGAGCTGCTGCTGCTCGCGCTGGGCAGCCGCCTTGAGCTGGTCGTCACTGCTGATCTTTTCGGGCCAGCGACCACGGGTGGACTGCCCATAACCGTCGATGAGGCCGGCATAGGCGGCCTTTTGCAGCACGTCGTCGTCCTGCACGCCAAAGCGCTCGATCAGCAGGCTCTGCGCCACCTTGGGCCTGGGCATCGACAGCGTGACCGATACCACCTGCTTGAGGTCGGCCTTGCCCTCGCTGCTGGTCAGCAGCACCCGCTGGCCCTGATGACGGAACGGCATCGGCGGGCCGACACGCATGCCCTGGGTCAGCGGCGAGCTGGCGGTCAGCGGTACCATCACGGTCTGTGCCGGGCCGGCCGGCAGGTCGATGCGGCTGGTGAGGGTGCTGCCGTCGCTGCTGAGCACCGTCACGTCGACGCTCAGCGCCCAGTCCATGGCGCTCTGCATGCGCAAGGTCAGCGCGGTAGCGCCCGTCCAGTCCCACACCCCGGTCTGCGGGCTAAGGCGCAGGCTCGGGCGCTCCACGGGGTTGAACACCACGCGCCGCAGTACCTCGCCCTCGGCTGTCTGCTCCGCGTTGTACTGCGGCAGGCTGGCATCTTCGGTCACCACATTGACCACCGCGGCCGGGCGAACGAAGTTGAACAGCGTCTGTTGCCCGGCCAGCAGCGGCGAGCTGAACAACAGTGCAATCACGGCAGGCAGGGTACGGCGCAACATAGGGCTGGAGTTCTCCTTGATGGCCCTTGCGGGCCTTGATCTGTGCAATAGACAACGGGGCACTGCAAAGCGCTGTGCCGCTCAGGAAATTTCCCGGCGAAACGGCGGCAGCGCATTGAGGATAGCCTTGCCGTAGCGCTGGGTGACCACGCGCCGGTCAAGCAGGGTGATGGTGCCGCGGTCCTGTTCGGTACGCAGCAGGCGCCCGCAGGCCTGGATCAGGCGCAGCGAGGCATCCGGCACGGCGATCTCCATGAACGGGTTGCCGCCACGGGCCTCGATCCACTCGGCCAGGGCCGCCTCGACCGGGTCGTCCGGCACCGCGAAGGGAATCTTGGCAATGACCACGTGCTCGCAATACGCACCCGGCAGGTCGACCCCTTCGGCAAAGCTGGCCAGGCCGAACAGCACGCTGGAGTCACCGCCGTCGACGCGCGCCTTGTGCTTGTTGAGGGTTTCCTGCTTGGACAGGTTGCCCTGGATGAACACCTGCTTGCGCCAGTCGCGATCCAGGCCGTCGAACACGTCCTGCATCTGCTTGCGCGACGAGAACAGCACCAGCGAGCCACGCGAGCCTTCCACCAGCTCGGGCAGGTCGCGGATGATCGCGGCGGTATGCGCCGGAGCATCGCGCGGGTCGGCGCGCAGGTCCGGCACGCGCAGCACGCCCGCATCCACGTGGTGGAACGGGCTGGGCACCACCGCCGTGACGGCCAGCTTGGGCAGCCCGGCGCGCATGCGAAAGCGATCGAACTTGCCCAGCGCGGTCAGGGTGGCCGAGGTCACCAGGGCGCCATGGGCGACGTTCCACAGGTTGCGGCGCAGCATCTCGGCCGCCAGGATCGGGCTGGCGTTGACCTCGATATCGAACAGCGCACCGCTTTCGGCCAGGGTCAGCCAGCGCGCCATCGGCGGGCTGTCTTCCGGGTCTTCGGCGGTAAAGGCGGTCCACAGCTCCCAATTGCCCTGGGCACGGGTCTGCAGGCTGCCGAACAACGGGTACCACTCCTCGGCCTGGTGGCTGGGGATGCCGATGCTGACTTCGGCGTCCATGCCTTCCTTGAGCAGGTCGGTGAGTCGGGTGAACAGGTCGGTCAGACGCGAAAAGCCCTTTTTCAGTTCGATGCCCATCTCGCGCATGTGCTCGGGCACCACGCCGCCGACGAAGCGATAGCGCGGGCGTTCGCGGCCTTCCATGTCTTCGCCGGGGCGAAACTCCGCCACCTGCTCGCAGGCGCTGAACATGAACTGCTGCTGGGCCTTGATCTCGCGGGCCAGTTCCGGCACCTGCTCGATGTACTTGCCCAGGTCGCCCGGCAGCGGGTTCTGCGCCAGCAGCTTGGCCAGGTTCTTGGCGGTCTGCTCGAGCCAGTCGGCGGTCGAGCGCAGGCGGGTGTAATGGGCAAAATGGCCGATGGCCTTGTCGGGCAGGTGATGGCCTTCGTCGAACACGTAGATGGTGTCGCGCGGGTCGGGCAGCACGGCGCCGCCGCCCAGGGCCAGGTCGGCCAGCACCATGTCGTGGTTGGTGACGATCACGTCGACCTTGCCCATGCCCTCGCGGGCCTTGTAGAAGGTGCACTGCCCGAAGTTGGGGCAGTGGCGGCCGGTGCACTGGCTGTGGTCGGTGGTCAGGCGCGACCAGTCCTGGTCTTCCAGGGCCTGTGGCCAGCTGTCGCGGTCGCCGTCCCATTTGTTGCCGGCCAGCTTCTCGATCATGCTGGTGAACAGCTTCTGACTGGCCTCGTCCACCTCGATGCGAAAGCCCTCCTCCTCGAACAGCTGCGCGGTGGCGGTCTGGGCGTGGCCTTCCTGCAGCAGCAGGTCGAGCTTGGACAGGCACAGATAGCGCCCACGCCCCTTGGCCAGGGCGAAGCTGAAGTTCAGGCCGCTGTTGCGCATCAGGTCCGGCAGGTCCTTGAACACGATCTGTTCCTGCAGAGCCACGGTGGCGGTGGCGATCACCAGGCGCTTGCCAGCAGCCTTGGCCGCGGGAATCGAGGCCAGGCTGTAGGCCACCGTCTTGCCGGTACCGGTGCCGGCCTCGACCGCGACCACGGCGGGCTCGCCGCTGCGGCGGCCTTCGTCGTCCACGGCGATGTCGCCCAGCACCTTGGCCACTTCGGCGATCATCAGACGCTGGCCGTAGCGGGGCTTGAGGCTCTTGGCTTCGAGAAAACGCGAATAGGCGCCCTGAATCTGGGATTTGAGTTCGTTGCTGATCATGGTGTCGGGGCGCCCGGAGGGCTGGATAAATTTTCAGTGTTTCGAATGGGTCGCTATCATACCCCGCTATTGCCCCTTGCGCCGAATGGAGTTCCCGATGACCGCCTTTGCCATCCCCTACAGCCTGCATTTGCTGGCCGCCCTGATCTGGGTGGGCGGCATGTTCTTCGCCTGGCTGATCCTGCGCCCGGCCATGGTGGCCGCGCTTGACGGCCCTTCACGGCTGACGCTGTGGGTAGAAGTGTTTCAACGTTTTTTCGTGTGGGTCTGGGTGGCGGTCGCGGTGCTGGCGATCACCGGCGTGGGCATGATGCACATGCGCTTCTCGGGGTTCGAGACTGCGCCACGCTATGTGCAGGTGATGATTGGCGCAGGGATTGCGATGTTTGCGCTGTTTCTGAGAATCCAGGCGCTGCTGCTGCCAGAGTTGCGCAAGGCGGTGAAGGCGCAGGACTGGCCCGCCGGGGCCGCAGTGCTCGGGCGCATTCGGCGCCTGGTGGGGATCAACCTGCTGCTGGGTATTGCGGTGGTGCTGGTGGCGTCGAGCCGGCTGCTGGTGTGAGGTGATCGCTTCGCCAGCAAGGCGGGCTCCTGCAAAGGCCACGTTTGCCTGCAGGAGCCGACCTGGCCGGCGAAGCGGCCCTGAAGATCAGAGGCGCTGAAGAATCAGCTCCCCGTCAGCCCCGGCCGCCCCCGGTTGCCCGGGCTGCCCGGGTCTTCCCGTCGCCCCTGCATCGGTGCGGTACACCAGGCAACCCTTGCTGGCCCCGCCTGCGCCCGGCTTGCCCGGCGCACCTGCCAGCCCTGGCGCACCGCCGTCGAGCCTGACCTTGATCTGCTCGGCCGGGAAACTGGCCGGCAGTGCCAGGCGCACCCGGCCTCCGGACGCCCCGTCATGGCCATCGCCACCATTGTCGCCATTGGCGCCACGGCTGGCCTGGCCCCAGGTGCAACCACCCGCCTTGCCGTTGCCGCCATCGAGCCCCACATACCCCGGTGCCCCCGCGCCGCCACGGGCGTCGATGGCCAGTTCTGAAGCCTCCAGCGCCTGAATGCGCAAGCTCAGGTCACGTCCGGGCCTGGCGACCCGCTCATAGGTACCCGGCGCACCGTGGGCAGCAATCTCACTGCCCTGGCCCAACTGCGCCTGGGCCACTTCCATGCTCAGCGCATGCTCGGCCGGCACGATGGCAATGCGCGCCTGGTTGCCCAGGTGCAGCTCATCCACCTTCAATTCCACCAGGCTCGCCGGCAGCACCAGGGTGGCCGAATCCGCCACCTCCAGGCGCTGCAGGTGCACCACGCTGGCCTTGTTCGGCAGGCGCAGCACCGAGTGCGCCGCCACGCTGATTGCATCGGCCAGGGCCAACGGGCTGAACAGTGCTGCCAACAACACGATCTTACGCATGACCAGCCTCCTGGCGCGGGGCCGGTATCGATTGGATATGAAAGATGCCGACCAGCAGAATCTGCAAACGGTCGAACCAGCGATGGCTGCGCTCACGCAACCGTCCGTTGAACATCAGCACCTCGAGCACGTGCAGCACCAGCAGCATGGCCCCCGCGAGGTTGATCAGCTGGTGGAACGGCTTGTCTGCCGGCATCAGCAGATTCACCAGTACCACCCACCAGAACACTACCGTCAGGGCCTTGCCCAGCCCCCACAACGCCTTCATACCCGCGCCCCTTGTTGTTGCGTTTTCTTGTTTGGCGGCCCGCTTACGCGACACAGGCACTGCACGCCACATTACCGGCTGGCACCCTCCGGATGCCAGCCCCGCTGTCGATCAATTGAGGTGCAATTCGACCCGGCGATTCTGCGCGCGGCCCGCATCGGTTTCGTTGTCGGCAATCGGCTCGCGCTCGCCACGCCCCTGGCTGGTGATTTTCTGCGGTGCCAGGCCCTGGCTGATCAGGTACTCGGCCACGCTGCTGGCACGCCGCTCGGACAACGCCTGGTTGTAGGCATCGCTGCCACGGCTGTCGGTGTGTCCGATCACCTTGATGCTGGCCACGCTCGGGTCATTGAGCTTGCCGGTCAGGGTACGCAACTGCTGCTGGGCGGCCGGGGTGAGTTCGGCCGAGTCGTAGGCGAACATCACGCTGCCCTGGTCGTTGAGGGTGATCACCTCGGGCTCAGGCGCCGGGGCCTTCTCGCTCGGAGGGTATTGGGGCAACGGGCAACCGTTGTGGCTCACCGGGGTGTTGGGCGGGGTATCGGGGCACCGGTCGCGGCGGTCGAACACGCCATCGCCGTCTTCGTCACCGTCCTGGGCAAAGCAGATCAGGCCACCGGCGATGGCACCCAGCACCGCGCCGCCACCGGCCCAGGCAGAGCTTTCGATGGCGCCCAGGCCGCCACCCACGGCGCCGCCCAGCAGGCTGCATAGGGGCCAGGTTCGTTGGTTCAACGGGGCGCTGCCATCGCTGTGGGTGGCGCAACCGGACAGCAGGCTGGCGACCACGAGCACGGGCAGCGCAGCCTTGGTGATTACATTCATGGGGAATGCTCCTGTGTCACCGGCCAGTACCGGTCACACAGGAGTAAAGACGCGCCCGCGACACTTCACAAGCCGCGGGGCGCAAGGGCTTCAGCGATCGATGCGAATTTCCACGCGGCGGTTCATCGCGCGTCCGTCGGCGGTGTTGTTGTCTGCCACCGGCTGGGTTTCACCGGCGCCCTGCACCGAAACGAAACTGCTGCGCGCAATGCCGCTCTCGACCAGGTAGTCGGTCACCGAATGGGCGCGGCGCTCCGAGAGTTTCTGGTTGTAGGCATCGCTGCCGCGGCTGTCGGTGTGCCCGGTGACGCTCAGGCGTGCGCTCGGGGCTTCGGCCTTGAGGCGCGTGGCGATCTTGTCCAGGCGCAGTTTGTCGGCCGTGGTGAGCCTGGCCGAGTCGAACTCGAACAGCACATCGCGGATCACGATGACCTCTTCCTTGACCACCACGACTTCCTCGACCACCGCGACCGGCTCCGGCGGGCAGCCGTTGGCATCGACCTGAACGCCACGCGGGGTGCCCGGGCACTTGTCGCGGCTGTCCGGTACGCCATCACCGTCTTCGTCGCCGTCGCCATGGGCCCAACAGTAACCGGCCGCCAGACCGCCGCCGAGCAGCGCGCCCCAGCCGGCCCAGCTGGAGCTTTCGATGGCGCCCAGGGCGGCACCGCCAACGCCCCCGACGGCGGCACACTTCGGCCAGTCGGTTTTTTGCAAACCTGCACAACCAGTCAATACGCTGGTTAGCAGAACCAGAGGCAATGCTGTGCGAACTATGCTCATTTTGTCGCGTCTCCTAGGGGGAATCGGTGCAAAACCGATGCTCTGGGAGTAAAGACCGGTGATTCCATCTGCGCCAGCAATAAGCCATGGCGCTTTGCGCGTGCCTCTATGCCTTGCGTCCCGGGCCGGCTAGTCTTGACGCATTACCGAGGAGCTTCGATGACTGACCGTTTTTCTTCGCGCACGCCCCAGCAGGCCCTCGCCGCCCTGCTGGAGCACCATGCCCCGCAACGCCTGTTGCTGGTGGGCACGTCGTTTCCGGCACTGGAGGCCTTCGCCGCCGCGCACCCGCAGGCGCAGATCGCCGTGGCCCGCCCCGGCGCGCTGCCGGCCGAGCTTGCCGCGCAGCGTTTCGACCTGGCGGTGCTGGTGGACTGCCTGGAACACCTGAGCAACCAGCAGGGCCTGCAACTGCTCGGCGGCATTCGCAACCTCAACGCCAGCCGCGTGGCGGTGCTGGTCGACCTTGCGGCCAGCGGCTGGCGCGACACCGACTTCTACGCACTGGCGCTGCAGGACAGCGAGCGTTTTCAACGTGACGAGCAGGTATTGAACCTGTTCACCTATGATCTACGTGACTACAAACAGGTACCCGACTGGCTCAACGCCAAGTTCTGGGCCAACCCGCAAAATTTTGGAAAGTACTGGTGGTGATGCAATGAGTGTCTCGGTTTGCCCGTGCGGCAGCGGTAACCTGCTCGATGCCTGCTGCGGGCATTATCATGCCGGCCACCCGGCGCCCGATGCACAGACGCTGATGCGCTCGCGCTACAGCGCCTATGTGCTGGGGCTGGTGGATTACCTGATCAAGACCACCCTGCCGGTGCAGCAGGCCGGGCTGGATCGCGCCGGCATTGCCGCCTGGAGCGCGCAAAGCACCTGGCTGGGCCTGGAGGTCGAGAGCGCCGAGGTGTTCGGCGGCCAGCCCGATCACGCGTTCGTCACCTTCACAGCGCGCTGGCACGACAACGACGGCGAGCACAGCCACCGCGAGCGCTCGGCCTTCGTGCACAACGGCGGGCACTGGTACTTCATCGACCCCACGGTGGGCCTCAAGGCCGGGCGCAACGACGCCTGCCCATGCGCCAGCGGGCAGAAGTTCAAGAAGTGCTGCGCCAGCTATGTTTGAACCACAACGAAGAGAGCTTGACGATGCCGCCTATGGACGAGCGTGAAAGAATACTGCGGGAAAGGTATCGACAACAGTTCGATCAGTACAGGCGCTGTGCCGAGCACTTGCGCGAGGAGCTCACCAAGACGCTGCAGGACAATAAAATCAGCGTTCATCTGGTGGAAGCACGGGCCAAGGACGAAAAAAGCTTTATCACAAAAGCCCTGAAACCTGAAAAAGACTACTCGAACCCTTTCCTCGATATCACTGACTTGGTCGGCCTCAGAGTCATTGCCTACTACGAGACCGATCTGGATAACATCGGCGATGCCTTGCTGGCTCGCTTTGGCAAACCGCAGGAACAGCAGAACAAGAAGCCGGAAAACGAGGCGCACTTCGGCTACCGCTCGCAACACTACATCATACCCTTCACTAGCGACCTGGCAGACGCTGCCCAGGTGAGTGGTGTTGAAGGGCTGAGCTTCGAGATCCAGGTGCGGACCGTGTTGCAGCACGCGTGGGCAGCCGTTTCCCACAAACTCGACTACAAGGGCGAAGGCACCGCACACGAGCAACTGAAACGAAAACTGTGCCGACTCTCGGCCCTGTTCGAAATAGCCGACGATGAGTTCGTTTCGCTAAGAAATGCGTACCAGAGCTTGAGCGCCGATATTGCCGACAAACTGAAGGAAAGCGCACAAGGCATTCCGTTGGATGAGCTGTCACTGAGCCAGTTTCTCGAGGCGTCGCCGCTTGTAAGGAGTCTGGATGAAAGGGCTCGCGCCGCACACTTCATATTCAACGACCCCTTCAGGACCGAACGGGACGAGCGTGATGCGCTTGCCAAGCTGATTCAACTCTGCGCCCGTGCGGGGCTCAGGACCATCGATGAACTGGCCGAAGTACTCAAAAAAAACGATTTGGATCCTCGTGATTACCTGGGTAGGCAATACCGCGAGAATCAGAAAAAGGGCAGAGCCTACTGGTACGCAACCAGTGCGTTCATCTGCCAGTTGCTGATCATCAAGGAGCACACGCATTCGCTGGACGAAGATGACTTGATAGATCTTGGCTGGGACCAAGCAATGGCCATGCAAGTTCTGGGGGTCGCCAAGAACTGTTGATGCTCGTCTGCCGCGCCGATGCCGGATCTCGTGATCATCGCTGCCTTCTTTCGATAGCTAGACTAATGTGTCAAAAGGAGACCAGCATGATTAGTCGAGGGTGGATGAGAGCAGCGTTGCTGCTCGCCCTGCTTGGGCTGAGTAGTTGTGCGTCTTGGTTCAGTACCGACACGGCCGCCCCTCTAGTGCATCTGCAGAAGGTCGAAGTGGTGCGTGCCAAACTGATGCAGCAGGAGTTCATCCTGCACTTTCGCATCGAAAATCCCAACGACAGCACCCTGCAGGTGCGCAACCTGCATTACGCGGTGTACCTGGCCGACCTGTTGCTGGTCGAAGGCGACCACGGCCAGTGGTTTCGGGTGGACGCGCACAGTCGGCGCACCATCCAGGTACCGGTGCGTACCAACCTGTGGCGCCAGCTCAAGCCCATCGCCAAGCTGCTCAAGCGCCCCGATCAGGCCATCCCCTATCGCCTGGAAGGTGAGCTGAGCACCGGATTATTCTTTGCCCACGACCTGCACTTGTTGCGCAAGGGTGAGATAATTCCCGCCGATCTCATTCCGGAGTAACCCTCGATGACCCAGCAACCCCACGTTCATGGCCCCGACTGCAATCACGATCATGACCATCACGCGCATGATCATGACCACGGCCATGTGCATGGCCCGCACTGCAACCATGCCCCTCAGGAACCTGCGCGCAATGCCCTGAAGGACGTTGGCCGCAACGACCCTTGCCCATGCGGCAACGGCAAGAAGTTCAAGAAGTGCCACGGGGCCTGATGCCTCCCCTGTTGGAGCGGGCCTGACCCGCTCCAACACACGCTGCGCCTCGACATCAAGCACAGTTCCAGCAGACGACCATCAAACGGAGCGTGACCATGATCGACCTGTATTACTGGACCACCCCCAACGGCCACAAGATCACCCTGTTTCTCGAAGAGACCGGCCTGCCCTACACCCTTCACCCGATCAACATCGGCAAGGGCGAGCAATTTGCCGAAGACTTTCTGAAAATCGCCCCCAACAACCGCATCCCGGCCATCGTCGACCACGACACCGCCGACGGCCAGCCGCTGTCGCTGTTCGAGTCCGGGGCCATCCTGCTCTACCTCGCCGAAAAACCGGGCAGTTCATTCCCAAGGACCTGCGCGGCCGCCAGGAGGCCCTGCAATGGCTGTTCTGGCAAATGGGCGGCCTGGGCCCGATGGCCGGGCAGAACCACCACTTCAACCGCTTCGCCCCCGAGAAGATCCCCTACGCCATCAAGCGCTACGTGGACGAAACCGCGCGCCTGTACGGGGTACTGAACAAGCGCCTGGCCGACCGACCATTCGTCGCCGGCAACGACTACAGCATCGCCGACATGGCGATCTACCCGTGGATCGTTTCGCACACCTGGCAGCAGCAGAACCTGGAGGACTTCCCGGCCCTCAAAGGCTGGTTCCAGCGCATCCAGGCACGCCCCGCCACACAGCGCGCCTACGCCCTGGTCGAGCAGATCAACCCGCCGCCAGCCTGAACCACGACAAGGCCGCGCGGTACTTTGAAAATAAAGCCCGCGCCCCCGCTTGCATGGCGTGATCGCGCTCACTAACGTAGCGCCTTTTAGCGCCATCCCCTGCAGGAGCCTTGCCCATGGCCTCGCCAGCCCTTTCCCCCGTTCTACCCCGGTTCGGCGTAGCCGCGACCCTGCTCGGGCTGCTCAGCCTGGGCGGTTGCCAACTGGGCAACCATCAGGACAGCGTCCTCCCCACCAGCGGCGTGCAACCGCTCAAGGGGCTGGCACAGAACGTCTCGGTGCGGCGCAACGCCCTGGGCATGCCGCTGATCGAGAGCAGCAGCTTCCACGATGCGCTGTTCACCCTGGGCTATGTGCACGCGGGCGATCGCATCGGGCAGATGGTCGGCATGCGTCTGCTGGCCCAGGGGCGCCTGGCCGAGATGGCTGGCCCGGATGCGCTGGAGGTCGACCGCTTCATGCGCGCGGTCAACCTGAAAAAGAACGCCAGCGACCTCTACGCCGACGCCTCGCCGCGCCTCAAGCGCTTCTTCGAGGTGTACGCACGCGGGGTCAACGCCTACCTGTTCCGCTACCGCGACCGCCTGCCGGCCCCGCTGGCCCAGAGCGGCTACCGCCCCGAGTACTGGAAGCCTGAAGATTCGGCGCTGATCTTCAGCCTGTACAGCTTCAGCCAGTCGGTGAACCTGCAGGAAGAAATCGCCGCACTGACCCTGGCGCAGAAAGTCGGTGCCGACACACTGCCGTGGCTGCTGCCCAGCTACCCGGACGAACCGCTGGCCATGGCCGAAGCCGACAAGCTCAAGGGTTTGAACCCGGGCAGCCAGCTGCCGGGCCTGGCCACACTGAACAAGGTCAGCGAGCAACTGGCCGCGCTCAACCTGCTGGGCACCCCGGCGTCGAGCAACTGGGCCATCGCCCCGCAGCGCAGCCGCAGCGGCCGCAGCCTGCTGGCCAGCGACAGCCAGGGCGCCTGGGCCTTGAGCCCGGTGCAGGTACGTACCACCAAATACCAGGCCGCCGGCTTCAGCCTGGCCGGCCTGCCGTTCGTGCTGTCCGGCTTCAACGGCAAGCTGGCCTGGAGCAGCAGCGCGGCAATGGGCGACAACCAGGACCTGTACCTGGAAAAACTCAAGCGCGAAGGCAACCGCGTGCTCTATGAAGTCGACGGCCGCTGGCAGCCGGTGCAGGCGCGCAACGAGACCTACTTCGTCAAGGGCCAGCGCCCGCAACGCGAAACCCTGTACGAAACCCGCCACGGCGCCCTGCTGACCGGCACCCAGGGCAGCCTCGGCCTGGCCCTGAAGATGCCCGAACTCAAGGGCGACAAGAGCCTTGATGCGTTCTTCGACCTGTCGCGGGCACAGAGCGTCGAACGTGCCTTCGACGCCAGCCGCGAAATCGGCGCCGCCGCGCTGAACCTGGTGTTCGCCGACGCCGCCAACGTGGGCTGGCAGGTTACCGGCCGCTACCCCAACCGCCGCGAAGGCCAGGGCCTGCTGCCCTCCCCAGGTGCCGACGGGCGCTATGACTGGGATGGCTACGCCGACGCCATGCTCCACCCCTACGACCAGGACCCGCCGCAAGGCTGGCTGGGCAATGCCAACCAGCGCAGCATTCCCAAGGGCTATGGCCTGCAACTGTCCAACAGCTGGTACTACCCCGAGCGTGCCGAACGCCTGGCGCAGCTGGCCGGCAACGGCAAGCACGACAGCCGCAGCCTGATCGCCATGCAGTACGACCAGACCACCCTGTTCGCCGCCAAGCTCAAGGCCATGTTCGAAGCACCCGGCATGGCCCAGCCGCTCAAGCAGGCCATCGACGCCCTGCCCGCCGAGCAGAAGGCCCGCGCCCGCGAGGCCTACACCCGGCTGATGGCGTTCGACGGGCGCCTGAGCCCGCAATCGGCGGATGCCGCGGTGTACGAGCTGTTCCTGCAGCAAAGCGCCCGGCAGATCTTCCTCGATGAACTGGGGCCTGAAACCAGCCCGAGCTGGCAAGCCTTCGTCGCCAATGCGCGGCTGTCGTACTCGGCCCAGGCCGATCACCTGCTGGGCCGCGACGACAGCCCGTTCTGGGATGACCGCAACAGCCCGGGCAAGCAGGACAAGCCGACGATCCTGGCCCGCAGCCTGGCCGCGGCCATCAGCGCCGGCGAAGCGCAGATGGGCACCGACCGCCGGGCCTGGCAATGGGGCAAGCTGCACCAGTACCACTGGCCCGTCAGCGCACCCTATGGCCTGGGCGACACGCTCAAGCGCGGCCCGCTGGCCACCGGCGGCGACCACACCACACTCAACGCCTCGGCCTATGCCTGGGGCCAGGACTTCAACGCCCGCCTGATGCCGTCGATGCGCATGGTGGTCGACTTCGGCCTGGCCGAGCCGCTGCAGGGGGTGAGCAGCAGCGGGCAGTCGGGCAACCCGGCCAGCGCGCATTTCGCCGACGGCCTGGATGCCTGGTTCAAGGGCAGCTACGTGACCTTCCCGATGCAGCCGCAGAACTTCGAACGCGCCTACGGCAGCAAGCGCCTGACCCTGGTGCCCGGCAAGTAACCCCTTCGGCTCGCCGTCGCCCTGGCGGCGAGCCCCCTTCTCGCCCCGCGCTGATCCATATCAAAGTGCCACCCTCGTCCATCGGCTATAACCGGGTTTGTCTGATGACCCTATAAAAACGATTGCGGATACGTGCCTACAGGACCACCTGCGGCCGCATCCAAAGGACGATTGCGATGGCTTCTCTTGTATCGCGTCTGGCCATGCTTGGCTCGACGCTGCTGTTTGCGTACCCCGCCTCTGCCAGTGAGCCGCCCCCGGCAACGGCAGTCGAACGCGGCGCCTACATTGCCCGCCTGGGCGACTGCGTGGCCTGCCACACCGCCAAGGGCGGCGAGTTGATGGCCGGCGGCCTCGAACTGACCACGCCGATGGGCACCATCTACTCCAGCAACATCACCCCCGACAAGGTCACCGGCATCGGCCGCTACACCTTCGAGCAGTTCGACCGCGCCATGCGCGAAGGGGTGAACGCGGCCGGCACCAACCTGTACCCGGCCATGCCCTACCCCTCCTACGCGAAAATGACCGAAGGCGACATGCGCGACCTGTACGCCTACCTGATGGAGGACGTGAAGCCGGTCAACCAGCCCAACCTGGAAGCGGACATGAAGTTTCCGTTCAGCCAGCGCTGGGGCCTGTCGCTGTGGAACCTGGTGTTTCTCGACAAGCAGCCCTTCGTGGCCGACCCGGCCCGCAGCGACGAGCTCAACCGCGGCGCCTACCTGGTACAGGGCCTGGGCCACTGCGGCGCCTGCCATACCCCGCGCGGCGTGGCCTTCCAGGAAAAGGCCATGGACGACGCCGGCAGCGCCGGCCAGCACTTCCTGGCAGGCGAGACCGTGGAGCACTGGCGCGCCCTGAGCCTGCGCAACCTGTGGACGGTGGACGACACCGTGCAGTTGCTCAAGACCGGGCAGAACCGCTTTGCCACGGTGTCGGGCAACATGGCCGAGGTGATCTCCCACAGTACCCAGCACTTCACCGACGCCGACCTCACCGCCATCGCGCGCTACCTCAAGTCGTTGCCGCCGGGCAAGGACGACCTGCCGATGCCGATGGTGGAACGAACCCCTGCCCCAGCGCCGGACAACCTGTTCACCACCCGCGGCGGGCTGGGCTACACGCAGTTCTGCAGCGACTGCCACCGCCCGGACGGCGCCGGCGTGGCGGGCATGTTCCCGCCACTGGCGCACAACCCCAGCGTGGCCTCGGCCAACCCGACCTCGCTGCTGCACATCACGCTGACCGGCTGGCAGACCGCCGAAACCGTCGCCCACCCGCGGGTGTACACCATGCCCGGGTTCTCGCGCCTGACCGACACCGAGATCGCCGAGATCCTCACGTTCGTGCGCAGCAGCTGGGGCAACGACGGCTCGGCGATCAGCGCAGCGCAGGTGGCCAAGTTGCGCCAGCAGCTCAAGCCCCAGGATCGCGACGCCTCGACCTTCGAGACCCCGCGCCTGGCCGACCTGCTGGCGGCCAGCAATGCCGATGAGGTGGTGCGCGGCATGCGCCTGCACCTGCAGACCCGTGACCTGCTGCCCGACAACGTCGGCAACGCGCTCAACTGCACCAGTTGCCACCTGAACGCCGGCACCGTGGCCGACGGTTCGCCGTTCGTCGGGGTATCGGCCTTCTTCCCCGGCTATGCGCCACGGGCGGGCAAGGTGATCACCCTGGAGGAGCGCATCAACGGCTGCTTCCGGCGCTCGATGAGCGGCTCGCCGCTGCCACCGCAAGGGGCCGACATGCAGGCGATGGTGGCGTACTTCGAGTGGATGAAGAACAACACCAAGCCCGAGGACAAGGTGCCAGGGCGCGGTGTAGGCAAGGTCGACCCGTCGATCAAGCCCGACCTGGACAACGGCAAGCAGGTGTATGCCCAGCAGTGCGCGGTGTGCCATGGCAACGACGGCGAAGGCCTGACCCGTGCCGACGGCACCTGGATCTTCCCGCCGCTGTGGGGCGAGCAGTCGTTCAACATCGGTGCCGGCATGGCGCGCACCTACACCGCGGCCGCCTTCGTCAAACGCAACATGCCGATCGGCATGCACGAGAAGTTCCCGCTCGGCCAGGGCGGCCTGTCCGACCAGGACGCGGTGGACGTGGCGGCCTGGTTCTCCAGCCAACCACGCCCGGACTTCCCCGACAAGGTCAAGGACTGGCCCAACGGCGGGCGCCCGGTAGACGCGCGCTACTGAAGCAGCCCCCCTGCAGCGTCGCCGGCAGCACGCCGGCGACGCTTTCGGATCGAACTTCACCGGCCCGGCCGCGCTCCTAGGTTAAACCCCCAGCGCAGCGGCCTTGGCATGGACCTGGTGATTGCACGACCCGAAGGATTGTATTGCCCACCCGGGGATTTCTATATCGACCCGTGGCGCCCCGTTGAACGTGCGGTGATCACCCACGGCCATGGCGACCACGCCCGCAACGGCAACCGCCACTACCTCACCGCCAGCCCCGGCGCGGGCATCCTGCGCAGCCGCCTGGGCGCCGACATCAACCTGCAGACCCTCGACTACGGCCAGCGCCTGGACCACGGCGGGGTGGCCCTGAGCTTGCACCCGGCCGGCCATGTGCTGGGCTCGGCCCAGGTGCGCCTGGAGTATCGCGGCGAGGTGTGGGTGGCGTCCGGCGACTACAAGGTCGAACCCGATGGCACCTGCGCACCGTTCGAACCGGTGCGCTGCCACACCTTCATCACCGAGTCGACCTTCGGCCTGCCGATCTACCGCTGGGAGCCCCAGCAGCAGATCTTCGACCAGATCAATG
The DNA here is from genome assembly GCF_024355235.1 of Pseudomonas sp. S12(2018). Lineage (NCBI taxonomy): Bacteria > Pseudomonadati > Pseudomonadota > Gammaproteobacteria > Pseudomonadales > Pseudomonadaceae > Pseudomonas > Pseudomonas sp. S12(2018). The sequence continues at coordinate 368,300 of NZ_QLAD01000001.1, forward strand.
CGTGGTGGCGCGAGAACATCACACTGGGCAAGGCCAGCGTGCTGTTCTGCTATTCGTTCGGCAAGGCGCAGCGCATCCTGCATGGCCTGGACCCGAGCCTGGGGCCGATCCTGGTGCATGGCGCGGTCGAGCCGCTGAACCGGGTATACCGCGAAGCGGGTGTCGCCCTGCCCGCCACGCTGCATGCCAGCGAGATGGACAAGCACGACCCACGCATGCGCCAGGCGCTGATCCTGGCCCCGCCCTCGGCGGCCGGCAGCAGCTGGATGCGCCGCTTCGGCGACTACAGCGACGCCTTCGCCAGCGGCTGGATGCGCCTGCGCGGCACCCGGCGCCGGCGCGGGGTGGACCGCGGCTTCGTGCTCTCCGACCACGCCGACTGGCCCGGCCTGCTATGGGCCATCGAACAGACCGGGGCGCAGCGGGTGATGGTGACCCACGGCTCGGTGGCCGTGCTGGTGCGCTACCTGTGCGAGCGCGGGCTGGATGCCCAGGCGTTCGTCACCGAATACGGTGACGAGGATGAAGGCGCCCCGACCGAGGCCAGCGCATGAAGGCCTTCGCCGAACTCTACGGCCAGCTCGACGCCACCACCTCGAGCAACGCCAAGCGCGATGCACTGGTGCGCTACTTCGCCAGCGCCAGCCCCGAGGACGCCGCCTGGGCGGTGTACTTCCTGGCCGGCGGGCGGCCGCGCCAGCTGGTGCCCACACGGCTGCTGCGCGAACTGGCAATCAGCCTGTCGGGTTTGCCCGACTGGTTGTTCGAGGAGAGCTACCAGGCCGTGGGCGACCTGGCCGAGACCTTTTCGCTGCTGCTGCCCGAAGCCGCCCACAGCAGCGACGCGGGCCTGGCCTACTGGGTCGAGGATTGCCTGCTGCCGCTGCGCGGACTGCCGCCCGAAACCCTGGCGCAGCGCCTGCCGCCCCTGTGGGCACAGCTCGACCGGCAGAGCCTGCTGGTGTGCCTGAAGCTGGTCACCGGCAGCTTTCGCGTCGGCGTGTCGAAGCTGCTGGTCACCCGCGCCCTGGCGCAACTGGCCGACATAGACAGCAAGCGCGTGGCCCAGCGCCTGGTGGGCTACACCGACCTGTCGCACCGCCCCACGGCCCAGGGCTACCTCAAGCTGATCGCGGCCGAGTCTGAAGACGAACATGCCCAGCGCGGCGGCCAGCCGTACCCGTTCTTTCTGGCCCATGCGCTGCAACAGCCGGTGGACCAGTTCGACGCCCTGCTCGGCCCGCCCCAGGCCTGGCAGGCGGAATGGAAGTGGGACGGCATCCGTGCGCAGGTGGTCAAGCGCGAGGGCCAGCTGTGGGTCTGGTCACGCGGCGAGGAACTGCTGACCGAGCGCTTCCCCGAACTGCAGGCGCTGGCCGCCGTGCTGCCCGATGGCTGCGTGGTGGACGGCGAGATCGTGGTGTGGCGCGACGGCGTGCAGCCCTTCGCCCTGCTGCAGCAGCGCATCGGGCGCAAGACCCTGGGCAAGAAGATCCTGGCCGATGCGCCAGTGGTGCTGTTGGGCTACGACCTGCTCGAATGGCAGGGCGCCGACTGGCGCAGCCGCCCGCAGGCCGAGCGCCGGGCGCAGCTGGAAGCGCTGGTTCAGACCACTGCGCACCCGGCGCTGCGCCTGTCGCCGGTGCTGCAGGGCGACACCTGGGCCGAGCTTGCCGCCCAGCGCGAGGCATCGCGCAGCCTGGGGGTCGAGGGCCTGATGCTCAAGGCCCGCGACGCCCTGTACGGGGTGGGCCGCACCAAGGACATGGGGGTGTGGTGGAAGTGGAAAATCGACCCGTTCAGCGTGGACGCGGTGCTGATCTATGCCCAGCGCGGACATGGCCGGCGCGCCAGCCTGTACAGCGACTACACCTTTGCGGTGTGGGACGCCCCCGCCGGCAGCCCGCAGCGTAGCCTTGTGCCCTTTGCCAAGGCGTATTCAGGGCTCAGCGACGAAGAGATGCGCAAGGTTGATGCAATCATCCGCAAGACCACAGTGGAAACCTTCGGTCCGGTACGCAGCGTGACCCCGACGCTGGTGTTCGAACTTGGCTTCGAAGGCATCGCACTGTCCAAGCGCCACAAGAGCGGGATTGCGGTGCGCTTCCCGCGGATGCTGCGCTGGCGCCTGGACAAACCGGTGGACGAAGCGGACGACCTGGCCACGTTGCAGTCGCTGCTGGGGTAAGCGAAACGCAGCAATTGGGACTATGGTGCGGAAATTGCTGTGAGCTTGATGTCGAGCGGCCAGCGGTAACGCTGCGCAGCCACCCATCACTTGCGCTTGAAGGACCACACCATGAAAAAAGCTCTGCTGACGCTGTCTGCTCTGGCGCTGTGCCTGGCTGCGGGCAACACCCTGGCCAAGGACTACAAGGAACTGCGCTTCGGCGTCGATCCCTCCTACGCCCCTTTCGAGTCCAAGGCCGCCGACGGCAGCCTGGTGGGCTTCGACATCGACCTGGGCAACGCGATCTGCGCCGAGCTCAAGGTCAAGTGCAGGTGGGTCGAGAGCGACTTCGACGGCATGGTTCCGGGCCTCAAGGCCAACAAGTTCGACGGCGTGATCTCGTCCATGACGGTGACCCCGGCGCGGGAGAAGGTCATCGACTTCTCTGACGAGCTGTTCTCCGGGCCTACCGCACTGGTGTTCAAAAAAGGTGCAGGCATGAGCGCCGACCCGGCCTCGCTCAAGGGCAAGACCGTCGGCTATGAGCAGGGCACCATCCAGGAAGCCTATGCCAAGGCCGTGCTGGACAAGGCCGGGGTCAAGACCCAGGCCTACCAGAACCAGGACCAGGTGTATGCCGACCTGATTTCGGGACGCCTGGACGCCTCGATCCAGGACATGCTGCAGGCCGAACTGGGCTTTCTGAAATCGCCACAGGGCGCGGGCTACGAAGTGAGCCAACCGGTGGACAGCGAATTGCTGCCGTCGAAGACGGCGGTGGGCATTAAGAAAGGTAACAGCGAGCTGAAGGCCCTGCTGAACAAAGGTATCAAAGCGTTACACGATGATGGCACCTATGCCGACATCCAGAAGAAGCACTTTGGTGATCTGAACCTGTACAGCGGCAAGTAGGGCCGGCCTCTTCGCCGGCAAGGCCGGCTCCTACACGGGTTCGCGGTGCGTGCAAGAGCTGACGCACCGCGTACCCAAGGTCCCACCCGCACAGGCTCGCCCCATGCTTGACGACCTCCTGCAACACCTGGGCCTTGGCGCCTTCAGCCTCAGGGGTTTCGGCCCGCTGCTGCTGCAAGGCACCTGGATGACCCTGCAACTGTCCTTCATGTCGCTGCTGGTCAGCGTCGGCCTGGGCCTGCTCGGCGCCAGCGCCAAGCTCTCCGCGCTGCCGCTGCTACGCATCCCCGCGCAGCTCTACACCACGCTGATCCGCGGGGTGCCCGACCTGGTGCTGATGCTGTTGATCTTCTACAGCCTGCAGACCGGGCTCACCAGCCTGACCGACGCCATGGAGTGGGACTACATCGAGATCAACCCCTTCGCTGCCGGGGTCATCACCCTGGGCTTCATCTACGGTGCCTATTTCACCGAGACCTTTCGCGGCGCGATCCTCGCGGTGCCGCGCGGCCAGGTCGAAGCGGCCACCGCCTATGGCCTCAAGCGCTTTCAGCGGTTTCGCTTCGTGGTGTTCCCGCAGATGATGCGCTTCGCCCTACCGGGCATCGGCAACAACTGGATGGTGATGCTCAAGGCCACCGCGCTGGTGTCGATCATCGGCCTGGCCGACCTGGTCAAGGCCGCCCAGGATGCCGGCAAGAGCAGCTACCAGCTGTTCTACTTCCTGGTGGTGGCGGCCTTCATCTACCTGCTGATCACCAGCGCCTCGAACGTGGCCCTGCGCTGGCTCGAACGGCGCTACAACGTCGGCACCCGGGAGGCACTGCGATGATCGAGCTGCTGCAGGAATACTGGCGCGCGTTCCTCTATACCGACGGCACCCACATCACCGGGCTGGCGATGACGATGTGGCTGCTCAGCGCCTCGCTGCTGATCGGCTTCGTGGTATCGATCCCGCTGTCGATCGCACGGGTGTCACGGCGCCTGTGGGTGCGCTGGCCAGTGCAGTTCTACACCTACCTGTTTCGCGGCACGCCGCTGTATATCCAGTTGCTGATCTGCTACACCGGCATCTACAGCCTGGAGGTGGTGCGCGGGCAACCGCTGCTCGACAGCTTCTTTCGCGACGCCATGAACTGCACCATCCTGGCCTTTGCCCTGAACACCTGCGCCTACACCACCGAGATCTTCGCCGGCGCCATCCGCAGCATGCACCACGGTGAAGTCGAGGCAGCCAGGGCCTACGGCCTGCGCGGCTGGAAACTTTATGCTTATATCATCATGCCGTCCGCGTTGCGCCGCTCGCTGCCGTACTACAGCAATGAGGTGATCCTGATGCTGCACTCGACCACCGTGGCCTTCACCGCCACCGTGCCGGACATCCTCAAGGTCGCCCGCGACGCCAACTCGGCCACCTTTCTGACCTTTCAGTCGTTCGGTACGGCCGCCATCATCTACCTGTGCGTGACCTTCGCACTGGTGGGCCTGTTCCGCCTGGCCGAACGACGCTGGCTGGCCTTCCTCGGCCCCGCACACTAGGACCGTTCATGCACCACAAGACCCACGACATCCTGGCCCCGGTGCCGGGGATTTGCCGCCAGATCCACAGCTTCCACTTCGGCCCGCGCGGTGCCGGCAAGGTCTATATCCAGGCTTCGCTGCATGCCGACGAGCTGCCCGGCATGCTGGTGGCCTGGCACCTCAAGCAACGCCTGGGCGAATTGCAGAGCCAGGGCCGCCTGCGCCACGAGATCGTGCTGGTGCCCATCGCCAACCCGGTGGGCCTGGAACAGGTGCTGATGGACGTGCCCCTGGGGCGTTTCGAGCTGCAGAGCGGCGAGAACTTCAACCGCCACTTCGTCGACCTGAGCGACACCATCGGTGACCAGATCGAGGCGCACCTGACCCAGGACCCGCGGCACAACGTCGAGCTGATTCGCGAGTGCATGCGCCGGGCGCTGGACGCGCAGCCCGCCGCCACCCCGCTGCAATCCCAGCGCCTGGTACTGCAACGCCTGGCCTGCGATGCCGACATGGTGCTGGACCTGCACTGCGACTTCGAAGCCGTCGCGCACCTGTACACCACCCCGGAAGCCTGGCCCCGGGTCGAGGCGCTGTCGCGCTACCTCGGGGCCCAGGCCAGCCTGCTGGCCACCGATTCGGGCGGGCAGTCGTTCGATGAGTGTTTCACCCTGGTGTGGTGGCAGCTGCAGCAACGCTTTGCCAAGCAGTTCCCCATCCCCCAGGGCAGCTTTTCGGTGACGGTGGAGCTGCGCGGTCAGGGCGATGTGAGCCACCCGCTGGCCTGCACCGACTGCGAGGCGATCCTGAACTACCTGACCCGTTTCGGTGCCATCGAGGGCGAAGCCGCCCCCTTGCCGCCCCTGCCCTACCCGGCCACGCCGCTGGCGGCGGTCGAACCGGTGGCCACGCCGCTGGGCGGCCTGCTGGTGTTTCATGTCACCCCGGGCCAGCCGGTGCAGGCCGGGCAACTGATCGCCGAGGTGATCGACCCGCTCAGCGACCGCGTGACCCCGGTATACAACCAGCAGGCCGGGCTGCTGTATGCCCGCTCGCTGCGACGCATGGCCACCGCTGGCATGGTGATTGCGCATGTGGCGGGCAACCAGCCGTACCGCAGCGGCTATCTGTTATCGCCATGAGGGGCCGTGCATGTACAAACTGACCATCGAAGGCCTGCACAAGCGCTACGGCGAGCACCATGTGCTCAGGGGCGTTTCACTGCAGGCCAGCACCGGCGACGTGATCAGCCTGATCGGCGCCAGTGGCTCGGGCAAGAGCACCTTTCTGCGCTGCATCAATTTTCTCGAACAGCCCGACGAGGGCAGCATGACCCTGGACGGCCAGCCGGTGCGCATGGTGCACGACCGCCACGGCCTGCGCGTGGCCGATGCCGACGAGCTGCAGCGTATCCGCACGCGCCTGGCCATGGTGTTCCAGCATTTCAACCTGTGGAGCCACCTGAGCGTGCTGGAGAACATCAGCATGGCGCCGCGCCGGGTGCTGGGGGTAAGCCGGCACGAGGCCGAGGAACGGGCACGTGCCTACCTGGACAAGGTAGGCCTGGCGCCCCGGGTGGCAGACCAGTACCCGGCGTTCCTGTCCGGTGGCCAGCAGCAGCGGGTGGCGATCGCGCGGGCGCTGGCAATGGAGCCGGAGGTGATGCTGTTCGACGAGCCGACTTCGGCGCTGGACCCGGAGCTGGTGGGGGAAGTGCTGCGGGTGATCCAGGGGCTGGCCGAGGAAGGCCGCACCATGATCATGGTGACCCACGAAATGAGCTTTGCACGGCAGGTATCGAGCCAGGTGCTGTTCCTGCATCAGGGGCTGGTGGAGGAACAGGGCGCACCGGCCGATGTGCTGGGCAACCCCAGGAGCGAGCGGCTGCGCCAGTTCCTGAGTGGCAACCTCAAATAACCCGACGATTGTCACCCGCTAAAACTAATGCTGGGCATTGATGGTCTGTGAAGACACACCCACTGCCCACAAGCGGCCCCGGCATGCGTAAACCGTCCGACCTTGCTGGCCCCTGGTTTGCCACCCGTGGCTGGAAGCCCTTCGCCTTTCAGAAGCGCGTGTGGGCCGCCGTCGCCCGCGGCGAATCCGGGTTGCTGCATGCCAGCACCGGCGCCGGCAAAACCTACGCCCTGTGGCTGGCCGCGCTGCAACACCTCCATGCCCAGGACACGCCACGCGCCAAGCACCCGGCACCGCTGCAAGTGCTGTGGATCACCCCCATGCGCGCCCTGGCCGCCGATACCGCGCGGGCCTTGCAGGCGCCACTGGACGCGTTGCAGATTCACTGGAGCCTGGGCGTGCGCAGCGGCGACACCTCCAGCGCCGAGCGTGCCCGCCAGAGCCGGCGCCTGCCCAGTGCCCTGATCACCACCCCCGAAAGCCTGACCCTGCTGCTGACCCGCGATGCGGCGCAGAGCGAGTTCGCCAGCCTGCGCCTGGTGGTGGTGGACGAATGGCACGAACTGCTCGGCAACAAGCGCGGTGTACAACTGCAGTTGGCCCTGGCGCGCCTGCGCCGCTGGCACCCGGGCCTGATCGTATGGGGCATCTCGGCCACCCTGGGCAACCTGGAGCATGCCCGCGACGTGCTGCTGCCCGAGGGCGGTTGCCTGGTGCAAGGCCGCCAGGACAAGCGCATCGAGGTCGATACCCTGCTGCCCGAAGCCATCGAGCGCTTCCCCTGGGCCGGGCACATGGGGCTCAAGATGCTCGCGCAGGTGCGCGATGAGGTGGCGCGCAGCAGCAGTTGTCTGGTGTTCACCAACACCCGCGCCCAGGCCGAGCTGTGGTATCAGGCGCTGCTGGAGGCGCGCCCCGACTGGGCCGGCATCATTGCCCTGCATCACGCCTCGCTGGCCCGCGAAACCCGCAACTGGGTCGAGCAGAGCCTGAAACAGGGCCAGCTCAAGGCAGTGGTATGTACCTCAAGCCTCGACCTGGGGGTGGATTTTCTGCCCGTCGAACGGGTGTTGCAGATCGGCTCGGCCAAGGGCGTGGCGCGTCTGATGCAGCGCGCCGGGCGCTCGGGGCACGCGCCGGGCCGCCCTTCGCGGGTGACCCTGGTACCGACCCACAGCCTGGAGCTGGTGGAGGCCGCCGCCGCCCGCGAGGCCGTGGCAGCACGCCAGATAGAGGCAAGGCGCTCTCCGGCGCTGTGCATGGATGTGCTGGTGCAGCACCTGGTGAGCATGGCCCTGGGGGCCGGGTTTCGCCCCCCGCAACTGCTCGAGGAAGTGCGCAGCACCTGGGCCTATCGGCACCTGCGCGACGAACAGTGGCAATGGGCGCTGGAATTCGTGCGCAACGGCGGTGCCTCGCTGGGCGCCTACCCTGACTATCACCGGGTCATCGAAGCGCCGGACGGGGTATGGCGGGTGGCCAACGCGCGCCTGGCGCGCCGCCACCGCATGGGCATCGGCACCATCGTCAGCGATGCGAGCATCCAGCTGAAGTTCTGGAGCAAGGGAGGCGGCGGGCGCAACCTGGGCAGTGTCGAGGAAGCCTTCGTTGCCCGCCTGCGCCCGGGCGATGCCTTCCTGTTCGCCGGGCGCACGCTGGAGCTGGTGCGCATCGACAACATGACCGCCTATGTGCGTCGCAGCACCGCACGCAAACCTGCCGTACCACGCTGGAACGGCGGGCGCATGCCGCTTTCCAGCGAGCTGGCCAGGGCCGTGGTCGAGCAGCTCGACAGCGCCGCGCACGGTCGCTACCACGGGCCGGCCATGCAGGCGGTCAAGCCATTGCTGGAGCTGCAGCGGCGCTGGTCGGTGATCCCCACCCACGACATGCTGCTGGCCGAGACCTGGACCTCGCGTCAGGGCTGCCATCTGTTTCTCTATCCATTTGCCGGGCGCACCACCCACCTTGGGCTGGCCAGCCTGCTGGCGTGGCGCTACAGCCGCCGCCAGCCGGCGAGTTTCTCGATTGCGGTGAACGACTACGGCCTGGAACTGCTGTGCCCTGGCGAAGTGCCGTGGGCGGCCATGCTGCCGGACCTGCTGAGCCCCGATGAACTGCTCGAGGACGTGCTGGCCAGCCTGAATGCCGGCGAAATGGCCATGCGCCGTTTTCGCGAAATCGCGCAGATCTCCGGGCTGGTGTTCGGCGGCTATCCCGGCTCGCACAAGAGCACCCGGCAGATCCAGGCGTCCAGCGGCCTGTTCTTCGAGGTGTTCCGCCAGCACGACGCGGGCAACCTGCTGCTGGGCCAGGCCCGTGACGAGGTGCTGAACGCAGAGCTTGAGATCGACCGGCTGGCGCAGGTACTGGGCCGGCTGGGCGGTTTGCGCCTGCATCTGCAGCCGCTTGCGCGCCCGGGCCCGCTGGCCTTTCCGCTGCTGGTGGAAGGCATGCGCGAAACCCTGAGCACGGAAAAGCTCGCCGACCGCATCGCCCGCATGGTCGCCGACCTGGAAAAGGCCGCGAGCCGGGAGCGCTGAATGAGTCACTGCCTGAACATCGACGTACAGGGCGAGCAGCTCTGGCTGCTGGGGGACAAGGCGCTGTACTGGCCGGCGCGCAGGGTGATGCTGGTGGCCGATGTGCATATCGGCAAGGCGGCGGCATTTCGCGCCCAGCACCTGCCCGTGCCCCGCGGCACCACGCAATCGACCCTGCAACGCCTGGACCGGCTGCTGACCAGCTACCCGTGCGAAGAGCTGATCGTGCTGGGCGACTTTCTGCACGCACGCACCGGCCGCGCCGCGGCCACGCTGGAACGCGTGCGGCAATGGCGGGAACGGCACGCCCGGCTGAAGATCACGCTGATACGCGGCAACCACGACCTGCATGCCGGCGACCCGCCCGAGGGGCTGCGCATCGATGTGCTTGACGGCCCGCTGCTGCTGGGGCCGTTCGCCTTGCAGCACGAGCCCGAGCCCCATGCCACGCACCTGGTGCTGGCCGGCCACGTACACCCGGTGTATGTGCTGCGGGGGCGCGCGCGGCAACGCCTGCGCCTGCCCTGCTTCGTGATCGGCGAACGGCTCGGCCTGCTGCCGGCCTTCGGGGACTTCACCGGCGGCTGGGCAGTGCAGCCTCAGCCGGGTGAGCGCGTGTACCTGACGGCAGACGCGCAGGTATGGCCGGTCAAGCCCTAGGCTCAGGCAACCGGTGCCGGTGGCGGTTCATCAGGGAGTGTGGGTTCACCCGGTTCCATCGGCGGGTTATCGCCTGGCTGCGGCGGCGACGGGGTGTCCGGGCCAGGCTGGCCGGGGACGCCACCGGCCTGCATCAGTGGCGGCTGCGCGAGCAATGACCAGGCCACCAGCCCAATCTGATTGGGCTGCAGCACGGCAAGTTTGGCGCTGATTGAGGGGTCGAGTTTCATAGGCGGCTCCTGAGCGAAGTCCGACACGCCTCCTGGCGTGCCGGGACGGTTCATCTGCTTGGAGTGCCTTGCCGGCGAGTAATTCCCTCGCTTCGTCGGCTCAGGTGCGCGGCAGGGTCACACCGCGCTGGCCCTGGTACTTGCCGCCGCGGTCCTTATAGGACACTTCGCACTCTTCGTCGGACTCCAGGAACAGCATCTGCGCCACGCCTTCGTTGGCGTAGATCTTGGCCGGCAGGGTGGTGGTGTTGGAGAACTCCAGGGTCACGTGGCCTTCCCACTCCGGCTCGAGCGGGGTGACGTTGACGATGATGCCGCAACGGGCATAGGTGCTCTTGCCCAGGCAGATGGTCAGCACGTTGCGCGGGATGCGGAAGTACTCGACGGTGCGCGCCAGGGCGAAAGAGTTGGGCGGGATGATGCACACGTCGCTCTTGACGTCGACGAAGCTGCCGGCGTCGAAGTTTTTCGGATCGACGGTGGCCGAATTGATGTTGGTGAACACCTTGAACTCGTCGGCGCAGCGCACGTCGTAGCCGTAGCTGGAAACGCCGAAGGAGATCAGCCGGTTGTCGCTTTCGCCGCGTACCTGACGCTCGACGAAGGGCTCGATCATGCCGTGTTCCTGCGCCATGCGGCGAATCCACTTGTCCGATTTGATGCTCATGGCGGGTGTCCTGAAATAGCGTGGTGAAGAAATTCTGTGGGGCATCTTACCGGGCCCGGCGCCGGGTTCAAAGTTCCGTGCGGTGTTGGCGGCAAGATCCGCGTCATACGGGGCCTGCGCGGGGTATCGCGGCGCCGTCAGTCTTGAATTGCACGAAAGCTGAACAAGACCATTGGCACGTTCTGGAAAAAGGGTTATGGTGACGCCACTGTGCTGCACGTGTCACTGAGAATCTCTACCTGATGCAAGATCTCGATCAACCCATCTTCATGAATTTTCTGCCTCTTTGCACTCAGTCTCGGCCAGGGCGTTTCCTGAGCCGTAATTAACTTTGTCCAAGGAGACAGACCATGTCCAATCGCCAAACCGGTACCGTTAAGTGGTTCAACGATGAAAAAGGCTTCGGCTTCATCACCCCACAATCCGGTGACGACCTGTTCGTACACTTCAAAGCCATTCAAGCTGACGGCTTCAAAAGCCTGAAAGAAGGCCAGCAGGTCTCTTTCGTCGCTACCCGCGGCCAGAAAGGCATGCAAGCTGAAGAAGTACAAGTTATCTAACTTGCGCTTCACTGCTTGAAAAAAGCCCTGCCCTCACCGGCGGGGCTTTTTTTTGCCTTGCCGGTGGGCCTGCCCGTAGGAGCCGGCGTTGCCGGCGAAGGCAACACCGCAGTACCTGCCTGGTGAAGCAGTGGGCCCTTCGCCGGCAACGCCGGCTCCTACACAGGCGAGGGTATCGACTCAGTCTTCGCTGATGGTGATATTGGGCATCGCCGGCGCCGCCGCTTCCTGCAGCACGATGCGCGCCCCCACCTGCCGTGCCAGTTCCTGGTACACCATGGCAATCTGACTTTCAGGCTCGGCAATCGCAGTCGGCTTGCCGCTGTCGGCCTGCTCGCGAATCAGCATCGACAGGGGCAGCGAAGCCAGCAGCTCCACACCGTACTGCGCCGCCAGCTTCTCGCCACCACCTTCACCGAACAGGTGCTCGGCATGCCCGCAGTTCGAGCAGATATGCACGGCCATGTTCTCGACCACGCCCAGCACCGGGATATTCACCTTGCGGAACATCTCCACACCCTTTTTCGCGTCCAGCAGCGCAAGGTCCTGCGGCGTGGTCACGATCACCGAACCGGCCACCGGCACCTTCTGCGCCAGGGTCAGCTGGATGTCGCCGGTGCCCGGCGGCATGTCGATCACCAGGTAGTCGAGGTTGTCCCAGGCGGTCTGGGTCACCAGTTGCAGCAACGCACCGGAGACCATCGGGCCACGCCATACCATCGGCGTGTTGTCGTCGGTAAGAAACGCCATCGACATGACTTCCACGCCATGCGCACGCAACGGCACGAACCACTTCTGGTCGCGGATCTGCGGCCGGGTCCCTTCGGCGATACCGAACATCACGCCCTGGCTGGGGCCATAGATGTCGGCATCCAGGATACCCACCCGCGCCCCTTCACGGGCCAGGGCCAGGGCCAGGTTGGCGGCGGTGGTGGACTTGCCCACACCGCCCTTGCCCGAGGCAACGGCCACGATGTTCTTGACGTTGGCCAGGCCCGGAATCTGCGCCTGGGCCTTGTGTGCGGCGATCACACAGGTGATCTCGACCTGTGCCGAGGCCACGCCCTCGATCCCCTCGACGGCGGTCTGCAGCACCTGGGCCCAGCCGTTCTTGAACAGGCCGGCGGCATAGCCCAGCTCCAGGGCCACGCTGACCCGGTCGCCCTGGATATCGATGCTGCGCACACACCCGGCGCTGACCGGGTCCTGGTTCAGGTAAGGGTCGGTGTATTGGCGAAGGACGGTTTCAACCGCTGCGCGAGTGACGGCGCTCATGGAGACTCCCGATAAAAGACTGAATGAAACAGGTCGCTATGCTAACCCGTGAAACAACGGCAGATACGTCCATGGGGTGAAATATATTTCCCATCGTTTTATAGTGGCCGATCACCGTTCATACCCTGTAGCCGAAAGTAGCCGAGCCCCCATGTCCGAGCCACGCCAGATTCTCGTCACCAGCGCCCTGCCCTATGCCAACGGGTCGATCCACCTTGGCCACATGCTCGAGTACGTTCAGACAGACATGTGGGTGCGCTTCCAGAAGTACCGCGGCAACCAGTGCACCTACGTGTGCGCCGACGACGCGCACGGTTCGGCGATCATGCTGCGCGCCGAGAAAGAAGGCATTACCCCCGAACAACTGATCGCGAACGTGCAGGCCGAGCACTGCGGCGACTTTGCCGACTTTCTGGTGGAGTTCGACAACTACCATTCGACCCACGCCGACGAAAACCGCGAGCTGTCGAGCCAGATCTACCTGAAACTGCGTGACGCCGGGCATATCGCCACGCGCTCGGTCACCCAGTATTTCGACCCCGACAAGCAGATGTTCCTGGCCGACCGCTTCATCAAGGGCACCTGCCCCAAATGCGCGGCCGACGACCAGTATGGCGACAACTGCGAAAAATGCGGCGCCACCTACGCGCCGACCGAACTGAAGAACCCCAAGTCGGCCATCTCCGGCGCCACCCCGGTGCTCAGGGACTCCCAGCACTTCTTCTTCAAGCTGCCCGACTTCCAGGCCATGCTGCAGCAGTGGACCCGCAGCGGCACACTGCAGGACGCCGTGGCCAACAAGTTGGCCGAATGGCTGGATTCCGGCCTGCAGGAATGGGACATCTCCCGTGATGCGCCGTACTTCGGCTTCGAGATCCCGGGCGAGCCGGGCAAGTACTTCTATGTGTGGCTGGACGCGCCGATCGGCTACATGGCCAGCTTCAAGAACCTGTGCGACCGCACGCCGGAACTGGACTTCGACGCCTACTGGAAAAAAGACTCCAGCGCCGAGCTGTACCACTTCATCGGCAAGGACATCGTCAACTTCCACGCGCTGTTCTGGCCGGCCATGCTCGAAGGCGCCGGCTACCGCAAGCCGACCGCAATCAACGTGCACGGCTACCTGACGGTCAACGGCCAGAAGATGTCCAAGTCCCGTGGCACCTTCATCAAGGCGCGCACCTACCTCGACCACCTGTCGCCGGAATACCTGCGCTACTACTACGCGGCAAAGCTGGGCCGTGGCGTGGATGACCTGGACCTGAACCTGGAAGACTTCGTGCAGAAGGTCAACTCGGACCTGATCGGCAAGGTGGTCAACATCGCCAGCCGCTGCGCAGGGTTCATCCACAAGGGCAACGGCGGCGTGATGGTGGCCGGCGACGCCGCACCGGAGCTGACCGAGGCCTTCCTGGCTGCGGCACCGGGTATCGCCGACGCCTACGAAGGCCGCGACTTCGCCCGTGCGATGCGCGAAATCATGGGCCTGGCCGACCGCGCCAACGCCTGGATCGCCGACAAGGCCCCGTGGTCGCTGGCCAAGCAGGAAGGCAAGCAGGACGAAGTGCAGGCCGTGTGCGCCCAGGGCATCAACCTGTTCCGCCAGCTGGTGATCTTCCTCAAGCCGGTGCTGCCGCAACTGGCCAGCGATGCCGAGGCGTTCCTGAACGTCGCGCCGCTGACCTGGAACGACCACCAGAGCCGTCTCGAGAACCACCAGCTGAACCCGTTCAAGGCATTGATGACCCGCATCGACCCGGTCAAGGTGCAAGCCATGGTCGACGCTTCCAAGCAGGACCTGGCCGCCAGCCAGACCAGCGTGGTCACCGGCAACGGCGAACTGACCAAGGACCCGCTGTCGGCCGAGATCGACTTCGACACCTTTGCCGCCGTCGACCTGCGGGTAGCGCTGATTCTCAAGGCCGAAGCCGTGGAAGGGGCCGACAAGCTGCTGCGACTGACCCTGGACATCGGTGACGAGCAGCGCAACGTGTTCTCCGGCATCAAGTCCGCCTACCCGGACCCGAGCAAGCTGGAAGGTCGTCTGACCATGATGATCGCCAACCTCAAGCCACGCAAAATGCGCTTTGGCGTGAGCGAGGGGATGGTCATGGCCGCAGGCCCTGGCGGCGAGGAGATCTACCTGCTCAGCCCTGACAGCGGCGCCAAGCCGGGTCAGCGCATCAAGTAAGTGCCACGCCCCGACCCTGACCGGCCGGGGCGTTCTCATTGCACCGTGATTGCCGGATAATGGCGCACAGCCTCTTGCCTGTGGCGCGCCCATGACCGAACTGCTCCTTACCCTTATCAGCGCTGCGCTGGTCAACAACCTCGTGTTGCACCAGGCCCTCGCGCTCGACCCGCTGCTGCAGCCCGTCGAGCCGGCGTCACGTCGCCGGGTGCACGCACTGGGGTTGGCGACGCTGGTGCTGATGGTGCTGGCGGTCGTACCGGGGCAGTTGCTTTACCGCTACGGGTTGCGCCCGCTGCAACTGGAGTACCTGCGCCTGTTCGTGTTCCTGCCGCTGTGCGTTCTGCTGGCAGCGCCGGTGCTGAACCGGTTGCAACGCCAACTGCCACACTGGCCGTTCACCGGCCTCAAACCCTTGCTGCTGGGCAATGCCGCCGTCCTGGGCCTTGCCCTGCAAGCCAGCGATGCCACGCTCGACCCGTTCGCCACCCTGGCCCTGAGCCTGGGCGGCGGCCTGGGCTTCTGGCTGGCGCTGTGCCTGTTCGACGACCTGCGCCAACGCAGCGACGCGGCCCCCGTGGCCTTGCGCGGCCTGCCCATCGAGCTGATCGGCGCAGGGATCATGGCCCTGGCCTTTCTCGGTTTCAACGGACTGTTCACCTCATGAGCCTGATTCAACGCATCGACGCCCTGCTGCCCCAGACCCAATGCGGCAAGTGCGGTCATGCCGGCTGCCAGCCTTACGCCCAGGGGCTGGCGGCGGGCGAGGCGATCAACAAGTGCCCACCCGGCGGCAGCGAGACCATTGCCGCACTGGCAGCACTGCTGCAGGTGCCGGTGATTGCCCTGGATACCGACCGCGGCAGTGCGCCCGCCCAGGTCGCCTTCATTCGCGAGGCCGAATGTATCGGTTGCACCAAATGCATCCAGGCCTGCCCGGTGGACGCCATCGTCGGCGCCGCCAAGCTGATGCACACAGTCATCAGCGCCGAATGCACCGGCTGCGACCTGTGCGTGGCGCCTTGCCCGGTCGACTGCATCGACCTGCTGCCACTGCCTGCCGACAGCCCTATCGTGCCGATCGTCGGCGGCCTGGCGCACACCCGGCCACAGCAGCTCGCCCGCGCCGCCCGGCGCAGCCATGCACGCCACCGCTTCGAGCAGCGTGCTCAGCGCCTGCAACGCGAAGAGGCGCGCAAGCAGGCCGAACGCATCGCGCGCAGCCAGCGGCCCGCCCCGAACGCGGCGGCTGCGGTGCCGGCCGACGACCCGATCAAGGCCGCGATTGCGCGGGTGCAGGCGCAAAAGGCTGCAGCCGCCGATGCGGCGCTGAAAAAGGCCAAGATTGCCGCGGCCATGAGTCGCGCCCAGCTGACCAAGGCGCGCACAGCCTTTGGCGACTCGCCAAGCCCGGCGCAGCAAGCGCAACTGGCTGAGCTGCAGCAAGCGCAGCAACAGGCCCAGGCTCACCTGGAATCACTGCTGGCGGTAAGCGATGCTGCCCGCGCCTGACCCGGGCGAACGCCTGCGCGCCAGCCTGCGCCTGGTGCTGCTGGCGTGCCTGCCCGGCTTGCTGGCACTGACCTGGCTGCACGGTTGGGGCACCCTGCTCAACCTGCTGCTGACCACCACCGCGGCGCTGGCGACCGAAGCGGTGCTGCTGCGCGCCCAGCGCCGCCCGGTGCGTGCTGCACTGGGCGATGGCAGCGCCCTAGTCAGCGCCACGCTGCTGGCCATCGCCCTGCCCGCCTACCTCGCCTGGTGGGTGCCGGTGATTGCCAGCGCAAGCGCCCTGGCCCTGGGCAAGCATGTGTACGGCGGGCTTGGCAAGAATCCGTTCAACCCGGCCATGCTCGGCTATGCCGTGGCCCTGGTCAGCTTTCCGGCCCAGATGACCCAGTGGCCCGGGCCGCAACCGCTGGACCTGGGCACCAGCCTCGAAGCGGTGTTCGGCTTGGCCGTCCGACCCGACGCCTGGGCCCAGGCGACGGTGCTGGATGTGGTGCGCCACAACCAGAGCCTGACCATCGACGAACTGTTCGGCCAGCACCCTGCCTTCGGCCGATTCGCCGGCGCAGGCAGCGAGTGGGTCGCCCTGGCCTTCCTGGCCGGTGGCCTGTTGTTGCTGCAGCGCAAGGTGTTCAGCTGGCATGCCCCGGTGGCCATGCTGGGCAGCCTGTTCATCATGAGCCTGCTGGGCTGGAACGGCTCGGGCTCCGACTCCAATGGCTCGCCGCTGTTTCACCTGCTGGCCGGCTCCAGCCTGTTCGTCGCGTTCTTCATCGTCACCGAACCGGTCAGCGGCCCCAGGGCGGCCAGCGCACGCCTGCTGTTCGGCGCCGGGGTGGGCGTGCTGGTCTATCTGATCCGTACCTGGGGTAGCTACCCCGACGGCAGTGCGTTCGCCGTGCTGCTGATGAACCTGTGCGTGCCGGCGCTCGAACGCTGGGCCGCGCGGCGCCAAGGGCAGCCGGCATGACCCCCCGGGCGCGTGCAGTGCTGCTGGTGGCGGCTGTGGCGTGCCTGGCCATCGGCTGCGCCATTGGCTGGGCGCAGTTGAACGCCGCGCGTATCAGCCAGGCTGAACTGCAGCTCAAGGCCAGGAGCCTGCTGAGCGTGCTGCCGGCAGAGCGCTACGACAACCAGCCGCTGCAACGCCCCCTCGCACTGCCCGCACCGACCCTGGCCCATAGCACCCTGCTGGCCGGCTACCGCGCGACCCTGCTCGGCCAGCCCAGCGCCGTGGTGCTGCACAGCCGGGTACAGGGCTATGCGGGGCCACTGGACCTGCTGATCGCCATCGACAGCCACGGCCGCCTGCTGGCCACCCGGGTGCTGCAGCACCAGGAAACGCCAGGGCTTGGCGGCAAGTTGAGTGAACCGGGCAACACCTGGCTACGCGGGTTCGAGGGCCGCACGCTGGCGGACACCCCCGATCCGGCCTGGGCCCTCAAGCGCGATGCCGGCCAGTTCGACCAGCTGGCCGGCGCCAGCGTGACCTCCCGCGCTGTGATCCGGGCGGTGCACGATGCCCTGCGCTACTTCGACGAACACTCCCTCTATCTGCTGGGTACCGGTGAACATGAATAGCCGCAGCCTGCTCATCCTCAGCCTGGCCCCGATGCTGGGCGCCAGCCAGACCCTGGCCCAGGCCGCAGCGCTGGCGTTGTTCAGCCTGTTGAGCCTGTGCCTGCACCGGTTGTGCATGACGCCCTTGCGCCCGCTGCTGCAAGGGCTGCAGACCACGCTGGTCAGCGTGCTGCTGGCGGCGATGCTGGTGACCTGCCTGGAGCTGAGCCTGCGCGCCTGGGCCCTGGAGGTTCACGCGCAACTGGGCATCTACCCGGCGCTGATCGCACTGCAATGCGTGCTGCTGGAACAGAGCTTCGAGCGCCATCGCGGCGTCGCGCAAGGCCTGCTGGTGGTCATCGGCTTGTGTACAGTGCACCTGCTGCTGGGCCTGTGCCGCGAACTGCTGGGCTCTGCCGGGCTGCGCCTGGCCCAACTGACCCCGGGCGCACTGATCCTGCTGGGCCTGCTACTGGCCATTTTCAACCGGGTGCGGCGCAAGCCGGCCCCCTCTAGCCGTCAAGGAAGCCTCTGAGCCCATGAATGCTGCCAAACGCCTGGAAATCTTTCGCAGGCTGCACGAAGACAACCCGGACCCGAAGACCGAGCTGGTCTACACCACCCCCTTCGAACTGCTGATCGCGGTCATCCTCTCGGCGCAATCCACCGACGTGGGGGTCAACAAGGCCACCGCACGCCTGTACCCGGTGGCCAACACGCCCCAGGCCATCTACGACCTGGGCGTTGAAGGGTTGTCCAGCTACATCAAGACCATCGGCCTGTACAACAGCAAGGCCAAGAACGTCATCGAAACCTGTCGCCTGCTGATCGAGCGCCACGGCGGCGAAGTGCCGCAAACCCGCGAAGCCCTCGAAGCATTGCCCGGGGTGGGCAGAAAGACGGCCAACGTGGTGCTCAACACCGCATTTCGCCAGCCGACCATGGCGGTGGACACGCATATCTTCCGGGTCAGCAACCGCACCCGTATCGCCCCCGGCAAGACGGTGCTGGAGGTGGAAAAGGCATTGATGAAGTTTGTGCCCAAGGACTATCTGCTGGATGCGCACCACTGGCTGATACTGCATGGGCGCTATGTATGCCAGGCGCGCAAGCCACGCTGTGGAAGCTGCCGTATCGAGGACCTTTGCGAGTACCCGCAAAAAACCTCCGACGATTGAACAAATAGTTGAATCGGTTGCGCACGATTGAAAAAATCTTTTTTACCGGCTCTGAAAATATCGCTATAAGGTGCGCCAATAGCCCTCTTGGCATGGAGTGACTTATGAGCACCGATAACGAAGAGCTGGATATCGACGTCGAGCCGGACACGGCAGACGAACAGGAAACGGAAAGCCCGCCCGAAACGGCGAAGACCAACCTCAGCAAGCGTCGCACCATCGACAACATGCTGGAAGAACGCCGCCTGCAAAAGCAGTTGGCCGATTACGACTTCGATCTTTGACGGCCCACTTCAGGTCGCGGGCGGGCCGTCTCTAGCGCATGCAGGGGCCAGGCAGTCGCCCTGTCAAGGTCTGGTTCACACCAGGCCGTTACGCTGGGCCAGTTCGATAAGGTCCACCAGGGAGCGCGCATTGAGCTTGAGCAACAGGCGCGTCTTGTAGGTACTCACCGTCTTGTTGCTCAGAAACATGCCGTCGGCAATCTCCTTGTTGGTCTTGCCACGTGCCAGTTGCTGCAGCACCATCATCTCCCGCCCCGACAGACGTTCGACCATATCCGCTTCGCTGGAACCGCCAAGATTCGAACGCACCGAGTGCAGGGCCTGGTTGGGGAAGTAGCTGTAACCGGAGAGGACCGCCTTGATGGCGCTGAGCAGCTCGGTAAGGTCCTGCTGCTTGCAGACATAACCCGCGGCGCCCGCCTGCATGCACCGCATCGAAAAATGCCCAGGTGCCTGTGAGGTCAGCACCAGTACCTTTATGTTCACGTCATTGGAGGTCAACCTTGCGATGACCTCCAGCCCATCGAGCTTGGGCATGCCGATATCCAGTATCACGATATCGGGCAGGTGTTTCTTGACCAGCTGCAGCGCGTCCACTCCGTTGTCGGTCTCTGCGACAACTTCATAGCCATGCCGCTCCATCAGCATGCGTACAGCCAGGCGAATGACCGGATGATCATCCACGATCAGCACTTTATTCATGGGCAAAATCCAATTTTCGCTGTTCGATTTTTTGAGCCCGCACAATAGCCTAGTCAACCGGCATAGTGCATTGCAGCTTCCTTGACAGTTGCACGACAAGACCAGACCTACCTAAATAGAAGATTATTCCTACAAAACTTCCTGATAGCAGGCGTTAAGCAGAAACAATCATTGCGTCGTTCGAGGCGTGCATGCAGTGCGAACAAACACTAACACCGCACTCTCGCCACGTTCCATATGACAACGCTCGCCCGCACGCAGGAAATATCCGTGATATTTGACTAACCCGGGTATCAATCCTGTCACGGCGTTTTATCGCGTCGAAGTTGCACCGAAGTATTTCCTGAGGACGATCCATAACCCCCTGAACACCGAAGTACCCAGGCCGCATAGTGGTTCCAAAAACAATGCGAACCCTGACCCTTGCGCCCACGAAACAGCGCTCACGCCGAGCAGCAGGCACGTACATGAGCAACGTCGAACCGAAAAGCCCACTGACGATCATTGCTATTTTCGCGGGTATCATCGAAGCCTCTGCGTTGGCCTCACTGCCCTTTCTTGGCGAAGACAGCCAGGGTATCTACACGTGGTTTCTGGTGGGCTTTCCACCCTTTCTGACAATCCTGTTTTTCCTGACGCTCAACTTCAACAGCAAGACGCTGTATTGCCCGGAGTACAACGAGGACACGCCTGAAGTTCAGGATGAACCCAAAGACTGGCCAACTTCAGAACAACGTGAAAGTCACCTGCCGCCTGCCCGTTCTGCCTTTGCACAATTGACCACACAAGCCCCACCCCTGGGTTGCGACGCCATGGCACCCGCTATCTCGACCATCGTCATTTCCGGTGCACACAGCACATCGCTGATCGAATACCTTGTCACTCAGGCCATCACGCAACAGCCCAGGCTGGGCACGCTGGTCATCCACAACCTTGAAACCGGCACGCAGACCACACTGACCACCCATGCCCTGGGCGCCGAGCCACCGCAATGAAGGCATAAAAAAACCCGGCCTCAGGCCGGGTTCCTTTCGTTCAAGCGCCCCTCACACCAGTGAGCGGCCCTTGTTCGCGGCAATGCGCAGGCGAAGTGCGTTGAGCTTGATGAAGCCCGCCGCGTCGGCCTGGTTGTAGGCGCCGCCGTCTTCTTCGAAGGTGGCGATGTTGGCATCGAACAGCGAATCGTCAGACTTGCGACCGGTGACGATCACGTTGCCCTTGTACAGCTTCAGGCGAACCACACCGTTCACGTTCAACTGCGAAGCATCGATCATCTGTTGCAGCATCAGACGCTCAGGGCTCCACCAGTAGCCGGTGTAGATCAGGCTGGCGTACTTGGCCATCAGCTCATCCTTGAGGTGAGCCACTTCGCGGTCCAGGGTGATGGACTCGATCGCACGGTGCGCGCGCAGCATGATGGTGCCGCCCGGGGTTTCGTAGCAGCCACGGGACTTCATGCCCACATAGCGGTTCTCGACGATGTCCAGGCGACCGATGCCGTTCTCGCCGCCGATGCGGTTCAGGGTGGCCAGGACGGTGGCCGGAGTCATCTCGACGCCGTCCAGCGCCACGACGTCGCCGTTGCGGTAGGTCAGTTCCAGGTAGGTCGGAACGTCAGGGGCGTTTTCTGGCGACTTGGTCCAGCGCCACATGTCTTCTTCGTGCTCGGTCCAGGTATCCTCCAGCACGCCGCCCTCGTAGGAGATGTGCAGCAGGTTGGCGTCCATCGAGTACGGCGACTTCTTCTTGCCGTGACGCTCGATCGGGATACCGTGCTTCTCGGCGTAGTCCATCAGCTTCTCGCGCGAGAGCAGGTCCCACTCGCGCCATGGGGCGATGACCTTGACGCCTGGCTTGAGCGCGTAGGCACCCAGCTCGAAACGTACCTGGTCGTTGCCCTTGCCGGTGGCGCCATGGGAAATGGCGTCGGCGCCGGTTTCGTTGGCGATCTCGATCAGACGCTTGGCGATCAGCGGACGTGCGATGGAAGTACCCAGCAGGTACTCGCCTTCGTAGACGGTGTTGGCGCGGAACATCGGGAACACGAAATCGCGGACGAATTCTTCTCGCAGGTCATCGATGTAGATCTCTTTGACACCCATGGCCTGAGCCTTGGCGCGGGCCGGTTCGACCTCCTCGCCCTGCCCCAGATCGGCGGTGAACGTCACCACTTCACAGTTGTAGGTATCTTGCAGCCACTTGAGAATCACCGAAGTATCAAGGCCGCCGGAATACGCCAGTACGACCTTTTTTACGTCCGCCATGCCATCACTCCACGGGTTGTACGGAAAGCCGGTGATTCTACCGGCCTTACCGCAGAATTTACAGTGGGGCGACAGCTTGTGACGACAAAGCGACAGAAATTGTCGTCGGCGCGACCGGCGGTCGCACCGTCGAATCAGGCGGCGGGTTTGCCTGCCTGGGCGGCCGGCGTCTGTGTGGGTGCCGGCGCAGGCGGGGTCGCTGCCGGTTCGGCAGGCTTGTGCGGGGCAACCTCTGCGGGCTTCTCGACCGGGGTGACGCGGTCGAGCTGGATGTTCACCCGGCGGTTGCGTGCCCGATTGGCGGCATTGGTATTGGCCGCCAGCGGATAGCGCTCGCCATGAAAGCGCACGGTGATCTGCTCTTCGGGGATGCCATGGGCCTTGAGGTAGTCCTGCACCGCCAGGGCGCGGCGACGCGAGAGGTCACGGTTGGTCAGGCGGTTGCCGCTGTTGTCGGAGTGGCCATCGAGCTCGATGTGGTTGACCGTGGGGTCGGCCTTGAGGAAGTCGATGATCACGTCCAGGCGGGCACGTGCATCGGCATCCAGATCGATACCTCCGCCCGGAAAGCCCACGCGTGCCTGGCGCACCTGGTCATAGTTCATCGGCAGCAGCTTGGCCGCACAGGCCTGGTAGTCACCGTAGGCACGGTTGAACTTCACCGGCAGCACGCGCACTTCCATGCTGCGCCCGGCTTCGCCGGTGTAGTTGCGCACCACGGTGCTGCGCCCGTCCAGCAGGCCATTGATGAGCCGGCTGGCCTGGCCCTGGGAGCTGTTGAACAGCACGCCGCTGCGCGCCATGCGCACCGCGCCCAGGTTGATGTCGCCACGCCCGGGCTGCCACGGTGCGGCGGCGGCCAGCAGGGTCGCGGAGCCGGCGCCCAGCACATTGCTGGTGGAGCGCAGCTGGAAGGTGGCCTGCTCGCCCGCGCGGCGCACGAACTCGCCGCTGCCGAAATCGGCGATCGGCTGGATCAGCCGGCATTCGAACTGATCGCCCTCGACCTTCCACTCGACGTTCTCCACGCGAGTCTGGAAGGTGAGTGCCACGGCCGGCAGGCTGGCAAACATACTGAGCAGGGCTAGGTAACGCTGGCGCACGGGCGGCTCCACAAATTTCTTACGGCATACCTGCAAGCTATCGGACGCCCTGCGCAAAACTTGATAGCGAGTGCTCGGATCGGGCTTTTCCGGTAGCATTCACCGGGAGTTCGAACCGCCTGGAATCCCCAATGTCCGACCGCCTGACCCTCCTGCGTCCCGACGACTGGCACATCCATCTTCGCGATGGCGCTGTATTGCCCCATACCGTCGGCGACGTGGCGCGCACCTTTGCCCGCGCCATCATCATGCCCAACCTGGTACCGCCGGTACGCAACACTGCCGAAGCCGACGCCTATCGCCAGCGCATCCTGGCCGCCCGCCCTGCCGGCAGCCGCTTCGAACCGCTGATGGTGCTGTACCTCACCGACCGCACCCAGCCCGAGGACATTCGCGCGGCCAAGGCCAGCGGATTCGTGCATGCCGCCAAGATGTACCCGGCCGGCGCGACCACCAACTCGGACTCCGGCGTGACCAGCGTCGACAAGATTTTCCCGGTGCTCGAAGCCATGGCCGAGGTGGGCATGCCGCTTCTGGTGCACGGCGAAGTGACGCGCCCCGAGATCGACGTGTTCGATCGCGAGAAGCTGTTCATCGACGAGCATCTGCGCCGTGTGGTCGAACGCTTCCCCACGCTCAAAGTGGTGTTCGAGCACATCACCACTGCCGAAGCCGTGCAGTTCGTCAACGAGGCCCCGGCCAACGTCGGCGCGACCATCACCGCCCAGCACCTGCTGTACAACCGCAACCACATGCTGGTGGGCGGTATTCGCCCGCACTTCTACTGCCTGCCGATCCTCAAGCGCAACACCCACCAGGTGGCTCTGCTCGACGCAGCCACCAGCGGCAGCAGCAAGTTCTTCCTCGGCACCGATTCGGCGCCCCACGCCCAGCATGCCAAGGAAGCCGCCTGCGGCTGTGCCGGCTGCTACACCGCGTTCGCCGCCATCGAGCTGTACGCCGAGGCGTTCGAACAGCGCAACGCGCTGGACAAGCTGGAAGGTTTCGCCAGCCTGCATGGCCCGGCGTTCTACGGCCTGCCGGCGAACACCGACCACATTACCCTGGTCCGCGAAAGCTGGACCGCCCCAGGCAGCCTGCCGTTCGGCGAGCAGACTGTCATCCCGCTGCGCGCCGGTGAGCAACTGCGCTGGCGCCTGCTGGAGGAGACTGTGTGAGCGACGATTACGAAGACGACCAGGAAGGTCAAGGCGGCGGTTCGCGCCATCCGATGGCAGAGCGCTTTCGCGGCTACCTGCCGGTGGTGGTGGATGTTGAAACCGGTGGTTTCAACTGCGCCACCGATGCACTGCTGGAAATAGCCGCAGTCACCATCGGCATGGACGAAAAGGGCTTCCTGTTCCCGGAGCACACCTATTTCTTCCGCGTCGAACCCTTCGAGGGCGCCAATATCGAACAGGCGGCCCTGGACTTCACCGGCATCAAGCTCGATCACCCGCTGCGCATGGCGGTCAGCGAAGAGTCGGCGCTGACCGACATCTTCCGCGGCGTGCGCAAGGCCCTCAAGGCCAATGGCTGCAAGCGCGCGATCCTGGTGGGGCACAACAGCAGTTTCGACCTGGGCTTCCTCAACGCGGCCGTGGCGCGCCACGACATGAAGCGCAACCCCTTCCACCCATTCTCCAGCTTCGACACCGCCACCCTGGCTGGCCTGGCCTATGGTCAGACCGTGCTGGCGCGGGCCTGCCAGAGCGCCGACATTGACTTTGACGGGCGTGAAGCACACTCGGCGCGCTACGACACCGAGAAGACGGCCGAGCTGTTCTGCGGCATCGTCAATCGCTGGAAGGAAATGGGCGGCTGGCAGGACTTTCGCGACTGACCGCTTCGCCGGCCGGCGCCTGCAGACGCTACGCGACGCAGGAGCCAGCCTTGCTGGCGAACAGGCATAAAAAAACCGGCCACCAGGGCCGGTTTTTTCATGCGTGGCGCTTACAGCTTGCCAGCATTCTCGCTCAGGTAGGCAGCAACGCCTTCTGGCGAAGCGGTCATGCCCTTGTCGCCTTTTTTCCAGTTGGCAGGGCAGACTTCGCCGTGCTCTTCGTGGAATTGCAGCGCGTCGACCAGACGGATCAGCTCTTCCATGTTGCGGCCCAGCGGCAGGTCGTTGACGATCTGCGAACGGACAACACCCTTGTCGTCGATCAGGAACGCGCCACGGAAGGCCACGCCGCCTTCGGACTCGACGTCGTAGGCCTGGGCGATTTCGTGCTTGAGGTCGGCAGCCATGATGTATTTGACCGGGCCAATACCGCCGGCGTTGATCGGGGTGTTGCGCCAGGCGTTGTGGGTGAAGTGCGAGTCGATCGAAACGGCGATCACTTCAACGTTGCGCGCCTTGAAGTCGTCCATGCGGTGATCCAGGGCGATCAGCTCGGACGGGCAGACGAAGGTGAAGTCCAGTGGGTAGAAGAACACCAGGCCGTACTTGCCCTTGATAGCCGAAGCCAGGTTGAAGCTGTCGACGATCTCGCCGTTGCCCAGTACTGCAGGTACGGTGAAGTCCGGGGCGTTTTTGCCTACGAGCACGCTCATTCGATATCTCCTGATGGTATTGAATGGTTTGCGCAGCCGACCCGCAGGTCCGCTGGCATGACACAAGAACTGCCCATCATACACCGACCGACGCCGTGCGCCGAGCGAATGCCAGCCCACTGCCAGACTGACCGCCGGTCGCTCTGGAACGGGCCTCTGCACAAGGTACTTTGACAAGCATTCTCATTAGCATTAAGCTCCCCGACATCAAGCCTTTACCAGCGATGGTCTCCCTTATGTATGTGTGTCTTTGTGTTGGTGTTACCGACGGACAGATCCGCGATGCGATTTACGAAGGATGCTGCAGCTACAAGGAAGTCCGTGCCGCCACCAACGTGGGCACCCAGTGCGGCAAATGTGCCTGCCTGGCCAAGGAAGTGGTACGTGAAACCCTGACCAAACTGCAGGTCAGCCAGGCCGCCCTGCCTTATCCGGTAGAATTTACCGCAGCCTGAAAACAGCGAATTTGAAGAACCGGACCTCGTGTCCGGTTTTTTTATGCCTGCAATTCAAGTAGTTAGGCTTAAAACGCGGAACACAAACATTCTTATTCCGATTAATTTTCATTTATTATTCAATAACTTAGGTTTGACACTGGAAGTTGTCGGGCTCAGACTCGTGCTTATCGACACACTTACGCAGGGCAGGACCCCATCATGAAAGGCGACGTTAGCGTCATCCAGCATCTCAACAAGATCCTCGGAAACGAGCTGGTCGCAATCAACCAATACTTCCTGCATGCGCGCATGTACGAAGACTGGGGTCTGGAAAAGCTCGGCAAGCACGAATACAAAGAATCCATCGACGAGATGAAACACGCTGACAAACTGATCAAGCGCATCCTGTTTCTCGAAGGTATTCCCAACGTCCAGGACCTGGGCAAGCTGCTGATTGGCGAACACACCAAGGAAATGCTCGAGTGCGACCTGCGCCTGGAGCAGAAAGGCCTGATCGACCTGAAGGCGGCGATTGCGCATTGCGAGACCGTGGGCGACTTCGGCAGCCGCGAACTGCTCGAAGACATCCTCGAGGCCGAGGAAGAGCATATCGACTGGCTGGAAACCCAGTTGAGCCTGATCGACAAGGTCAGCCTGGAAAACTACCTGCAGTCGCAGATGGGCGAGTAATCACGCCCAACCGGCTGTAACCAAAGCCCCGCCTGTGCGGGGCTTTTTTTCGCCTGGGGTAACCGGCCTTGCCGGCCACCGGGCCCAGGCAGGCACAAAAAAGCCCCGCAGATGCGGGGCTCTTCAGTGCAGAACCGGATTCAGGCCTTGGCCGCCTCGGCCTTGGCAGCGGCGTCCTTGATCAGGGTCTGCAGCTCGCCGTTGGCAAACATCTCGGCCATGATATCGCTGCCGCCGACCAGCTCACCGCCCACCCACAGTTGCGGGAAGGTCGGCCAGTTGGCGTACTTGGGCAGGTTGGCGCGGATTTCCGGGTTCTGCAGGATATCCACGTAAGCGAACTTCTCGCCACAACCCATCACGGCTTGCGCCGCCTTGGCCGAAAAGCCGCACTGCGGGGCATTCGGCGAGCCTTTCATGTAAAGCAGAATGGTGTTGTTGGCAATCTGCTCTTTGATTGTTTCGATAATATCCATGAAGCACCTCGCGGCTGAACTTTCCGACCTGGTTGTCGGCACGGTGACGCATTGTATCGGAAAGCCGAGCGTGACGCTCGGCCTTGCCGATATCAGGCCGCAACCACCTCTACCACCACCCCGTTGAGCGCCGCATTGCCCGATACCGCGTCGCGCTGACGCTCGTCGGTCAGATCGTTGGCACTGGCCCCTGCTTGCGCCTGAGCGATGCCCAGGCGCATGCCTGGCCGCCCATGGCCGAAGCCGTGTGGCAGGCTGACCACGCCGGGCATCATATCGGTGCTGGCGAGCACCTCCACCTCGATGCTGCCCACGCGCGAGCTGACGCGCACTCGCTGGCCGTCCTGCAACTGCCGGCCGGCCAGGTCGTCGGGATGCATCAGCAACTGGTGGCGCGGCTTGCCCTTCACCAGGCGATGGTAGTTGTGCATCCAGGAGTTGTTGCTGCGCACATGCCGACGCCCGATCAGCACCAGTTGCGTGGCGTGAGGCAAAGCTTGCGCGGCGAAGCGCTGAAGGTCGGTCAGGATCACCGCGGGCGCGGCCTCGACACACTGGCTGGCAGTTTTCAGCCGCGCACCGAGGTTGGGCTGCAACGGCCCCAGGTCGATACCGTGGGGATAGCGCTCGAGGGTGTGCAGCGACAGGTCGAACACGCTGCCCTGGCCATGGGGCCCGCCGCGCAAGCCCAGGTCGATCATCTGCGCGGGTGTCAGGGTCGGTTTGAGCGGCTTGTCGGCCAGTGCCGCGAAGGCCTTGGCCAGGCCGACGAAGATCTCCCAGTCGTGCAGCGCGCCTTCGGGCTTGGGCAGGATCGCCCGGTTGAAGCGGCTGACGTTGCGCACCGCCAGCAGGTTGAAGGTGGTGTCATAGTGATCGTTCTCCAGCGCCGAGGTGGACGGCAGGATCAGGTCGGCATGGCGCGTGGTCTCGTTGATGTACAGGTCGATGCTGAGCATGAACTCCAGCCCTTGCAGCGCCCGCTCCAGCTGCCGTCCATTGGGCGTGGAGAGCACCGGGTTGCCGGCCACGGTGACGAGTGCACGCACCTGCCCTTCGCCCTCGCACAGCATCTCTTCGGCCAGTGCCGCCACCGGCAGCTCGCCTGCGTACTCGGGCAGGCCCGACACACGGCTCTGCCAGGCGTTGAAATGCCCGCCGCTGGTACTGGCCACCAGGTCCACTGCCGGCTGGGTGCACAAGGCGCCGCCGACCCGATCCAGATTGCCACTGACCAGGTTGATCATCTGCACCAGCCAATGGCACAGGGTGCCGAAAGCCTGGGTCGAGATGCCCATGCGCCCATAGCACACGGCCTTGTCGGCGGCGGCGAAGTCACGGGCCAACTGGCGGATCTGCTCGGCCTCGATGCCACAGCGCGGGCCCATGGCTTCGGCTGTGAACGGCGCGATTGCCTCGCGCACCGCGTCCAGCCCGGCCACCGGCAGGTGCGTGGTACGGCTCAGGCCTTCCTCGAACAGGGTGTTGAGCAGCCCGCACAGCAGCGCCGCATCAGTGCCTGGGCGCACGAACAGGTGTCGGTCGGCCATGGCCGCGGTCTCGCTGCGCCGCGGGTCGACCACCACCAGCTTGCCGCCCCGTGCCTGCAGGGCCTTGAGGCGCTTTTCGACATCGGGCACAGTCATGATGCTGCCGTTGGAAGCCAAGGGGTTGCCGCCCAGAATCAGCATGAAGTCGGTATGGTCGATGTCCGCAATCGGCAACAGCAGGCCATGGCCGTACATCAGGTAGCTGGTCAGGTGCTGCGGCAACTGGTCGACCGAGGTCGCGGAAAAGCGGTTGCGCGTCTTGAGCAGGCCCAGGAAATAGTTGCTGTGGGTCATCAGGCCGTAGTTGTGCACGCTGGGGTTGCCCTGGTACACCGCCACCGCGTTCTGACCATGGCGCTGCTGCAGGGCCCAGAGCTTCCGGGCGGCCAGCGCGAACGCCTCGTCCCAGCCGATGGCCTGCCATTGCTCGCCGATGCGGCGCATGGGAGTACGCAGGCGGTCCGGATCGTTCTGGATGTCCTGCAACGCAACGGCCTTGGGACAAATATGGCCACGGCTGAAAGTGTCCAGCGCATCGCCCTTGATCGACGTGATGCGCGGCGCCTGCCCAGGCTCATGGGCCACTTCCAGGGTCAGGCCGCAGATGGCTTCGCACAGATGACAGGCACGGTGATGCACGCTTTTGCTCATGGCCGCCTCTTGTTGTAGGTCTGATTAGCGACCTCGACTATGGCCCTGCCCCGCCCCCCTCGCCAGTGACGTTCGTGGCGTGAATCGCCCGGCATCAGGCAAGGCGATGGTCGCGGCGCGCTGGCACCTGTACCGCGCATGCGTTGCAAAGGCCTCGGCGGGCAGTGTACAAAGCCTGTCCGGCCCAATAAAAAGCGTCACCCAACGGCTTGCAACACATTCGGCAACGTCGAGTTCGCAGCCCCCACTTGGTAAGACGCGACATTTAATTATAGTATTGCGCCTTTCCCTATTTCGTCGCCCCGTGCGGCTTTCGCCGCAGGTCACTTCCGTTGTTTTCGAAAACCGGCTTTTGATGATCTGCGGTCTGTTGCAAAAAGGTAGTCAATGATGAGCGCTAGGCACTTTCTCTCCCTGATGGATTTCACCGCCGAAGAACTGGTCAGTGTGATCCGCCGAGGGATCGAGCTGAAGGACCTGCGTAACCGCGGCGTACTCTTCGAACCCCTGAAAAACCGCGTGCTGGGCATGATTTTCGAAAAGTCGTCCACGCGTACCCGGCTGTCGTTCGAAGCCGGCATGATCCAGCTCGGTGGCCAGGCCATCTTCCTGTCGCCACGCGATACCCAGCTGGGCCGTGGCGAGCCGATCGGTGACTGCGCCATCGTCATGTCGCGCATGCTCGACGCGGTGATGATCCGTACATTTGCCCACAGCACGCTCACCGAGTTCGCCGCCAATTCGCGGGTACCGGTGATCAACGGCCTGTCCGACGACCTGCACCCGTGCCAGCTGCTGGCCGACATGCAGACTTTCCTCGAACACCGCGGCTCGATCCAGGGCAAGACCGTGGCCTGGGTGGGCGATGGCAACAACATGTGCAACAGCTATATAGAAGCGGCCATCCAGTTCGACTTCCAGCTGCGCATCGCCTGCCCCGAGGGCTATGAGCCCAACCCGGCGTTCGTGGCCCAGGCCGGCGAGCGCGTGCAGATCCTGCGCGACCCCAAGGACGCCGTGCGCGGTGCACACCTGGTGAGCACCGATGTCTGGACTTCCATGGGCCAGGAGGAGGAAACTGCACGGCGCCTGGCGCTGTTTGCGCCTTACCAGGTCAACCGCGAACTGCTCGACCTGGCGGCTGCGGATGCCCTGTTCATGCACTGCCTGCCCGCCCACCGTGGCGAGGAAATCAGCCTGGACCTGCTCGACGACCCCCGTTCGGTCGCCTGGGACCAGGCCGAAAACCGCTTGCATGCACAGAAGGCGCTTCTCGAATATCTTGTCGAACCGGCCTATCACCACGCATGAGTCAACCTCTACTGCTTAACCTGCGCGACCTCGCCTGCGGCTATGGCGAGCAGCGCATCGTCCAGAACCTCAACCTGCACCTCAACGCCGGCGACATCGGTTGCCTGCTGGGTTCCTCGGGGTGCGGCAAGACCACCACGCTGCGCGCCATCGCCGGTTTCGAGCCGGTGCACGAGGGCGAGATCAGCCTGGCGGGCGAAGTCATCTCCAAGGCCGGCTTCACCCTGGCCCCGGAGAAGCGCCGCATCGGCATGGTGTTTCAGGACTACGCGCTGTTCCCGCACCTGACCGTGGCCGAGAACATCGCGTTCGGCATCGGCAAGCACCCGCGCCAGCGCCAGGTGGTCGATGAAATGCTCGAGCTGGTGAAGCTGGACAAGCTTGGCGGGCGCTACCCGCACGAGCTGTCCGGCGGCCAGCAACAGCGTGTGGCCCTGGCCCGTGCCCTGGCACCCGAGCCGCAACTGCTGCTGCTGGACGAGCCGTTCTCCAACCTCGACGTGGAACTGCGCCGACGCCTCAGTCATGAGGTGCGTGACATCCTCAAGAGTCGCGGCACGAGCGCGATCCTGGTCACCCATGACCAGGAAGAGGCCTTTGCCGTCAGCGACCATGTGGGCGTGTTCAAGGAAGGCCGCCTGGAGCAGTGGGACACCCCGTACAACCTCTACCACGAACCGTTCACACCGTTCGTGGCCAGCTTTATCGGCCAGGGCTATTTCATCCGTGGCCAGCTGACCAGCCCCGAATCGGTGCAGACCGAACTGGGCGAGCTGCGCGGCAATCGGGCCTACACCCTGCCCCAGGGCAGCGCGGTGGATGTGCTGCTGCGCCCGGACGACATCGTGCATGCGCCCCACAGTGCCTTGAAGGCAAGCATCGTCGGCAAGAGCTTCCTCGGTGCGTCCACCCTGTACCGCCTGCAACTGGGTACCGGCAGCCAGCTCGAAGCGATCTTCCCGAGCCATATCGACCATCAGGTCGGTGGCGAGGTGGGCATTGAAGTGGCGGCGGACCACCTGGTGCTGTTCCCGGTGGCCGGCACGGTGCCGGCACAACTGCCGGTGGCGGAGAACGGCGTGCGACGCTACAGCGCGGCGCTCTGATAAGGCTTCGCCAGCAAGGCTGGCTCCTACAGGAAATTGCCTGGCCTACTGTAGGA
This sequence comes from Pseudomonas sp. S12(2018), assembly GCF_024355235.1. Lineage (NCBI taxonomy): Bacteria > Pseudomonadati > Pseudomonadota > Gammaproteobacteria > Pseudomonadales > Pseudomonadaceae > Pseudomonas > Pseudomonas sp. S12(2018). The sequence goes on from NZ_QLAD01000001.1 coordinate 400,379, forward strand.
GCCAGCCTTGCTGGCGAAAAAGGCCGCTAGAGGAACAACGTCCCGCTCGCCACCCGCGTCGCATACCCGCCAATCTTCACCCGCGCCCCTTCCAGGCGGCAGAACAGCTCCCCACCCCGCGCGGAACACTGCACCGCGTGCAGCTCATCCTTGCCCAGGCGCTGCGCCCAGTAAGGGATCAGCGAGCAGTGCGTGGAGCCGGTCACCGGGTCTTCAGGGATACCGATCCCCGGCGCAAAATAGCGCGACACAAAATCATGCTCGCGCCCTGGCGCCGTGACAATCACGCCCAGCCCCGGCAACGGCACCAGCGCCGCCATGTCAGGGCGACAATCCCGCACCGCCTGTTCGCTTTCGAGCACCACGAACAGTTCATTGGTCTGCCACACCTCGACCACCGGGCACCCCAGCGCCTGCGCCACCGGCGGCAGCTCGGCCAGCGGCTGCGGGTCGTAGCGCGGGAAGTCCAGCACCAGGCGCCCCGCCTCGCGGCTCACGGTCAGCGGCCCCGAACGGCTGTCGAACGCCAGGCACTCGGCATCTTCCCCATACACCTCGAACAGCACATGCGCGCTGGCCAGGGTCGCATGCCCGCACAGCGGCACTTCGGTGGAGGGCGTGAACCAGCGGATGCGCCAGCGCTGCGCCTCGCGCACGACGAATGCGGTTTCGGCCAGGTTGTGCTCGGCCGCAATTTTTTGCATCAGTTCATCGGGCAGCCATTGCTCCAGGCGATACACCATCGCCGGGTTGCCGCTGAAGGGTTGGGAACTGAAGGCATCGACCTGGTGAAATTCAAGCTGCATGGGTTGGCTCCTGCATGGGAAGGCAGCGAGCATGCCTGCCCGGGCGCTCGCGCTTCCATATACAGAATGGCCGGATTTGGAGGATACAGATGCTACTCGCGGCCGATCGCCGCAAAGCTGCCCCGGGTGTGCTCGGCCAGCACCGCCGCCGCCAGTTCCACCTCCAGCCCGCGCCGCCCGGCGCTGACATGAATGGTTTCGAACTGCTGCGCCGAAGCATCGATGAAGGTGCGCAGGCGCTTCTTCTGCCCCAGCGGGCTGATCCCGCCCACCAGATACCCGGTGGAACGCTGTGCGGCCATCGGGTCGGCCATTTCGCACTTCTTTGCACCCGCCGCATGGGCCAGGGCCTTGAGGTCCAGGCTGCCCACCACCGGCACCACCGCCACCAGCAACTCGCCCTTCTCGGTGCTGGCCAGCAGCGTCTTGAACACCCGCGCTGGCTCCAGGTTGAGCTTCTCGGCGGCTTCCAGGCCGTAGGAAGCCGCCTTGGGGTCGTGTTCATAACTGTGGATGCGGTGTTCGGCGCGGGCTTTCTTGAGCAAATCCAGGGCGGGGGTCATGCAGGGCTCCAGGCAGGGTGATCGGTCTCCAGTCGCTGGCTACTTTAGGGCAAAACGCCGGAGCCAACCATTACCCGCCCGGTTGCCACCGACACCACCTGAGCCACCGGCAGTCAGAATATGAATGGCAGTTCACTTTCGACCTTTGACATCAGCGTTTCTTGTCTATATTTTTTCGATTCTGAATATCGAACTGCCCCAATACCGTGCAGTTCTGCCGTCAACCCGACCAGAATGGGGATTCTGCTCGGGTTTTTGTCGAGCGCACACGCGCCTCACAACAACAAGAACCGAGGTCACGAATGACGACTGCTCTACGACAACCAACGCTGTCTGCCCAATGCATGGCCGAATTCCTCGGCACCGCATTGCTCATCTTTTTCGGTACCGGCTGCGTCGCGGCACTCAAGGTCGCGGGCGCCAGCTTCGGCCTGTGGGAAATCAGCATCATCTGGGGCGTGGGGGTCAGCATGGCGATCTACTTCACCGCCGGGGTGTCGGGTGCGCACCTGAACCCGGCCGTGAGCATCGCCCTGAGCCTGTTCAGCGGCTTCGAAAAGCGCAAGCTGCCGTTCTACATCGTCGCCCAGGTGGCCGGTGCCTTCTGCGGCGCGGCGCTGGTGTACACCCTGTACAGCAACCTGTTCTTCGATTACGAACAGACCCACGCCATGGTGCGCGGCAGCACCGCCAGCCTGGAGCTGGCCTCGGTGTTCTCCACCTATCCGCACCCGTTGCTGTCCACCGGCCAGGCATTTCTGGTGGAGGCCGTGATCACGGCCATCCTGATGGCGGTGATCATGGCCCTTGCCGACGACAGCAACGGCCTGCCCCGCGGCGCACTGGCACCACTGCTGATCGGCCTGCTGATCGCGGTGATCGGCAGTGCCATGGGCCCGCTGACCGGCTTTGCGATGAACCCGGCGCGCGACTTCGGCCCCAAGCTCATGACCTTCCTGGCCGGCTGGGGCAACGTGGCCTTTACTGGCGCACGTGACATTCCCTATTTCCTGGTTCCCATCATTGCGCCGATCATAGGTGCAAGCGTGGGTGCCGCCCTGTATCGCGGCGTGATCGCGCGCAACCTGCCCACGGCAGACGGCGCGAACGCCCAGACCGACGACAACGCTCGGGGCAAGACCCAGGCCTCCTGATGCCGAACCGGCGAGCCAGGCTCGCCCTGCCCCGACTTCCACCTTTTCGAGTGCAAGGCCCACACCATGACCGACACCCCGAACAAGCACTACATCATTGCCCTGGACCAGGGCACGACCAGTTCACGCGCGATCATCTTCGACCGTGACGCCAACGTGGTCGGCACCTCGCAGCGCGAGTTCGCCCAGCATTACCCCCAGGCCGGCTGGGTCGAGCACGACCCGATGGAGATCTTCGCCACCCAGAGCGCGACCATGGTCGAAGCACTGGCCCAGGCGGGCCTGAGCCACGACCAGGTGGCGGCCATCGGCATCACCAACCAGCGCGAGACCACCGTGGTGTGGGACCGCGAAACCGGTCGCCCGGTGTACAACGCCATCGTCTGGCAGTGCCGACGCAGCACCGAGATCTGCGAGCAGCTCAAGCGTGACGGCCACGCGGACTACATTCGCGAAACCACCGGCCTGGTCACCGACCCGTACTTCTCGGGCACCAAGCTCAAGTGGATCCTGGACAACGTCGACGGCGTGCGTGAGCGCGCCGAACGCGGCGAGCTGCTGTTCGGCACCGTGGATACGTGGCTGATCTGGAAGTTCTCCGGCGGCAAGGTGCATGTCACCGACTACACCAACGCCTCGCGCACCCTGATGTTCAACATCCACACCCTGGAATGGGACGAGAAGATGCTGCAGGTGCTGGGCATCCCGAAGCAGATGCTGCCCCAGGTACGCTCGTCGTCAGAGGTGTACGGCCACACCAAGAGCGGCATCGCCATTGCCGGCATCGCCGGCGACCAGCAGGCTGCGCTGTTCGGCCAGATGTGCGTGGAGCCGGGCCAGGCCAAGAACACCTATGGCACCGGCTGCTTCCTGCTGATGAACACCGGCGACAAGGCCGTGCAGTCGTCCCATGGCCTGCTGACCACCATTGCCTGCGGCCCCCGCGGCGAAGTGGCCTATGCCCTGGAAGGCGCGGTGTTCAACGGCGGTTCAACCGTGCAGTGGCTGCGTGACGAGCTGAAGATCGTCAACGACGCCCACGACACCGAGTACTTCGCCAGCAAGGTCAAGGACAGCAACGGCGTGTACCTGGTGCCGGCATTCACCGGCCTGGGTGCGCCGTACTGGGACCCGTACGCGCGTGGCGCCCTGTTCGGCCTGACCCGCGGGGTCAAGGTCGACCACATCATCCGCGCCGCGCTGGAGTCGATCGCCTATCAGACCCGCGACGTGCTCGACGCCATGCAGCAGGATTGCGGCGAGCGCCTGAGCGCACTGCGGGTGGACGGTGGCGCGGTGGCCAACAACTTCCTGATGCAGTTCCAGGCCGACATTCTCGGCACCTGCGTGGAACGCCCGCAGATGCGCGAAACCACTGCGCTCGGCGCTGCCTACCTGGCCGGCCTGGCATGTGGCTTCTGGAGCGGGCTGGACGAGCTGCGCGGCAAGGCCATCATCGAGCGCGAGTTCACCCCGCAGTTGGAGGAGGCGCAGAAAGAGAAGCTGTACGCCGGCTGGCTGAAGGCGGTGGACCGTACCCGCGACTGGGAACCGCACGAGGAGTAAAACCTGCGCAGGCTTCTTCGCCAGCAAGGCTGACTCCTACACTGTAGGCGCCAGCCTTGCTGGCGAGGCGCCCACAGGATCGTTTCAGCCAGCCCCGCGCTGGCCCCCGCCCCCATCCTGCGGCATCATGCAGATTTGCCCGGCAGCCCAAAAGGACCGCCCATGAATCTGCCCCCTCGCCAACAACAAATTCTCGAGCTGGTCCGCGAACGCGGCTATGTCAGTATCGAGGAAATGGCGCAGCTGTTCGTTGTAACCCCGCAAACCATCCGCCGTGACATCAACCAGCTGGCCGAAGTGAACCTGCTGCGCCGCTATCACGGTGGCGCGGCCTATGACTCGAGCATCGAGAACACCGCCTACGCCATGCGTGCCGACCAGATGCGCGACGAAAAGCAGCGTATCGCCGAAGCCATCGCCGCGCAGATCCCCGATCACGCCTCGCTGTTCATCAACATCGGCACCACCACCGAGTCCATCGCCCGCGCCCTGCTCAACCACAACCACCTGAAGATCATCACCAACAACCTGCATGTGGCCTCCATCCTCAGCGCCAAGGACGATTTCGAAGTACTGCTGGCCGGCGGCAACGTGCGCCGCGATGGCGGTGTGGTCGGCCAGGCCAGCGTCGACTTCATCAACCAGTTCAAGGTCGACTTCGCCCTGGTCGGCATCAGCGGCATCGATGAGGACGGCAGCCTGCTCGACTTCGATTACCAGGAAGTGCGCGTGTCCCAGGCCATCATCGCCAATGCGCGCCAGGTGATCCTCGCCGCCGACTCCAGCAAGTTCGGGCGCAACGCCATGGTGCGCCTGGGCTCGATCAGCCTGATCGACTGCCTGGTGACCGACCAGCCCCCCGTCGCCGCCCTCGCCCAGTTGCTCAACCAGCACAAGATCCGCCTGGACGTGGTGTAGCGCCATCGCGGCCCTCGCAACGGGGGCCGCTCGAATGTTCATAATTTTTCATTTATTTGTCATCCGATCAGTATTTTCTATTGAAAGCGACTGGCGGGCGCCATTTTGTTGCGCTACCATTTTCGCAAACGAACATTAATGTTCATATTCGATAGAAACCAGAGGCCGCCTCGTGTCCCAGTCCAGCTCGCCATCGCCCGCTCTTGCCGAAATCTACGACGTTGCCGTGATCGGTGGCGGCATCAACGGCGTCGGTATCGCCACCGATGCGGCCGGGCGCGGCCTGTCGGTACTGCTCTGCGAGAAGGACGACCTGGCCAGCCATACGTCCTCGGCCAGCAGCAAGCTGATCCACGGTGGCCTGCGCTATCTGGAGCACTACGAGTTCCGCCTGGTGCGCGAAGCGCTGGCAGAACGCGAAGTGCTGCTGGCCAAGGCGCCGCATATCGTCAAGCCGATGCGCTTCGTGCTGCCGCACCAGCCGCACCTGCGTCCAGCCTGGATGATCCGCGCCGGCCTGTTCCTGTATGACCATCTGGGCAAGCGCAAGCAGCTGGGCGCCTCGCGCAGCCTGCGCTTCGGCCCGGGCAACCCGCTCAAGCCGGCCATCACCCGCGGTTTCGAATACGCCGACTGCGCAGTGGACGACGCCCGTCTGGTGGTGCTCAACGCCATGGCCGCGCGTGAGCTGGGTGCGCACATCCTCACCCGTACCCGCTGCGTCAGCGCACGGCGCGTGGGCAAGCTGTGGAACGTGCAGCTCGAACGCCCCGACGGCAGCCAGCAGACCATCCAGGCCCGCGCCCTGGTGAACGCGGCCGGCCCGTGGGTGGCCAGGTTCATCAAGGACGACCTCAAGCTGGAGGCGCCCTACGGCATTCGCCTGATTCAGGGCAGCCACCTGATCGTGCCCCGGCTGTACGAGGGCGAGCATGCCTACATCCTGCAGAACGAAGACCAGCGCATCGTGTTCGCCATCCCGTACCTGGAGCGCTTCACCCTGATCGGCACCACCGACCGCGAGTACAGCGGCGACCCGGCCCAGGTGAGCATCACCGAGGCCGAGACCGACTACCTGCTCAAGGTTGTGAACGCGCACTTCAACCACCAGCTGGGCCGCGCCGACATCCTCAGCACCTATTCCGGTGTGCGCCCGTTGTGCAACGACGAGTCGGACAACCCCTCGGCGGTCACCCGCGACTACACCCTGGCCCTGTCGGCGTCTGCCGGCGAGGCGCCGCTGCTGTCGGTGTTCGGCGGCAAGCTGACCACCTACCGCAAGCTGGCCGAATCGGCCATGGCCGAGCTGGCGCCGTACTTCACCCAGATGACCGGTAGCTGGACCGCCACCTCCAGCCTGCCGGGCGGTGAACAGATGACCACGCCGCAGGCGCTGTGCGACGAGATTCTCGCGCGCTTCGGCTGGCTACCAGCGGATATCGCCAAGCGCTGGGCGCTGACCTACGGCAGCCGCGTATGGCGCCTGCTCGAGGGCGTCCAGGGCCCGGACGACCTGGGCGATGCGATTGGTGGCGGGTTGTTCACCCGCGAGGTGGATTACCTGTGCAGCGAGGAATGGGCGGTCAGCGCCGACGATATCCTGCTGCGGCGCACCAAGCTGGGGCTTTTCACCAGCCCGGCCGAACAACAGGCTCTGCGGGTTTACCTGCAACGGGTAGAACTGAGCCGCGGGCGTATTCAGGCGGCCTGACACCGCCAAATCGCATCGCGGGTCAAGCCCGCTCCCACAAGGTCACCAAACCAGTGGGAGCGGGTTTGACCCGCGATGAGGCCAACAAAGCACTATCTGTTCGGTTTCCCGAACGAGCCATTGGCCCTTAATCGGAAACCCGGACATCCCTCCCCCGCCATACCCCGGCAAAAAATGCCCGCCGCCGCTATTTGCATGGGGTTATGATCAAAATCAGAGTTTGGCATGAGTCATGCTCTACACTCAGTACCCGAATGCGCAACCGCTTCATTGCTGTGTTCGCTGAACGAAAGAGCCCGCCAACGGCTCAATAAGAAAAACAACGTCGAGGAAAATTTGATGCGTATCGTTCCCCATCTGTTGGGCGCCGCCATGGCGACCGCTTTGATCAGCACGCCGGCCCTTGCCGCCGAACTGACCGGCACCCTGAAGAAAATCAACGACTCGGGCACCATTACCCTGGGGCACCGCGACGCTTCCATCCCGTTCTCCTACATCGCCGACGCTTCGGGCAAACCCGTCGGTTACTCCCACGACATCCAGCTGGCTATCGTCGAGGCCCTGAAAAAGGACCTGAACAAGCCGGACCTGAAGGTCAAATACAACCTGGTCACCTCGCAGACCCGCATCCCGCTGGTGCAGAACGGCACCGTTGACGTCGAGTGCGGTTCCACCACCAACAACCTCGAGCGCCAGCAACAGGTCGACTTCTCGGTCGGCATCTTCGAGATCGGTACCCGCCTGCTGTCCAAAAAGGATTCCTCCTACAAGGACTTCCCGGACCTGGCCGGCAAGAACGTGGTGACCACCGCCGGTACCACATCCGAGCGCATCCTCAAGTCGATGAACGCCGACAAGCAGATGAAGATGAACGTCATCTCCGCCAAGGACCACGGCGAGTCGTTCCAGATGCTCGAGTCCGGCCGCGCCGTGGCCTTCATGATGGACGACGCCCTGCTCGCCGGCGAAATGGCCAAGGCCAAGAAGCCGACCGACTGGGCCGTGACCGGTACCCCGCAGTCCTATGAAATCTACGGCTGCATGGTGCGCAAGGGCGACGCCCCGTTCAAGAAAGCGGTCGATGACGCCATCGTCGCCCTGTACAAGTCGGGTGAGATCAACAAGATCTACGACAAGTGGTTCAACCAGCCAATCCCGCCTAAAGGCCTGAACCTGATGTTCCCCATGAGCGACGAGCTCAAGGCGCTGATCGCCAATCCTACCGACAAAGCTGCAGACGAAAAGAAGTCCTGACCCCCAGCTAGTTAGTGTCTAACCTTTCATCCGAGGGCGCCCAGCGCCCCCGGATGCTCGAAGGTGCCCGTGAAACAACCGATCTGAGGGGAGACCCCGATGAATTACAACTGGGACTGGGGCGTTTTTTTCAAGTCCACCGGCGTTGGCAGCGAGACCTACCTGGACTGGTATATCACCGGCCTGGGCTGGACCATCCTGATCGCCGTTGCCGCCTGGATCATTGCGCTGCTGCTGGGCTCGGTGCTCGGCGTCATGCGTACCGTACCGAACCGTCTGGTGTCGGGTATCGCCACGTGCTACGTGGAACTGTTTCGCAATGTGCCGCTGCTGGTGCAGCTGTTCATCTGGTACTTCCTGGTACCCGACCTGCTGCCCGAAGGCCTGCAGGAGTGGTACAAGCAGGACCTCAACCCGACCACCTCGGCGCTGATCAGCGTGGTCATCTGCCTGGGGCTGTTCACCGCTGCACGGGTGTGCGAGCAGGTGCGCACCGGCATCCAGGCACTGCCCCGTGGCCAGGAAGCCGCTGCCCGCGCCATGGGCTTCAGCCTGCCGCAGATCTACAACAACGTGCTGCTGCCCCAAGCCTACCGGATCATCATTCCGCCGCTTACCTCCGAATTCCTGAACGTGTTCAAGAACTCCTCGGTGGCGTCGCTGATCGGCCTGATGGAGCTGCTGGCACAGACCAAGCAGACCGCCGAGTTCTCGGCCAACCTGTTCGAGGCCTTCACCCTGGCCACGCTGATCTACTTCACCCTGAACATGGGGCTGATGCTGCTGATGCGCCTGGTCGAGAAGAAAGTCGCGGTGCCGGGCCTGATCTCCGTGGGGGGTAAATAATGGACATGGATTTCAGTGGAATCGTGCCAGCCCTGCCGGGCCTGTGGAACGGCATGAAGATGACCCTGCAACTGATGCTCATGGGCATCATTGGCGGCATCGCGCTGGGTACCGTGCTGGCACTGATGCGGTTGTCGTCGAGCAAGCTGCTGTCGCGCCTGGCCGGCGCCTACGTGAACTACTTTCGCTCCATCCCGCTGCTGCTGGTGATCACCTGGTTCTACCTGGCGGTACCGTTCGTGCTGCGCTGGATCACCGGCGAAGACACCCCGGTGGGTGCGTTCACCTCCTGCGTCGTGGCATTCATGATGTTCGAGGCGGCGTACTTCTGCGAAATCGTGCGGGCCGGCGTGCAGTCGATCTCCAAGGGCCAGATGGCGGCTGCCCAGGCACTGGGCATGAACTACGCGCAGACCATGCGCCTGATCATCCTGCCCCAGGCATTTCGCAAGATGACCCCGCTGCTGCTGCAGCAGAGCATCATCCTGTTCCAGGACACCTCGCTGGTCTACACCGTGGGCCTGGTGGACTTCCTCAACTCGGCACGGGCCAGTGGCGACATCATCGGGCGCTCCAACGAGTTCCTGCTGTTTGCCGGCGCCGTGTACTTTGTCATCAGCTTCTCCGCTTCCTTCCTGGTCAAGCGTCTGCAGAAAAGGATAACCGTATGATTTCCATCAAGAACGTCAACAAGTGGTACGGCGATTTCCAGGTTCTGACCGACTGCAGCACCGAGGTCAAGAAAGGCGAAGTGGTGGTGGTGTGCGGGCCGTCTGGCTCGGGCAAGTCCACCCTGATCAAGTGCGTCAACGCGCTGGAACCGTTCCAGAAGGGCGACATCGTGGTCGACGGCACCTCGATCGCCGACCCCAAGACCAACCTACCCAAGCTGCGCTCGCGGGTCGGCATGGTGTTCCAGCACTTCGAACTGTTCCCGCACCTGACCATCACCGAGAACCTGACCATCGCGCAGATCAAGGTGCTGGGCCGCAGCAAGGAAGAAGCCACCAAGAAGGGCCTGCAACTGCTTGAGCGCGTCGGCCTGTCGGCCCATGCGCACAAGCACCCCGGCCAGCTCTCCGGCGGCCAGCAGCAGCGCGTGGCCATCGCCCGCGCCCTGGCCATGGATCCGATCGTGATGCTGTTCGACGAACCCACCTCGGCCCTGGACCCGGAAATGGTCAGCGAGGTACTCGACGTGATGGTGCAACTGGCCCACGAAGGCATGACCATGATGTGCGTGACCCACGAAATGGGCTTTGCGCGCAAAGTGGCCAACCGGGTGATCTTCATGGACAAGGGCAACATCATCGAAGACTGCACCAAGGAAGAGTTCTTCGGTGACCAGAGCGTGCGCGACGAGCGTACCCAGCACTTCCTCAGCAAGATCCTGCAGCACTGATGCCGCCCGGTGCCCCTGCCCGGCCCACGCCGGGCAGAGGGCGCTGGTCGTGACAAGGCCACTGTGATGAAATGCGATCCCACGCTCTTTCGCCCAGCCAAGCCTGACCTTGCCGTGAAACCTCGCCTGATCCGCCACCTGTTCCTGCCCCCACTGGTCCTGCTGCTGATGATCGGCCTGGGTGTGGTCGGCTACCTGATCAGCGAGCACAACGGCATCCGCACCCTCAGCGAGACCGGCGAGCGTCAGCTTGAACTGCATGCCCGCGCGGTCGAGAGCGAGATCAGCAAGTACACCTACCTGCCCAGCCTGCTGGAACTCGAAGACAGCGTCTCCAGCCTGCTGAACTCCACCGATGGCGACCAGCGCCAGGCGGTCAACGAATACCTCGAAGGGCTCAACCGGCGCAGCCGCAGCCGCGCCATCTATGTGCTCGACACCACCGGCCGGGTGCAGGCCACCAGCAACTGGCGCGACGTCGACAGTTACCTGGGCGAAGACCTCTCGTTCCGTGCCTATTTCCAGAATGCCGTGCGCGGCCAACCCGGGCGCTTCTACGGCATCGGCAGCACCACCGGCGAACCTGGCTACTACCTGGCCCATGGCCTGGAAGAACACGGCAAGATCATCGGCGTGGCGGTGATCAAGGTGCGCCTGGAAGCGCTCGAAGAGCGCTGGCAGCGAGCCCGCCTGGAAGCCTTCGTCAGCGACGAGAACGGCATCATCATCCTCTCCAGCGACCCGGCGCGGCGCCTGAAGTCGGTGCGCCCGCTGACCCCGGAAATCAAGGAGCGCCTGGCGCGCAGCCTGCAGTACTACTGGTTCCCGCTCAACGAACTGCAGCCGCTGGCGCGCGAGAAGCTCGCCGACGGGGTCGAGAAGCTGACCTTTCCGGCCAATGCCGAACTGGGCGACAGCAACCGCAAGGTCACCTACCTGGCCCAGACCCGGCGCCTGAGCGACACGCCCTGGCACTTCACCCTGCTGACCCCGCTGCAGGACCTGCGCCACGAATCGATGATCCAGGGCGTGCTGGTGGCCGTGGCCTTCGCCCTGCTGGCGATCCTGCTGATAGCCTGGAACGAGCGGCGCAAGGTGATCGCCACCCGCCTGGCCGCCCGCGAGGCGCTGGAAGAAGCCAACAACCAGCTCGAACGCAAGATTGCCGAGCGCACCGCCGACCTGCGTGCCAGCAACGAACGCCTCAAGGGCCAGATCCGCGAACGCCGGCACGCCGAGCAGACCCTGCGCCATGCCCAGGACGAACTGGTGCAGGCCGGCAAGCTGGCGGCCATCGGGCAGATGTCGACCAGCATCGCCCATGAGCTGAACCAGCCGCTGGCGGCGCTGCGCACCCTGTCGGGCAACACCGTGCGCTTTCTGCAGCGCGGTGCGCTGGAAACCGCCAGCGCCAACCTGCTGACCATGAACGAACTGATCGACCGCATGGGCCGTATCACCGCCAGCCTGCGCTCGTTCGCCCGGCGCGGCGACGACCGTGGCCAGGCCTCGCTGGAAAAGGCCGTGACCGCCGCCCTGCAACTGCTCAATGCGCGAATCGAGGGCTGCCACCTGAAACTGCACCTCGAGTACGCCGACCAGCAACTGACCATCGACCAGACCCGCCTGGAGCAGATCCTGGTCAACCTGATCGGCAACGCCCTGGATGCCATGGCCGCGGTGCCGCTGCCGCAACTCTGGCTCGAAGGCGAGCTGGTGGGCGACAAGTACCGCCTGCGCGTGCGCGACAACGGCCATGGCATCGACGATGAAGCGCGCAAGCACCTGTTCGAACCGTTTTTCACCACCAAACCGGGCGAGCACGGCCTGGGCCTGGGCCTGACCCTGTCGGCCAGCCTCGCCGCTGCAGCCGGCGGTACCCTGAACGTCGAACACCCCGCCAGCGGCGGTACCGCGTTCGTGCTCAGCCTGCCGCTGGTCGATGCCCCCACTGAACCTGCCGAGTCCCTATGACCCCATCGCCCCTTACCGTCCTGATCGTCGAAGACGATCCGCATGTGTTGCTCGGGTGCCAGCAGGCGCTGGCCCTGGAAGATATCGCCTGCGAAGGCGTCGGCAGTGCCGAACAGGCACTGGAGCGCATCGGCGATGATTTCGCCGGCATCGTGGTCAGCGATATCCGCCTGCCGGGCATCGATGGCCTGGAACTGCTCAGCCGCCTCAAGGCCCGCGACAAGAGCCTGCCGGTGGTGCTGATCACCGGCCACGGCGACATCGACATGGCCGTGGGCGCCATGCGCAACGGCGCCTACGACTTCATGGAAAAGCCCTTCTCGCCGGAGCGCCTGGTGGATGTGGTGCGCCGGGCGCTGGAACAGCGCGGCCTGGCCCGCGAAGTGTTCTCGCTGCGCCGCCAGCTGGCCGAGCGCAGCACCCTGGAGGGGCGCATCATCGGCCGCTCGCCGGCCATGCAGAACCTGCGCGAGCTGATCGCCAACGTCGCCGATACCTCGGCCAACGTGCTGATCGAGGGCGAGACCGGCACCGGCAAGGAGCTGGTCGCGCGCTGCCTGCACGACTTCAGCCGGCGCCAGAGCCAGCCCTTCGTGGCGTTGAACTGCGGCGGCCTGCCGGAGAACCTGTTCGAGACCGAGATCTTCGGCCACGAGGCCAACGCCTTCACGGGTGCCGGCAAGCGCCGCATCGGCAAGATCGAGCACGCCAACGGCGGCACGCTGTTTCTCGACGAAGTCGAGAGCATGCCGCTCAACCTGCAGATCAAGCTGCTGCGCGTGTTGCAGGAGCGCACCCTGGAACGCCTGGGTTCGAACCAGAGCATTGCGGTGGATTGCCGGGTGATCGCCGCCACCAAATCGGACCTGGATGCCCTCGGCCAGACCGGCCAGTTTCGCAGCGACCTGTACTACCGCCTCAACGTGGTGACCCTGGAACTGCCGCCGCTGCGCGAGCGCCGCGAAGACATCCTGCAACTGTTCGAGCACTTCCTGCAGCAGTCGGCCCTGCGCTTCGACCGCGAGGCACCGCCGCTGGACAGCCAGACCCTGTCGCGCCTGATGGCCCATGACTGGCCGGGCAACGTGCGCGAGCTGCGCAACGTGGCCGAGCGCCACGCCCTGGGCCTGCCGGCGTTCAAGAAGGCCGGCGCCAATGTGGCGCAGAGCCTGGGCTTTGCCGAGGCGGTCGAGGCCTTCGAGCGCAACCTGCTCAGCGACGCCCTGCAGCGCACCGGCGGCAACCTCAGCCAGGCCAGCCAGGAGCTGGGCATGGCCAAGACCACACTGTTCGACAAAGTCAAAAAATACGGCCTGGCCTGAGCGAGCGTTTCGATGGACATGATTCTCAAGGCCTGCCTGGGCGCCGTGGTGGTGCTGATCATCGCGGCCCTGGCCAAGACCCGCAATTACTACGTGGCCGGGCTGGTGCCGCTGTTTCCCACATTTGCCCTGATTGCCCACTACATCATCGGCAAGGGCCGCTCGCTGGAGGACCTGAAGGCCACCATCGTGTTCGGCATGTGGTCGATCATCCCCTACTTCGTGTACCTGGCCGCGCTGTACGTGCTGGTCGACCGCCTGCGCCTGGAGCTGTCACTGGCGCTGGCGGCGGTGGCCTGGCTGATCGCCGCCACCGTGCTGGTCAGCGTATGGGTGCGCCTGCACTAGCGTTGGGCCAGATGGCCCAGCTCTTCGCGGTGCGCCTTCAGGTAAGGCAGTACCGCCGCCAGCAGCGGGGCCTTGAACGGCTCCTGGAAGCGGTGCGCCAGGCCCGGTATCAGGCGTAGCTGGCTGCCCTGGATGTGCGCGGCCAGGTGCACGCCGTGCATCACCGGCAACAGCGGGTCGGCCGTGCCGTGCACCACCAGGGCCGGGACTCGCAGGTTGTCGAGCAGCTCGACACGGCTGGGCTCGGCAAGTATGGCCATGACCTGGCGCTGCACGCCTTCGGGGTTGAAGGCCCGGTCGTAGGCGGTGGCGGCCTGCTGCAACAGGGCCTGGCGATCATCCTGCACCTGCGGGCTGCCCAGCGCGGCCAGCAGGTCGGCCTGCTGCTCCAGGGCCACCTGGCGATTCGGCGCACCGCGCCGGGCCAACTGCCGAATCAGCGCCGGCGCAGGCGCCGGCAGCCCCTGCGCCCCCGAACTGGACATGATCAGGGTCAGGCTCTCGACCCGCTCGGGCGCCATCGCCGCCAGGTGCTGGGCAATCATTCCACCCATGCTCACCCCCAGCACATGAAAGCGCTGCGCGTGCAGCGCATCCATCAGCGCCAGGCCATCAGCGGCCATGTCGCTCAGGCTGTAGGGCGCCGCCACAGGCAGGCCGAGCCGGTAGCGCAGCGCCTCGACCGTCAGATTGGCCTGGGCGGGGGGCTGGTTCCAGCGCGACAGGCCGACGTCGCGGTTGTCGTAGCGGATCACCCTGAAGCCCTGCTGGCACAGCGCAAGTACCACCTCGTCGGGCCAGTGGATCAACTGGCCGCCCAGGCCCATGACCAGCAGCAGGGCCGGGTCGCTGTCACGCCCGATGCTCTGATAGGCCAGGCTGACCGGCCCCGCCTCGGCGTATCGGATACCTGAAGTGATGTCGCAGCGAGGCGCCGCGAACGAAGAAAAGGCGCTGCACAGCGCCACCAGAAACAGGATTGCCCGCATGAAAGAAACACCAGAGTGCAGTTCGCCAGTAAAGCGCGAGTCTGATGAAGTTCATGCCGGCGCGCTGCCACAGATCGGTGACCGTTTGATGACAACTGCCGGGCGGTCGACAGCATCGTCAACATGAGACAAACTCAACGAATTGTCTCATCCATCAAATTCTGTTCATGGAGCACCCTGGTGCTGGAAATTCGCCACCTCAAGACCCTGCACGCCCTGCGCGAAGCCGACAGCCTGGTGGAGGCCGCCGAGCGCCTGCACCTGACCCAGTCGGCGTTGTCCCACCAGTTCAAGGAACTCGAAGAACGCCTGGGCATGCAGCTGTTCACCCGCAAGACCAAGCCGATCCGCTTCACCAGCGCCGGCCTGCGCCTGCTGCAACTGGCCGATGCCACCCTGCCGCTGCTGCGCGGCGCCGAACGGGACATTGCGCGCCTGGCCGGCGGCACCGCCGGGCGCCTGCACATGGCCATCGAGTGCCACAGCTGCTTCCAGTGGCTGATGCCCACCATCGACCAGTTCCGCGATGCCTGGCCAGAGGTGGAGCTGGACCTGGCCTCGGGCTTCGCCTTCGCCCCGCTGCCGGCCCTGGCCCGCGGCGACCTGGACCTGGTGGTGACCTCCGACCCGCTGGAGCTGACCGGTATCACCTACGTGCCGCTGTTCACCTACGAGGCGATGCTGGCGGTGGCCAACCAGCACGTACTGGCCTCCAGGCCCTACGTGGTGCCGCAGGACCTGGCCACGGAAACCCTGATCACCTACCCGGTGGAACGCGACCGCCTGGACATCTTCACGCGCTTTCTGGAGCCGGCCGACATCGAGCCCGGGCAGGTGCGCACCGCCGAGCTGACGGTGATGATGATGCAGTTGGTGGCCAGCGGACGCGGGGTATGCGGCATGCCGCACTGGGCCCTGCACGAGTACAGCTCGCGCGGCTACGTGAAGGGCAAGCGCCTGGGTGAAAAGGGCCTGTTCGCCACGCTGTACGCCGCAGTGCGCAGCGACATGCTCGATGCACCGTATATGCGCGACTTTCTGCTGACCGCCAAGGACACCTCGTTCTCGACCCTGGATGGGGTCAGTGCGGTGCGCTGAAGGTTCAAGCGGCAAGCATCAAGCCAGTTTGCGTTGTTCCTGCACCAGGCGCAGCGCAAGGGCCGCCAGCACAAAGCCCATCACGTAGCGCTGCAACATCAGCCACAGCGGGTAGCGCGCGAACCAGGCCGACAGGCCGGCGGCGAACAGTGCGATCAGCAGGTTCACGGTGAAGCTCACGCCGATCTGGGTCAGGCCCAGGGTCAGGCTCTGCGCCAGCACCGAGCCGTGCTCGGGCGAAATGAACTGCGGCAGCACCGACAGGTAGAACACCGCCACCTTGGGGTTCAGCACGCTGGTCAGAAACCCCATCGTCACCAGTCGCGCCGGTGAATCCGGGGCCAGCTCACGGGGCTCGAACGGCGAGCGCGCACCCGGCTTGACCGCCTGCCAGGCCATCCACAGCAAGTAGCCGGCACCGGCCCAGCGCAGCAGGTCGTAACCCAGCGGCACGGCCATGAACAACGCGGTGAGGCCCACAGCTGCGGCCGTCATGTGCACCAGAAACCCGCCCACCACACCGATCAGCGACGTCACGCCGGCCATGCGGCCCTGGCAGATCGAGCGCGAGATCAGGTAGATCATGTTCGGCCCGGGGGTCAGTACCATCAGCAGCGCGGCGCCACTGAACAGCAGCCATTCGTGCAGCGGGATCATTGCGCGGCTCGTTGCAGGTGCAGCGGCAGGATCAGGTCGCGGGTCAGCGGCGCCAGTTCGAGGTGATCCACCTGGTGGGCGTCGACCCAGCAGGCTTCCTCGATTTCCGCTGCGGGTTCAAGCGTCAGGTCGGTGTGCAACTGAAACAGCTCGGCCTGCACTTCGAAACCCGGCTCGTTGGCCGCCGGTGCGCTGAACTGGCCCAGGTACTGCGCCTGCTGCGGGTCGATGCGCAGGCCCAGCTCTTCGAACAGCTCGCGGGCCAGGGCATCGACGGGTTGCTCGTGGGGTTCGATCTTGCCGCCAGGCTGCATGAAGGCCAGGGTGCCGCGCTTGCGTACCAACAGGGTACGGCCCTGAGCATCGAGCAACAGGGCAGCGGCGATACGGATGGTTTTGCTCATGGTAGGCGGCTCGTGGCGGGGAAGGCGCGCTAGGATCACATGCTGGCGCAGGGCTTTCAATCTTGCTGAGCGCTTCGCCGGCAAGGCCGGCTCCCACAGGTTCGGCGCATTCCCTGTAGGAGCCGGCCTTGCCGGCGAAGCGGCCGCAGCAGCCTGACGAAAGCCCCTTGCAACCAGGGCGCAACGGCCGCATAAACAGCTGATGAACCTGCCCGCCCGCAATCACCCGGTACTCGACGCCTTCCACCCCGCCGTCCGTGCCTGGTTCCAGCACCGTTTCGCCACGGTGACCGCCGCCCAGGCCCAGGCGTGGCCGCTGATCCGCAGCGGGCAATCGCTGCTGGTGGCGGCCCCCACCGGCTCCGGCAAGACCCTCACCGCGTTCCTCGCGGTCCTCGACGAACTCTTCACCCAGGCCCTGCACGCCGGCGGCGAGCTGCCCGAACAGACGCTGGTGGTGTACGTCTCGCCGCTCAAGGCGCTGTCCAACGACATCCAGCTCAACCTGCAGGCCCCCCTGGCCGGTATCAGCGCCGAACTGGCCGCCCTAGGGCTGCCCACGCCGACCCTGCGCACCGCAGTGCGCAGCGGCGATACCCCGCAGAAGGAACGCGCGGCCATGCGTCGCCAGCCCCCGCATATCCTGGTGACCACCCCCGAGTCGCTGTACGTGCTGCTCGGCTCGACGTCCGGGCGCCAGGGCCTGGCCTCGGTGCACACGGTAATCGTCGACGAGATCCACGCCGTGGCCGGCAACAAGCGCGGCAGCCACCTGGCGTTGAGCCTGGAACGCCTGCAGGCGCTGTGTCAGCGCCCGCTGCGGCGCATCGGCCTGTCGGCCACCCAGCGTCCGATCGAGCGGGTGGCGCAGTACCTGGTGGGCCATCAGCGCCCCTGCGCCCTGGTGGATATCGGCCATGCGCGCCAGCGCGACCTGGCCATCGAGGTACCGCGCGCGCCACTGGGCGCGGTGATGGCCAACGATGTGTGGGAGCTGGTCTACGATCGCCTCGCGCAACTGGCCCGCGAGCATCGCACCACCCTGGTGTTCGTCAACACCCGGCGCCTGGCCGAGCGCCTGGCGCGCCACCTGAGCGAGCGCCTGGGGCGCGAGGCGGTGGCCGCGCACCATGGCAGCCTGGCCAAGGAATTTCGCCTCGACGCCGAGCAGCGTCTCAAGCGCGGCGAGCTGCAGGTGCTGGTGGCCACCGCCTCGCTGGAGCTGGGCATCGACATCGGCGAGGTCGACCTGGTGTGCCAGATCGGCTCGCCTGGCTCGATTGCCGCGCTGCTGCAGAGGGTTGGCCGCTCCGGCCACCAGGTGGACGGCACCCCCAAGGGTCGTGTGTTCGCCACCACCCGCGACGAGCTGATCGAGTGCGTGGCCCTGCTCGACTGCGTGCGCCGTGGCGAGCTGGACGAGCTGCATATCCCCAACGCACCGCTGGACGTGCTGGCCCAGCAGATCGTCGCCGAGGTCAGTTGCCAGCCCTGGGACGAACAGGCGCTGTTTGCGTGCCTCACCCGCGCGATGCCCTACGCCAATCTCGACCAGGTGCATTACCAGGCCCTGCTGCGCATGCTCGCCGAAGGCTACAGCGGGCGCCAGGGCGTGCGCGGCGCGTACCTGCACCGCGATGCGGTCAGTGCCCAGTTGCGTGGAAGGCGCGGCAGCCAGCTGGCTGCCCTGACCAGTGGCGGGGCGATACCGGACAACGCCGACTACCGCGTGCTGCTCGAACCCCAGGCCTTGAACATCGGCAGCGTGAACGAAGACTTCGCGGTGGAGAGCATCGCCGGCGACATCTTCCAGCTGGGCAACGCGTCGTACCGCATCCTGCGCGTGGAGGCCGGCAAGGTACGGGTAGAGGATGCCCACGGGCAACCGCCGACCATCCCCTTCTGGCTGGGCGAGGCGCCGGGGCGCAGCGACGAGCTGTCCTTCGCGGTGGCACGCCTGCAAGCCGAAATCGACCAGCGCCTGGATGCCAGTGGCGGCCAGCTGCAACCGCTGCTGACCTGGCTGCACGCCACGCTCGGGCTGAACGCGGACAGCGCCGAGCAACTGCTCGACTACCTGGCCCGCACCCGCCAGGCCCTCGGCGCCCTGCCCTCGCAGGACACGCTGATCATGGAGCGCTTTTTCGATGAGTCCGGCGGTACCCAGCTGATCATCCACTCGCCCTTCGGCAGCCGCATCAACCGCGCCTGGGGGCTGGCACTGCGCAAGCGCTTCTGTCGCACCTTCAACTTCGAGTTGCAGGCGGCAGCCAGCGAGGATGCGCTGATCCTGTCGCTGTCGGCCGGCCACAGTTTTGCCCTGGAAGAGGTGTGGCGCTACATTTCCAGCGCCAGTGCCGAGCACCTGCTGACCCAGGCCGTGCTCGATGCTCCGCTGTTCGGCGTGCGCTGGCGCTGGAACGCCGGGGTGTCGCTGGCACTGCCGCGCTATGCCGGCGGGCGCAAGGTCGCCCCGCAGATCCAGCGCATGAAAAGCGAAGACCTCACCGCTGCCGTGTTCCCCGACCAGCTGGCGTGCCTGGAAAACATCGTCGGCGAGCGCGAGATTCCCGACCACCCGCTGGTGGAGCAGACCCTCGACGACTGCCTGCACGAGGCGATGGATTGCGAGGGCTGGCTGAATCTGCTGCGGCGCATCGAAGACAAGCGCATCCGCCTGATCTGCCGCGACCTGCCGGCGCCTTCGCCCCTGGCGGCGGCGATCCTGAATGCACGTCCATACGCCTTTCTCGATGACGCACCGCTGGAAGAGCGGCGCACCCAGGCCGTGCTCAACCGGCGCTGGAGCGACCCGCAAAGTGCCGACGACCTGGGCGCACTGGATCCGCAGGCGATTGCCGCAGTGCGTGCCGAGGCCTGGCCGTTGCCAGGCGGCACCGACGAAATGCACGAGGCACTGATGAGCCTGGCGGCCGTGTGCGATGCCGAGGTGCAGGCCAACCCGGGCTGGCTGGCATGGCTGCAGCAACTGGCCGCCGGCGCACGCGCCTGCCACCTGAAGTTGCCGCAGGGTGGCGGCCTGTGGCTGGCCCGCGAACGCCTGCCGTGGCTGCTGGCGCTGTACCCGCAAGCGGCGCCCACCCCATTGCCCGGGTTCGATCAGCCCATCGATGCCGACAGTGCTGCCGTGGAACTGCTGCGCGCGCGCCTGAGCGGCTTCGGCCCGCTGACCAGCAGCGAGATCGGCGCGCCGCTGTGCCTGAGCCCCTCACAGGTCGAGCAGGCCATGCTGCGCCTGGAAGCGGAGGGCTATGTGATGCGCGGGCACTTCAGCCCGGGCCACACCCCTGAACAATGGTGCGAACGCCACCTGCTGGCGCGCATCCACCGCTACACGCTCAAGCGCCTGCGCCGCGAAATCGAGCCGGTCAGCCTGCAGGACTTCATGCGCTTTCTGTTCGACTGGCAGCACCTTTCGCCCGGCACCCGGCTGGAGGGCCCGGCGGCGCTGGGCGAGGCGCTGACCCAACTGGAAGGCTTCGCCGCAGCGGCCTCGGCCTGGGAAAGCGACCTGCTGCCGAGCCGGCTGCGCGACTACAGCGGGCAGTGGCTGGACGATGCCTGCCGGGCCGGCAAGTTCGTGTGGGCTCGCCTGGCCCCTTCGGGCAAGGCTGCGGCCAGTACCCTGCGCAGCACCCCTGTCGTGCTGCTACCACGGGCGCGGCTGGGGTTGTGGCGAGCACTGGCCGCCACCGACGACGCCCCGGCACCGTCGCCCCGCGCGCAACGTGTACTGGCCGCGCTCAGCGAGCACGGCGCACTGTTTTTCGATGAACTGCGCGACGAGGCACGCCTGTTGCCCAGCGAGCTGGAGACAGCCCTGCAGGAACTGGTGGCGGCCGGGCAGATCAGTGCCGACAGCTTTGCCGGCCTGCGTGCACTGATCACCCCGACCAGCAAGCGCCAGGCACGCAGCCATCGGCGCGGTCGCGGGGCATTCAGTGGCGGCATGGAGGACGCCGGGCGCTGGGCATTGCTGCGCCGCGCCGGCACGCCGGCCGAGGACGCCCTGGAACAGGTGGCCCTGACCCTGCTGCGCCGCTATGGCGTGGTGTGCTGGCGGCTGCTCGAACGCGAGGCCGACTGGCTGCCGAGCTGGCGGGACCTGCTGCGCACGTTGCACCGCCTGGAGGCGCGTGGCGAGATCCGTGGCGGTCGCTTCATCAGCGGGCTGGCCGGCGAACAGTTCGCCTTGCCCGAGGCCATCGGCGTATTGCGCGAAGTACGCAGGCGCCCGCTGGATGGCAGCCTGGTGGCGGTGAGTGCCAGCGACCCGCTGAACCTGGTGGGCACCTTGCTGCCCGGCAGCAAGGTGGCAGCGGTGAGCGGCAACCGGGTGGTGTACCGCGACGGCGTGGCGGTGGCGGCGCGGGTGGCGGGCAAGGCGCAGTACTGGGTGCAGGAGGATGCGGCGCTGCGTGAGCGGGTGGTGCGCGATGTCCATCACTGATCCCGAAGCTTTGCAGTGTGTGCAGGAGCCGGCATTGCCGGCGAAGGCCGCAACGCTGTCTTGATGGGTTCACTGGCATCCAATCCCCCATTCGATATAAGGTCTTGGATTGCCTGCAAAAGGAACCCGCATGAGCCTCTCCCTCCTCAGCCGTTATGCCTTCTTCGCCGCGTGTGTCGTGTTCACCCTCGCCAGCCTGCCGTTCCTGCACCACGACTGGCTGTGGCCCTTCACCCTGGTCACCGGCCTGCTCAGCCTGCTGGGCCTGTTCGACCTGCTGCAGAGCCGCCATGCGGTGCGGCGCAACTACCCGATCCTGGGCAATATCCGCTACCTGGTGGAGGGCATCCGCCCGGAAATCCGCCAGTACCTGCTCGAATCCGACAGCGATGCGCTGCCCTTCTCCCGCGCCCAGCGCTCGCTGGTGTACTCGCGGGCCAAGAACGAAACCGCCGACAAGCCGTTCGGCACCCTGATCGACGTCTACCAGTCGGGCTTCGAGTTCATCGGCCACTCCATGCGCCCGGCACCGCTCAGCGACCCCGAGAGCTTTCGGGTGATCGTCGGCGGCCCGCAGTGCACCCAGCCCTATTCGGCCTCGGTGTTCAACATCTCGGCCATGAGCTTCGGCTCGCTCAGCGCCAACGCCATTCGCGCCCTCAACCAGGGTGCCAAGCTCGGCAACTTCGCGCATGACACCGGCGAGGGCAGCATCAGCCCCTACCACCGCGAACATGGCGGCGACCTGACCTGGGAACTGGGCAGCGGCTACTTCGGCTGCCGCACCTCGGACGGTCGCTTCGACCCCGAGCGCTTCGCGCAGCAGGCCAGCAGCCCGCAGGTGCGCATGATCGAAATCAAGATGAGCCAGGGCGCCAAGCCCGGCCACGGCGGCATCCTGCCCAAGCACAAGGTGACCCAGGAAATCGCCGACACCCGCGGCATCATGATGGGCGAAGACTGCATCTCGCCGTCGCGCCACAGCGCGTTCTCCACCCCCATCGAGCTGATGCAGTTCATTGCCCAGCTGCGCGAGCTGTCCGGCGGCAAGCCGGTCGGCTTCAAGTTCTGCCTGGGCCACCCGTGGGAGTTCATGGGCATTGCCAAGGCCATGCTCGAGACCGGCATCCTGCCCGACTTCATCGTGGTCGACGGCAAGGAAGGCGGCACCGGCGCCGCGCCGGTGGAGTTCACCGACCACATCGGCGTGCCGCTGCGCGAAGGGCTGCTGTTCGTGCACAACACCCTGGTGGGGCTGAACCTGCGCGACAAGATCAAGCTGGGCGCCAGCGGCAAGATCGTCAGTGCGTTCGATATCGCCAGCGTGCTGGCCATCGGTGCCGACTGGGCCAACTCGGCGCGCGGCTTCATGTTCGCCATCGGCTGCATCCAGTCGCAAAGCTGCCATACCAACAAGTGCCCGACCGGCGTGGCCACCCAGGACGGCCTGCGCCAGCGGGCGCTGGTGGTGCCGGACAAGGCGCAGCGGGTGTTCAGCTTCCACCGCAACACGCTCAAGGCGCTGGCCGAGATGCTCGCCGCCGCCGGGCTGGATCACCCCTCGCAGCTGGAGGCCAAGCACCTGGTGCGGCGCATGTCGGCCACCGAGATCAAGCTGTTCTCGCAGCTGCACGTGTTCCTCAAGCCGGGTGAACTGCTTACCGGCGAGGTGAACGGCGAGTTCTACTCGCGGATGTGGCAAATGGCGCGGGCAGACAGTTTCGAGCCCAACGCCGAAGCGGCGTAACGACGTCGCCGACTCCTCACCTGCAGGAGCCGGCATTGCCGGCGAAGGGGCAGTACAGCCACATAAAAACCCCGGCCTGGGCCGGGGTTGTGTACATCAGGATGCGCTGGATGCCGCCACTGCTTCACTGTCGCCCTTGGGCGCCAGCTTGAACACGTGGTACAGCACCGTCAGCATTACCAGGAACGCCGGGCCGATGAACAGCGCCACGCGGGTTTCCTCGAAGTAGGCCATCAGGCCGACCACCAGGATCAGGAACGCCAGGGCCAGGTAGGAACTCAGCGGCCACAGCCACATGCGGTACTTGAGCGCGGCCCGTTCGGCCTGGCTCAGCCCGGCGCGAAAGCGCAGTTGCGCCAGCAGGATCATCACCCAGGTCCAGATCGCGCCGAAGGTAGCGATCGAGGTCACCCACACGAAGACCTTTTCAGGTACCAGGTAGTTGGCCAGCACGCCCAGCAGCAGCGCGCCGATCGACAGCAGCAGTGCATTGCGCGGCACGCCGTTGCGCGAGGTGCGCGCAAAGCTGGCCGGGGCCTGGCCGTTCTGCGCCAGGCTGTAGAGCATGCGCCCGGTACTGAAGATACCGCCGTTGCACGACGACAGCGCCGCGGTGATCACCACGAAGTTGATGATGCCGGCTGCGGTCTTGATGCCCAGGCGCTCGAAGGTCATCACGAACGGGCTACCCTGGCTGCCGATCTCGTTCCACGGGTACAGCGACAGGATCACGAACAGCGCGCCGACGTAGAACAGCAGGATGCGCCAGAACACCGAGCCGATGGCCTGCGGGATGGTCTTTTGCGGGTTGCGCGCTTCACCGGCGGTAAGGCCGATCATCTCCACGCCCAGGTAGGCGAACATCACCATCTGCAGCGACATCAGCACGCCGGTCACGCCGTTGGGCATGAAGCCGCCGTGACTCCACAGGTTGGAGATGCCCAGCGCCACACCGTCGTTGCCGAAGCCGAAGGCGATCACGCCGATGCCGCCCAGCACCATGGCGATGATGGTCACGATCTTGATCAGGGCGAACCAGAACTCGAACTCGCCGAAGGCCTTCACCGCCACCAGGTTGATCGCGCCCATGCTGCCCAGCGCCGCCAGGGCCCAGATCCAGCGCGGTACGTCCGGAAACCAGATGCCCATGTAGATGGCCACCGCGGTGATCTCGGCGACACAGGTCACCAGCCACAGGAACCAGTAGTTCCAGCCGGTCAGAAAGCCCGCCAGCGGGCCCAGGTAGTCTTGTGCGTAGCGGCTGAAGGACCCGGCCACCGGGTTGTGCACGGCCATCTCGCCCAGCGCGCGCATGATCACCAGGATCGCCAGGCCGCCGATGATGTAGGACAGCATGATCGCCGGCCCGGCCATTTCGATGGCCTTGGCCGAACCGAGGAACAGCCCGACACCGATACAGGCGCCCAGCGCCATCAGGCGAATGTGACGTTCGCCGAGTTCCCGCTTGAGTGGGCCGCCCTGGGCGGTCTCACCATGAGAAGGGTGGTTGCCGACTGGCATAGGAATACAACCTCATTTTGTTATTGGATATAACCCTTCGTGCAGGCTGTACAGCGCCGATAGGCTGCTGTTTCGCCGCGCCGGGCTCACCTTGTGGGCAAGCACGTCGACCGGTGCGCGGAGCACCGGCCGAGCGAAAGGGGCGAGCAGTATAGGAAGGCCGCTACAGGGCTTTTCACTATATAAACCCCGATATTTGGCGAGAACTCTCGGCAATTACCGCTTATTCGGAGTGGCATTACCCGCGCTTGGCCGTGCGGGTGTCAACCGGGCGGCTAACATAGCACCAAAACGGGGCAACACAACCTTGCACCAAAGGCGCATGTTCGCGCCGTGATTGGCGAACCTGCCGCTGGCAACCCACAAATTTTTCATCAATTGCGACCAGCGTCTAAGCTTCAGGCAAGCGAGACGAACATACGCAGCCGGGCTGAACACTATGGGCGCACAGTGGCAAACGGAACCAGACAAGACGCAGGCTGCCGCAGAACAACCGGATACTCCCGCATTGCCCAAACGTCCCCGCCGGCGCTATGGCTGGTGGCTGTTCGGCCTGCTGGTGCTGGGGGCCCTGGTACTGCTGGGCCTGGCGATCGCCCGTGAAATGCACACCTCGCGCCTGCAGGCGCGCGAGTTCAGCCAGTTCGCCGCCACCCTGAGCTATTCGATGCACCAGGGCCCCAGCGATGCCGTCATCTACCCGGGCGAAGGCCCGTTCGACAAGCGCCTGGGCTACAGCGCGCTGGGCGAGTTTCTGCCGCGGCTGTTCAAGCGCGATTACGTGATCGTCGAGCAGGCGCGTTTTTCGCCGGCGCTGATGAACTATGTGCAGCACGGGTTCTTCGTGCCCTATGCCGAGAAGATCCAGGCCGGCCTGTCGATCACCGACTGCAAGGGCGACGCGCTGTACCAGTTCCATTACCCGCAGCACCTGTACCCGGATTTCGCCTCGATCCCGCCGGTGATCGTGCACAGCCTGCTGTTCATCGAGAACCGCGACCTGCTCGACCCCGCCGATCCGCGCAGCAACCCGGCGGTGGACTGGCCGCGCTTCGCCATGGCCGCCTACAGTCAGGTCGCCAAGCACCTGGCCCTGCCCGGCCAGTCGGCCGGCGGCAGCACGCTGGCCACGCAGCTGGAAAAATACCGCCACTCCCCCGATGGCCTCACGGTGTCGGGCAGCGAGAAACTGCGCCAGATGATTTCGGCCAGCGTGCGCGCCTACCAGGACGGGCCGCAGACCCTGGGCGCACGCCAGCGCATCGTGCGCGACTACCTCAACAGCGTGCCGCTGTCGGCGGTGCCCGGCCACGGCGAAGTGCACGGCATGGCCGAGGGCCTGCGGGTGTGGTACGGCGCCGACTTTGCCGAGGTCAACAAGACCCTGGCCAGTACCGACAGCGACCCGGCCAGCCTGGCCGCGCGTGGCTTGGCACTGCGCCAGGTGCTGTCGCTGATGATCGCCCAGCGTCGCCCGTCGCACTTTCTGTCCAAGGGTCGCAACGAACTGGCCACCCTCACCGACAGCCACGTGCGCCTGCTGGCCGCCAACAACATCATCGACCGCCCGCTGGCCGATGCCGCGCTGGCAAGCAAGGTGGTGTTTCGCGACTGGGTGGCGCAGCCGACCATCGTGCCCATCGTCACCAACAAGGGCATCAGCGTGGCCCGCAACCGCTTGTCGTCGGCGCTGGGGCGCCCGCTGTACGACCTGGACCGCCTCGACCTGTCGGCCACCAGCACGCTGCAGGCCGACCTGCAGGGGCAGGTCAGCGAGTACCTCAAGAGCCTCGCCGACCCGGCCTTTGCGGCGCAGATGGGGCTGATTGGCGAACGCCTGCTGACCCCCACCAGCACCACCCAGGTGCGCTACAGCTTCACCCTGCTGGAACGCACCGCCGACGGCTCGCGGGTACGGGTACAGACCGACAGCACCGACCAGCCGTTCGACATCAACGAGGGCAGCAAGCTTGAGCTGGGCTCCACCGCCAAGTTGCGGGTGCTGACCCAGTACCTGGAAATCATCGCCGAGCTGCACGACAAGTACGTCGACATGACCCCGGCCCAGTTGAGCAAGGTGGAGGTGGCCGACACCGACTTCATCAGCCGCTGGGCCCTGGATTACCTGGCCCGCAACAAGGACCGCAACATCACCGCGATGCTCGACGCGGCGCTGGAGCGCAAGTATTCGGCCAGCCCCGGCGAAGCCTTTTTCACCGGCGGCGGCATGCACGTGTTCAACAACTTTCGCCGCGAGGACAACGGCCGCATGCCGACCCTCAAGGATGCCCTGCGCGAGTCGATCAACCTGCCCTTCATTCGCCTGATGCGCGACCTGGTGCGCTACAGCACCTATTCGGCACCGGGCAACAGCGGCAAGTTGCTCAAGGACGATGCCGAGCCGCGGCGCCAGGAATACCTTGCCCGCTTCGCCGACCGCGAGGGCACCGACTTCATGCGCCGGTTCTGGAAGAAGTACCAGCGCAAGACCTCCCAGGAACGCCTGGACACCTTTCTCGACAGCCTGCGGGTCACGCCGATCCGCCTGGCCGCCGTGCACCGCTACCTGTTCCCCGAGGCCGACCAGGCCACCTTCAACGCCTTCGTGCGCGCGCACATGAAGGCCGAGCCAGGGGCGGCCAAGCGGCCACCGCTGAAAAAGGACCAACTGACCGACCAGCGTCTGGAAGGCCTGTATGCCGCCTACGGCCCGGGCACCTACGACCTGCCCGACCAGGGCTACATCGCCCGGGTGCACCCGCTGGACCTGTGGCTGCTGGGCTACCTGCTGAAGAACCCCACCGCAAGCTTTCAGGACGCGGTGCTGGCCAGCCATTTCGAACGCCAGGAAGTCTACAGCTGGCTGTTCAAGAGCCGGCACAAGGGCGCCCGTGACAGCCGTATCCGTACCATGGTCGAGATCGAGGCGTTCCTCGACATTCACCAGCGCTGGAAGCGCGTGGGCTACCCGTTCGATCACCTGGTGCCATCGCTGGCCACCGCCATCGGCAGCTCGGGCGACCGCCCGGCGGCGCTGGCCGAGCTGGTGGGCATCATCCAGAACGACGGCGTGCGCCTGCCGGTGCTGCGTATCGACACCCTGCACTTTGCCGCCGACACGCCCTATGAACTGCGCCTGGCCGGTGACCCGGACCGGGGCCAGCGGGTGCTGTCGGTGGAAGTGGCGCGGGCCCTGCGCGGGGCCATGTCGCAGGTGGTGGACGCCGGTACGGCACGACGGGTGTCGGGGAGCTTCAAGCTGCCCGATGGCACCCTGCTGACCATGGGCGGCAAGACCGGCACCGGGGACAACCGCATCGAGAGCTTCGGTGCTGGTGGGCGGCTGATCGGTTCGCGTTCGTTGAACCGCACCGCGACGTTCGTGTTCTTTCTGGGCGACAACCATTTCGGCACCTTGACGGCGTTCGTGCCGGGGCGCGCGGCCGAGGCATTCAAGTTCACCTCGGCGTTGCCGGTGCAGGTGCTCAAGGGCATGGCGCCGATACTGCTGCCATACCTGCAGCCGGGGGGCAACACGTTGTGCACGCCGCCGCTGGTGGCAACGCAAGACCTTTCGAAGCCCTGAAGCCATTCGCTCGCCTGCACCAACCACACGCTTGCGTGCAGGAGCCGGCCTTGCCGGTGAAACAGATCAGCGCCAAATGCGAAAAATAATCATCTCCACGTCTTGCGTTAAGATATATCTTGAGTAATATCTTTAGATACATCGAAACGCAGACAGGAGACAGTCCATGCGTGACCATCACCCACCCCACCGCGACAGCGGCGAGCGCCATGACGGCTTCGAGCGCCGGCACGGCCGTGAACGCGGCGACCGTGGCCCCCGCGTGTTCGCCCCCGGCGATCTCAAGTTGCTGCTGCTGGCCATGCTTTCGGAAAAGCCCGGGCACGGCTACGACCTGATCCGCCAGATCGAGGCCGAGTTCGACGGCGGCTACAGCCCCAGCCCCGGCGTGATCTACCCGACCCTGACCTTTCTCGAAGAGAGCGAGCTGATCAGCGGCGAAGTCCACGGCAGCAAGAAGCTCTACAGCGTCACCGACGCCGGGCGCCAGTCGCTGGTCGACCAGGCCATCGCCCTGGACGGCGTGCGCACGCGCATCGAGGTGAGCAAGCGCTCGATGCGCGTGCACGACCGTCCGCCGGAAATCCACGAAGCCGTACACAACCTGCGCCATGCCTTGCAGATCCACGCCGGGCGCTGGAACCCCGCAGAGATCGAGCGGGTACGCACCCTGCTCAACGACACCGCAAAAGCCATCGTTGCCGGCCCGGCAACCCCCACCCAGGAGACTTCCGAATGACGGACAGCCCCAACCTTTCGATCCATCGCGTCAACCACGAGATCAAGCGCCGCCGCCTCGAGGTACTGCGCGTGACCGAGCTGACCCCGCGCATGCGCCGCATCACCCTCGGCGGCGCCGAGCTGCAGGGCTTTCTCAGCGTCGGCAGCGACGACCACGTCAAACTCATGTTCGCCTGCTCCCCCGAAGAACAGGTGGCCCTGGACAACCCCGGCGCCACCGACGTGCGACCGACCATGCGCGAGTACACCCCGCGGCGCATCGACCTGGCCGCCGGCGAGCTGGACCTGGACTTCGTGCTGCACGGCGACGGCCCCGCCTCCACCTGGGCGGCCCAGGCCGAACCCGGCCATTACCTGCATATCGCCGGGCCACGCGCCTCGCTGGTGGTACCGGACATCTTCGACAGCTACCTGCTGGTGGGCGATGAAACCGCCATCCCGGCCATCGGCCGCCGGCTCGAAGAGTTGCCAGCCGGACGCAAGGTGCTGGCGGTGATCGAAATCGAGGACGACCAGGAACGCCAGCCACTGCCCAGCGCGGCGCAGGTCGAGGTGATCTGGGTACGGCGCCACCAGCAGGACGTGCTGCAGGTGTTGCGCGACCTGAGCCTGCCGTCGGGCACGCTGTATGCCTGGGTTGCCCTGGAAAAGGCGCTGACGCGCAAGGCCAAGAGCCTGCTGCTGGAAGAGAAAGGCGTGAACGAGGCGTACCTCAAGGCGGCCGCCTACTGGCGACTGGACCCCAACGACGAGGAATAAGCGTCGACCTTCAGGGTTGCGCCTGGGCCCGTGCCAGGCGCCTGCCCTGCCAGCGGTCGAGGACGATCAGCAGCACGCCGACCAGAATGAAGCCCCCCAGCATGGCCAGCGCATTGATCAGCACCTGCGCATAGCCCAGGCTCGCCACATCGACGAACGGGTACGGATAGAAACCGATACCGTGACCGCGCGCCAGCACATACGCAAAGTACCCCAGCGGGTATACCAGCCAGCCCAGCAGGTGCGTGAAACGCAACTGCCCCTTGGGCACGCACCACCACCAGTACAGCGCATAGGCCGCCGGCATCACGTCGTGCAGCAGCTCATCGGCCAGCCATTGCCAGCCCTGCGGTTGCCACAGGTGACGCAGCAACAGGCTGTAGGCCAGCGCCACGAACACGATGCTCACCGCCACCCCGGAACTCACCCAGGGCGACAGCCACCAGCGCCGCGCCGCCGATTCACGGCCAAAGGCCGCCTGGGTCAGCACCGTGGCCACCAGGGTATTGCTCAACACCGTGAAATAACCGAACAGATTCACCAGCCCGCCCAGCAGGCTGGCCTGATCCTGCCAGCGCGCCAGCAGCACCAGATACAGCTGGATGGTCAACGCCGCCCAGCCAAGGCCCGCCAGCAGGCCGATGCCCATGCGACGGTCAGCCACCGGCATCGGCTCAGCGACCGCGTTGCAGCTTCAGGTACAGGCGCTCGACCTTCTCCCGCGCCCAGGGCGTCTTGCGCAGGAAGGTCAGGCTCGACTTGATGCTCGGGTCACTCTTGAAGCAGCGGATATCGATGCGCTGCGCCAGCCCTTCCCATTGGTAGTGCGCCACCAGCGCGGTGAGGATCTGTTCCAGTGTCACGCCATGCAGCGGGTTGTTGTCAGCGGCAGTCATGCCTGTGCTCCAGCCAAACGAAGGTGCGCACCTTAGCCCAGGTGCGGCGGCGCGTCAGCACCTGGTGCGGCCTTTCTCGATCAAGGGCACCTGAGGTGATTCTAGTGACCGCGAAGGCTCTGGACAGCACCTTGGCATTTATTGTTTTACGGTAATGTTATATTGTAACCAAAACGATAACTGCCAAGGACCCCACCATGCGTCACCTGCCGCTCCACCTCTCCCCCCTTGCCGCCGCACTGTGGCTGGCCTCGCTGCCCAGCCACGCGGTTGAACTGCAACCCCAGGTCATCACCGCCAACCCGTTGGGCACCCCGCTGGCAGCCCCCAGCAGCGTGCTCGAAGGCGACACATTGACCCTGCAGCAAAAGGGCAGCCTGGGCGAAACCCTGAACACCCAGCCCGGCGTCGCCTCCACCTGGTTCGGCCCGGGCGCCAGCCGCCCGGTGATCCGCGGCCTGGACGGCGACCGGATCCGTATCCTGCGCAACGGCGTGGGTGCACTGGATGCCTCTTCGCTGTCGTACGACCACGCCGTGCCACTGGACCCGGTGAACGTCGAGCGCGTCGAGATCGTGCGCGGCCCGGCCGCCCTGCTCTACGGTGGCAATGCCATCGGCGGGGTGGTCAACACCTTCGACAACCGCATCCCCGACGCGCCGGTGCAAGGCATTCATGGTGCCGGCGAGCTGCGCTACGGGGGCGCCGACACCACCCGCAGCAGTGCGGGCAAGCTGGAAGCCGGCGATGGCCGCTTCGCCCTGCACCTGGACGCCAACAGCCGCCAGTTCAACGATTTGCGCATCCCCGGCTACGCCCGCAGTTCGAAGGTGCGCGATGCCGACGAACCCGGCGGCAAGCATCGCCTGGAAAACAGCGACGGGCGCCAGGACGGTGGTGCCGTCGGCGGTTCGTACAACTGGGAACACGGTTACGCGGGCCTGTCCTACAGCCGCTACGATGCCAACTACGGTTCGGTGGCCGAGCCCGGCGTTCGTCTGGCCATGGAACAGGACCACTACGCCTTTGCCTCCGAACTGCGCGACCTCGACGGCCCGTTCAGCTCGCTCAAGTTCGACGCCGGCTACACCGACTACAAGCATCAGGAGCTGGAAGGCGGCGAGGTGCATACCACCTTCAAGAACAAGGGCTACGAGGCCCGCGTCGAGGCTCGGCACCAGCCGCTGGGGCCGGTGGAAGGCGTGATCGGCGCCCAGGTCACCCGCAACGAGTTCTCGGCGCTGGGCGAAGAAGCCTTCGTGCCGCAGACCGATACCGACAGCCTGGCGCTGTTCGTGCTCGAACAGTGGAAGGCCACCGACCGCCTCGACCTGAGCCTGGGCGCACGCCTGGAGCACACCCGGGTCGACCCCGACAGCCAGGGCAGCGAACGTTTCGCCCAGGCCGACAGCGCCAGCAGCTTCACCGCCGCCAGCCTGTCCTCGGGTGCGGTGTACCAGTTGACCCCGGTGTGGTCGCTGGCCGCCAGCCTGGGCTACACCGAACGTGCACCGACCTTCTACGAGCTATATGCCAATGGCGCTCACGTCGCCACCGGCACCTACGAGGTGGGCGACCCGGGGCTTTCGAAGGAGAAGGCGATCTCCAGCGACCTGGCCCTGCGCTTCGACAACGGCACGCACAAGGGCAGCGTGGGCGTGTTCTACAGCCATTTCCGCAACTACATCGGCCTGCTGGCCAGCGGCAACCTGCGCGAAGGGCATGATCACGATCACGGGGATGACGATCACGATCACGACCATGATCACGAGCATGGCGACGTGCCCGAATACCTCTATCACGGCGTGCGCGCCCGCTTCTACGGCATCGAAGCCCAGGACCGCTGGCAACTGCTGGAAAACGCCTACGGCAGCTTCGCCCTGGAACTGTCTGGCGACTACACCCGCGCCAAGAACCTGGATACCGGCGAAGACCTGCCACGCATTGCCCCGCTGCGCCTGAACAGCGGCCTGACCTGGAACCTTGAACGCTGGCAGGCACGGGTCGACGTGCAGCATGCCAGCAGCCAGCATCGCAAGCCGGCCAATGAAACCAGCACCGACGGCTACACCACCCTGGGGGCCAGCGTGGGCTATCGCTTCGAGATCGGCCAGAGTGAATGGCTGGCCTTCGTGCGCGGCGAAAACCTCACCGACCAGACCGTACGCTATGCCAGTTCGATCCTGCGCGACATCGCCCCAGCGCCGGGTCGCAGCGTCCAGGTAGGCCTGCGAACCACCTTCTGAACTCACACCGTTGCCGGATTGTTACCCATCCGGCAACGGTCACTCTTGCTGATCCGGCTTTTTTTCCGGCACGTTCGCCTATATCCTCCCCGCCTCAAGCTGAACCGCTTCACCTATTCCTGATACTGCCTTGCCCTCGACGATGCCTGCATCTCGGGCAATTTGCCGTTCTTCCAACAATCAAAAGACAGCGCTATCTCATGCATCAGTTCCATCATTTGCCCCCCGCCGCCGCGACCTTGCTGGCAGGCCTGGCCGCCAGCACGCTGGCCTGCAGCCTGCAGGCCGCCCCCCTCTTGGACGGCGACTCGCCCTGGATGCTCGGCGACTGGGGCGGCACACGCTCGGCGCTGGCCGAGCGCGGCTACGACTTCACTCTGGGCTACACCGGGGAGATGGGCAGCAACCTGCACGGTGGCCACGACCACAGCAACACCGCCCGCTACAGCGACCAGTTCAGCCTGGGCAGCCACCTGGACCTGCAGAAGATCCTCGGCTGGCAGGGCGCCGAATTCCAGTTGACCGTGACCGAGCGCCACGGCAACAACATCAGCAACGACCGCATCAACGATCCGCGGGTGGGCGGCTTCACCTCGGCCCAGGAAGTCTGGGGCCGTGGCCAGACCTGGCGGCTGACCCAGATGTGGTTCAAGCAGACGTACCTGGACGGCGACCTTGACGTGAAGGTCGGGCGCTTCGGCCAGGGCGAGGACTTCAACAGCTTCCCCTGCGACTTCCAGAACCTGGCCTTCTGCGGCTCGCAGGTGGGCAACTGGGCCGGCAGCATCTGGTACAACTGGCCGGTGAGCCAGTGGGCCCTGCGCGTCAAGTACCACCTTACGCCGGAACTCTACGCCCAGGTCGGTGCCTACGAACAGAACCCCTCCAACCTCGAGCGCCAGAACGGCTTCAAGCTCAGCGGCAGCGGCACCCAGGGCGCGGTACTGCCGGTGGAACTGGTGTGGACGCCGGCCATCGACGGCCTCAAAGGGGAATATCGCGCCGGTTACTACTACAGTAGTGCCAAGGCACAAGATGTTTACAAGGACGGCAACGGCCAACCGGCAGCCCTCAGTGGCCAGGACTATCGCAGCAGCTCGAGCAAGCACGGGTTCTGGCTGGGGGCACAGCAGCAGGTGACGTCGTTGGCCAGCGATCACTCACGTGGCCTGAGCGTTTTTGCCAATGCCACGCTGCACGACAAGAAGACCAATGCCATCGACAACTATGTTCAGGCAGGTGTGGTTTACAAAGGGCTGTTCGACGCCCGCGCCAAGGACGACATCGGCTTCGCCCTCGCTCGCGTGCACGTCAACCCGGCCTATCGCAGGAACGCCGAGGCCCGCAACCGCGCCAATGCCCTCTTCGACTACGACAACCCCGCCTTCCTGCCCGTCCAGGACACCGAGTACAGCGCCGAGCTGTATTACGGCATCCACCTGGCCCAGTGGCTGACCGTGCGCCCGAACCTGCAGTACATCCGCCACCCGGGCGGGGTCGGGCACGTGGACGACGCGCTGATCGGCGGCCTCAAGATCCAGAGCAGCTTCTGAACGGGCCCTGCGGCTCGAACCTTTTCACCTTGATGGAGAACACACGATGAGCACTGATGGTGCCTTGAGTAGAACCCGCTGGCTGCCGAGACTGCTCGGCGTGCTGCTGTTGCTGATGGGGCTGGCGCTGCTGGCCGGCGGTATCAAGCTGAGCCAGCTCGGCGGCTCGCTGTATTACCTGATCGCCGGTATCGGCTTTGCCCTGTCGGGCGTGCTGCTGCTGGCACTGCGCCGCACCGCGCTGGGCCTGTACGGCCTGGTGCTGCTGGGTAGCACCCTGTGGGCATTGTGGGAGGTCGGCCTGGACTGGTGGCAACTGGTACCGCGCCTGTCGCTGTGGTTCGCCCTGGGCGTGGTGTTGCTGCTGCCGTGGGCACGCCGCCCGCTGCTGGGCCAGCCCGGCAAGCTCAACACCGGGCTGCTGAGCCTGGCGGTGGTGCTGTCGGGCGCCACCGCAGTGGCAAGCCAATTCACCTTCCCGGGTGAAATCAAGGGCGAGCTGGGCCGCGACAGCACCGAGCTGAGCAGCACCGCGCCGGCCATGCCCGATGGCGACTGGCAGGCCTACGGGCGCACCGAATTCGGTGACCGCTACTCGCCGCTGCGCCAGATCACCCCGAACAACGTGCACAAGCTCGAAGAGGCCTGGCGCATTCGCACCGGCGACCTGCCGACCAGCGATGACCCGGTCGAGCTGACCAACGAGAACACCCCGCTCAAGGTCAATGGCAAGCTGTATGCCTGCACCGCGCACAGCAAGGTGCTGGCCCTGGACCCGGATACCGGTGCCGAGATCTGGCGCTTCGACCCGCAGATCAAGAGCCCGGTGGGCTTCAAGGGCTTTGCCCACATGACCTGCCGTGGCGTGTCGTACTACGACGAAAACAACTACGTGAACATGGACGGCGCCCCTGCGCCGAAAATCTCCGAAGCCGGCCAGGCCGTGGTGCGCAGCTGCCCGCGTCGCCTGTACCTGCCCACCGCCGATGCGCGCCTGATCGCGATCAACGCCGACACCGGCAAGGTCTGCGAAGGCTTCGGCAACCAGGGCGTGGTCGACCTGACCCAGGGCATCGGCCCGTTCACCGCCGGTGGCTACTACTCCACCTCGCCTGCCGCGATCACTCGCGAGCTGGTGATCATCGGTGGCCACGTCACCGACAACGAGTCCACCAACGAGCCCTCGGGCGTGATCCGTGCCTACGACGTGCATGACGGTCGTCTGGTATGGAACTGGGACAGCGACAACCCGGACGAGACCGCACCGCTGGCACCGGGCAAGACCTACAGCCGCAACTCGGCCAACATGTGGTCGCTGGCCAGCGTCGACGAGAAGCTGGGCATGGTGTACCTGCCACTGGGCAACCAGACCCCTGACCAGTGGGGCGCCGACCGCACCCCAGGTGCCGAGAAGTTCAGTGCCGGCATCGTCGCCCTGGACCTGGCCACCGGCAAGGTACGCTGGAACTACCAGTTCACCCACCACGACCTGTGGGACATGGACGTCGGCAGCCAGCCGACCCTGCTCGACCTGAAGACCGCCGACGGCGTCAAACCTGCGCTGATCGCACCGACCAAGCAGGGCAGCCTGTACGTGCTCGACCGTCGTGACGGCAGCGCCATCGTGCCGATCCGCGAGATCCCGGCGCCCCAGGGCGCGGTCAAGGGCGACCACACCGCACCGACCCAGGCCCGCTCGGACCTGAACCTGCTGGGCCCGGACCTGACCGAGGCGGCCATGTGGGGCGCCAGCCCGTTCGATCAGATGCTGTGCCGTATCCAGTTCCGCGAACTGCGCTACGAGGGCCAGTACACCCCACCGTCGGAGCAGGGCAGCCTGATCTACCCGGGCAACGTGGGCGTGTTCAACTGGGGCGGCGTGTCGGTCGACCCCGTGCGTCAGCTGCTGTTCACCAGCCCCAACTACATGGCCTTCGTGTCGAAGATGGTGCCGCGTGCCGAAGTGGCCGAGGGCAGCAAGCGCGAAAGCGAGACCAGCGGCGTGCAGCCCAACACCGGCGCACCTTACGCGGTGATCATGCACCCGTTCATGTCGCCCCTGGGCGTACCGTGCCAGGCCCCGGCCTGGGGCTATGTGGCCGGTATCGACCTGACCACCAACAAGGTGGTGTGGAAGCACAAGAACGGCACCAGCCGCGACAGCTCGCCGATTCCGATCGGCCTGCCGGTGGGTGTACCGAGCATGGGCGGCTCGATGGTGACGGCCGGCGGCCTAGGCTTTTTGAGCGGCACCCTGGACCAGTACCTGCGTGCGTATGACGTGAACACCGGCAAGGAGCTGTGGAAATCGCGCCTGCCGGCTGGCGGCCAGGCCACGCCGATGACCTACACCGGCAAGGATGGCCAGCAGTACGTGCTGGTGATGGCTGGCGGGCACGGTTCGCTGGGCACAAAGATGGGCGATTACGTGATCGCCTACAAACTGGCGCAGTGATCGACCGCTGAACCTGGGCTGCCGTGCAGCCCTTCGCCGGCAAGGCCGGCGCCTGCAGGACCATGTGACAGCATGGCCCGGCAGGCGCCGGCCTTGTCGCTGAAGGGGCCGCCCGGCACTGCACATACCTGTCCGCCCATTGAAACCTCCCCCCTCCCGCCCCATCTAAGCACCATAGTCATTCACGCAGGTGCCCCATGAGCGACCAGCAGGATCTCCCCGAACATCCCGACCAAGACGCTGAAGTCGAGCATCTCGACGCCTCCGACCACACCGGTCGCACCCTCGCCATCCCCGGCCAGCAACTGCCGGACAAGGTCTACGTGATCCCGATCCACAACCGCCCGTTCTTCCCCGCGCAGGTACTGCCGGTGATCGTCAACGAAGAACCCTGGGCCGAGACCCTGGACCTGGTGGCCAAGACCCCGCATCACAACCTGGCGCTGTTCTTCATGGACACCCCGCCCGAAGACCATCGCCACTTCGATACCTCGGCCCTGCCGCTGTACGGCACCCTGGTCAAGGTGCACCACGCCAGCCGCGAGAACGGCAAGCTGCAGTTCGTCGCCCAGGGCCTGACCCGCGTGCGGATCCGCACCTGGCTCAAGCACCACCGCCCGCCCTACCTGGTGGAAGTCGAATACCCGCACCAGCCCAGCCAGCCGACCGACGAGGTCAAGGCCTACGGCATGGCCCTGATCAACGCGATCAAGGAGCTGCTGCCGCTCAATCCGCTGTACAGCGAAGAGCTGAAAAACTACCTCAACCGCTTCAGCCCCAACGACCCTTCGCCGCTCACCGACTTTGCCGCCGCCCTGACCTCCGCCACCGGCAACCAGCTGCAGGAAGTGCTCGACTGCGTGCCCATGCTCAAGCGCATGGAAAAGGTGCTGCCGATGCTGCGCAAGGAAGTCGAGGTGGCACGCCTGCAGAACGAGATCTCTGCCGAGGTGAACCGCCAGATCGGCGAGCACCAGCGCGAGTTCTTCCTCAAGGAACAGCTCAAGGTCATCCAGCAGGAGCTGGGCCTGACCAAGGACGACCGCAGCGCCGACCTGGAGCAGTTCCAGCAGCGCCTGGCAGGCAAGACCCTGCCCGCTGCGGCGCAAAAGCGCATCGACGAAGAAATGGGCAAGCTGTCGATCCTGGAGACCGGCTCGCCCGAGTACGCCGTCACCCGCAACTACCTGGAATGGGCCACCGCCCTGCCCTGGGGCGTGTACGGCAAGGACAAGCTCGACCTCAGGCATGCACGCAAGGTGCTCGACCAGCACCACGCCGGCCTGGATGACATCAAGGATCGCATCATCGAGTTCCTTGCCGTGGGCGCCTACAAGGGCGAGATCAGCGGTTCGATCGTGCTGCTGGTGGGCCCGCCGGGCGTGGGCAAGACCAGCATCGGCAAGTCCATCGCCGAGTCCCTGGGGCGACCGTTCTACCGCTTCAGCGTCGGCGGCATGCGCGATGAGGCCGAGATCAAGGGCCACCGGCGCACCTACATCGGTGCCCAGCCGGGCAAGCTGGTGCAGGCGCTCAAGGACGTCGAGGTGATGAACCCGGTGATCATGCTCGACGAGATCGACAAGATGGGCCAGAGCTACCAGGGCGACCCGGCCTCGGCCCTGCTCGAAACCCTGGACCCGGAACAGAACGTCGACTTCCTCGACCATTACCTGGACCTGCGCCTGGACCTGTCCAAGGTGCTGTTCGTGTGCACCGCCAACACCCTCGATGCCATCCCCGGGCCGCTGCTCGACCGCATGGAGGTGATCCGCCTGTCCGGTTACATCACCGAGGAAAAGGTCGCCATCGCCAAGCGTCACCTGTGGCCCAAGCAACTGGCCAAGGCCGGCGTGGCCAAGGCCAGCCTGGGTATCAGCGACAGCGCA
The DNA here is from genome assembly GCF_024355235.1 of Pseudomonas sp. S12(2018). NCBI lineage: Bacteria > Pseudomonadati > Pseudomonadota > Gammaproteobacteria > Pseudomonadales > Pseudomonadaceae > Pseudomonas > Pseudomonas sp. S12(2018). The sequence goes on from NZ_QLAD01000001.1 coordinate 439,255, forward strand.
TTGCGCACGGTTATCGAAGGCTATGCCCGTGAAGCCGGGGTGCGCCAGCTGGAGAAGCAACTGGGCAAGCTGGTGCGCAAGGCCGTGGTGCAGTTGATCGACACACCCGATGCAGTGATAAAGATCGGCCCCAAGGACCTCGAAGCTTCACTCGGCATGCCGGTGTTTCGCAGCGAGCAGGTGCTGTCGGGCAAGGGCGTGATCACCGGCCTGGCCTGGACCAGCATGGGCGGCGCCACGCTGCCGATCGAGGCGACCCGCATCCACACCCTCAACCGTGGCTTCAAGCTCACCGGCCAGCTGGGCGAGGTGATGAAGGAATCCGCCGAGATCGCCTACAGCTACGTCAGCGCCAACCTCAAGCAGTACGGTGGTGAGGTGGGCTACTTCAATGAGTCGTTCATTCACCTGCACGTGCCCGAAGGGGCCACGCCCAAGGACGGCCCGAGTGCCGGGGTGACCATGGCCAGCGCCCTGCTGTCCCTGGCACGCGACCAGGCACCGAAAAAAGGCGTTGCCATGACCGGCGAGCTGACCCTGACCGGGCAGGTACTGCCGATTGGCGGGGTACGCGAGAAGGTGATTGCGGCGCGCCGGCAGAAGATCCACGAGCTGATTCTGCCGGAAGCCAACCGCGGCGACTTCGAAGAACTGCCCGGCTACCTGAAGGCCGGCCTGCAGGTGCATTTTGCCAGGCGCTTCAGCGACGTGGCCAAGGTGCTGTTCTGAAACAGCGGTAACAGAAACAGCGCGGGCTGCAGGCAGCCCGCGCGGGCACCCGGCAGCGAAGCGTGAGAATCTTCCCAAGGCAGCACACTTTCCCTATTATCGGCTGCCCGGACCCTCCGCGAGCCAGGAGTCATGATGACCGCATCCCGTGTGTTACTGAGTTCGAGCCTGATACTCCTGGCCAGCTGTGCCAGCCAGCCCACACCTCCACAGCCGCTGCTGGTGGAAAAACAGAGCCAGTGCCCGGTCACGCTCGATGTCGGCCAGGCCATCACCCTGGCGTTGCCCAGCAACCCCAGTACCGGTTATCGCTGGCTGCTGCAGAATCCGGCCAACGGCGTACTTGCGGCGCTGGGCCCCGAGGTCTACAGCAACCCCGAAGACACCGGCCTGGTGGGCAGTGCCGGCCGATCGCTGTGGCGCTTCAAGGCCAGCGCCAGCGGCAGCGGCCACCTGCTGCTGGTGTATCAGCAACCCTGGGCACCGGAGGTCAAGCCGGCGATGAGCTTCGACTGCGACATCCAGGTACGCTGAGGCTGCGCCGCGGAGCATTTACTCGAGGCGTTTCTGAAGACGCCTGGCGCACTCTTCGATGAATGACCACTGCGCCAGGAAATTCTTGAAGTGAATGACGAATCTGGCCAGTTGCTGACTGTCCTGCATGCTGTGCAACTTGCCGATCGAGGCGTCCAGATAGGTCTCGATGAACTGCCAGGCGGTCTGCAGGTGCGACGCAGCAGTGGTGACGTCTTCCAGGCGTACCACCAGATTTCGCATGCGCTGCGCCAGTAGCCCCAGGTTCCCTTCCTTTGTGCCGGATGCCACCAGGCGCTCGATCTTGCGCCCCAGTGCCGGCCTCAATTCGAACCGGGCGTCATCACGAAACCTGTCGGTCTCCTTGCGTACTTCACCGACCTGGAACTGGAAGACGCCCGCCGAGTTCTTGAGGTTGGCCACCCACCGTGCCATCTCCAGCACAAGGGTTCGGTCTGGTGCATCCAGTTGCACGGGCACCTCGAACTGCACGCCTTGCCAAGCCTCCCTGCGCCCGCCCAACGCCTTGGTACGCTCACAGGCCAGCAGCGCACGCTCGCCTGACAGGCTGATGGAGCTGGCGCAGTTGATCAGCGCGATGGGCAACTGAATGCTTTTCTGCTTCAACCGCCCCCATGAGTCGGCGTGGAGGTTGATGCGATGGAACAACACCTGCATCGGGTAGAAGTCGAGCTCGGGGTCCGGGTGACGGTAGTATCCCAACCACTGCAGAAAGGCCTCCCGCCGGGTCGGTATCGCCATCACATGGTCCATGTAGGCATCCAGCACGGCAACGTGTTCGCGGGTGAACGTCAGGTCGATTCGCCCCTCCTCCTCCAGATCCTGCACCAATTGCAGCGGAATCAGGGCTATCTGGGTATCCAGCTCATCCTGAGGCAGTGGATCCCTCAGTCTTTGAATAATGTTGTTCATTGTGGGTCATCACCAGAGCAATCCAGAAGCCGCAAGGCGCTGCTGGCCAGCACAGCCTGCAGCGCCTTGCGCCCTTCACTCAAAGGCCGGCAACATACTCGGCCTTGATCTTTTTCTTGTAGGCTTTCAACGCCTCGACCAGCTCGCTGACCGCTCTCAACGCCTGCACATCGTCGATGCTGCAGGCGATGAGCCGATCCCAAACCGGCTTCAGTTGCACGGCGATGCGCCTGATGCCGGCCAGCCATTGCTCGCGTGACGTGACCAGCTCGGCATAAGCCTCAAGGTGCTGGCACTGGGCCTGGAGGCGCGTCTTGTCCCGTGCCATCGCGGTCAGTTGCAGTTGCAGTTCATCGTGCTGCTTCTGCATCCCTCGGCGCTGCTCGAGCATCGTTGCATAGCGCATGCCTTCCATTGCCGCACCGATGATTTCGCCAATTTTCTTCAACGCGCCTTGCACTGCCTCGACCGACAGTACGCCCGTGGCGATGACATCCGCCGCCGCCTTGAGCTGCTCGGTGGTCGGCAACAGGCCGCCGAAGGTGGATTCCACCTTGGCCGCCTCAAGTACCTTGATCGCCTCGTCAAGACTGGCCAGGGCCTCGCGCCGCACGGCCAGTTCGTCTTCGCAGGCCTTGCGATTGGCCGCCAGCCTGTCGAGCTCGCCCTGATAGCGAGCCTTGTCGGCACTGGAGTCATAGACCGGGATGGCCGTGATCTGAGCCGTGGCCGTGCGCAACTGCCCCAACTGATCGTTGAGCTTGACGGCAATCTCGCCGATGGCGTCCTGTGCCACCTCCAGATACTGCGCAATGTCCTCGGGATCATCGTTCGGGTCGATGTCCTTTTCGAGGCCGCCCAGGTCATTGCTCTTGATCGCGACGATGATGCGATCGGCATGGCGCATCAGTTGCTGGAGGTTGTCGTCAAGACAGCGTGCATTGCGCTCCACACGCTCGTGCAACAGGGGCAGGAAGGCATAGCGGCTGTCCTGGGCGGCCTTCAGGTATGCGGCACCGGCACGCAGGACCCTGTCGAACTGCGGATCATCCCAGCCCAGCGGAAATTGAAGAATGTTGCTCATGGGTAGCTCCTTATTGGGCCCACAGCGTGTCGTCGAAGACCCGGCTCATGGTGATGGAGCAGGCTTCGATAAACGCCCACTGCGAAAGAAAGTTTCTGAAATGGATGATGAAAATGCCCAGCTGCCGGCTGTCGTTCATCTTTTCGAGCTTTTCGATGGACGCTTCGATGTAGGTGCCGATGGTCTGCCAGGCCGTCTGCAGGTGCGAGGAAGCGGTCACCACCTCCTGCAGGCGGGTGGCCAGTTCATCCATATGGGTCGTGAGTACCTGCAGGCGCCCCTCCAGGTTGACCGCCGCCGTCAGGCGCGCCCCGACAGCCTTGCGTTCCTTCTGCACCCGGTTGCGGGTCTTGCGCACCTTTTCGGCCTTGGAGCCGTAGATCGAGCCTGAGATGACCGCCCCCAGCGGGCCGGCCGCCAGCCCGGACAGGGCCGCCTTGACGTACTCGTCGTACTGCTTGTTGAGGTTGTCGATTTCCTTGTCCAGCGCCGCCAACTCATCGCGCAGGGCCTGGGTGGCACCGCTGGCCTGGTGACGCTCGATGGCGTCGGTCTTGAGGGCGACCTCGTTCATCAGCTCGAAACGCGCGGTGTCGCGAAAGGTTTCGGTGTGGCTGCGCACACTGCTTACGCGCGCGTGAAAATGCTCGACTTCATCCTTGAGCACCTCCATGTAGTCCACCAGCGACGAGACGATCTCCCGGTCGCCGAAGCTCAACGCAACCGGCGCTGCGAACTGCACGGACTCCCACGTATCACGCCGCCCGCCAAGGGCCTTGGTCTTCTCGCATTCCTGCATCACCCCCTCGCCGGTGGTGTTGATGCCACGGGCACACACCCCCAGCTCGGCGGACAGCTTCTTGCACTCGTCGGACAGCGTGCCCCAGGCGCGGGCATGCTTGTGCAGGTTGAGAAAGGTCGTGCGCATGGCACTGACCGACAGTACCGGCTCCTTGATGTCGGTGTAGCCAAGCCAGGGCACCAGCGACGCGGTTTCGGTCGGCAGGCCGGTGACATACTTCACATACTGATTGAGCGTGACGATATGTTCGCGGGAAAGCGTCAGCCCTCCCTCGTTTTCGCCATCACGCTGGTTCATGCCTTCGATCAGGTTTCTGGGCAGCAGGGCCGCTTCCTTTTCCAGTTCACCGGTATCGTACGAGCGCGCGCCAGGTTCGAGTTTCATTTCACATTCCTTGTGAGTGAGCCAATAGGGTCAAGCCACTTCACTCTAAGGACCCGCCGGCAAGACAAATAGCCGGCAGGCTTTCCTCGAAGCCGGCATTGGAATGCAGCGGCCAGCCGCGCCGGTCAGTCGGCCATGCATCCTGTTGCAACATTGGCTAAAATGCCGGCCCTTTACCGCCGAACGCCTGGATTGCCCGTGAGCAAAGAGCCCGATCGCCTGTTCGCCACCCCGCTGGCGCAGGTCCCCGATTTCACCTTCAACGAAGATGTCGTGCGGGTTTTCCCCGACATGATCAAGCGCTCGGTGCCCGGCTACCCGACGATCGTCGAGAACATCGGCGTGCTGGCTGCCCAGTTCGCCCAGCCCGATACCCTGCTGTACGACCTGGGCAGCTCGCTCGGTGCGGTGACCCAGGCGATGCGCCGACATGTACGCAGCGAGGGCTGCAAGGTGCTGGCGGTAGACAACTCCCCGGCCATGGTCGAGCGCTGCCGCGAATACCTCAGCCACCAGGACGCGATGCACCAGGAGTTGCTGCCGGTGCAGGTGATCGAGGCCGACATCACCGCGCTGGACCTGCAGCCGGCGTCGGTGGTGGCGCTGAACTTCACCCTGCAGTTCATCGAGCCGCAGGCACGCCTGGCCCTGCTTGGCCGCATTCGCCAGTGCCTGGTGCCTGGCGGCGCACTGATCCTGTCGGAGAAGCTGCGCTTTGCCGACCCGCAGCAGCAGGCCCTGCTCACCGATCTGCACGTGGCCTTCAAACGCGCCAACGGCTACAGCGAACTGGAAATTGCCCAGAAGCGCAGTGCCATCGAAAACGTGATGAAACCCGACAGCCTCGAGGAACACCGTCAGCGCCTGCTGGCAGCCGGTTTCTCGCAAGTGGTGCCGTGGTTCCAGTGCCTGAACTTCGCCTCGCTGATTGCCCTGCCATGATCGATCTGACTCCCCTGGTCCGCCGCATGGCGGGCACCCCATTGGCGCACTGGGCCCAAGGCCTGCAGGCGCAACTCGATGCCAAGCTGGAAAAGGGCCATGGCGACCTGGAGCGCTGGCAAAGCGCGCTGGATGCGCTGCCGGCCCTGGAGCCCAGCCAGGTCGACCTGCTGCACGGCCTGCGCCTGGACAGCGATTGCGACGACGCCACCCGCGCACAGGTGCGCACCGCGCTGATGGGCCTGTCGCCCTGGCGCAAGGGCCCGTTCGACCTGTTCGGCGTGCACGTGGACACCGAATGGCGTTCGGACTGGAAGTGGTCACGGGTCGCGCCGCACCTGGACCTGCGCGGCAAACGCGTGCTGGATGTGGGCTGTGGCAACGGCTACTACCAATGGCGCATGCTCGGCGCCGGCGCCGACAGCGTGATCGGCGTAGACCCCAACTGGTTGTTCTTCTGCCAGTTCCAGGCCGTGCAGCGTTACCTGCCGGACCTTCCCGCCTGGCACTTGCCGTTCGCCCTGGAAGACCTGCCGGCCAACCTGGAAGGTTTCGACACGGTGTTCTCGATGGGGGTGTTCTACCACCGCCGCTCGCCGATCGAGCATTTGCTGGCGCTCAAGGACTGCCTGGTCAAGGGGGGCGAACTGGTGTTGGAAACCCTGGTGGTCGAGGGTGACGAGCATCAGGTGCTGGTGCCTGAAGACCGCTATGCGCAGATGCGCAATGTATGGTTTCTGCCCTCGGTGCCGGCACTGGAGCGCTGGTTGCGTCGCGCCGGCTTCAGCGATGTGCGCTGCGTGGATGTGAGCGTGACCAGCGTCGAGGAACAACGCAGCACCGACTGGATGCGCTACCAGTCGCTGAGCGACTTCCTCGACCCTACCGACCCGACCCGAACCGTCGAAGGCCTGCCGGCACCCAGGCGGGCGGTGCTGGTGGCGCGCAAGTAATCAGAAGGGGGCCTCTTCGCCTGCAGGAGCCGGCCTTGCCGGCGCAGAGGCCCTTGCGAACACGGCGTGCGTCAGTCCTTCACCACCTGCTGCTGCACCTGCTCCTTCTTCTGCGCTACCTCCTTCCTGCCCTCCCCATGCACCCGCTCCTGGCTCTTGCGAAACTCGGCCCAGAACGCCTTGGTGCGCTCGGCGCCGCCTTCGGCCATTGCCGCGCTGCTGCCCAGCAGCAACGCGGCGATCAGTGCGTACTTGCTCAGGTTCATCGACCTTCCCTCATGATTGGATTCGAACCGATCATAAGCAGCCCAAGCTAACGCCAAGGTGAGCCGCACATTACAGTGCTGCAAGATTGTGCTCCTCCTCCTTGCGGTGCGCCCAGTGGTACAGCGCCGGCAGCACCAGCAGGGTCAACGCGGTGGACGAGAGGATGCCGCCGATCACCACGGTGGCCAGTGGGCGCTGCACCTCGGCACCGGTGCCAGTGGCCAGGGCCATCGGAATGAACCCCAGCGACGCCACCAACGCGGTCATCAGCACCGGCCGCAGACGCGTCAGCGCACCTTCGTCGATGGCCACGCGCAGCGGCCGACCCTGCTCGCGCAAGCTGCGGATGAAGGCGATCATCACCAGCCCGTTGAGCACCGCCACCCCCGACAGGGCGATGAAGCCCACCCCCGCCGAAATCGACAATGGAATGTCGCGCAGCCACAGCGCCACCACCCCGCCGGTCAGCGCGAACGGGATGCCGGTGAACACCAGCAGGCCGTCCCTGACGCTGTTGAACATCATGAACAGCAACCCGAACACCAGCAGCAATGCCACCGGCACCACCACCTGCAGGCGCTTGGCCGCCGATTGCAGCTGCTCGAACTGACCGCCCCAACGCGTCCAGTAGCCAGGCGGCACTTCCACCTGCGTATCGATGCGCTCGCCGGCCTCGGCCACGAACGAACCAATGTCGCGGCCACGCACGTTGGCGCTGACCACCACCAGGCGCTTGCCGTCTTCGCGGCTCACCTGGTTGGGCCCCTGCACCAGCGCCAGGCTGGCCACCTCGGCCAGGCTGATGAAGCCGATACCGCCGTCGCTGCCCGCACTGGCCGGTACCGGAATCAGCAGCTGCGACAAGCCTTCGATATCGGTACGCACGTCGTCCGAGAGGCGCACCACCATGTCGAAACGCCGGTCGCCCTCGTACAGCGTGCCGGCCTGGCGGCCGCCCACGGCCACGGCGATGGTGTCCTGCACATCGCCGACGTTGAGCCCGTAGCGTGCAGCCTTGTCGCGGTCGACCTCGATGGTCAGCACCGGCAGGCCCGAGGTCTGCTCGACCTTGACCTCCGATGCCCCCGGCACCGCCTGCAAGGTTGCGGCAATCTGTGCTGCCGTGCGGTTGAGCACCGTCATGTCGTCGCCGAAGACCTTGACCGCCACATCGCTGCGCACCCCGGAAATCAGTTCGTTGAAGCGCAGTTGAATCGGCTGCGACAGCTCGTAGTTGCTACCCGGCACCCGCGCCGCCGCGCGCTGGATATCGGCGATCAGTTGCTCGCGCGACTTGCCGGGGTCGGGCCACTGCGCCTGCGGCTTGAGCATCACGTAACTGTCGGAGATGTTCGGCGGCATCGGGTCGGCGGCGATCTCGGCGGTGCCGGTGCGCGCAAATACGCGCTGCACCTCCGGCACCTGGCTGACCACACTCTCCTCCAGGCGCTGCTGCAATTGCACCGACTGGCTCAGGCTGGTGCCCGGCACCCGCAGCGCCTGCAGGGCGAAATCGCCTTCGCTGAGGCTGGGCACGAACTCGCTGCCCATGCGCCCGGCCAGCACCGCGCACAGCAGCACCGACGCCCCGGCCAGGGAAAACGCCAGCCCACGGTGCCCCATCACCCAGCGCAATAGCGGCGCATAGCCGGCCTTGGCGCTGCGCATCAGCAGGTTTTCCTCTTCCTTGACCTTGCCGGTGACGAACAGCGCGATGGCCGCCGGCACGAAGGTCACCGAGAGCAGCATCGCTCCCAGCAGAGCGATCACCACGGTGAAGGCCATGGGGTGGAACATCTTGCCCTCCACCCCGCTCAGGGCAAAGATCGGCAGGTACACCACCATGATGATCAACTGGCCGAAGATCAGCGGGCGGCGCGCCTCGCGGGCGGCATTGAACACTTCGTGCAGGCGCTCGGAGCGGGTCAGCAGGCGGCCATGGTGCTGCTGGGCGTGGGCCAGACGGCGGATCGCGTTCTCCACGATCACCACCGCGCCATCGACGATGATGCCGAAGTCCAGCGCACCCAGGCTCATCAGGTTGGCACTGACCTTGTTGCCGAACATGCCGGTGAAGGTGAACAGCATCGACAGCGGAATCACCATGGCGGTGATCAGCGCGGCGCGGATGTTGCCCAGAAACAGGAACAGCACCGCGATCACCAGGATTGCACCTTCCACCAGGTTCTTCTTCACCGTGGCGATGGCCTTGTCGACCAGGTCGGTGCGGTCATACACCGTGACCGCGCTGACACCCGCCGGCAGCGTGCGGTTGATCTGCGCCAGCTTGTCGGCCACTGCCCGCGACACGGTGCGGCTGTTCTCGCCGACCAGCATGAACACGGTGCCCAGCACCACCTCACGGCCATTTTCGGTAGCCGCGCCGCTGCGCAGTTCGCGGCCGATGCCCACCTGGGCGACATCGCGCACGCGAATCGAGGTGCCGTCGACAGTGGCCAGCACGATGTTGGCAATGTCGTCGATGCCTGCCAGTTGCCCCGGCGCACGAATCAGCAGTTGCTCGCCACGGCGCTCGATGTAGCCGGCACCGACGTTGGCGTTGTTGCGCTCCAGGGCCGTCAGCAGGTCGCCCAGGGTCAGCTTGTAGGCGGCCAGGCGCCTGAGGTCGGGGGCAATCTGGTACTCCTTGGCGTAGCCGCCGATGCTGTTGATCTCAGCCACGCCGCGCACGTTGCGCAACTGCGGCTTGATGATCCAGTCCTGGATCTCGCGCAGGTCGGTGGGCGTGTACTCGCTGCCGTCGGCCTTGCGCGCATCCGGCGCGGCTTCCACGGTCCACAGGAAGATCTCGCCCAGGCCGGTGGAGATCGGCCCCATGGCCGCCTCGACGCCGTCGGGCAACTGCCCGCGCGCCTGTTGCAGGCGCTCGTTGACAAGTTGCCGGGCGAAGAACAGGTCGGTGCCCTCGTCGAAGATCACCGTCACCTGCGACAGCCCCGAGCGCGACAGCGAACGGGTCTGCTCCAGGCCCGGCAGGCCGGCCATGGCGGTCTCGATGGCGAAAGTGATGCGCTGTTCGGTTTCCAGCGGTGAAAAGCCCGCCGCCGAGGTGTTGATCTGCACCTGCACGTTGGTGATGTCGGGCACCGCATCGATCGGCAGCTTCTGGTAGCTGGCCAGCCCCAGCCCGGCCATCAGCAGCACCGCGAGCATCACGATCAGGCGCTGCTCGATGGCAAATTGAATGATCCGTTCGAACATGAGGAGTACTCGTGGGGGCTCAGTGGGAATGCTCGGCGCTGGCTTTGCCCAGCTCCGACTTGAGGATGAAGCTGCCCTGTGCCGCCACCTGCTGGCCGGCCTGCAGGCCCGCCTTGATCTGCACGAAGCCGTCGGCCACCACACCCGGGGTCACCGCCTGGGCGGTGAAGCCCTCTGCACTGCGCACGAACACGGTGGGCTGCTCTTCGAGGGTCTGCAGCGCGGCCTCCGGTACCGCCAGCGCCTCGTCCAGGCGTTCGGTAGGCACCCGCACCGCCACGAACAGGCCGGGGCGCCAGGCGCCGCGAGGGTTGTCCAGGGTGACCCGCACGGTGGCGGTGCGGGTCTGCTCGCCGAGCAGGCTGCCCACATGGCTGACCGTGCCGCTGGCCTGCTCGCCCAGTTCACTGGCCAGCACCGTCACCGGCATGCCGACGCGCAGCCTGGCCAGGTCACGCGGGGCCACGCCAAAGGTTGCCCACACCCGCGACAGGTCGGACAAGGTGAAGGCCGCACTGCTCTCGCTGACCACTTCGCCCGGCACCAGGTGCTTTTCCACCACCTGCCCGTCAAACGGTGCACGCAGCTCATAGCGGTTGCCGCCCGCCAGCACCACGCTGCCACTCAGCGCGCTGATCTTCTGCCGGGCATTGGTGGCGGCGATCTCGGCTTCCTGCAGGGCCTGGCGCGCCTGCAGGTAGTCCTGTTCGGCAGAGATGCCCTCCTGCCACAGGTCTTTCTCGCGGGCGAAGGTGCCGCGCGCCAGTTCCAGTCGCCGCTGGCTGGCCGCCAGCTCGCTGCGCTGCTCGGAGATCTGCGGGCTGGCGATCACCGCCAGCAGTTGCCCGGCCTTGACCTGCTGGCCGAGCACCACGGCCACCGATTCCACCACCCCGGCCGCACGCGGCACCAGGTGCGCGGTACGGTCCTCGTCGAAGCGGATCTCGCCCGGCAGGCCGAGGCTGCGGCTCAAGGTGCGCGGGGCCACGGTGGCCAGCTCGATACCGGCCACCTGGATCTGCTCGTCGCTCAGGGTCAGGTGGCCCTCCTGCTGTTCTTCGCCATGGCCTTCCTCGCCATGGGCGTCGTCGCCATGGCCCTTTTCCTCATCGCCATGGCCCGCCTCGGCATGCGCCGCGTGGGAGGCCTGCGGCGCATTCATCTGGTGACCCAGCACAACCCCCAGGCCAACGCCCAGGGTCAGGGTGACGGCCACCAGCGTGATGGTTTTGCTGTTCATGCACATTCCTCGGCAAATCGTCGGGGGTCAGCGGCTGGCGGTGGCCAGGTCGCCGAAAAGTCGTTCCAGGCGGACTCGCGCATCGCTGCCCTGGGCCTGCGCCGCCAGGTATTGGGTGCGCGCCGCCACCAGCGTGCGCTGGGCGTCGAGCACCTCGAGAAAGCTGAACTTGCCGCGCTCGAAACCCCGCGTGGCGGCGTCCACCGCCTGCTGCGCCGCCGGCAGTATCGAGCGGTCGAAGGCCTGTACCTCGCCCGCAGCCACCTGCCACTGCGCCAGCGCCTGCACCACTTCGCTGCGCACCCGCAGTTCGGCGCCGTTGCGCAGGTCGCGGGCCTGATCGGCACGCCGCGCCGCCGCCAGCACATTGCCCTGGTTGCGATCGAACAAGGGCAGCGGTATCGACACCCCGACCACATTGATGCGCTCGCGGTCGGCCTCGCTGTACTGGCTACCCAGGCTGACGGTGAGGTCGGGGATGCGCTGGCTGCGAGCCAGCCCCAGGTCAGCCTCGCGCTGCTCGATCTGCAGGCGGGCCAGGCGCAGCTCGGCCGTGCGCTCGAGGCGGGCAAGCAGCGTGTCGCCCTCGGCTGGGGTCAGGGCGTCGGACGGCATGCCTGCCACCCGCTCGAACCCCGCCTGCGGCGCCCCCGTCACGCTGGCCAGTTGCTGATAGGCCACGGCCACGGCCTGCTGGGCACGGCCTCGTTCCAGGCGCATCTCGGACACCTGCACCTGCGCGCGGGTGGTTTCGATGGGGGAAGCGCTGCCGGCCCGCACCCGCCCCTGCACCACCTGCAGGCCACGCTCAGTCAGGCGCAGCGACTGCTCGGCCAGTTGCAGCCGTTCCTGGGCCTGCACGGCGGCATGAAACGCAGCCAGCACCTCGGCGCGCAAGGCATTGCCCTGGCGTTCCAGTTCCAGCGCCGCCAGGGCCTGCTCCCGCTGGGCCACCTCCACCCGCGCACCGCGCTTGCCGCCCAGTTCCAGGCGCTGGCTGAGGCTGACGGTGGTGGTCTGCGAGCCGCGGCGGGTATCTTCCTGCTCCCAGCTCAACTCCGGGTTGGGCAGCAGGCCGGCCTGGTTGCGTTCGCCCAGGGCGATCTCGGTGCCCCAGCGCGCCGCGGCAAGCTCGGGGTTGTTGTCCTGCGCGGTGCGCAAGGCGGCATCAAGCGTCAGCACGCTCGCCTGCAGCGCTGTCGAAAGCCCCAGCAGCACCCCGGCCAGCGCCGCCAGCCGCGCCACGCGCTGTGGATGAAGCCTGTGCCTGCACGTCATGCGTGAATCCCCCGCGCCCATTTCGAAGCGGGCACTTTAGGGAGCGGGCTTTATCGTCAACATGACCCCAGGATTACAAATCTGTTATCCAGCGCCGCTCAGGACCGGCTTGGCTTACCATGCGCGACACGCCTTGACCCTGAAGTGACTCAAGGGTTGAGAATTGCCGTTTTGCACGCCGCGAGTACCCCATGCGCCTATTGATCATCGAAGACGAAGTCCGTACCGCCGAGTACCTGCAGCAGGGCCTGAGCGAGAACGGCTACATCGTCGACTGCGCCGCCACCGGCATTGACGGCCTGCACCTGGCCCGCCAGCACGCCTACGACCTGGTCATCCTCGACGTCAACCTGCCGCAGCTCGACGGCTGGAGCGTGCTGCAACGCCTGCGGGCGGAGTCCTCGACCCGTATCATGATGCTGACCGCCCACGGCCGGCTCTCGGATCGGGTCAAGGGCCTGGACCTGGGCGCCGACGATTACCTGCTCAAGCCGTTCGAGTTTCCCGAACTGCTGGCACGCATTCGCAGCCTGTTGCGGCGCAGCGAGCAGAACCTGGCGCCGGCCACGCTCAGGGTCGCCGACCTTGAGCTGGACCCCAGCCGCCACCGCGCCTACCGGCGCAACCAGCGTATCGACCTGACGGCCAAGGAGTTCGCCCTGCTGCACCTGCTGATGCGCCAGAGCGGCGAGGTGCTGTCGCGCACGCAGATCATCTCGCTGGTGTGGGACATGAACTTCGATTGCGACACCAACGTGGTGGAGGTGTCGATCCGGCGCCTGCGGGCCAAGATCGACGACCCCTTCGAGGACAAGCTGATCCACACCCTGCGCGGCGTGGGCTATGTGCTGGAAGCGCGCGAATGAAACCGGCACGACTGTCGTTGCGCCTGGGCCTGAGCGTCAGCCTGATGGGCGCGGCGCTGGTGCTGCTGCTGGCGAGCCTGGCGGTACTGGCGCTGGACCACGAACTGGACAACCGCGCCCGCAAGGTGCTGGCACGCAAGATGGAGCAGATCGAGCACAGCCTGGGGGTGGACCTGAAGGCCAGCGACCTGGGCTCGCGCGCCCACCCCCTGCTCGACCTGGTGATGGGCCACGACGATCTGAGCCTGAACATCATCGCCCAGACCGGACGCCACCCGGCCCTGTTGAGCCTGGGGCCTGCAGTGGAGGCCGAGCCGCTGCGGCGTATCGCGGCCGGGACAGCGCTGGGCTACAGCGAATGGCAGGACAGCGCCGAGGCCCGCCTGATGACCGCCGCGCGCCTGATGACCCTGCGTGACGGCACCCCGGTGCGGGTACTGCTGACGCTGAACCGGGCCGACGACCTCGGCCTGCTGCAGGCCTACCTGCGTTCGACGTTGCTGGCGTTGCCACTGCTGTTGCTGCTGATCGGCATTGCCGCCTGGAAGCTGGTGCAGCGTGGTCTGCTGCCGCTGCGCAGGTTTCGGCGGATTGCCGCCCAGGTGTCGGCGCAGGAGCTGAGCCACCGCCTGCCCGAGGACAAGCTGCCCCAGGAACTGAGTGCCCTGGCGCGCGGCATCAACGTGATGCTCGACCGGCTGGATGGCGGCGTGCAGCGTCTGTCGCAGTTTTCCGATGACCTGGCGCACGAACTGCGCACGCCGATCAGCAACCTGATGGGCAGGGCCCAGGTGACCTTGTCACGGGTGCGCTCGGCGCAGGATTACCGGGTGGCGCTGGAGGACAGCATCGAGGAGCTGACGCGCCTGAACCGGATCATCACCGACATGCTGTTCCTGGCCCAGGTGGACGCGCCGCGTCAGCAACTGGCGTTGAAGCCGGTGGCGCTGGCCGACGAGGCGCAACGGGTGGTGGAGCTGTTCGCGCTGAGCGCCGAATGCAAGGCGATCACCCTGAAGGTCAGCGGCTGGGGCACGGTGCAGGGCGACCGGCTGATGCTGCAGCGGGCGCTGTCGAACCTGTTGAGCAATGCAATTCGCCACAGCCCCGAGGGCCGCCTGGTGGAAATCGGCATCGAGCAGAGCGCACGGGGCGTGCAATGCTGGGTGCGCAACGAGGGGCCGGGGATCGAGGCGGTGCACTGGCCGCACCTGTTCGAGCGGTTCTACCGGGTGGGCTGCGGGCGCTCGCGGGTAGAGGGCGGCACGGGGCTGGGGCTGGCCATCGTGCAGTCGATCATGCAGGTACATGGTGGGCAGGTGGAGGTGACCAGCGCGGCGCAGGGGCCTACGCGCTTCAGTCTGATATTTGGCTAGGCGGCTTCGCCGGCAAGGCCGGCTCCTACAGGAATCGCAGCGCCTGTTGGAGCCGGCCTTGCCGGCGAAGGTCACGACGCATTCAGCGGTTGCTGGCTGCCAGAATCAGCTGTTTCATCTCGCTGACCGCACCCTTGAAGCCCACGAACAACGCATGGGCCACCAGTGCATGGCCGATGTTCAGTTCGTTGATGCCCTTGATCGCCGCCACCGGCTCGACGTTGTGGTAGTGCAGGCCATGCCCGGCATTCACGATCAGCCCCTGGGCCAGGCCGAAGGCCACGCCATCGGCCACGCGCTGGAGCTCTTCGGCCACCTCGGCCGGGGTCTGCGCATCGGCGTAACGCCCGGTGTGCAGTTCGATCGCCGGCGCGCCAACACGGCGCGAGGCCTCGATCTGGCGTTCGTCGGCATCGATGAACAGCGACACCTCCGACCCCAGGCGCGACAGGCGCTCCACCGCAGCCTTGATCCGCGCCTCCTGCCCCGCCACGTCCAGGCCACCTTCGGTGGTCAGTTCCTGGCGTGTCTCGGGCACCAGGCAGATGTGCGCCGGGCGAATGCGCTCGGCAAACTGCATCATCTCTTCGGTGACGCCCATCTCGAAGTTCATGCGCGTCTGCAGCACCTCGCTCAGTACCAGCACGTCACGGTCCTGGATATGCCGACGGTCTTCGCGCAAGTGCACGGTGATGCCGTCGGCACCCGCCTCTTCGGCGTCCAGCGCGGCCTTGACCGGGTCCGGATATCGCGTGCCACGGGCCTGGCGCAGGGTCGCCACGTGGTCGATGTTCACGCCAAGGAGGATGCGGTTGCTGGTGGTCACGAAGAGACTCTCCTGAAAATTGAGCCTCACAGCATACGTCGTGATCAAGGCTTGCGAAACAGTTCCCGGCTGACCAGCGGACGCCCGCCCAGGTGCACCGCCAGCGCCTGGCGCATCAGGCGCTTGGCCGCGCCCAGCGCGCCCGGCATCGACCACTCGGCCTCGGCCATGGCCAGCAGGTGCGCGCCACTGAACAAGCCTGGCTGCACCAGGTACACCCGCTCCAGGCCCGCGTCCACCTGCAGGCGGTACAGGCCATCGGCCACCAGCGGATCGCCATTGATGTCGTGCTCAAGCGCAAAGCCATACCCCAGCTCGTCCAGCAGGCGCCATTCGAAGGCACGCAGCAACGGCTCCAGCGGGCGCCCCGCGCCCAGTGCCTGCAAGGTGGCAGCGTACTGCTCGAACATCACCGGGTGCGGGTCTTCGGCCTGAAGCAGGCGAATCAGCAGCTCATTGAGGTACAGCCCGCTGAACAGCGCGTCGCCGTTGAGCCAGACCGCCACGCCTGCGCTGTCCATGCGACCGACATTCTTGAGCTCGCCGCGCCCATGGAACTGCACCTCCAGCGGCACGAACGGACGCGCCAGGCTGCCGGCCTTGCCGCGCGCACGACGCAGCACGGCGCGCAGGCGCCCCTGGGGGGTAAGGAAGTCGACCAGCGCACTGGTTTCACGGTACGCCCGGCTGTGCAGCACGAAGGCCGGTTGGCCGTCTGGCATGTCCATGATTCAGCGCTTCACGAAGAGGTGGGCCCGACACCGGCCGGTGTCGGGCCAGGGCATTCAGAGGTCGCCGTAGCCCAGCGAACGCAGGGCGCGCTCGTCGTCGGACCAGCCACCCTTGACCTTGACCCACAGGTTCAGCATGACCTTGGCGTCGAACAGCAGCTCCATGTCCTTGCGCGCCTCGGTGCCGATACGCTTGATGCGCTCGCCCTTGTCGCCAATGATGATCTTCTTCTGGCCGTCACGCTCGACCAGGATCAGTGCATGGATATGCAGCACGTTGCCCTGCTGCTTGAATTCCTCGATCTCGACGGTGATCTGGTACGGCAGCTCGGCGCCAAGCTGGCGCATGATCTTCTCGCGTACCAGTTCGGCAGCCAGGAAGCGGCTGCTGCGGTCGGTGATCTGGTCTTCGGGGAAGAAGTGCTCGTTTTCCGGCAGGTGCTTGGCAATCAGCGCTTCGAGGGCATCGAGGTTGTGCCCGTGCTGCGCCGAGACCGGCACGATCTCGGCGTTGGGCAGTTGCTCCTGCAGCCATTGCAGGTGCGGCATCAGCTCGGCCTTGTCCTCGATGCGGTCGGTCTTGTTGATGGCCAGGATCACCGGGCCCTGCACGTACTGCACGCGCTCGAGCACCAGTTGGTCCTCGTCGGTCCACTTGGTGCGATCGACCACGAAGATCACCACGTCGACGTCTTTCAACGCCGCCGAGGCGGTACGGTTCATGTAGCGGTTGAGCGCCTTCTCGTTGCCCTTGTGCATGCCGGGGGTATCGACGTACACCGCCTGCACATCACCTTCGGTCTTGATACCGAGCATGTTGTGGCGGGTGGTCTGCGGCTTGCGCGAGGTGATCGCGAGCTTCTGCCCGAGGATGTGGTTGAGCAGCGTCGACTTGCCCACGTTGGGACGGCCGACGATGGCGACGTAGCCGCAACGGGTAGTGTTCTGTTCAGTCATTGCCATTCTCCACGCCCAGGGCGATCAGTGCTGCGGCGGCCGCGACCTGCTCGGCGATACGCCGGCTCACGCCCTGCCCTCGGCTTTTTTCAGTCAACAGGGTCACTTCGCATTCGACGAAAAACGTCCGGCAATGGGGTTCACCCTGGATATCCACCACTTCGTAGCGGGGCAGTTCGCAGGCCCGCGACTGCAGAAACTCCTGCAGGCGGGTTTTCGGGTCCTTGTTGGTGTCGACCAGGGTCAGGCTCTCGAACTCACCGGCCAGCCATGCCAGCACGCGATCGCGAGCGGTGTGCATGTCCGAGTCCAGGTAGATCGCACCGATCAGCGCCTCGAGGGCATCGGCCAGGATCGACTCGCGCCGGAACCCGCCGCTTTTCAGCTCGCCCGAGCCCAGACGCAGGTACTCGCCCAGGTCGAAACCGCGGGCCAGCACGGCCAGGGTTTCACCCTTGACCAGGCGGGCGCGCAGGCGCGACAGCTGGCCCTCGCGGGCCTGGGGGAAGCGCTCGAACAGGGCCTCGCCGGCGACGAAGTTGAGGATCGCATCACCAAGGAACTCCAGCCGTTCGTTGTTGCGGCCGGCAAAGCTGCGATGCGTGAGGGCCAGCAGCATCAGCTCCTGGTTCTTGAAGGTGTAGCCGAGCTGGCGCTCGAGGCGGCTCAAGGAAACGCTCACAGTGTACCCACGCGCTGTTCGTGGTCGATTTTCAGCAGCGGCGCCAGGGCGCCGGGCTCACACAGTTCTGTCCGGCTCGAAGCCGACGGGGTTAACGCGTTGTTCAAATGCAAATCCTGAAAGACGGTTTTGTTCATGCCTGACGTCCGGCCGGGGCGCGTCTTGTGGACGCCCTTGTACAGCCTATGCCAGAAAAGCATTCGGCGCTGTCGAAGGACAGCGCCGTTAGGGTGTTACTTGATCAGGCCAACCCGCGAAAGGCTCGGGAAGTGGCTGAGCTTGGGCTCTGGCCAGCTCATCCAGATGGCGAAGGCCTTGCCGACGATGTTCTTGTCGGGAACCATGCCCAGCAGTTCCTTGGGAATGTTGGGGTCATCCCAGTAGCGACTGTCGTTGGAGTTGTCGCGGTTGTCGCCCATCATGAAGTAGTGCCCGGCAGGCACCACCCACTGCTGGTCCGGCGGCATGCGATAGCGGCTCATCTCCTTGCGGATCAGGT
Source organism: Pseudomonas sp. S12(2018) (assembly GCF_024355235.1). NCBI lineage: Bacteria > Pseudomonadati > Pseudomonadota > Gammaproteobacteria > Pseudomonadales > Pseudomonadaceae > Pseudomonas > Pseudomonas sp. S12(2018). The sequence continues at coordinate 457,560 of NZ_QLAD01000001.1, forward strand.
GCTCGGCCTCGCCCAGCTTCTCCTTGTACAGCTCGGCGCTGCCCAGGGTGCCCGGCTCGCTGCCGACCAGTTGCTCGGCAATCGGCTGGCCGTTGACGAACAGACGCTTGTCGCTGGTGTAGCGCACCTGGTCGCCCGGCAGGCCGACCACACGCTTGATGTAGTTGACGTTCGGGTCGCTCGGGTAGCGGAATACCATCACATCGCCACGCTGCGGGTCACCGACCTCGATGACCTTCTTGTCGATCACCGGCAGGCGGATGCCGTAGGAGAACTTGTTCACCAGGATGAAGTCGCCCACTTCCAGGGTCGGCTTCATCGACCCCGAAGGGATCTGGAACGGCTCGACCAGAAACGAGCGCAGCACCAGCACGATGAACAGCACCGGGAAGAACGATTTGCCGTACTCGACCAGCAACGGCTCCTTGTTCAACTGCTCGACCACCGCCATCTCGGGCTGGCTGACGCTGCCCTGATAGGTGTTGATCGCCGTGCGCCGGCGCGGGGCCAGGAACAGCAGATCGATCAGGGCCAGCAGTCCACACACGGCAACGGCGATGACTAGCAACAGCGGGAAATTTAGTGACATAGGACCTAGCTATCCAACCTGAGCACGGCGAGGAAGGCTTCCTGTGGAATTTCCACGTTGCCCACCTGTTTCATGCGTTTCTTACCGGCTTTCTGCTTTTCCAACAGCTTGCGCTTACGGCTAACGTCGCCACCGTAGCATTTGGCCAGTACGTTCTTTCTGAGCGCCTTGACAGTGGTACGCGCCACAATCTGCCCGCCAATGGCGGCCTGGATTGCCACATCGAACATCTGCCGCGGGATCAGTTCCTTCATCTTCTCGGTCAACGCGCGGCCTTTGTAGTGCGCATTGTCACGGTGCACGATCAATGCCAGGGCATCGACCTTGTCGCCGTTGATCAGTACATCGAGCTTGACCAGGTTGGCCGACTGATACCGGTCGAAATGGTAGTCCAGCGAAGCATAGCCGCGGCTGGTGGATTTGAGGCGGTCGAAGAAGTCCAGTACCACTTCGTTCATCGGCAGGTCGTAGCGCACCTGCACCTGGGAACCGAGGAACTGCATGTCGCGCTGTACGCCACGCTTCTCGATGCACAGGGTGATGACGTTGCCCAGGTGCTCCTGCGGCACGAGGATGGTGGCGGCCACGATCGGCTCGCGGAAGTCTTCCACCGACGACACGTCTGGCAGCTTGGACGGGTTGTCGACGTAGATGGTTTCACCGGTCTTGAGCTTGACCTCGAAGATCACGCTCGGCGCGGTGGTGATCAGGTCCAGGTCGTACTCGCGCTCCAGGCGCTCCTGGATGATCTCCATGTGCAGCATGCCGAGGAAGCCGCAACGGAAGCCGAAGCCCAGTGCGTCGGAGCTTTCGGGCAGGTACTGCAGCGACGAGTCGTTCAGGGTCAGCTTTTGCAGCGCGTCACGAAAATCTTCGAAATCTTCGGAACTGACCGGGAACAGGCCGGCATATACCTGGGGCTGGATACGTTTGAAGCCTGGCAGCACTTCCACGTCGGGCGTGGAGCTGAGGGTCAGGGTGTCACCGACCGGTGCACCGTGAATGTCCTTGATGCTGGCGATGATGAAGCCCACTTCGCCGGCCTTGAGGTCGGCGGTGGCGGTGTGCTTGGGGTTGAACACGCCCACGCTGTCGACCAGGTGCACCTTGCCGGTGGACTTGACCAGAATCTTGTCGCCCTTCTTGACCCGGCCATGGCGCACGCGCACCAGGGACACGACGCCCAGGTAGTTGTCGAACCAGGAGTCGATGATCAGCGCCTGCAGCGGTGCATCGATGTCGCCGGTAGGGGCCGGAATGGTCTGCACCAGGCGCTCGAGCACCTCGTCCACGCCCATGCCGCTCTTGGCACTGCAGGCCACGGCGTCGGTGGCGTCGATGCCGATGATCTTCTCGATCTCGTCCTTGACGCGGTCCGGATCGGCCTGGGGCAGGTCCATCTTGTTCAGTACCGGCATGACCTCCAGGCCCTGCTCGATGGCGGTGTAGCAGTTGGCGACCGACTGGGCCTCCACGCCCTGGCCGGCATCGACCACCAGCAGCGCGCCTTCGCAGGCGGCCAGCGAACGGCTGACTTCATAGGTGAAGTCGACGTGGCCGGGGGTGTCGATGAAGTTCAGCTGGTAGGTGATGCCGTCGTTCGCCTTGTAATACAGGGTAACGCTATGGGCTTTGATGGTGATCCCGCGCTCGCGCTCGAGGTCCATGGAGTCAAGTACCTGCGCTTCCATCTCGCGCGCGGTGAGGCCACCGCACATCTGGATGAAACGGTCGGCCAGGGTCGACTTGCCATGGTCAATGTGGGCGATGATGGAGAAATTGCGGATATGACTCAAATCACTCACGGGTCAACACTCAAAAAGGCTGCGGGGCGAACGCCCGCCGAAAAATAGCCGGGAATTGTACCTTATGAAGGGGCCAGCCGCCACGCCCGCCCCTCCAGTTTCATGGTGCCTGATATTTCTGTCAGTAGATGGCCGCTCGCGCAGACCCGAATATAGGGCACCAGACGGAGAAATGGCCATGGCACATGTTCAACCAGCAGTCCCCGGAAGCCCCGATACGAGCTTTGGTGACAACGGCGAGCGCTCCCTACCGCAAATTGCGGACACCGATCGGTTCATCACTGATGTGGCAATACACGATGACACAATCACCGTGTGTGGCCTGACCGGGGACCACGAGCAGTCCCGCTATACCTTGCTTCGCTTCGATGATAAAGGTGATCTGGACCCGACGTTCGGCAACAAAGGGATAGTGTTCGGAACATTCGACCCGGTGGCCGAATCGGGCGCGGAAGCCATCGTCGTCGATGCCAACGCGAAGATATGGATGCTGGGATGGGTGAACAGCGCCGGCAAGCCCCACAGACTGGTGGTGGCACGTTTCGACGCGCAGGGCGCGCTGGACACCAGCTATGCCTCCCCCCACGGTTACCTTGCCCTGGATCAGGACAACAGCCTTCATCTGAAGCTGCATTCCACGTCACTCCAGCTGCGGGCCGGACACCTGCTCGCCAGTGCTACGCTGGAGTCGGATTGGCTGGCTACCCATGCTTGCGTCTATCGACTGGATCTTGCCGGCAATGCCGGTTTCCCGAGCGGTCAGTTCATCGAGATCACGCACCCTTCCGGGACGGTGCAGATTGCCAATGTCATTGCGCAGGAAAGTACATTTCTCGTTGCCGGAACCTTGCGCAACGGGCCTGAGACCCGAGGCTTCATCGCACGCTTCAGAAACGACGGCACACCCGACCCGTCCTTTGGCGACCGATACGGTTTCAAGCTGTATGAATCCCCGCTGTCGCGCTGGCTGCGCTGGTTGCCGCGCTGGCTCCGCTGGCTTGCTCCGCGTCGAAACGCCAACATCCGCTTCAACACGCTGATTCAACGCCCCGATGGCCAACTGATCGTCGCGGGGAACCTGCCCGGCGAGCGCCCCGAAGACACGAACGCCATGACCTGGCAATTCGATGCCGAAGGTGTGAGGGACGCGACCTATAACCACGGCAACCCGACGGTGCTGACCTTCAACACGCACACCGAAGACGAATGGGAAGCCGCAGCGCTGCACCAGGACGGCAAGCTGGTGGTGTTTGGCCTGGGCGGTCAGCGCATCTACCGTGCCCGCTATACAGTCCATGGCCGACTGGATACTGCCTTTGGCAACCAAGGTATCGCCTTCCAGGACTACCCCAAGGACAGAAAGATGATCGCCGTCGCAATGACGCCCGCCGCCACACTGATTGGCTTGAACAGCCAGCACGCATGGGGTTTCTCCGGTCTTCTGGCACGCTTTCGCAATTGACTGCGCGCCCATGAAAAAGCCCGACGCATCGGCGTCGGGCTTTTTCTTACCGCGACCTTCTCGGTCAGGCCTTACTCGGCCAGCTTGAAGGTGATGAAACTGGCACGGCCCTGACGCAGCACGCGCATCGACACCGAACGGTTCTTCGGCAGTTCCTTGGCGATTTCGGTGAAGTTCTTCGCCGAAAGGATGGCCTGGTTGTTCAAGTGGCTGATGACGTCACCGGGACGCAGGCCGATCATCGCGGCCGGACCATCCTGCACTTCCTTGATGACCACGCCGCCCTTGAGCTCCAGAGTCTTTTTCTGCTCTGCGGTCAGGTCGGCTACCGATACGCCTAGGCGGTTGCTGCTGCGCTCGACGCCGCCATTGGCACCGGTGGTCACGTCCTGATCTTCATCGGGCAGTGCACCGATGGTCACGTCCAGGTTCTGGCGCTTGCCGTTGCGGATGATCTCCAGCTTGGCCTTGGCGCCATCTTTCAGGCCACCGACCAGGTGCGGCAGGTCAGCCGACATGACGATCGGCTGACCGTTCATGCTCAGGATCACGTCGCCCACCTGCAGGCCACCCTTGGCTGCCGGACCATCTTCCAGCACCTGGGCCACCAGCGCGCCGGCCGGTTTGTCCAGGCCGAAGGATTCGGCCAGGTCCTTGTTGACCTCCTGGATCACCACGCCCAGCCAGCCACGGCTGACCTTGCCGTCCTTTTTCAGCTGGTTGGAAACATCCAGTGCAACATCGATCGGGATAGCGAACGACAGGCCCATGAAGCCACCCGAGCGGGTGAAGATCTGCGAGTTGATGCCGACCACTTCGCCATTCATGTTGAACAGCGGGCCACCGGAGTTACCCGGGTTGATCGCAACGTCGGTCTGGATGAACGGCACGTAGGTGTCGTTGGGCAGGGTGCGGCCCTTGGCGCTGACGATACCCTTGGTCACCGAGTGATCGAAGCCGAACGGCGAACCGATGGCCAGTACCCACTCGCCCACCTTGAGTTTCTCGGAGTCGCCCAGCTTGACCGTGGGCAGGTTCTTGCCATCGACCTTCAGCAATGCCACGTCGGTACGCGGGTCGGTGCCGACCAGCTTGGCCTGCAGTTCGCTGCGGTCGGACAGGCGCACGATGATTTCATCGGCATCGGCCACCACGTGGTTGTTGGTGAGGATGTAGCCGTCGGCCGAAATGATGAAGCCCGAACCCAGCGACTGGGCCTCGCGCTGACGATCGCCACGGGGTGAGCGCGGGGCTTGCGGCATGTTGCGCTCGAAGAACTCGCGGAACATCGGCGGCAGGCCTTCGAGGTCTGGCATCTGACCCGCGGCATACTTGCGATCAGGCAGCTTCTGCTTGGTACTGATGTTGACCACCGCCGGCGAGGCCTGCTCGACCAGGGTGGTGAAATCAGGCAGGGCTTCGGCCTGGGCGTTGAGCACCTGCCCGAGCATGAGCACGGCGGCGAACAGCGACAGATAGGATTTCAAGCGAGGTATTGACATACGGCTCCCGTCACAACGAGCGTGGTTAAGCAGTAGGGACCAGCCAACGCACAAAGCCCGGCAACATCCTCGAAAGGCTGCGACCAGGCTCGGTGGATCGGCATTGTTGATGCTGCAACAGCAGTAAAGGCCAGCCCCCGAAAGAACTGACCTATAGATAAATCTGGAGAATTTTGCAAATTCGAAGGCTTACGAATCATGTCAACGCCTTGGCGGCCCATCGATCATCAACGCATTACCTGTGGCTCGTCATTGGCTGGCGTGGGCGTCTTGGGCACGCATCGACAAGGCGACCCGCTCGGCAGTACCGATGGGGATCTCACCTACCACAGTGACCACCACATCCCCCTTGGGCGTGGTCAGCCGGCGCGAAACCGCGACCGTCGGGCCAAGCTGGGTACGGGCGTCGATGCCCGAATTGCCTGCAACCGGCTCCAGGAACACCGAGAAGCGTGCCAGGCCATCATCGTACATCAGGCTGCTGACGGTGCTCTTGTGCTCCGGATCCTTGCGTACCGCGCTGTTGACCAGCTCGAAGCCGGGTGGCAACCAGTCGGAACGCCATCCCGATGCGGCCTCGGCAACCTGCTGAGTGGCCTGGGCCACCGCCTTGCAGTTGCTGCTGGGCTGCAGTTGGGCATCGTCCGGCGCCTTGTCGGTCTCCAACCGGGTGAACTGGAAGCGCTCCAGCAGTTGCTCCTTGTCGTTGAGCAGCAACGACTTGAGGGGCAAACCCGACTGTCGATCCAGGTGCAGCTCGAAGGCATAACGATGCTGATCGCGCGGCCTGAGGGTGATGATCTCGACCTCGCGACCGGCCACCCGGGAGCGCCCTGCCACACTCAGGTCGTACCAGTTCATCAGCTTCAAGGGGTCCAGTACACGGGGCGAAGACTGCGCCGCATTGCCCACTCCGCGGGCCAGGGCGCCGCTCACGCACTGGGTACGTCCATCTACCCGCACAACCTCAAGGGCTGGGCCATCGAGTTGCAACAAGCGTTCACGAACCTTGCCCTCCTGCACCCGATGCCAGATGTCATGGGTGGAAAAGCTGCCGTTACGCTCGTAGACGAAAGTACCCTGATAACTCTGCTGCTGCTCGGCCTTGGCCAGACGGTTGAGCCAGTCTGCGGCATCAGTGGAGGAGTTGGCGGCCAGGGCCGGCACCGACAGACATCCTCCGAGCAAGAGCGGTAGTAGAGTTGGCGCGCGCATGATCCTCCTTACTCAGCGATTTTCCAGGCTGGCCGCACGGGCATAAGGCAGAGCACTTTCAGTCCCTTCCACGGCGGCTTCCTGAGCATGCTGGCGCAGGTAGCCCGGCAGACGTTCGTCCTGCCAGCCGCTTTGACCTTGCAGCACGCCATTTGCCATTGGGCCGGTCGGCTGTTCGGCACTCTCGGTGTAGCCTGCCAGTACTGCCGGGCCTTGCACCTGAGGTACAGTCACGCCTTGCTGCACAGGCTGCTGGGCAGCCAGTTGGGCACCGCTGATGTCGTCCTGGTTGTACAGGCGCACACCTGCCAGTACTGCAACGGTCACCGAAGCTGCAACAGCCAGACGACCCAGGCTGCGCCATGGACCACGGGCAACCTTGACCGGCGTGGCTTCGTCAGCCAGTGCGGCACTGACCGCGGCGGCGATATCCAGTTTTGGCAGCAGCAGTTCCTTGTGCATCGCTGCTCGGGCAACCTGGTAACGCGACCAGGTGGCACGGGTTTCATTGTCGTCGACGGCATTCAATACCCGACGCAACTCCAGTTCGTCCGCTTCGTTATCCATCACCGCGGACAGCGATTCCTGCAAAGCTTCACGACTCATGGCGGTTCCTCTCTTGGCTATCGCCGCTGTCTCAGGTTTCCTGCAACAACGGCTGCAGGGCTTTATCTATGGCCTCCCGAGCGCGGAAAATTCGAGAGCGCACGGTACCCACCGGACACTGCATGACGCTCGCAATGTCCTCGTAACTCAGACCATCGAATTCACGTAAAGTTAACGCCGTACGCAAATCTTCTGGCAGCTGCTGGATGGTTCGGTGGACGGTGCCCTCGATTTCATCTCGTAACAGCGCGCGCTCTGGTGACTCGAGATCCTTGAGGCCATGATCGCCATCGTAAAATTCCGCATCCTCGGAACTGACATCACTGTCTGGCGGCCGTCGACCGCGGGATACCAGATAGTTTTTCGCCGTGTTGATCGCAATGCGGTACAGCCAGGTATAAAACGCACTGTCGCCACGGAAATTGCCAAGCGCACGGTAAGCCTTGATGAACGCTTCCTGTGCCACATCCTGGGCTTCATGGGTGTCGTGCACAAAACGCACGATCAACCCGAGAATCTTGTGCTGATACTTCAGCACCAACAGATCAAACGCTCGCCTGTCGCCACGCTGCACGCGCTCGACAAGCTGCTGATCCTCTTCCTGGGTTAGCATGAACACTCCTCGGTGGACCTGGAGGAGTGCTGCAGCGGCCATCGTTCAGGCTTGCAACCATAGACTCGGGCTTTTCGCAAAAGTTCTCCCCTCCAAGCAAGTTTCCTGCGGCCCTTGAACGGCTCGCACGAAAAACGCAGCACGGTCACGGCCGGCTGCGTCAATATTCTGGTCTCGTGTACGCAGGCAGAGCCGATATCAGCCCCAGGCCTCCCGTCGCCGCCGCGTCCTGGCATGCAGGCAACCTTCTATGGATAGGCAGGGTTCCAGGAAAGTTCCCACATGCAAGCATCAGGTCGCACCGCACGTCATGGAAATCAGGCCCTCGAGGCTGTTATAAAGGCAACCCAGCCCGTTTCACGATAGTTTCACAATGCCATAAACACCTGACTATTGTGCCGATACCCCCGTCCTTATACTAGTGGTCGCCTCGCTCGGATATCCCTGACATGAGCCAACAATTCCAACATGACGTTCTGGTGATCGGCAGCGGTGCCGCCGGCCTGAGCCTGGCCCTGAACCTGCCGGCGCACCTGCGCATCGCCGTACTGAGCAAAGGCGAGCTGGCCAACGGCTCGACCTTCTGGGCACAGGGCGGTGTTGCCGCCGTGCTCGACGACACCGACACGGTACAGTCCCACGTGGAGGATACGCTCAATGCCGGCGGCGGGCTGTGTCATGAAGACGCGGTGCGCTATACGGTCGAGCACAGTCGCGAGGCGATCCAGTGGCTGATCGACCAGGGCGTGCCGTTTACCCGTGACGAACAGGCCGGCGTCGATGAACGCGGCTTCGAGTTCCACCTGACCCGCGAGGGCGGCCACAGCCACCGGCGCATCATCCACGCGGCCGACGCCACTGGCGCGGCGATTTTCACCACGTTGCTGGAGCAGGCCCGCCAGCGCCCGAACATCGAGCTTCTGGAACAGCGCGTGGCGGTCGACCTGATCACCGAACGGCGCCTGGGCCAGGCCGGCGAGCGCTGCCTGGGAGCCTATGTGCTCAACCGTGCCAGCGGCGAGGTCGACACCTTTGGCGCCCGCTTCACCGCGCTGGCCACCGGCGGGGCGGCCAAGGTCTACCTCTATACCAGCAACCCGGACGGCGCCTGCGGCGACGGGATCGCCATGGCCTGGCGCGCCGGCTGCCGGGTGGCGAACCTGGAGTTCAACCAGTTCCACCCCACCTGCCTGTACCACCCGCAGGCCAAGAGCTTCCTGATCACAGAAGCACTGCGCGGTGAAGGCGCCCTGCTCAAGCTGCCCAACGGCGAGCGCTTCATGCCGCGCTTCGACCCGCGCGCCGAACTCGCCCCGCGCGACATCGTGGCCCGCGCCATCGACCATGAGATGAAGCGCCTGGGCGTCGACTGCGTGTACCTGGACATCAGCCACAAGCCTGCGGAGTTCGTCAAAAGCCACTTCCCGACCGTGTACGAACGCTGCCTCACCTTCGGTATCGACATCACCACCCAGCCGATCCCGGTGGTACCGGCGGCGCACTACACCTGTGGCGGCGTGATGGTCGACGACCACGGCCAGACCGACGTACCGGGGCTCTATGCCATTGGCGAAACCAGCTTCACCGGCCTGCACGGTGCCAACCGCATGGCCAGCAACTCGCTGCTCGAATGTTTCGTCTACGGCCGCTCGGCGGCAGCCGACATCCTCGCCAGGCTCGACAGCGTGGCCATGCCCCAGGCCCTGCCCTGCTGGGATGCCAGCCAGGTCACCGATTCGGACGAAGATGTGATCATTGCGCACAACTGGGACGAGCTGCGCCGGTTCATGTGGGACTACGTCGGCATCGTGCGCACCAGCAAGCGCCTGCAGCGCGCCCAGCACCGGGTACGTCTGCTGCTGGACGAAATCGACGAGTTCTACAGCAACTACAAGGTCAGCCGCGACCTGATCGAGCTGAGGAACCTTGCCCAGGTAGCGGAGCTGATGATCCGCTCGGCCATGCAGCGCAAGGAAAGCCGGGGCCTGCACTACACCCTGGACTACCCGGACATGCTGCCCGAAGCTCTGGACACTATTCTACGGCCGCCCACCTACGCCGACTGAACTTCAACCGCAAGCGCAGGCGCCGGTGCAGCACCGGTTCCAGCGCATCGGGGGCGATGCACTGGCTCTGGCTGAACAGCCGCCCCGGCCGGCGATAACGCAGCACTACCAGGGCGGGCAAGGCGAGGCTGTCGCGGCGCAGTTGCACCTGCTGCCAGCCCGTGGCCGCGCTGAACAGGTGCCAGCCAGAAGGATCACGGCGCAGGCCGGTGACGGCACGCGGGTGGGTAAGCAGGATATGCCGGGGCACGACCCAGGCTGCGTGTGCCAGGCAAAGCGCCAGGCCAAGCAGGGTCATGTATAGCGAAATGGCCAGCAGGCACAGCGCGATCAGCGCCAGCAACTGGCATGCGAGGTAGGCCGCCAGCAGGACCCGCGAGCCCTGCCAGCGACACTCGAAGCGGTCACTTGGGCTGGACACGGTCCAGGATCATGCGCACCATGCGCTGCAGCTCAGGGTCGTCGGACTCGCTGCGTTCCATGAACCAGCCGAACATGTCCTGGTCTTCACAGGTCAGCAGCCGGACATAGAGCGCGCGGTCGACGTCGTTCAAGGTGCTGTAGACCTCCTGGGTAAACGGCACCAGCAGCACGTCCAGCTCCAGCATGCCGCGGCGGCTATGCCAGAAGAGCCGGTTGAGTTCAGATTGTTCGACGACCATGGAGCCCTCCTCAAATTGGCCGCCAGTATACAGGCCGAGCCTGTGAACGGCACAAGGCGTTGGTCTAGGTCGGCTACCTATTTTGCCGACAGCACTCTATGATGACCCCCAGTCCTGATTACCTGCGAAGACCCATGGCCGACTCCGCTTTTTTCTGCCCCCTGTCCCACGAGGGCGTCCTCGCCGTCCGCGGCTCTGACGCCGGCAAGTTTCTGCAAGGTCAACTGACCTGCAACATCAATTACCTCGACGAGCACACCTCCAGCCTCGGCGCGCGCTGCATGGTCAAGGGGCGCATGCAGTCGAGCTTTCGCATCGTGCCCCACGCCGACGGCTTCGTGCTGGCAATGACCCACGAACTGCTCGAGCCGCAACTGGCCGACCTGAAGAAGTACGCCGTGTTCTCCAAGGCCAGGCTCACCGACGAGAGCAGTGCCTGGGCGCGCTTCGGCCTGCAGCATGGCGACAAGGCGTTGCAGGCGCTGGGCATCGAGCCGCCGACGCAAGATGGCGCCATCAGCCGGCACGACCCCCTGTTCGCAATTGCCGTATCGCCGGGCCGCACCGAACTGTGGGTACCGGCCGAACAGGCCGCAGCCGTACGCGAGCAACTGGCCGAGCACCTCGACGAAGGCCCGCTGGACGCCTGGCTGCTGGGGCAGATCCGCGCCGGTATCGGCCAGGTGATGGCCCAGACCCGCGAGCTGTTCATCCCGCAGATGATCAACCTGCAGGCCGTGGGTGGCGTCAGCTTCAAGAAGGGTTGCTATACCGGGCAGGAAATCGTCGCGCGCATGCAGTACCTGGGCAAACTCAAGCGTCGCCTGTATCGCCTGGCCCTGGCCGAGGGTACTGCTCCGCCCCCTGGCACCGAGGTGTTCTCCCCTACCCATGCCTCATCGGTGGGTGAGGTGGTGCTGGCCGCCACGAGCGCGCAGGGCAGCGAGCTGCTGGCGGTGCTGACTGCCGATGCGGTAGCAGACGACAACCTGCACCTGGGCAGCCCCGAGGGCCCGCGCCTGGAACTGCTGAGCCTGCCTTACGAACTGGACCGCGATCGCGAAATCCAGCGCTGAGCCCACCTGCCCCGCCGCGTGTGGCGGTGGGGCCCCTGAATGCGCTAGAGAATCCACGATGAACACGCTGGCCCAGATCGTTGAAGCACAATTGCTCAGCGCCATCGACAACGATGACCTGGTGCTGCCGACCTTGCCGGAAGTGGCCCTGAGCATCCGCGAAGCGGCTGAAGACAGCGAGATCAGCGTCAGCACCCTGAGCAAGGTGATCGGCCGCGACGCCGCGTTGTCGGCACGCCTGATCAAGGTGGTCAACAGCCCCTTGCTGCGTGCGGCCACCGAAGTCACCGACCTGCAGACCGCCATCACCCGCATGGGTATCAACTACAGCTGCAACCTGGCCATCGGCCTGGTGATCGAGCAGATCTTCCATGCGCGCTCACCGGTGGTCGAACAGAAAATGCGTGAAATATGGGCCAAGAGCCTGGAAGTGGCCGGCATCAGCTATGAGCTGTGCCTGCGCTTCACCCAGCTCAAGCCCGACCAGGGCGCCCTCGCCGGGCTGGTCCACCAGATCGGCGCATTGCCGATCCTGACCTATGCCGAAGAACACAACGAACTGCTCTCCGACCCGGTCTGCCTGAACCATGTGATCGACCTGATCCACCCGGTACTGGGCGACAAGATCCTCAGCGTGTGGGAATTTCCCGAGCAACTGGCCGGGCTGCCGAGCCTGTCGCAGAACCTGGAGCGCAGCACCGACAAGCTCGACTATGTCGACATCGTGCAGATCGCGCGCACCCTCAGCGATGGCAACGAACATGCCCTGGCGCGCCTGCCGGCGATGCGTCACCTGAAGCTGCCACCCAACAGCCACCTGCAGGTCAGCGAGCTGATCGGCGCCAAGCACATGTTTCGCGCCTGATCAGTCGCCCGGGTTGAAGCTGACCCGAACCTTGAGCCCGCCGCGCTCGCCATCGTGCAGGCTGATCTGCGCCAGGTGCGCGCGGCAGATCTCACCGACGATGGCCAGCCCCAGGCCGGTGCCCTGCGCACTGCGCCGATAGAAGCGTTCGAACACCCGCTCGCGCTCCTGCGGGGGAATTCCCGGCCCGTCGTCCTCCACCTCCAGTACCGCCGGGGCCGTCACCCGCAGAATCACGTTGCCATTGGCCGGGGTGTGCGCCAGGGCGTTGTCCACCAGGTTGCTCAGCAATTCGTTGAGCAGCGTCGGCTCGCCGCGTATCCACACCGGCGCCTGGGCCTCCAGTGCCAATGCCACACCCCGTGCATGCGCCAGCGGCGCCATGGCCATGCCCAGCTCGCGGGCCAGCTGGCTGAGGTCGAGCAACTGTGCACCGCCCTCGGCAATGGCGCGCGCACCGTTCTCCACCCGTGCCAGGGACAGCAGCTGGTTGGCCAGGTGGGTCAGCTTGTCGGTGCCCTGGGCCGCCAGTTCGAGCGTGGTGCGCCACTCCTGCGGGTCCTTGGCGCGCAGGCCCAGTTCCACCCGCGCCTTGAGTGCCGCCAGGGGGGTGCGCAACTCGTGCGCGGCGTCGGCGATGAACTGTGCCTGGCGCTCGAACTGGCCCCGCAGGCGCTCGGTGAAGTGATTCAGTGCACGCACCAGCGGCCCCAGCTCGCGTTGAACCTGAACCACCGGCAGGGCGCGCAGGTCGTCGGGCTGGCGTTCTTCCACGGCGCTGCGCAGGCGCTCCAGCGGGCGCAATGCGGCGCTGACCGCAAACCACACCAGCAGCAACGCCCCCATCGCCAGCATGCCCAGGCGCAGCAGGGTATCGGCCATCAGGCTGCGGGCCATGCTCACGCGCGCCTCTTCGGTTTCGGCCACGCGGATCTCCGCCATGCCGTTCATGTTCGGCTCGCTCACCGCCTTGAGCAGGCTGACTACCCGCACGTCCTGGCCCAGGTAGCGCGCATCGTAGAAGCGCGCCAGGGCCGGATAGTCATCGGTACGCGGGGTATCGGGCGGCGGTGCGGGCAGGTTTTCGTAGCCGGAAATCAGGCGTTGATGGATGTCGTTGACCTGGTAGTAGATCCGCCCCGCGCTGTCGTAGGCAAAGGTGTCCAATGCCACGTAGGGCACATCGGCGCTGAGGGTGCCGTCGCGTTGCGAGAGCCCTGCGGCGATGGTGCGCGCCGAGGCCAGCAGGGTACGGTCATAGGCGGTGTCGGCGGCCTCGCGACCGTTCCAGTAGGCACTCAGCCCGCTGGCCACCATCAGCACCACCAGCAGCAGGGCGAGGTTCCACAGCAGGCGCCCGCGCAGGCTGCCGGCGTCACGCATCACGGTGCTCGAGCAGATAGCCCAGCCCACGGAAGGTGACGATCGCCACGGCATGACCGTCGAGCTTCTTGCGCAGGCGGTGCACGTAGATCTCGATGGCGTCGGGGCTGGCCTCCTCGTCCAGGCCGAACACCTGCGCCGCCAGTTGCTCCTTGCTCATCACCCTGCCAGGGCGGGCGATCAGCGCCTCGAGCACGGCCTGTTCGCGGGAGGTCAGGGCCAACAGCTCGCCCCCCAGGGTGAAGCGCCGGGTATCCAGGTCGTACACCAGCGGGCCGCAGGTCTGCTGGCGCTCGCCACCGAGCACGCTGCGGCGCAGCAGGGCCTTGACCCGCGCCTCCAGCTCGGTCAGTTCGAACGGCTTGGCCAGGTAGTCGTCAGCCCCCAGGTTCAGGCCGTGCACCCGGTCCTTGACGTCGCTGCGGGCGGTCAGCATCAGCACCGGCACGGTCTTGCCGCGGGCCCGCAGGCGCGCCAGCACCTCGAAGCCGTCCATGCGCGGCAGGCCCACATCGAGCACCGCCACGGCATATTCCTCGCTGGCCAGGGCCAGGTCGGCAGCAACTCCATCGTGCAGCACATCCACCGTCAGGCCTGTGCTCTTGAGGGCCTGGGCCACGCTCTCAGCCAGTTGCAGATGGTCTTCGACGAGCAGTACACGCATCGATTTCTCCTGGTCGTGTCGCGTTCAATGGCGCGGAGTTTACAGCGCGGCGGGCGCCTGTGAAGCCATCGAAACATTGAAAGGCCACTGAAAGGTTAGCGAAAGGTTGAGCCCCTAGCATCGCCTGACGGCCCGTTGTACAGGCCGTAGATCGAACCGAAGCGTTCGACCCGAATAAGAACAATAACGGAGTCACCCCACGATGCTGTCCACCCAGCCTCAGGCGCCTGCGCCTGCCCGTCGCCTGCACCCTCGTCCCTCTGCCATCGCCAGTGCCCTCGCCTTTGTCGGCGTCGCCCCGCTGAGCCAGGCCGCGTTCATCGAAGACAGCACCGCCACCTTCGAAACACGCACCATGTACTTCAACCGCGATTTCCACAACGAGCCCAGCACCACACAATCCAAGCGCGAGGAATGGGCCCAGGGCTTCATGCTCAACCTGGAATCGGGCTACACCGAAGGCACCGTCGGCTTCGGCGTCGACGCCCTGGGCATGCTCGGGGTCAAGCTCGACTCCGGCAAGGGCCGCACCGGCACCGGCCTGCTGCCGACCCATGACAACGGGCGCGCCGCCGACGAGTACTCCAAGCTCGGCCTGACCGGCAAGGTCAAGGTGTCGGCCACCGAGCTGAAGGTCGGTACGCTGATCCCGCAAACGCCCACCCTGCGCCCCAACGACGGGCGTATCCTGCCGCAGACGTTCGAGGGCGGGCTGCTGACCTCCCAGGAAATCAGGCACCTGACCTTCACCGGTGGCCGCCTTGAAAAGGTCAAGGACCGCAACGACACCAACAAGGAAGACATCGCCCTCAACAACAAGAACGGTCGCTTCCTGGGCACGGCCGAAGGCAACCATTTCGACATGGCCGGAGTGGACTACAAGCTCACCGACCGCATCACCGGCAGCTATCACTTCGCCCAGCTCGACGACGTGTACCGCCAGCACTTCGTCGGCCTGCTCGCGACCCAGCCGTTCGGCCCGGGCACCTTCGGCGCCGATGTGCGTGTGGCGTTCAGCGGCGACCAGGGCCAGGCCCGCGGCGGCAGGATCGACAACACCGCCTTCGGCAGCCTGTTCAGCTATGCCCTCGGCGGCCACAAGCTGAGCACCGGCTACCAGCGCCTGTCGGGCGACAGCGCCTTCCCCTACGTCGATGGCGCCGACCCCTACCTGGTCAACTTCGTGCAGATCAACGACTTCGCCCAGGCCGACGAGCGCTCCTGGCAAGTGCGCTACGACTACGACTTCGCCAAGCTCGGCGTACCCGGCCTGAGCTTCATGAGCCGCTACCTCAGTGGCGACAACGTCAGCCGAGCCGGCGGTGGCGAAGGCAAGGAGTGGGAGCGCAATACCGAATTCAAGTACGTGGTACAGAGCGGCGCCCTGAAGAACGTCGCCGTGCGCCTGCGTAACGCCACCTTCCGTTCCAACTTCTCCCGCGACGCCGACGAAGTGCGGCTGCTGGTGAGCTACAGCGTGGCGCTTTGGTAATCCGCCCATAACAACAATGTTCACGGAGACTGACGATGACTTTTTCACTGCGCAAGATCGCCCTGGCCACCGGCTGTCTGCTGCTGGCCGGCAACGTGCTGGCCGCCGAACCCAAACGCCCCGAGTGCATTGCCCCGGCCTCGCCCGGCGGCGGCTTTGACCTGACCTGCAAGCTGGTGCAGAGCGCGCTGCTCAACGAGAAGATCCTGAGCAAGCCGATGCGCGTCACCTACATGCCCGGCGGAGTCGGCGCGGTGGCCTACAACGCTGTGGTGGCCCAGCGCCCGGCCGACGCCGGCACGCTGGTGGCGTGGTCCAGCGGTTCGCTGCTGAACCTGGCCCAGGGCAAGTTCGGCCGCTTCGACGAGAACGCAGTGCGCTGGCTGGCAGCGGTAGGCACCAGCTACGGCGCCATCGCGGTGAAAAAGGACTCGCCCTACAAGACCCTCGATGACCTGGTGGCGGCACTGAAAAAAGACCCTGGCAAGGTGGTGATCGGCTCGGGCGGCACCGTTGGCAGCCAGGACTGGATGCAGACCGCACTGATTGCCAAGGCCGCCGGCATCAACCCGCGCGACCTGCGCTATGTGGCACTGGAAGGCGGTGGCGAGATTGCCACCGCATTGCTGGGCGGGCACATCCAGGTGGGCAGCACGGACATCTCCGACTCGATGCCGCACATCCAGAGCGGCGACATGCGCCTGCTGGCGGTGTTCTCCCCCGAACGCCTGGACGAGCCCGAGATGAAGGACATCCCTACCGCCAAGGAACAGGGCTACGACATCGTCTGGCCAGTGGTACGCGGGTTCTACCTGGGGCCGAAGGTGAGCGACGAGGACTACGCCTGGTGGAAGGCATCGTTCGACACGCTGCTGGCCTCGGATGAATTCGACAAGCTGCGTGACCAGCGCGAGCTGTTCCCGTTCGCCATGACCGGTGAAGCGCTGGACGTGTATGTGAAGCAGCAGGTAGCGGACTACAAGGCACTGGCCCAGGAATTCGGACTGATCCAGTAACCCATCGCTTCACCTGTAGGAGCCGGCCTTGCCGGCGAATCACCGCGGTCCCGCCAGGTCGGTGGCGCGTCATTCGCCGGCAAGGCCGGCTCCTACGGGTGCAGGTTTGCCCTTCGAGGATTCCCCCATGATCCTGCAACGCCTTTTCGCCCTGACCCTGCTGGCCGCCTGCGCCGCACTGGCCGTCATGGCCTGGCCCTACCAGGCCGCCTTCTCCTACGAACCGGTCGGCCCGCGCGCCTATCCGTTGCTGATGCTCGGCCTGATGGCCATCGCCCTGCTCTACCTGGCGATCCGTCCCACGCCCATCGTGCGCAAGGACGACGAACCAGAGCTGGACCGCGCCAGCCTGATCAAGATCGGCCTGTGCACCGGCCTGCTGCTGGTGTTCGCCGCCACCTTCGAATCCCTGGGCTTCATCCTCAGCAGCACGCTGATCGGCATCCCCATGGCGCGCCTGTACGGCGGACGCTGGCTGCCCAGTGCGGTCATCGTCGGATTGATGAGCATCGCCCTGTACCTGCTGTTCGACCGCGCCATGGATGTGCCCCTGCCCCTGGGCCTGCTCGACGTTCTGGAGAATTGACATGGATACTTTCAGCTACCTCGGTCAGGGCTTCGGCGTTGCCCTGAGCCCCTACAACCTGGTGACTGCACTATGCGGCACCCTGATCGGTACGGTGGTCGGCCTGCTGCCGGGCCTGGGCCCGATCAACGGCGTGGCGCTGCTGATTCCCATCGCGTTCGCCCTGGGCCTGCCGCCGGAATCGGCGCTGATCCTGCTGGCCGCGGTGTACCTGGGCTGCGAATACGGCGGGCGCATCAGCTCGATCCTGCTCAACATCCCCGGTGAAGCCTCCACCGTGATGACCACCCTGGACGGCTACCCCATGGCTCGCCAGGGCCTGGCCGGGGTGGCGCTGTCGCTGTCGGCCTGGAGTTCGTTCATCGGTGCGTTCATCGCCACCTGCGGCATGGTGCTGTTCGCCCCGCTTCTGGCCAAGTGGGCGATCGCCTTCGGCCCGGCGGAGTATTTCGTGCTGATGGTGTTCGCCATCGTGGCGCTGGGCGGCATGGCCGGCGACAAGCCGCTCAAGACCTTCATCGCCGCCCTGATCGGGCTGTTCCTTTCGGCCGTGGGCATCGACGCCAACAGCGGTGTGTACCGCTTCACCGGCGACAGCATCCACCTCACCGACGGCATCCAGTTCGTCGTGCTGGTGCTGGGCCTGTTCTCCATCAGCGAGATCCTGTTGCTGCTGGAAAAGACCCACCACGGGCACAAGGCCGTGGAAGCCACCGGACGCATGCTGTTCAACTTCAAGGAAGCCGCTTCGGTGTTCGTGGTGAACATCCGCTGCGGCCTGCTCGGCTTCTTCATGGGCGTGCTGCCCGGGGCCGGTGCGACCCTGGCCAGTGCCGTGGCGTACATGACCGAAAAACGCCTGGCCGGTGCCAGCGGCACCTTCGGCAAGGGTGACAAGCGCGGCCTGGCCGCTCCGGAAACCGCCATCGGCGCCTCCTGCTGCGGCGCCCTGGTGCCGATGCTGACCCTGGGCGTACCGGGCTCGGGTACCACGGCGGTGATGATCGGTGCCTTGAGCCTGTACAACATAACCCCCGGCCCGCTGCTGTTCGAACAGCAGCCGGATATCGTCTGGGGCCTGATCGCCTCGCTGTTCATCGCCAACATCATGCTGGTGATCCTCAACATCCCCATGGTGCGCCTGTTCACCCGCATCCTGTCGGTGCCCAACTGGGCGCTGGTGCCGGTGATCGCGATCATCACCGCGATCGGCGTGTATGCGGTGCATGCCACCACCTTCGACCTGTTCCTGATGATCGGCATCGGCATCTTCGGCTACATCCTGCGCAAGCTGGACTTCCCGCTGTCGCCGCTGCTGCTGGGCTTCATTCTCGGCGGGCTGATGGAGCAGAACCTGCGCCGGGCGCTGTCGATCTCCAACGGTGAACTGGAGATTCTGTGGGCCAGCCCGATCAGCCTGGGGGTGTGGGCGATGGTCGCGTTGATGCTGACCCTGCCGCTGCTGCGTATCTGGCGCCGCCGCAGCGCCCAGCGTCGTGCCCTGGCCGATGTCTGAATCCACCTTGCGCACCTGGTGGGCCACTCCACTGGTCGGCCTGGCCGGCGGATATCTCGCCAGCCTGGTCGGCTGGCCGCTGCCATGGATGGTCGGCTCGCTGCTGGCGGTGATTCTGGTGCGCTGCCTGACGCCCTGGCAGATCGGTGAAATACCCAACGGGCGCAAGTGCGGCCAGTGGATCATCGGCGTCGGCATCGGCCTGCACTTCACCCCCCAGGTGGTCGAACAGGTGGCCAGCCATTTCGGCCTGATCTTCTTCGGCGCGCTGATCACCAGCGTATCCAGCCTGATCGGCGTATGGCTGTTGCTGCGCACCGGTGAAGACCGGGCCACGGCGTTCTTTTCCAGCATGCCGGGCGGCTCGGGCGAGATGGTCAACCTGGGTGCACGCAACGGCGCAGTGCTCAGCCGCGTCGCCGCCGGGCAGAGCCTGCGGGTACTGGCGGTCGTGCTGTGCGTGCCCGCAGCGTTCAAGTTCCTGCTCGGCGACGGCGTACCGTTGAGCCATGCCGGTACGGTGGATGGTTACTGGCTGGTGTTGATCGCGCCGCTCGGGGTGCTGGCCGCACTACTCTGGCAGCGCCTGCGCCAGCCCAACCCGTGGCTGTTCGGCCCGCTGCTGGTGGCCTCGAGCATCAGCATCGGCGCCAACCTGCACACCGGCCTGCCCGACGGCGCCAGCCAGCTCGGCCAGTGGCTGATCGGCAGCGGCCTGGGCTGTCACTTCAACCGCGCGTTCTTTCGTCGCGCGCCGTCATTTCTGGGCCGTACCCTGGTCGCCACGGCACTGACCATGCTGCTGGCGGGCCTCGCGGCCTGGGCCTTGAGCGCGTTGACGGCGCTGGACCTGCGCTCGCTGACCCTGGGCATGATGCCCGGCGGTATCGCCGAAATGAGCCTGACCGCCGAAACCCTGCAACTGTCGGTACCGCTGGTGACCGCGCTGCAGGTGATGCGCCTGCTGTTCGTGCTGTTTCTGGCCGAGCCGTTGTTCCGGCACTGGGCGGGCGAACGAACATCCGCCAACCCCTGAAACGAGAAAAGGAAGCCGAGGCTTCCTTTTCTTTTCTACTGCTCGCCTGATCAGAAGCGATAGCTTGCGCCGAGGCTGAAGCTGTACGGCATCTCGATGTTCTTGCCGTTCATGTAGCCAGCCTCGCCGTACACCTGGAAGTCCTTGGCGACGGTCCAGGCAACCCCTGCGCCCAGCTCGGCGCGCGAACCGGACAGGTCGTTGTTGAACACGTTGTTGTTCACCTGCACCTGGTTGCGCTGTGCGAACTCATGGGCAAACGCGGCCTTCACATAGGGCTGGATCATGCTGTCGCCGCCCAGCGAGATGGTCTTGCCGAGCGTGGTACCGACCTTGCCCAGCAGCGAGCGGCTGACATCGCCATTGGCGTCGAAACCGTTGTCCAGGGTGAAGTCCTTGCCGGCCACCGCCGCAGCGGCCACCTGGGCGAAGGGTTCGATGAAGTAGCCATCGTCGAGCTTGATGTGCTTGCCGACTTCGACCGAGGCGCTGATGCCGTGGGTGTCGTAGTCGCCCTTGGTGCGGGTGCCATCGCTCAGGCCGACCTTGGCGTCATTCTGGTAGCGGTTGTACTTGAGCACGCTGTCGACGTAATAGCCGCTCTCAGGGTCCATCCAGGTGGCGTAGCCGCCCACATAGTAGCTGTCGATGCTGCCCGAACTGCCGTAGCTCAGGTTCAGGTCCGAGCGGCTGTGGCCGGCCAGCAGGCCCAGGGTCCAGTTGCTTTCGCCCAGTTGCGCATCGGCCCCGAAGGTCAGCCCGCGCTGGTTCTGCTGGTACCCTACGCCCGACGAGGCGTCGGCAATGTTGTGCTGGTTGCCGTAGGCGCGCATCCACACCCCGGCGTTCTTGCCCTGGTTGTAACGCAGTTCGCCCATGCGGCTGCGCAGCGAGGTCATTTCGCCGTAGGCGATGGTGATCGGGGTGTTGAACAGGGCCATGACCGTGCGGGTCATCGGGCTGATGGTGCGGGTTTCCCTGTCCAGGTACCAATCCTGGCCGTCCTTCACCAGCTTGTAGGAGTAGGCACCCAAGTCTACTTCCTGGCGATCGTTGAGCAGGCTGAACTGCGCATCGCCCGAGCCCGTATGAACCAGCTGCAGGCGCTCCACGCTGGCGGGGTCGGTACCGCTGGTGCCGACCATCAGCCCATGGGTGCCGCTGGCGTTGCCGGTGACGTTCAGGAAATCGGTGGCGCCGCTGGCGAAGTTGGACGCCATGTAGAACTCGCCATTGCCCGACAGGCTCTGCACATTCAGTTCATAGAACGAGTTTTCGTCGCCGAAGGTGATGCGGCCCCCGGTCATGGCCAGGTCGCCGATGGTGTTGTTGGCGTTCAGGGTCCAGTTGGAGTTGCTGTTGATGTTTACCTGCTGCACACCGTTCAAGTTGCCGGTGAGTTGCGAGCGGTTGTCAAGCGCCAACGACGCGTTGGCACCAGGTGTAACAACTACATCCCCCACCAGAGACGCCTGATCAAGTTTCAGGTTAGCGGTGGCGGTATCAGCAATTTGCACATTGCCGCGCAACGAAGAAGCTGCCACGTTCAGGTTGGCCGTGGCAGGGCCCTGGACCTCAAGAATGACGCCGTTACCACCGTTCAAGGTCGAACCATTTCTAACATTGATTTCAGCGACCGTATCAGTGCGCACCAGAACTGCAGGGCCCGTACCGCCAGTGGCACTGGAGTTATCCAAGGTGAGTGTCGGCGCTTGCGAATTGATGGCTGACTCGCGCCCGATGCGAACTCCGGCCGCTGTACCGTTGAATTGCGTACCGGAAGTAGCGGTGACAGTGCCGCCAAGGATCGCTAGGCCGATGCCGTCGGCATTGCTGCCAGTGACCGTGGTCCCGCTGATGTTCAATGTGCTCCTGGCGGACACCTGGGCCCCCAGCCTAGCGCCGGTAATAGTGCTGTTGCTGACAGTGGCGGTGGACGGTGCGGCCCCTACCCGTGCTATGGCCATCCCGACAGCGCCCGTTGAGGAAACAACTGCCCCATTCACGGTCGCGTTGCTGCCAAACAGGTGCAAGCCGTTGGAACTGCCGCCCGAGATAGTGCCGCCATTGAGCTGCACGGTCGACGCGGTAACACGAATGGACAACGTGGAAGCATCCTGGGTAGTCAGCACTGCACCATTGACGAGATCATAAGTATCCGGTGCATCTGCAGCGGTAAGTGTCAGCGTCTGGTTATCAACTAGAATGGCCAATGCCTGCTCACTTGCAAGCGCCCATGGCAATAGCATCAACATATTCATAAATACAAACAGCGGCTTTTTTGCGCTTGTTTTATCGATTGTAGTTCGCATGCATGGACCCCTTGAAAAATAATCAGTTGAATTGAGGCGACTGCCTCGACTCGTAACTTCAAAGGTACATAGCCTAGGGGTATTGAATAGTGAGATATGTAGGAAATTTCCTAGGTAGCTTGCATTTAATTCCTCACCAACGCAGCGTGCTGGGGTTTCCCCCAGCACGCGACTGTCAGCTCTGAGGCAGACACAAACCGCCACCTGGCTTACGCAGGGCATAACGCACGGCCGATGCCTGAGAGCTACCCGGAATATTACCGGCCTTTACGATCCGCCAACTGGCGCGGAACGACCCCAATTCATAGTACTTGCCAGGCTGGTCAGCGATTTCGAAGTAAGACTTGAGCAGTGGCAACACACGCTCGATTCGATTTGAAGTAGCCTCTTGATCACTGACAACCACCGGTATTTCCCGCGTCCTGTCAGTGACAACTATTGAACCGGCCTTATCGCTGCACACGCTGAGTGTAATAAATACAAGATCATCTTTGGATAACACTCCCGCACGCTCTGCGATCGCCAACCTGATACCGTCTGGCAAAGGACGAGGACGTTCACAATTCAATATACCCAAAGCGGTCACTGGCGTTGTACCCGGTACATCGCTGCTACCGCCAATGCGATCCGGGAATGTCACTTTTGCAGTTACCGTCACGGTGGCAATACTGACCTCTACGCTGCCATCGACCGCCTGTTGCGGGTTGCCGGTGGTTTCGGTTTCCTGGATTTCGTAACCGATCGCGATGGTGCCATTGCCCAGGCTCTCGACGAAATTCCAGGGAATCGGGATAGAGATGACAGTCCCCGGTGTTTCGCCTGCGGCGATGGTGTGTGTAACTGCATTGTCTTTTCGACCATAGAACAACCGGACGAACTCACCCACTTTCGCATTCTCGTACACGGTAAAGAGCAGAACCGCACCTGAGCCGACATCCGCTGGGCGAATAAAACCAGGTTGTTTCGAACTGTTGCCTTGAGCGCGAACCGGTACCAGCGTGGCGTTGATCGGTCCAGGCCCGACAGGGTCGGGGCCTATGGTGGTCAAGTCAACCGCCACCTCGGTGTCGGGCGATGTCCAGGTGTTCTTGCCACGAATGACGTCATACCATACCCGTACCGCTGGGTCTTTCACCTGGTCATTGGGCAAAGCAATCTCATCCCAGTTAAAGGTGACCCGATCATTCGGCCAGATAATGACTTTTACAGTGTCCTCATCACGGTAATACACCCGAATTTCATCGCCTGCCTGAGCGTTTTTAAAAGCCGGCACGATAGCTTCCACGCCAGTGCGGGCGTCCTCCCGACTAATCGGTGCAGCGGGTACCAGCGGCTTCAGCAGGTCCTCGGGTTCGGGGGTCAGACGCACCGTCAGGTGAACCGGGATGGAAAAGTCCGAGCGATTCCCAGCCCGGTCCTCAAGCTTGTACTGGAGCACCGAAACACCTTCGCCAATCGCTTTGATAGTGTCCTCATCGAGTTCGATGTCGAAGCCATCGTCCTCTGCCTCTGGGGGAACGTCGCCACTGCGAACAGGTACCGGGTTACCAGCGATGTACAACTGATATTTGTCGCCCGGGTAATAATCAAAATAAGGAGGAACATGAAGCGTCAATGTACCGCTGTGCTCAGCAAGGTATTTCAGGGTAACGACGCCATCAGTCACGTCGGCAGGGTACTCGATTGGCGCGGGGTTATCGTTCAACGCGGGGTCCAGCAAATCCAGTGTCAGCAGTTGAATTTCAGATTCTTCTTTGTTGCCCGTCTCATTACTATACACCGAGTAACCAATCAATTTGATACCATCCCCGCCCACTTTCAAACTGTTGAAAGGGATGACGAAACGACCAGGAAGATCGGTGGCAGCAACAGGCACTTCAAACTTGTAGGTATACTGCACACCGTCTTCTACGCCGTTGACAACCGGAACACCATTTACATGCAGAGTTACATAATCGAAACTGCCATCATCCCCCCCCGAAGGCACCCACAATGGAATCTCCAACATTAGCCCCGACTTGAACTGGTCTCGGTGAAAAAGATTGACCTTACCATCGTCTGCAGCAGGCAATACATTATCCATCACAAAATCTTCAACTGCATTCACCCCGCCGACGCTCATCACCCCGAACCCCGTGGGCGCCTTGGCGGCTTTAAGTTCATTACTGTGCGTAACAACTGCTTGAAGACCCTTTTCCAATGCAGTTTTATTATCCTGATCACGCTTGGCCCGGTACTCTGCAATCGCGGGATTTTTTGCCTTGGCGGCTTCACCGGTATTTGCCTTTTCTAAAATAGTCATCTTGACTCTCCATTTCAGGTAGATTTGCTAAACACACAACAGGCACGTGACGCTTCCTCAATCAGCCTGTGCGCCGCTGATTGCTTCATACGTTCGATACTTGCTAATGCCGCTACCATGTTCCTACGTCAGGTGCGAAGTACCTGGCCGATTTAACCGCGGCTAAACGTTGCTACCATCACATACCGAGCCATTCGGAAGTTGTAGCGATATGAAAGTCATCTCCCGATCGGATTCACCACCCTGTCCATCCGCTCTGGCCACTCTGTAATTCACTACTGCAACCCCCTCGACATCCTTGCCATCTGCCTCATTGGCACGCTTAAGGGGTTGCAGGACCAAATCGGCAAAGCGTGTCATCGTAAACATAAAGCCGTTATTAACCTGCGCCGGGGTAGACAGCTTGATGGGATCGAAATAAACAACATCAGTCAGTGATCCCGTGGGGGGCGTTGATGAAGCCCCCTCAAGAGTGCGAAACAGTTGCCAGGACACTTCGACGTTGTCCCCTACGCCCCACAATCCAGGGTTGCCTGGCACGCTGATACGTATACCGTTCCAGGGTTTTTTCTGGCAGTTGATCCACCCCCAGAGCGTGACATCAGGAAATTTTACCGGTTTGAAGCCAACGATTGGCTGGACAGCAACCCGCACATGCGTATCACGGGCACGATGGCGGTTGACGCCATTGAACGTCCAGTAGAACACCGCAATCGCGGGCCCATCTCCCGCAGCCAGCACTGCGGCATAGGGCACGGGGGAAAACCTGACGACGCTGCCTGCGGTATCGCCTGCCTTCACGGTGTAGGTAGCGACCACGTCGGCGTTATTACCCCAATACAATTCAAGTATTTCGCCTGGCTCAGGCACTGCATACAGCGTCACCTCGACAGTGACTGGCAGGTTCATGTCCTGGCGGGTCAGGATGTTGTCACCTGTTCTGCCTTTCACCACTACCGGCTTTAGCAATCGGTGAATAGGATCGGGGCCTTCAGGGTCGGGGCCTGCGACACTCAGGTCTATCTCGAATGCAACTGTTGAGGAGGTTGAGGTGATTTCCCGAGTCAGCGTGTAGTACACCTTGCAAGCAGTGCGCCCCGAAAAGCCATCGGCGGCCAGGATTTCCCACGCCACAGGCAACCTAACGGGCCAGGTGGCGGTGGACGGTACGGTGTAAGGTGCCAATGTGCGTCCATTCCAATAGGCTTGCAGGGTGTCCCCAGTACGCGCGTCTACGATACGTGGAATATGCACCTGCACACCGCGACGGGCGTCCTCAAGGTCGACCAAACCATCTTCAGCCAGCGGCACCTGAGGCGCAGGCAGCACAATTGGCTGCGCCACATTCACGGTCAGGGGCAAGGACAAGGAGATGGCTCCCCGATTGCTAGCGCGATCCATCAGCCAGTAGTAGAGCACTCGCGAACCGTTGGCTTTCCTGCGAACATCGTCGCCCCTGATCGTCAACTCGACAAAGCCCTGATCCTTGTGCGACTGCTGGATCTGCAGCCTCGCCAGGGGGTCGAACAGGGGGCCTTTCGACGGTTCAAGGAAGACTTCGATCACATCCTCCAACCGCACGTCCGGCCACAGCTCGACCCTGACGATAACCCTGTCGTTGTTGCGTACCAGGTAAGCTTGATCGATGGTGCGCGTGTTTTCATTCAATGCGGGGGGATTACCGGCTTGGCCGTTGTTGGGGGCGGTCTTGTCAAGAAACACTGCGGCGGGCTGGGAGGTCTCCGGGTTGAGTACCTCTGTGATCCATACCCGGTAGGAAACGTAGAAGATTCCTTGAGTGCGCAGGTAGGGCTCAGGTATAGCCGCATCCAGCGGAAAAAGGTCTGCGGGATCGGCCGTCATTGGCACTTCCCAGCTTCCAACCACTACACCGTTTTCAGCCCCACTCGATACGGCGCTGCCCCATATCAGATCAAAATGCAGTATTGCGCCATCAAAATAGTCTTGTTCGTAACCTGGCCAGGCACTCTCGATGAGAACTGCCAGCGGCCGGGTCTGATTGGCCAGTGGAATTGTATACACCCCTGCCTCGTCGGCCAGCAGAGGCAGTGCAGCAGGAACCCGCAATGTAGGCAGAATCAAAATACCGATCGATTGGCCGCTGCGGCCTGACCCCATCATGCTCAGTTTGGTCATCTGCGTATTCCTCGGGCCTGGTGGTCAAAACCATTTCAGGGCGCTGCTCGACTCACAGCCATGGCGCAAATGTAATGGCGGAATACGCTTCGCGAAACTGACAGAAATACCAGGTAGGTGCGCTTACAACGCCGGTAGCGCCCACTGCACCGGCGCCAGCCCGTGCTGTTCCAGAAACTTGTTGGCCCGGCTGAAATGCCCGCAGCCGATGAAGCCACGGTAGGCCGACAACGGTGAAGGATGCACCGACTTGAGCACCAGATGCTTGGTACCGTCGATCAGCACAGACTTGCTCTGGGCATGCTTGCCCCACAACAGGAACACGGTGGCGGGCTGGCGCTCACTGACCAGCTGGATGATGCGGTCGGTGAACGACTCCCAGCCTTTTTTGGCATGCGACGCGGCAATCGAGCGCTCCACGGTCATGGTGGTATTGAGCAGCAGCACGCCCTGTTCGGCCCAGCTCTGCAGGTAGCCGTGGTTCGGGATCGGGATGTTCAGGTCGCGCTGCAACTCCTTGTAGATGTTCACCAACGACGGCGGCGCGGGCACCCCAGGCTGCACCGAGAAGCACAGGCCGTGTGCCTGGCCCGGGCCGTGGTAGGGGTCCTGCCCCAGAATCACCACTTTGACCTGGTCCAGCGGTGTGGAGTTGAGCGCATTGAAGATCAGCGGCCCCGGGGGATAGATCTCCTTGCCGGCCGCATATTCCTGACGCAGGAACTCACGCAGTTGCTGCATGTAGGGCTGTTCGAATTCGCCGCGCAGAGCGTCTTTCCAGCTCGGTTCGAGTTTGATGCGGTCATCGTTGGTCATGGGCACTCCCGTAGGCAATGGGGGCGGACACTAGGAAAGCTGCCAGCGCTTGTCAATCGATCCGACCGGCGACCGGCATGATCGGTGACAGTAGCCATACTTGTCGGGATAACCGCAGTGAGGTGGCCCATGGCCGTAGCGTTCGAAGTACTCACCGGCGTCGATGGCGCCCGCATCGGCGTTGCCAGCCTGGATGCGCCCCAGTCGCTCAACGCCCTGTCGTTGCCGATGATCGAGCAGTTGAGCACCCACCTGCAAAGCTGGGCCAAGGATGACGGCATCGTCTGCGTGCTGCTGCGCGGGCTGGGTGACCGGGCGTTCTGCGCGGGGGGCGATGTGCGCAGTCTTGTGGAGGCGTGCCGCGCACAGCCTGGTGAAGTGCCGCCGCTGGCGGCGCGTTTCTTCGCCGCCGAGTACCGGCTCGACTATGACCTGCACCATTACCCCAAGCCTCTGCTGTGCTGGGGGCACGGGCATGTGCTGGGCGGCGGCATGGGCCTGCTGCAGGCCAGCACGGTACGCATCGTGACCCCGAGCAGCCGCCTGGCGATGCCGGAAATCAGTATCGGCCTGTACCCGGACGTGGGCGCCAGCTGGTTTCTGAACCGGCTGCCAGGGCGTCTTGGCCTGTTCCTTGGGCTGACTGGCGCGCCGATCAATGCACGCGATGCACTGGACCTGGGCCTGGCGGACCGCTTCATGGGCGAAAACCAGCAGGACGAGCTGATTGAAGGGCTGTTGCAACTGAACTGGCAGGAGCAGACCGCGATGCAGCTCAACAGCCTGCTCAAGGCGTTGCAGCAGCAGGCGCTGGCCGAGTTGCCGCCGGCCCGATGGCTGCCACGCCGGGCGCAGATCGACGCGCTGCTCGATGTCAGCGACCCGGCCTGTGCCTGGCGGGCGATCGCACAGTGGCGCATGCACGACGACGAGGTCCTGGCCAAGGCGGCACGCACCCTCACCGAAGGCTGCCCGCTGACCGCGCACCTGGTGTGGCAGCAGATCGCGCGGGCGCGCTACCTGTCGCTGGGGCAGGTGCTGCAGATGGAATATGCGATGAGCCTGAACTGCTGCCGGCATCCGGAGTTCAGCGAAGGGGTACGCGCGCGCCTGGTGGACAAGGACCAGACGCCGCATTGGCATTGGCAGGAAGTTGCTCAGGTCCCCCAGGCAGTGGTGCAGGCGCACTTCAGCAAGGCATGGGAGGGGAGGCATCCGCTGGCTGACCTTGTGTGAAGCCAGCGAATGCGATGTTCACCGGTGCGAGTTGCGATCGCCCCAGCCGTTGTCGCTGCGACCCCGGTCACGCCCATGATCGCGCCCACGGTCATTGTCCCGCCCCTGATGCCACTGCTGCCCCTGACCATAGCGCGGGTTCTGGTAGTAACGCCCTGGGGCGGGGCGCACATTGTAGTAGCCATGCCCCGGTACCGGGCGGTACTGAGGCACGGGCGCCGGGCGGTAGTAACGCGGCGCGGGGGCGTAATAGCGAGGCTGCGGCACCACGTAGTACCCCCTGTTGTAGGGATAACCACGGTCGTAACCACGGTATTCATAGCGGTCCACGGTGTACACATCACTGCGGTAGTAGCCCTGGCCACCGTAATACGGAGCACAGGCGCTGGTCAGCACACCCAGCACAACAATCAGCAAAAGTCGGCGATACATGGCGGCCTCCCGGACCGCTGAACTGCACATCCCAGCGGCGCTGGTCGGCGTCGATCGGCAAGCGTTCATCGACATAGGCTAAGACCACCGAATCGACGTGCCGTGCGTTTTTCGAAATAAATTGTGACAAGGCCGATACCCCTGAAAATCGTCCAGTTATTTTCTGCGCGCCCCTCTAGAATAAGACGCATCGGTACCCGCCACGGATCTGCCATGCCGCTTCGTTACGCCCTGTTCTCGCAACGCTCGTTGATGCTGGCATTGCTGTTGTTGCTTGGCTGCGGCTTTCTGGCCACGTCGCTGCTCAGCTACTTTGCCTCGCGCAGCGAGATCCGCGACAACATCATCAACACCGAGCTGCCGCTGACCTCCGATACCGTCTACTCCGAAATCCAGCGGGACCTGGTGCGCCCGGTGGTGATCGCCTCGATGATGGCCCAGAACACCTTCCTGCGTGACTGGGCCCTGGCCGGCGAACAGGACCCGATGCCCATCACCCGCTACCTCAATGAAGTGATGGCGCATCAGAATGCCTACACGGCGTTTTTTGTCTCCGAGGCCAGCGGCATCTACTACCAGGCCAAGGGCGTACTCAAGCATGTCGACCCGCGCACGGAGCGTGACCGCTGGTACGCACGCGTCAAGGCGATGGACACGCCCTACGAGATCAACGTCGACCTGGACATGGCCAACCAGGACAAGCCCACCGTCTTCATCAACTACAAGGTGTTCGACTACCAGGGCAGGTTCATCGGCGCGGCTGGCGTCGGGCTGACGGTCGAAGCGGTGATCAGGCGCCTGAGCGACTACCAGTTGCGCTATCAGCGTACGGTGTATTTCGTCGATGCCAGCGGTCGCATCGTGCTCACCGGGTCTGCCGGCGGCCCCGAAGGCGTACACAGCGGGCTCACGCTGCGCGAGGTGCCAGCGCTGGCCGACCTGCAGCAGAAAATGCCCGTGCCGGTGGAGGGCAACCGCGAATACAACCATGATGGGCACAGCCACTTTCTCAATGTACGCCTGATCCCCGAGCTCGACTGGTACCTGTTCGTCGACAAACGCGACGGCACGGCCCTGGACAGTGCACGCCAGTCGCTGTACATGAACCTGGTGATCTGCGCGATGATCACCCTGGTGGTGCTGTCGCTGCTCAATGCGATGATCCGTCGCCATCAGGACAACATCCAGACCCTGGCAACCCTCGACAGCCTGACCGGCCTGCCCAACCGACGCGCCTTCGACCTGCTGGCGGCACAGGCCCTGCTCGACACCGAGCGCGAGCCCATGCCGCTGGTGGCACTGCTGCTCGACCTGGACCACTTCAAGGTCCTCAACGATACCCACGGCCATCTGGCCGGCGACGAAGTGCTGCGTCAGTTCGCGCGCATCCTGGAAAGCTGCCTGCGCCATACCGACATCATCTGTCGTTGGGGCGGCGAGGAGTTTCTCGTGCTGCTCAAGAACACCGACGCCGACGCCGCACGGGCGGTTGCCGAAAAGATTCGCCTGCGCACCGAGCAACTGGCCTTCGGCTATGCCGACAAGGTGCTCGACCTGACCGTGAGCATCGGCTTGAGCGCCCATCGGTCCGACGATACCTTGCACACCCTGATCGCCCGCGCCGATGATGCGCTGTACCGCGCCAAACAGGGTGGACGCAATCGCGTCTGCTCGGAACTGTAAAACGTCGCCCCCGGTAGCCACCACCATGAACGATACCCGCCTGTGCCCCGCCTGCGGCGCCAGCAACCAGTGCAGCCTCGCCGACCCGCGCAGCGCCACCCAGGCCTGCTGGTGCTACAGCGTGCAGATCGATCCCCGCGTGCTCGAAGCGCTGCCGGCGCATTTGCGCAACAGTGCCTGCCTGTGCCCGCGATGCGCCCTGGTCGATGCCCGATTGCAGGCAGCCAAGCCTGCGCCGAACCGTTAGACTGCGCGCCCACCTCTGTACGCCCAACCGCCATGCGCCTCGACCGTTTTCTCAGCAACCTGCCATGTTTCAACCGCCAGCAGGTGCGCCTGCTGCTGGTGCAACGACGGGTGCGGGTGGATGGCGTGGCCATCACCGACCCGCACCATGAGGTACGCGAGTTCAGCCGCGTCGAGGTCGACCAGCAGGTGCTGCAAGCCGGGCGTGCACCGCGCTACCTGATGCTGCACAAGCCGATGGGTTGCGTCAGCGCCACCGTCGACCCGCAGCACCGCACCGTGCTCGACCTGCTCGACGAACCCGACCGGAACGACCTGCACATCGCCGGGCGCCTGGACTTCAACACCACCGGGTTGCTGCTGCTGACCAACGATGGCCAGTGGTCACGTCGCCTGACCCAGCCCAAGACAGGGCTGGCGAAAACCTACTACGTCGAGACCGAGCAGCCGATCACCGACGCCTATGCGCCAACCTTTGGCCAGGGCATCTACTTCGCCTTCGAAAACCTCACCACCCTCCCCGCCGAGCTCACCCTGCTGGGCAGCCACAGCGCGCGCCTGAGCATCGTCGAGGGGCGCTATCACCAGGTCAAACGCATGTTCGGCTTCTTCGACAACAAGGTCACGCGCCTGCACCGCGAGCGCATGGGCCCGCTGCACCTGGACCCGCAGCTGGCCCCGGGGCAATACCGTGCGCTGAGCCAGGATGAAATCCTGGCCATCTGACGCCACGACCGCTCGGCAAAAAAATCATCGATTGCGCCAACGGCACTTGCGGGTTGGCCGGGCGCCTGCTTGAATCCAACCGTCAGTCTGCATGTGACCAATCGGTCACGAACGCAGTCCTAGGCACCTTTCTGCAGGTGACCGGCGCCCCGAAGCGCTGGCGTCCGGCAGATTGCCCACCGAACAACAATACCCGTCGACCAGCCGGCAACGGATCGACACAGGGCCCCTCGTTTCATTTCAAGGCGTATGCCTACCTGTCATGAAGACCGGGCAAGCTTGCTTGCACGGATACCCTTTTTGCGCCAGGAGTCGATGACATGAGGCCAGAAATTGCTGTGCTGGATATACAGGGTCAGTACCGGGTTTACACGGAGTTCTATCGCGCGGACGCCGCAGAGAAGACGATCATCCTGATCAACGGCTCGCTCGCCACCACAGCGTCTTTCGCCCAGACGGTGCGCAACCTGCATCCGCAGTTCAACGTCGTGCTGTACGACCAGCCCTACTCGGGCAAGTCCCGGGCACACAACCGCAACGACCACCTGCTGACCAAGGAAACCGAAGGCCGGATCCTGCTGGAGCTGATCGACCACTTCGCCGCCGACCACCTGATGTCGTTTTCATGGGGCGGTGCCTGCACCCTGCTGGCACTGGCCAGCAAGCCGCGGCGCATTCGCAAGGCCGTGGTCAGCTCGTTCTCGCCGGTGATCAACGAACCGATGCGCGACTACCTGGAGCGCGGCTCGCACTACCTGCGCACCTGCGACCGCCAGCAGATGGGCAAACTGGTCAACGACACCATCGGCAAGCACCTGCCCTCGCTGTTCAAGCGTTTCAATCATCGCCACGTCAGCAGCCTGGCCGAGCATGAGTATGCGCAGATGCACTTCCACATCCATCAGGTGCTGGATCACGACCTTGGGCGGGCCCTGCGGGCCGCACAGGCCATCGACATTCCGGTGCTGTTCATGAACGGTGAATGGGACGAATACACCACTGCCCACGACGCCCGGCAATTTTCCCGGCACGTGCGCCACAGCCACTTCAGGCCGATTCGCAGCGCCGGCCATTTCCTGGACATGGAACACAAGGCGGCCTGCCGCGACACCCGCGAGGTGCTGCTGGAGTTTCTAGGCCCGCAACCGCGTGAAACGCGCTCCCCGTATCACTTCGTGCACGGCCAGCATGCGCAGGCCATCTGAGTGGTCGCGGCCAGTGTAGCGCCGGTCTGCGGCAGACCGGCGCTACGGCTCGCGAGC
>NZ_QLAD01000001.1:490910-646697 GCF_024355235.1 Pseudomonas sp. S12(2018)
TACGGCTCGCGAGCCGCCGATTGCAATAAGGGCTTCAAATCGTCTCGCAGTTCTGGTACAAAGTGCGCCTGAAAGCGGGTGTCGTATAATGGCATTACTCCAGCTTCCCAAGCTGATAACGAGGGTTCGATTCCCTTCACCCGCTCCAGTCACTTCCCCCTCCCCGTTACAAGCCCCCTCAGCACTCGAACCATCCAACTGAATATGCTCGCAGCCTCACATGACAGTGGCTTGCTTACAGGCAGTTCTGGATAATGCCCTTAATCGATACCCCGCATCCAAGACGGATAGCAAGAGGGTGAAAATTTCAGTTGGGTAAATCCATGGGGGATGAGTTGTCCAAGCAAAAGGATCTTAGCCAGTTGCAGATCGACGGAGTTTTCTGCATCAGCCTGCGGGAGCGGACTGACCGTCGAGACCTTTTGACCCGGGAGTTCGAAGGCAGCGGGTTGAACATCGAATTTCTCATCGTGGACCGCGATAGCGAGAATCCCGAGCGGGGCTGCTTCGACTCCCACGTGACCTGCGCAAAAATGGCTCTGGAGCGTAAATATCGGCGGGTACTGGTGCTCGAGGATGACGCCACCCTGCTGACCTTCGACCCACGCCAGGTGCACCAGATCAACACCTTCCTGAACGGGAAGGAACCCGAACTGTTTTATCTTGGAGCGAATCTGGGGAGGGTATGGCTCACCTGGCACAGGGGAATAGCCCGTGTACGGGCCAAAGGTACCCATGCTTACATTCTGTCCAGCAAAGGCTGCGAGCGCCTGGTCAGCCATTCACCCTATACGGGTACGGCGATCGACAAGGTCTATTCAAAGCGATTCCGGGCGTACATGGCCTTCCCCATGCTGAGCCAGCAACAACCCGAGGAGGTCGTTGCAAGCGACGTGCTGGCCGCTCGCTCCACGGACGGCACCTTCCCTGACGCCGCGTACTGGCGCGCAAACTGGCGCAGGCAATATGCAGAGGCGCTCAGAAACATCGGTAAGACGATGCTGTGCAGAGACCTCTGACAGCCGGTCCTGCGCCTCACCCTAAACCCGCCATATGGCGGGTTTTTTGTGGTCACGCCAGCCCCGGCAAGCAATTTGCTGCCCATGCACTCGGTAGGCGGGCAACGCAGGGCACGGTATTCTGCGATAAATCTGCGCCCGCCTGATTCAGATCAACACCGCCCCCAAAGACCTTGGTAAAACCCACCGCTGCTCCGAAACATCACAAGGATCGGTCCATGTTTCTCTCCCGCTGGCTCCCCGGCCTCGCCAACCTGCTGCGTTACCGTGCCGAATGGTTTCGCCCTGACCTCCAGGCCGGCCTGTCGGTTGCCGCCATCCAGATCCCCATCGCCATCGCTTACGCGCAGATCGTCGGCCTGCCGCCGCAGGTCGGGCTGTACGCGTGCATCCTGCCCATGATGGTGTACGCCCTGGTGGGCAGCTCGCGCCAGTTGATGGTCGGGCCCGACGCTGCCACCTGCGCCATGGTCGCCGGTGCCGTGGCGCCGCTGGCCATGGGCGACCCGGCGCGCGTGGCACAGTTGTCGGTGATCGTCACGGTGCTGGTGGGGCTGATGCTGATCGCCGCAGGCCTGGCACGGGCCGGCTTCATTGCCAGTTTCTTCTCCCGACCGATTCTGATCGGCTACCTCAACGGTATCGGCCTGAGCCTGCTGGCCGGCCAGCTGGGCAAGGTGCTGGGGTTCAAGATCGAGGGCAACGGCTTCGTGCTCAGCCTGATCAACCTGCTCGAGCGCCTGAACGAAATCCATTGGCTGACGCTGTTCATTGGCCTGGCCGGCCTGGCTCTGCTGATCTGGCTGCCCCGGCGCTACCCCAAGCTGCCGGCAGCGCTGGTGACCGTGGCCATCGCCACCCTGGTGGCCGGCCTGTTCGGCCTGGACCGCTTCGGCGTGGCAGTCCTCGGTCATGTGCCCTCGGGCATGCCCACCCTCGCCTGGCCGCAGACCAACCTCGAAGAGATGAAAAGCCTGCTGCGTGACGCCCTGGGTATCGCTACGGTCAGTTTCTGCAGCGCCATGCTGACCGCACGCAGCTTCGCCGCACGCCATGGCTATGCGATCAACGCCAACCATGAATTCCTCGCCCTGGGCGTGTCGAACCTGGCCGCCGGCGCCTCGCAGGGGTTTGCCATCAGCGGCGCCGACTCGCGTACCGCAGTCAACGACATGGTGGGCGGCAAGAGCCAGCTGGTGGGCATCATCGCGGCGCTGGTGATCGCGCTGTGCCTGCTGCTGTTCACCGTACCCATGGCGTGGATCCCGCAGGCAGCCCTGGGCGCCGTGCTGCTGATGGCCGGCTGGGGGCTGATCGACGTCAAGTCGCTGAGCAAGATCTACACCCTCAGCCGCTTCGAGTTCTGGCTGTGCATCCTGACCACGGTCGGCGTGCTGGGCGTGGGCGTGCTGCCGGGCATCATCATCGCGGTGACCCTGGCGATCCTGCGCCTGCTCTACACCATCTACCAGCCCACCGATGCAGTGCTGGGCTGGGCGCCCGGCATCGAGGGCCAGGTGGACATCCGCCGCCACAAGGACGCGCGCACGGTGCCAGGGTTGGTGGTGTACCGCTTCGACGACGCGATCCTGTTCTTCAACGCCGACTACTTCAAGATGCGCCTGCTCGACGCGGTGCAGAAGGAGGTGGAAGCCCGCGCCGTGCTGTTCGACGCCGAGGCGGTCAGCTCGATCGACGTGAGCGGCATCGCGGCGCTGCGCGAAGTGCGTGAAACCCTGATGGCCCAGGGCATCGTGATGGGCATCGCCCGGGCCCGCGGCAGCTTCCTGCGGATGCTGGTGCGCTCGGGGCTGGCGCGGGAGATGGGCAGCGAGCTGCTGTACGGCTCGGTGCGGGCAGGCATTCGCGCCTACCGACTGTGGCGCAACAAGGTCAGGCGCGAGGCGGCTGTCGCACAGTAAACCTTTCGCCGGCAAGGCCGCTCCTGGCGATATTGCAGGAGCCCGCCTTGCCGGCGAAGCGGCAGGGTCAGCGCGGCTCACAGGCCTGCGGCGTCCCCTGCCCGCTACCGATCAGGGCGATCAACCCACACGGCAATGACCCACGCCATTGCAGGTAGTCATGCCCGGCCGGGTATTCCACCTGCACCACCGGATACCCCTTGGCCTGCAGCACGTCGCGCAACTGGCGATTGGTGTCGAGAATCTTCGGCCCCTCGAACAACCCCGACTGCAGGTAGAAGCGCAGCGGCGCACGCGGTGCACGCACGTACTCGCGGGTCAGCCAACCAGGCTCCATTCCTTCCGGCGCCCACCAGTACGACCCCGACAGGCTCAGCACATTGCCGAACAGCTCCGGATGCTGCAGCCCCAGGTAGGCCGAGGCCAGCCCGCCGTAGCTGGAACCTGCCACCACCGTGCGGTCGGCTGGGGCCGACAGCCCGCGCGCCTTCGCCCAGGGCATCAGTTCCTCGGCCATGAACCGCGCAAACTGCGGGTTGGGTGGCAGCTCGACCTGGCGCGACAGGTCGGTCGGGTTGGCGATGATCAGCGCAGCAGTGGGGCCGATCAGGCCATCGGCGAACAGGTTGTCGAGCAGCGTCGGGGTGGGCACCTGCCGGGTGTAGGCATGCGCATCGAACAGCACCAGCAGCCCCTGCCCCGCCGCCCCCGGCGTCCAGCCCGGCGGCCGGTACAGGTACACGTCACGCTGGTTGCCCAGCACCTTGCTGGTCAGCACCTGGCGCTCCAGCGTGCCCCGGGCTACCCCGGGGCGCTGCGCCACCCAGGGCTGCGCCGGCGCGTCGGCAAGCTCCAGGCGCGAGCGCGACAGCCAGCGATCGCCACTGCCATCGGCAAAGCCGTTGGGGTTGAGCGGGTCTTGCCGGGAGCTGGCCAGAATCACCCGGCGGTCAGTGGAGGGCGGTACGTCCGGTGCCATCTGGTAGCTCATCCGGGTGCTGGAAGGCACCACATAGCTGCGAAACCACACATCGCTGTCGCCCAGGCGCTGCAGCTCATCATGGTTGCCCGACGGCGCGCCGAACACCCGAACGTTGTGCCGGGCACCTCGCCACAGGAAGGTCACCAGCGATTGCCCGGGCTGCTCCGCCAGCGCTTCGACCAGTGGCGTACCCTGCTGCTCGCGGGCCTTCCAGAAGGCCTGGGTATCGCCCCCCTTGGCCACATGCGCCGCCAGCTCGCGCATCACCGGGCTTTGCAGGCGCGTCTGCTGGGCCTGCTGCTCGGCCACGCTGGTGACACCGGTCAGCTTGAGCGAATAGGCAGCCTGCGGGCGGGTGGCGATGGCTTCTGCGCGCACGCCATACAGGCCGTCGTGGGGGGCGATGAACATGAAGTCGCGCACCATGTCCAGCCCGTCCACCAGCAACCGCACCGGCTGGCCGTCGGCATCGAGCAGGCGCACGCTGACGTCGCCCTCCACGCGCCCCTGCACGAAGTCACCGGCCTTGAGCGGCACGGTCCATACCGGCTGCCGGCCCTGGCCGATGGCGCCGCTGACGCTGTGCCCGGGCACCAGCGAGGCCGCCATTGCGGCGCCTCCGGTCAGGCTGGCCAGCGCAAGGCCGGCGCAAAATGTCTTGAGTCGTTGCATGTACACCTCAGAAGTCGATGCTGGCCGAAAGTTTCAGCGTGCGCGGCTCGCTGACCGTGGCGTAGCCGTCGTTGAACACACCGGCCCAGTAGGCACGGTTCTCGACGTTCTCCAGGCTGGCGCGCAGCACCACGTCCTTGCTCAGGATGCGCGTGCTGTAGCGACCGCCCAGGTCATAGCGGGTCCACTGCGGAATCTTCAGCTCGTTGGCCGAATCCAGGTACTGCGAGCTGCTGTGGATGGCCAGCGCGGTCAGGGTCAGGCCCTCGACCCAGGGCGTGTCCCACTCGCCGCCCAGGTTGGCCGACCACTGCGGCACCCCGCGCGCGGCGTTGCCATCGAGCTTGCCGCCAGCGGTCTTGGTCAGCTCGGCACGGGTATAGGTCACCCCGCCCAGCAGGCGTACGCTCGGCGTCAGCGAACCGAACAGGTTCCACTCCACCCCGCGATTGCGCTGCTGACCATCGTCGGTGTAACGGTTGCTGGCGGTGTCGAGCATCATGCTCGGCTTCTCGATCTGGAACACGCTGACGGTGTGGGTGAAGTCGCCCAGGTCCCACTTGACCCCGGCTTCCACCTGCTTGGACTTGTACGGGGCGAACTGCTCGCCATAGTTGGCAGCCGACAGGTCGCTGACCATGCCGCCCTGGGTCAGGCCCTCGATGTAGTTGGCGTACAGCGAGACATCCGCCTCCCACGGCCTGAGCACCACGCCCAGTGCCGGGGTCAGCGCATGCTCGTCATACGAAGGCGAACTCATCTTCTGGCGCACCCGCTGCGAGCGCACGCCCAGGGTCAGCAACAGCTTGTCGTCGACGAAGCCCAGGGTATCGGCCACGGCAAAGCTCGACAGGGTGTTGTCGCCGGTCTTGTCGCTGGAGCCGATGTTGCCGGCAATGATCGGCTTGCCGGGGTGATAGATGTTGGTCGTGTACTTTGCCCCGGTGACGGTGGCGGCGCGACCGATGTCCTGGTGCAGCAGGGTGGTGCTGAGCACCAGCTGGTGGGTCACCGGACCGGTACTGAAGTTGCCGCGCACACCCGCTTCGGTGGACAGGCTATGGGTATAGCCGCCCTGGTTGTAGGTTTCGGCGGTGGCGTCGCCGTTGCCGGAGGTGATGATCGAGCGCGTGCCGTTGAGGAAGCCCTTGTAGCGGGTACGCGCACCGCCGACGCTGGCGTAGGCCGTCCAGTCGTCCGACAGCTCGTATTCGCCGCGCAGGATCACCGCCTTGCTGATCTGCTTGGCCGAAATACCGTCGAGGATGTTGGAATCCGGCTTGGGCGCCTTGGTCACGTAGCCCAGTTTGCTGAAGCCGGCCATCATCGGGCTGCCGTTCTGCATCTTTTCGTGGCTTTCGTAGGCATCGAGTTCCAGCTTCCAGCCATCGCCACGGTAGTCCATGCCCAGGGACGCCAGGGTGCGGTCCTTGGACTGGTCGTCGACCCCGGTGTCACCGCTGCCGTACACGCCGTTGAAGCGGATGCCCAGGCGGTTCTCCTCGCCCAGGCGCCGGCTCAGGTCCAGGTGCTCGGCCCAGTAGCCGTCGGATACGTAGCTGGTGGTCAGGCGTGTCAGTGGCGCATCCCCGGCCCGCTTGGGCACCAGGTTGATCACCCCGCCCACACCGCCGTTGGGGGCCATGCCGGTGAGCAGTGCGCCAGGACCCTTGAGCACCTCGACGCGCTCCAGGAACTCGGTGGGCACATGCCCATCGGGCGCCAGGCCATACAGACCGTTGACCGCAAGCTCGGTGGAGTCGATGGAGTAGCCGCGGATCATGAAGTTTTCGTAGGTGTGGCCTTCACCGGTGCTGAAGCGCACCGACGGGTCGTTGCGCAGCACCGCGCCCACCGTGCCGCTCTGCTGGTTTTCCATGTGCTGGGCGGTGTAGGCGGTGATGTTGAAAGGGGTTTCCATGATGTCGCGATTGCCCAGCATGCCCACCTTCGCACCGCGTGCCACCTGGCCACCGCTGTAGAGCTCGGGCGGGTTGCTGCTGTTGCCCACCTGCGCATTGACCGTGGTGGCACCCAGGGTCAGCGCGCCGTCGCTCTCGGGGCGACGCAGGATGATCACGCCGTTTTCTTCGCTGGCCACCAGGCCGCTGTTGTCCAGCAGGCGTTGCAGCGCCTGTTGCAGGGTGAAGCGGCCCTGCAGCGCCGGGGCATCGCGCCCGGCCAGCCACTGGCTGTCGGCGGCAATCGCCACCCCCGCCTCGCGGGACAGCGCCTGCACCGCGCTATCCAGCGGCTGGCTGGGCAGGTCGAGCGCCAGCACGCGGGTGCCTGCGCTCAGCTCGGCCGACACGGCCGACAGGCTGGCCGCGCCAAGAGCACAGGCCAGCACCAGGTGGCGAAGGGTGCTGGGGATAACCGAAGAAGGCGACGAACGCGTGGTCCGGGCGAGGAAAAACGACATGATCTGTCCTTTGAGCTAGGGAGTTGCCAGGAAGACGCGCTAGCTGGCCACTACCCCTCAAAAAAATTTCAACGTAGCTGCAGCCAGGTGTACTCACCCTTCTGCATCAGGCTCAGCGGCAGCACCCTGGGCAAGGCGTTCAGCAATATGTCGGGGCGGTCGCTGGGGAAGCTGCCGGTCAGGCGCAGCCCGGCCGCTCCCTCGCCAAGCCGCACCTGACGGTTGCTGTAGGCATTGAATTCGTCGATCACCTCGGCCAGCGGTGCATCGGTGAACGACCACCAGCCCTGGCGCCAGTGCTCGGCGTTCGGGGCCGCCTGCGGGTGATGCTCCACCGGCCCCGGCACACCGGGTTCGCCCAGGCGCACCCGGTCGCCGGCCAGCAGTTCGCGGGTCTCGCCATCCAGGCCGCGCACCTTCACATGACCGCGGGTCACCGCCACCTGGATATCGCCGCCACGGTCGCTGACGCTGAAGGCGGTGCCCAGCACCTGCACCTGCCCCAGCCGGGTGCTGACCAGGAAGCTGCGCAGGCGCTCGTGGGCCACGTCGAAAAACACATTGCCGTGGGCCAGCATGACCTCGCGCTGGCCGTTGCTGTACTTCACCTGCACGTTGCTTTCGGCCGCCAGCACCATCTGGCTGCCGTCGGGCAGCAGTACATTGCGTGCGGGCGCTGCATGTTCGGTCAGCAGTACCTGGTCGAACTGTGGCCGGCGCTGCCACAGCCAACCCAGCCATGCACTGCACCCGACCACCGCCAGCAGGCCGGCACCCTGGCGCAGCAGGCGACGCCGGCCGAGGTTGACCGGCTCGGGGGCCAGCGAGCCGCGCAACTGCGGGGTCAGTCGATGGATCATCTGCCAACGCTGCTCGGCCTCCAGCCAGGCACGCTCATGCTCGCTGCTTTTGTTGCGCCAGCGCTGCAACTGCCCGCTCACCTCGCGCACACGGGAGGGGTCGTCACTGTGCAGCCCCGCCAGGTAGCCCAGCGCCTGCTGTACCTTGCGGGGCGAAACCGGCCGCGCCTCAGACATGACGGCAGGCCTGGCTCAGTTCGGACAGGTCGAACACCGCGCGGCCGATGTGCAGCTCCACGGCCTTGGCCGACAGCTGCAACTCGTCACACACCTGGCGATGGCTCTGGCCATGCAGGCGCACGCGCACGAACACCTCGCGGCGCAGGCGCGGCATGCGCTCGATACGCGCAATCAGTTGCTGCAACTGCTCGCGGGCAATCAGGATCTCTTCCACGCTGGGGGTGAGCCCATCGGCCCGTGTCAGCCAGTCCTCCAGCGCCGCCAGCTCGCGACTGCGCCGGCGAAACTGGTCGATGCACAGGTTGCGCGCCGCCTGGAACAGCAGCGCACGGGCATTGATCACCGGGGCATTGAGGGCATGCGCGTAGGCCTGGGCAAAGCTCGACTGGGCAATATCGGCCGCATCATCGGGGTTGCGCAGTCGGCTGCCGAGGTAGCGACG
Source organism: Pseudomonas sp. S12(2018) (assembly GCF_024355235.1). Lineage (NCBI taxonomy): Bacteria > Pseudomonadati > Pseudomonadota > Gammaproteobacteria > Pseudomonadales > Pseudomonadaceae > Pseudomonas > Pseudomonas sp. S12(2018). The sequence continues at coordinate 499,410 of NZ_QLAD01000001.1, forward strand.
CAGGTCGGTGTAGTGCGCGAGCAGCTCGTCGGCGACAGCCGCAAACGACGGCGCGCCGGCCGTCCAGGGGGTTGAAAGCGAGGTCATGGGCGTCCGGCGCGTGATAAGGCAGACAAAACATTAATGGGAATTCGTATCATTCTCACACACTCCCTCTGCCTTCGGCCAGCCCTCAGTACCCGGTGGCAGACACCGCAGGTTCCGGAGCGCTGATGACAACGCGCCGGCGTGCTACAGTCGCGCCCTGCCAACGTGCAACAAATCCCTACGAGATCCACATGCCCCTCGCCGACGTCGACGCAACCCTGGCGGCCTGGCCGCACCTCAATACCGCCCACCCGTGCACCAGCCTGCTGCTGGGCAACGGTGCCAGCCGCGCCATCTGGCGCCCGTTCGCCTACTTTTCGTTGTTCGAGCTGGCCCAGCGCGTGCGCCACAAGCCCCTCGGCCTCACCGACCAGGCACTGTTCAAATCGATGAACAGCGAGCTGTTCGCGCCGGTGCTCAGTGCCCTGAACACCACCGTGCAGGTCAATGCCGCGCTGGCGATCAGTTCGTCGGCACCGCTCAACCGCTACTACGCGATCAAGGAAGCGCTGATCCACGCGGTGCGCAGCGTGCACATTCCCTGGAAGCTGCTGCCCACTGCCCACCTGGCCGCGATCAACGCCGAGCTGCGCACCTACCAGCGCGTGTTTTCCAGCAACTACGACCTGCTCTGTCACTGGGCCGTGAACCAGGCGCCGCACGGCTTTGCCGAGCTGTTCGACGAGGAAGGCGATTTCGACGTCAGCCGGGCTCAGGGGCCGGGCACGCGGATGCACTACCTGCATGGCGGCCTGCACCTGCTGCGCACCCAGCACGGCACCACGCGCCAGCGGGCGGCCAGCGGCAGCCAGTTGCTCGACGGCTTTGCCATCAACACCCCGGGCGATGTGCCGCTGTTCGTCAATGAAGACAGCAGTGACAACAAGCTGCGGGCGATTCGCGGGTCCGATTACCTGACCTGGTGCTACGCCGCGCTGGCGACGCAGCGCGAGGGGCTGTGCGTGTTCGGGCATCACCTGGACCGTGCCGACCGGCACCTGGTGGAGGCGATCAGGCAGGCGCAGCCGACACACCTGGCCATTTCGATCCTGCCGGTGAACGAGGCGGCCATCGTGAGCCAGAAGCAGCATTACGCGCGGGTGTTCGAAGCGTGCCCGGGCATCGAACTGCATTTTTTCGATGCCACCACGCACCCGCTGGGCGCGCTGGCGAATGTGCCCGCGCCGCCGCCCAAGGCAGTGGGGCGGCGTCGGCGCTAGGCCGGCCCCCACAGGAGGGCGCGAAGCCTGTAGGAGCCGGCCTTGCCGGCGAAAAGGCCGGCGCGACGCCCAACTGTACGGACACCTTTGTTGCCAACTGTAACCAGATTCCCCACCCCACCTGTGGCTCAATGAGCGGCCCCTCCAGCCCTCAGGCGCGCTCATGTCTACCCGCGAAAACACCGGCCTGGCCCTCGGCCTGCTCGGCGTCATCATCTTCAGCCTGACCCTGCCCATGACCCGCATCGTGGTGCAGGAGATGCACCCGCTGCTCAACGGCCTGGGTCGGGCCCTGGTGGCCGCGATCCCGGCAGCGGCGCTGTTGCTGTGGCGCCGTGAAAAGTGGCCCACCTGGCAGCAGGTCAAGGGCCTGAGCCTGGTGGCGCTGGGGGTGATTCTCGGTTTCCCGGTGCTGTCGGCCTGGGCCATGCAGAGCGTGCCGGCCTCCCACGGCGCACTGGTCAACGGCCTGCAACCCTTGTGCGTGGTGGTGTATGCGGCGTGGCTGTCCCACGAGCGACCTTCCACGGCGTTCTGGGCATGGGCGGCGCTGGGCAGCGCACTGGTGGTGGCCTACGCGATGATCATGGGCGCCGGACACATCCAGGCCGGTGACCTGCTGATGCTGGCGGCGATTGCGGTGGGCGGGCTGGGCTATGCCGAAGGCGGCCGCCTGGCGCGGGAGATGGGCGGTTGGCAGGTGATCTGCTGGGCGCTGGTGCTGTCCAGCCCGCTGCTGCTGGGGCCGGTGGTGTACCTGGCGCTGCAGCATGAAGGCGCGATCAGCCCGCGGGCCTGGTGGGCGTTCGGCTATGTGTCGCTGTTTTCGCAGTTCATCGGCTTTTTTGCCTGGTACGCCGGGCTGGCGCTGGGCGGAATCTCACGGGTGAGCCAGGTGCAACTGCTGCAGATCTTCTTCACCATCGCGCTGTCGGCGCTGTTCTTTGGCGAACAGGTGGCGCCGATCACCTGGGTGTTTGCCGGTGGGGTGATTCTGACGGTGGTGCTGGGGCGCAAAGCGCGGGTGCATCCGGCGCCGGTCAAGGTCTGAGGTGCCGCCATCGCGGGTCAAGCCCGCTCCCACAGGTAAGGGTGATCCTTGTGGGAGCGGGCTTGACTCGCGATGACGGTGGTGAGGTTCAGACAGGAATCAAGCCATCGGCCCGCAGCAGCGTCTCCAGACAATGCTCCTTGACCCCATAGAACGCCTTGAGCGCCTGGATCTTCTCCAGCAACGCCTGCGCCGCCACCGGCTCGCGCCGCCGGGTGGCCAGGATCATCTTGTTCTTGTTGGTGTGCTCCAGCGAGATGAACTCGAACACCTTGGTCTCGTAGCCACAGGCCTCCAGGTACAACGCACGCAGGCTGTCGGTGAGCATCTCGGCCTGCTGCCCCAGGTGCAGGCCGTACTGCAGCATCGGCTTGAGCAACCCCGGGCTGTGCAGCTGCGGGCGAATCTGCTTGTGGCAGCACGGCGAGCACATGATGATCGCCGCGCCACAGCGAATACCGGTATGAATCGCGTAGTCGGTGGCAATGTCACAGGCATGCAGGGCGATCATCACCTCGATGGCGCTGGGCACCACGCTGCGCACATCGCCACACTCGAACTTCAGCCCCGGATGCTCCAGGCGCGCGGCGGCGGCATTGCACAGCTCGACCATGTCCGGGCGCAACTCCACGCCCGTCACCTGCGCCTCGCGCTGCAGGGTGTTGCGCAGGTAGTCATGGATCGCGAAGGTCAGGTAGCCCTTGCCCGAGCCGAAGTCCGCCACCCGCACCGGCTGATCTGCCGCCAGTGGCGCGCTGCTCAGCGCATGGGAGAACACCTCGATGAACTTGTTGATCTGCTTCCATTTGCGCGACATCGCCGGAATCAGCGCCTGCTGCTTGTCGGTCACGCCCAGATCGTGCAGAAACGGCCGGCTCAGCTCCAGGTAGCGCTTCTTCTCGCGATCATGCTCGCCGGTCACCACCTCGCGCGCCTGCTGCACGGCGTTGCGATGCAGCATCGGCTTACCCTTCTTGGTGAACTCCAGCTGCACCTCGTCGTTCAGGCTGAGCAGGTGCGCGTTGCGAAACGAAGCCGGCAACAGCTCACCGATCAACGTCAGCGCCTCGTCCAGCGCCAGGTTGCGGGTGATGTCGCGGGTCTTGTAGCGGTACACGAACGACAGGCTGGCCTGCCCCTTGATCGTCAGCGGCTTGGCCGTTACCCGCTGCAGGTCGACCTCGGCGCCGACATGGCGCGCCAGCACCAGTTTGATGAAGGTGTGCTGGTGCAGGCTGGTGGCGAGCAGCGCCAGAAACTGCGCACGCGCATCCGGCGCGGCCTGGACGGTGGGGGTTGCGGACATGGGGAGTGGGTGCCTCGGGTTGCGGGGGGCGCCCGCAGGCGCGCAATGGCGCGCATTTTACGTGGATGACCGCCCCAGGCACAGCACTTGTCGATCAGCGCGCATGCCTCAGCCCAGCAGCACCAGCCGGTTGGGCAGCTCGTTGCGCGCCTGGGTCACCGGCACATGGGCCGCCAGCAGCTCGCCACAGGCCTCGATGCAGGTGACAAAGCCCTGCAGGGTCTGGCCCTGCTGCACCTGGGCGGTGAAGGTGCGCACGATGGCGTCCCAGGCCTGGTTGTCGAGGCGACTGGAGATGCCCTCGTCCACCAGGATCTCCACATACCGCTCGGCCTCGCTGACGAAGATCAGCACCCCGGTGCGGCCCACGGTGTGATGCAGGTTCTGCTCCAGAAACTGGCGCCGCGCCAGGTTCGACGCACGCCAGTGGCGCACCCTGCGCGGCACCAGCCAACTGGTCAGGCGCGGCAGGCGAAACACCAGGCACAGCACGATGAAGGTCAGCCACTGCGCCAGCAGCAAGCCATGCACGCTCAGCCAGCCGCTCAGGTAATAGAGGACGCCCGGCACCACCAGCGCCAGCAGGCTGGCCCACAGCAACGGGATATAGGCATAGTCGTCGGCACGCGCCGCCAGCACCGTCACCAGCTCGGCATCGGTACGCTGTTCTACCTGGGCGATGGCCTGGGCCACCTGACGCTGTTCGTATTCACTGAGCAATGCCATGTACGTGTGTGTCTCTTGTCGTGTAGTTACCAGCCGCCGGAGGACCCGCCCCCGCCGAAACTGCCGCCGCCGCCACTGAAGCCACCGCCGCCACCGCCCAGGCCGCCCCCGAAACCGCCGCCAAGACCACCGCCAAAGCCCCCGCGCCCACCGCGGCCACCCCCGCCAAGGCCCTGCAGGGCGAACACGATGATGATCATCAGTATGAACAGGCCCACCGCCCAGACCGGCGCACCTTGCTGCTGCGCCTCGTCTGCCAGAGGTCGCGCCGGCTCGTCCAGCGGTGCGCCGCCCAGCACCTGCAGGATGGCCGCCGTGCCAAGCACGATGCCCTGGCTGAAGTCGCCACGGCGAAACGCCGGGGTGATCACGCTGTTGATGATGACCGAGGCCTGGGCATCGGTCAGGCGGCCCTCCAGGCCATAGCCGACTTCGATGCGCAGCTTGCGCTCCTGGGGGGCGACGATCAACAGCGCACCGTTGTCCTTGCCCTGCTGGCCGATGCCCCAGTGGCGCCCCAGCTGGTAGCCATAGTCCTCGATGGCCTGCCCGTGCAGGCTGGCCAGGGTCACCACCACGACCTGCTCGCCGGTGGCCTGCTCGTGGGCCTTGAGCATCTGCTCAAGCTGGCTGCGGGTGGCGCCGTCGAGCAGCTCGGCCTGGTCCACCACCCGTGCACTGAGCGCCGGGAACTGGGGCGCGGCCCACAGCCAGCCGCTCGCCGCCAGCAGCACCAGCAGCAGCGCCGCCTTGAGCGCACGCATCAGAATTTCACTTCAGGCGCTTTGTCGGCATCGGCGCTGGTGGCCTCGAAGTTCTCGCGCAGCGGCATGTCGCTGTACATCACGCTGTGCCACAGGCGCCCGGGGAAGGTACGGATCTCGGTGTTGTAGCGCTGCACGGCGGCGATGAAGTCCTTGCGCGCCACCGCGATACGGTTTTCCGTACCCTCGAGCTGGGACTGCAGGGCCAGGAAGTTCTGGTTCGACTTCAGGTCCGGGTAACGCTCCGAGACCACCATCAGGCGCCCCAGCGCACCGCCCAGCTGGGCCTGTGCGGCCTGGAACTGGCGCAGTTTTTCAGGATCGTCCAGGGTGCTGGCATCGACCTTGATCGAGGTGGCCTTGGCCCGCGCTTCGATGACCGCGGTCAAGGTGGCCTGCTCCTGCCTGGCGTAGCCTTTGACCGTTTCGACCAGGTTGGGAATCAGGTCGGCACGGCGCTGGTACTGGTTCTGCACCTGGGCCCAGGCCGCCTTGACCTGTTCGTCGTATTGGGGAATGTTGTTGATGCCGCAACCGGCCAGCAGGCTGGCCAGTGCCAGCACCAGCCACAACCGTGCTCTGTTCGATACCTGCATTGTCGCTACGCTCCGTGAGTGCTCGAAATGCGCCGGACTTGAGGCATAATCCGACGCCGCCGCTGGATCGTAATGGCCCAATCGGCTAAAAGATGCCCCAGCAAACTACAACAATAGCCGCTTCCCCAACTTCGGCTTGCCAGTCTGCACCGTGACGACTGCCGCAGCCTTGAGAACAGAATTCATGAACAAGCTGTGTTTGCTGGGCCTGCTCGTCAGCCTGGCCAGCCAGTCGGCCTTCGCTGACTCGCCTGCCGCCGCGCCATTGCAAGACAAACAGGCGTTCATCGCCAACCTGCTCAAGCAGATGAGCGTCGAGGAAAAGATCGGCCAGTTGCGCCTGATCAGCATCGGCCCGGAAATGCCGCGCGAGAAAATCCGCGAGGAAATCGCCGCCGGGCGCATCGGCGGTACCTTCAACTCGATCACCCGTGACGAGAACCGGCCCATGCAGGACGCCGCCATGCGCGGGCGCCTGAAGATCCCGATGTTCTTCGCCTATGACGTGATCCACGGCCACCGCACCATCTTCCCGATCAGCCTGGGCCTGGCCGCCAGCTGGGACATGCAGGCCATCGCCCAGGTCGGCCGTACCTCGGCCCTGGAAGCGGCCGCCGACGGCATCGACATGACCTTCGCGCCCATGGTCGACATTGCCCGCGACCCGCGCTGGGGCCGTACCAGCGAAGGCTTTGGCGAAGACACCTACCTGGTGTCGCGTATCTCCAGGGTGATGGTCGAATCGTTCCAGGGCCGCAGCCCGGCCAACGCCGACAGCATCATGGCCAGCGTCAAGCACTTTGCCCTGTACGGCGCGGTGGAAGGCGGGCGCGACTACAACACGGTCGATATGAGCCCCACGCGCATGTACAACGAGTACCTGCCGCCCTACCGCGCCGCCATCGATGCCGGTGCCGGCGGCGTGATGGTGGCGCTGAACTCGATCAACGGTGTGCCCGCCACCTCCAACACCTGGCTGATGAACGACCTGCTGCGCCGCGACTGGGGCTTCAAGGGCGTGACCGTCAGCGACCATGGGGCGATCACCGAGCTGGTGCGCCACGGCGTGGCCGCCGATGGCAAGCAGGCAGCGCAGCTGGCGATCAAGGCCGGCATCGACATGAGCATGAACGACACGCTGTATGGCCAGGAACTGCCGGGGCTGCTCAAGTCCGGCGCGGTCAGCCCGGCCGAGCTGGACAACGCGGTGCGCGAGATTCTCGGCGCCAAGTACGACATGGGCCTGTTCGCCGACCCGTACCGGCGCATCGGCCAGGCCAAGGACGACCCGGCCGACACCTATGCCGACAGCCGCCTGCACCGCGACATCGCACGGGACGTGGCGCGTCGCAGCCTGGTGCTGCTGGAGAACCGCCAGCAGACCCTGCCGCTGAAAAAGTCCGGCACCATTGCCCTGGTCGGCCCGCTGGCCGATGCCCCGATCGACATGATGGGCAGCTGGGCCGCCGCCGGTCGCCCGCACCAGTCGGTGACCGTGCGCGAGGGCCTGCGCCGTGCCCTGGGCGACAAGGCCAGGGTGCTCTACGCCAAAGGCTCGAACGTGACCGGCGACAAGGCCGTGCTCGACTACCTCAACTTCCTCAACTTCGACGCCCCGGAAATCGTCGATGACCCGCGCCCGGCTGCCGTGCTGATCGATGAAGCGGTCAAGGCCGCCAGGCAGTCGGACGTTGTGGTGGCCGTGGTCGGCGAATCGCGGGGCATGTCCCACGAATCGTCCAGCCGCACTACCCTGGAGATCCCGGCGGTGCAGCGCGAGCTGATCAAGGCCCTCAAGGCCACCGGCAAACCGCTGGTGCTGGTGCTGATGAACGGTCGCCCGCTGTCGCTGGCGTGGGAGCGCGAGCAGGCCGACGCCATTCTGGAAACCTGGTTCAGCGGCACCGAGGGCGGCAACGCCATCGCCGACGTGCTGCTGGGCGACTACAACCCCTCGGGCAAGCTGGCCATCACCTTCCCGCGCTCGGTGGGGCAGATCCCGATGTACTACAACCACCTGCGCATCGGCCGCCCGTTCACCCCCGGCAAGCCCGGCAACTACACCTCGCAGTACTTCGAGGAGCCCAACGGCCCGCTGTACCCCTTCGGCTACGGCCTGAGCTACAGCACCTTCAGTGTGTCGGCACCGAGCCTGTCGAGCACGACACTGAAACAGGGCCAGAGCCTGGAGGTCAGCGTGCGCGTGAAGAACACCGGCCAGCGTGACGGCGAAACCGTGGTGCAGCTGTACCTGCAGGATGTGGCCGCCTCGATGAGCCGCCCGGTCAAGGAACTGAAGAACTTCCAGAAGCTCATGCTCAAGGCCGGCGAGGAGCGCACCCTGCACTTCACCGTGCAGCCGGACGACCTGAAGTTCTACAACAGCCAGTTGCAGTGGGTTGCCGAACCTGGCGAGTTCAACGTCCAGGTCGGCCTGGACTCCGAAACCGTGCAACAGCAACGCTTCGAGCTGCTGTAAGTCGCTGTGACGTTCACGGGGAAGTGCCTGGCAGCCTTCCCCCCTGCCAGGGTACTGCTTGCCATGCCGTTCACTTACCGCGCCGTGCGACTGGGCCTGATTCTGCTGCTGATCACCGCCGGCACCCTGCTGGCCGCCGGCTGGGCGATGAATCAGGCCAAGCGTCAGGCCATGCTCGACGATACCCAGCGGGCCAGCCAGCAACTGGCGCTGTACGCCAACTCGCTGCACACCCTGATCGAACGCTACCGCGCCCTGCCCGCTGTGCTGGCGCTGGACTCCGAACTCATCGCAGCCCTCGGTGGCCCGGTGGGCGAAGCGACCCAGGACGCGTTGAACCGCAAGCTCGAACGCATCAACGGCGCCGCCAGGTCGTCCACCCTCGAACTGCTCGACCACACCGGCCTGGCCGTGGCGGCCAGCAACTGGCGCCTGCCTACCACCTACGTGGGGCAGAACTACGGCTTTCGACCGTACTTCAAGCAGACCCGCACCCAGGGCAGCGGGCGCTTCTATGCAGTGGGGGTGACCAGCGGCATTCCCGGCTACTTTCTGTCCAGCGCGGTGCTGGGCGACCAGGGGCGGTTTCTCGGGGCCATGGTGGTCAAGCTGGAGTTTCCCGAGCTTGAGCGCGAATGGCGCCAGGGCAGCGACGTGCTGCTGGTCAGCGACGCCCGAGGGATCATCTTCCTGGCCAACCAGGACGGCTGGCGCTACCGCGAGCTGAACCCGCTATCGGCGGCCGACTTCAATGAGCTGGACGCCACCCGCCAGTACGACAAGAAGTCGCTCTTGCCCCTGCAGCGCCAGGTGCTGACCCGCTTTGACGACAACAGCCACCTGGTGCGCGTTCAGCGCCCCGAAGGCGACACCGACTACCTGTGGGAAAGCCTGCCGCTGGAAGCCGAGGGCTGGACCCTGCACCTGCTGCGCACACCGCGCACCGGGGATGACGAGCGCAACGCCGGGCTGACGGCCGCCGCCGTCTGGCTGACCCTGGTGTTCGCGGTGCTGTTCATCAGCCAGCGCCTGCGCCTGGCCCGCCTGCGCCAGCGCAGCCGCGACGAGCTCAAGCGCCTGGTGGAGGAACGCACCCATGAACTGCGCATGGCTCAGGAGGGCCTGGTGCAGTCGACCAAGCTGGCGGCGCTGGGGCAGATGTCCGCCGCGCTGGCCCACGAGCTCAACCAGCCGCTGACCACCCAGCGCATGCAGCTGGCCACCCTGCGCCTGCTGCTCGACAGCGAGCGCCTGGACGAAGCACGCCAGGCCCTGCAGCCGCTGGACCAGATGCTCACGCGCATGGCGGCCCTTACCGGACACCTGAAAACCTTTGCCCGCAACAGCCCCAGCGGCCTGCGCGAACGTCTGGACCTGGCCACCGTGGTCGACCAGGCGCTACAGTTGCTCGACCCGCGCATCCGCGCCGAGGGCGTCAGCACCGCGCTGTACCTGGCGCGTCCGGCCTGGGTACGCGGCGACGCCATCCGCCTGGAACAGGTGCTGATCAACCTGTTGCGCAACGCCCTGGACGCCATGGCCGACAAAACCTGGAAACACCTGGAGATCCGTATCGAAAAGCAGCATGACCACTGGCACCTGAGCGTGCTCGACAGCGGCGGCGGCATCAAGCAGGAGCACCTGGGCTGCGTGTTCGACCCATTCTTCACCACCAAGCCGGTGGGCGAAGGGCTGGGCCTTGGGCTGGCGATTTCCTACGGCATCATCCATGAAGCCGGCGGACGCCTGCAGGTCGACAACCAGCCCGGCGGTGCGCGTTTCAGCCTGACCCTGCCCTGCGACCCGGAGCCTGCATGCTGAATGCGGTGATTGTCGTCGACGACGAGGCCAGCATCCGTACCGCGGTGCAGCAGTGGCTGAGCCTGGCCGGCTTCGAGGTGCAGCTGTTCGAACGTGCCGAGGCGTGTCTGGCACAGCTGCCCGAGCACTTTCCCGGGGTGATCCTGAGCGATGTGCGCATGCCCGGCATGGGCGGCCTGCAACTGCTGGAGCAACTGCAGGGGCGTGATGCCGACCTGCCGGTGATTCTGCTTACCGGGCATGGCGACGTGCCGATGGCGGTCGAAGCCATGCGCAATGGCGCCTACGATTTTCTGGAAAAGCCCTTCAGCCCCGACAGCCTGCTCGGCAGCCTGCGCCGCGCCCTGGAGAAACGCCAGCTGGTGCTGGAGAACCGCCGACTGCATGAACAGGCCGACCTCAAGGTGCGCCTGGAAAACACCCTGCTGGGCATGTCGCCTGGCCTGCAGCAACTTCGTCGCCAGGTGCTGGACCTGGCCGGGCTGCCGGTCAATGTGCTGATACGCGGCGAAACCGGTAGCGGCAAGGAGCGCGTCGCGCGGTGCCTGCATGATTTCGGCCCGCGGGCCGACAAGCCGTTCGTGGCGCTCAACTGTGCGGCGATCCCTGAGCAATTGTTCGAGGCCGAGCTGTTCGGACACGAGAGCGGCGCCTTCACCGGCGCCCAGGGCAAGCGCATCGGCAAGCTCGAATATGCCAACGGTGGCACGCTGTTCCTCGACGAGATCGAGAGCATGCCGCTGGCCCAGCAGGCCAAGCTGCTGCGGGTGATCCAGGAGCACAAGCTCGAGCGCCTGGGCGCCAACCAGAGCATCAGCGTGGACCTGCGCATCATTGCCGCCACCAAGCCCGACCTGCTGCTCGAAGCCCGCGCCGGGCGCTTTCGCGAAGACCTGGCGTACCGTCTGAACGTGGCCGAACTGCGCCTGGCGCCGTTGCGCGAGCGGCGCGAAGACATCCCCCTGCTGTTTGCCCATTTTGCCCGCGCCGCCGCCGAGCGCCTGGGCCGCAGCGCCGCCGACCCCAGTGGCGCACAACTGGGCCGGCTACTCAGCCACGACTGGCCGGGCAACGTGCGCGAACTGGCCAACGCCGCCGAGCGCCACGCCCTGGGCCTGGACGATGCGCAATCGGCGGCAGTGGCGCATACCGGGCAATCGCTGGCTGCCCAGCAGGAAGCCTTCGAGGCCCAGTGCCTGCGCGCCGCCCTGAGCCGTCATCAGGGCGACATCAAGGCGGTGCTCGAGGAGCTGCAACTGCCCCGACGCACCCTGAACGAGAAGATGCAACGCCACGCACTGGTGCGCGAAGACTTCCTCGAACGCCCCGGCTCATAGGCGGATTCTTGCCTATCGCTGCGCCGCCAATGAGCGGATTTCCGCTCATTCGACCTGCCAAACCCTTCTAAACCGGGCCTTCGCTGGCTGGCACGGGTCCTGCTATGGCCCTGTCAGGCCGCGTTTACACGCGCACCACAAAAACAACTAGAAGGTTGCTTCAATGGATAACTCCACCTCTCTGCCTGCTGGGGCAGCGGCCGCACCCGCTGAAAAAACCACCTCCAGCCGCCTCAAGTCGATTTTCTCCGGCTCCATCGGCAACATGGTCGAATGGTACGACTGGTACGTCTACGCGGCGTTCTCGCTGTACTTCGCCAAGGCCTTCTTCCCGGCCGGCAACACCACCACCCAACTGCTCAACACCGCCGCGATCTTCGCCGTGGGCTTCCTGATGCGCCCGATCGGTGGCTGGCTGATGGGTATCTATGCCGACCGCAAGGGCCGCAAGGCCGCGCTGATGGCCTCGGTACTGCTGATGTGCGCCGGCTCCCTGGTCATCGCCCTGACACCCAGCTACGAAACCATCGGCGTCGCCGCGCCGGTGCTGCTGGTGATCGCACGCCTGATGCAGGGCCTGTCGGTGGGGGGTGAATACGGCACCTCGGCCACCTACCTCAGCGAGATGGCAACCAAGGAGCGTCGCGGTTTCTTCTCCAGCTTCCAGTACGTCACGCTGATCTCCGGCCAGCTCATCGCGCTGGCGGTGCTGATCATCCTGCAGCAGACGCTGACCACCGAGCAGCTGTACTCGTGGGGCTGGCGCGTACCCTTCGTGATCGGCGCGCTGTGCGCGGTGGTGGCGTTGTACCTGCGTCGCGGCATGGAAGAGACGGCCTCGTTCACCAAGAAGGAAAAGGCCAAGGAAAGCTCGATGCGCACCCTGCTGCGCCACCCCAAGGAACTGGCGACCGTGGTCGGCCTGACCATGGGCGGCACCCTGGCGTTCTACACCTACACCACCTACATGCAGAAGTACCTGGTGAACACGGTGGGCATGAGCATCAGTGACTCGACCATGATCTCGGCGGCCACCCTGTTCCTGTTCATGTGCCTGCAGCCGGTGATCGGCGGCCTGTCGGACAAGATCGGCCGTCGCCCGATCCTGATCGCCTTCGGTGTGTTGGGCACCCTTTTCACCGTTCCGATCCTGACCACGCTGCACACCATCGAGACCTGGTGGGGTGCGTTCTTCCTGATCATGGCAGCACTGATCATCGTCAGCGGCTACACCTCGATCAACGCGGTGGTCAAGGCAGAGCTGTTCCCCACCGAAATCCGTGCGCTGGGCGTGGGCCTGCCGTATGCGCTGACCGTGTCGATCTTCGGTGGCACGGCCGAGTACGTGGCACTGTGGTTCAAGAGCATCAACATGGAGACCGGCTACTACTGGTACGTCACGGCGTGCATTGCCGTCTCGCTGCTGGTGTACGTGTTCATGAAGGACACCCGCAACAACTCGCGGATCGAGACCGACTGATCGGTTTACTGCGGTAGACAAGGGGCCTCCAGCGATGGAGGCCCCTTTTTTGTGGGCTTAATTCGGCATTAATGCGGGTGCGCGATGCTGGGCCCACTCAGAACCGAGTCGTCCTCCTGGCTGGCAAGCCAGCGCCCCTGGGTGCTTCGGCGCTCGCAAAACACTGCGGGCACTGGCTTGCCAGCAGAGGCCAGCCGCTTTCTGATGTATCGATTTAATAGATTCATATAGGCAATATTTTGCGCTTTTTAATCAAATTAACGGGCGTAAAATCAAACCCATAGCAACAGACAACCCCTCACCACCGGAGCAACCCCCATGAAAACCAAACTGATGCTGGCCCTCACCTTCTCTGTCCTGGCCGCCAACGCTTTCGCCGAAGACGGCTTCGACCGCACCAACGCGCACAACTTCGCCGTGGAACACGCCCAGCCCGCTACCGTGGCAGAAGACGGTTTCGATCACACCAACGCGCATCGCTTCGTCGAAGATGGCTTCGACCGCACCCAGGCCCACCGCATCAGCTGACAGCCGATGCAGCGCCCCAGCCCGGCTTCGGCCGGGCTTAGTCATTTTCAGGGCCGGCAACTGTTGGCACACTAGGCGCACCCTCCGCCCACAAGGCCCGATGATGTACTACTACGAACCCGCAAAAGGCCACGGCCTGCCCCACGACCCGTTCAACGCCATCGTCGGCCCGCGCCCGATCGGCTGGATCTCCTCCCAGGACCGCGACGGCCGCCTGAACCTTGCGCCCTACAGTTTTTTCAACGCCTTCAACTACATTCCGCCGATCATCGGGTTCTGCAGCGTCGGGCGCAAAGACAGCCTGAACAACATCGAACAGACCGGCGAGTTCGCCTGGAACCTGGCCACACGCCCGCTGGCCGACGCCATGAACCAGAGCTGCGCCGCCGTGGCGCCAGAGGTCGACGAGTTCGCCCTGAGCCAGCTGACCCCGGCAGCCTCCAGGGTGATTGCGGTGCCCCGGGTGCAGGAAAGCCCGGTGTCGTTCGAATGCAAGGTGACCCAGATCGTGCAACTGCAACGTGCCGACCAGGCGCTGGTGCCAAGCTGGCTGATTCTGGGCGAAGTGGTAGCGGTGCACATTGCCGAGCACCTGCTCAAGGAAGGGATCTACGACACCGCAGCCGCCGAGCCGATTCTGCGCGGCGGCGGCCCGGCGGATTACTTCGAGCTGGGCAACCTGTTCAAGATGGCCCGCCCGCAGGCCTGATCACCAGATCAGTTCGGCGTCGTCACTGACGCCGTTCAGGCGCTGCAGTTCGACCACTGCAGCGTCATCGGCCTCCAGTGCGGTCTTGAATACCTGCCCTGGCAGCACCTTGTGAAAACGCGGTGCGCCGCCAGCGCCCAGGGCCTTGACCGCGATCGCGGCGCTGTAGCCACCCTCGCCCGGCACCACCGCCGAAACAGCCTCGAATACGTCGAATTCTTTACGTGCCATTGCCTCTCACATCCACATCGGTTGCCGGAAAGGCGCCATTCTAACTCGCCGGCTGCTCGGTGAACGTCTGCAGGTCGAGGCTGTCCACCACCCGCGCCTGCACCAGTTCACCAAACAGCTGCAGGCTGGGCGAGGCAAAGTAGTCGTGCAACGCCGAAGTATCGGCCCACACCCCGTTGAGCAACCACAGGTCGGCATCGCAGGTGGAACGCTGCACGCTGAAATGCAGACACCCCGGGGTTTGCCGCGACGGTTCGAGCAGTTGCTGCAGGCGCACGCCCAGCTCGGCCGAACGGCCGACGCTGGCGCGCACGAAGGAAAGATGGCTGACCGGTTGTGATGACGTCATGTGCGGTGCTCCTTGAAGCGGCCAGGGAAGAAAACCCAGGCTGCCAAGGCTACGGCCCAGGCCACGCGCGGCGTTAGGCGATTCCTGTCGACGGCTTGCCTGATTCTGCACCCGTCGCAGGATCAGGCAAGAACCGCGCAGCATTCGGCTAGCGCCCCGGCGTGCGCGAACCTATGCTGCGCCCATCGGCAGAGGAACCCGCACATGTCAGCCCCAGACCCCACCCCACCGTTGCTGGACCCGGCCCTGGAGCTTCTGCGCCAGGAACTGGCTGGGCTGGTCGTTCGCCACTGCCCCAGCGGCACGGTGCCTTCGGCCATCGCCGACCTGCACCTGAGCCGCTACGAGCAGAGCACCCGCTCGATGCCGACCCTGGCGCAGCCGGCGCTGTGCATCCTGGCCCAGGGCCGCAAGGAGATCTGCCTGGGCGACGAGACCTATGTGTACGACCCGCTGCACTACATGGTGGTGTCGGTGGCGATGCCGATCAGCGGTGCACTGCTGGAGGCCAGCCCGCAGAACCCCAGCCTGGGCATTCGCCTGGACATCGACCCGGCCGAGATCAACAGCCTGATCGCCGAGGCCGGGCCGATGGGCGTGCCGTCGCAGCCGTCGTCGCGGGGGGTGTTCATCGAACGCCTGGACACCCAGATGCTCGATGCATTGCTGCGTCTGATCCGCCTGCTGGATACGCCCAAGGACATTGCCGTGCTGGCGCCGCTGATCCGTCGCGAGATTCTCTATCGGCTGCTGCGTGGGCAGCAGGGTGCGCGGCTGTACGAGATCGCCATGGCCAACACCCAGACCCACCGCGTGTGCCAGGCCATCCAGTGGCTCAATGATCATTTTCAGCGCCCGCTGCGCATCGACGACCTGGCACGGGAGGTAAACCTGAGTGCCTCGACCCTGCACCACCGGTTCAAGGCGGTGACCTCGATGAGCCCGTTGCAGTATCAGAAGCAACTGCGCTTGCAGGAAGCGCGGCGGCTGATGCTCAACGATGGGTTGGAGGCGTCGGTGGCGGGGTATCGGGTGGGCTATGAGAGCCCGTCGCAGTTCAGCCGCGAGTACAGCCGGCTGTATGGCGCGCCACCGCTGCGGGACATGGCAAGGTTGCGTAGCGCGCTCTAGATCGCTTTCGCCGGCAAGGCCGGCTCCTACAGGCAGTACGCGGTCGCCTGTAGGAGCCGGCCTTGCCGGCGAAGAACGCTACACCGCCCTCACCACATGCTTGACCTCCTGAAAAGCCGCCAGCCCCCAGGGCCCCAGCTCGCGCCCCAGGCTGCTCTGCTTGTAGCCACCCCACGCTGCCTGCGGGAAGATCACCTGCGGTGCGTTGATCCACACCAGCCCGGCCTGCAACTGGTCGGCCACCCGTTCGGCGGCCGCCGGGTCTGCACCTACCACGCTGGCCACCAGCCCGAACTCGCTGTCGTTGGCCAACGCCACCGCCTCGGCTTCGCTGGCCACCCGACGCACGCACAGCACCGGGCCGAAGATTTCCTCGCGCCACAGCGCACTGTCCAGCGGTACCTCGGCAAACACCGTGGGCTCGATGAAGTACCCAGCGGCGTGTTCGAGCGGCTTGCCACCGCACAGCAAGCGCGCGCCACTGTGCATGCCACGCTCGATGTGCCCCAGCACGCGCTGGTACTGGGCCTGGTTGACCAGCGGCCCCATGTCGCTGTCGCCGGCAAACGGGTCACCCACCCGGATCGCCGCAGCCCGTGCCTTCACCCCGTCGACAAAGGCGTCGTACAGCGCATCGGCCACCAGCACGCGGCTGGTGGCCGAGCACATCTGCCCGGCATTGAAGAAGCCGCCGGCGCAGGCCAGCTCGAGCGCAAGCTCCAGCTCGGCCGACTCCAGCACCAGCAATGACGACTTGCCGCCCAGCTCCAGGCTCACCCCCTTGACCGTCTCGGCCGCGCGCTGCATCACCTGCACGCCGACCGCATTGCTGCCGGTGAACGACACCTTGGCGATACGCGGGTCGCTCGTCAGCGGTGCCCCCACCGCCAGCCCGGTGCCGCACACCAGATTGAACACCCCATCCGGCAGGCCGCAGTCGGCGATGATCCGGGCCAGTTCCAGCTCGGCCAGGGGCGTGACCTCCGACGGCTTGAGCACCACGCAGCACCCTGCCGCCAACGCCGGGGCCAGCTTCCAGGCGGTGGTCACCATCGGGAAGTTCCACGGCACGATCAGGCCGACCACACCGCACGGCTCGCGACGCAGGCGGGCGCTGAAATCCTCGCTGGGCAAGGCCAGCGGCTGGTCCTGCTGCCTGTCCAGGGCCTGCGCCAGGCCCGCGTAGTACTCGAACGTTGCCACCACATCGTCGACGTCCATCGCCGACTCGGCCAGGGGCTTGCCGTTGTTGCGCGATTGCAGTTCGATCAGCCGCTCGCGGCGGGCCTCCACACCCCGCGCGATCCTGTGCAGCAGCTCGCCACGGTGCGCCCCGGTGGTACGCGACCAGCCGGCAAAAGCGGCCTGCGCCGCCGTGGCGGCACAAGCCACTGCATCGCCATCGCCCCCGGCCACCTCGGCCAGGGACTGCCCTGTGCTCGGGTTGATGACCGTGAGCGGCTGCGCGCCGTGATGCCACGCGCCCTCGATGTAGATACCGGGCAGGTTCAGCATGGTTGCACCGCCTGCATCCACGCTGCCTGGTCGACCTCGATCAGGCTCGGGCCACTGCGTTGGCGGGCACGCAACAACGCCTCGCGCAGTTGCGCCACCCCGCTCGCCGCTTCGGCGGCGCAACCGAGGGCCTTGGCCACGCCAATGAAATCGGGGGTGTGGATATCCACGCCCACCGGTTCGATGGCGCGGTTGACCATGTACTTCTTGATCTCCTCGTACCCCTGGTTGTTCCACAGCAACACGATCAGCGGCACCTGCGCCTCCACCGCACTGGCCAGCTCCGGCAGGGTGAACTGCAAGCCGCCGTCGCCGATCAGGCACACCGCAGGCAAGCGTCGATCCGCCTGCTCCGCACTGCCCAGCCACGCGCCCATGGCCGCCGGCAAGGCGTAGCCGAGGGTGCCGTAGCCGGTCGAGGCGTTGAACCAGCGGCGCGGCTGGTCGAGGTCCAGGGTCAGGTTGCCGGTGTACACCGGCTGGGTCGAATCACCGACCAGCACGGCATCGGGCAACGTCTGCAGCACGCTGTCGAGGAACAGCGTCTGCGCCCGCGTGGCCGCATCCCATTCGCTGGCCAGAGTATCGCGCAGGCGCGCTGCCCGCGCCGCGCCCCACTCGCCTTCGCGCGGTGGCGCCGGCTGCTCGGCCAGGGCCAGCAACAGGGCCTGCGCCGCCTGCTCTGCATCGGCTACCAGTGCCACCCTGGGCGGGTAGTTGCGCACGCACTGGTCCGGGTCGATGTCGATGCGCAGCAGGATGCCGGGGATCTCGAAGCCGCCCTTGAAGGTGACGTCATAGTCGGTTTCGGCCAGCTCGGTGCCGATCGCCAGCACCACGTCGGCCTCGCGCACCAGTGCACGGGTCGCCACCAGCGACTGGGTGGAGCCGATCAGCAGCGGGTGCCCGGAGGCCAGCACGCCCTTGGCATTGATGGTGAGTGCAACGGGCGCCTGCAGGTGCTCGGCCAACCGGGCGAGTGCGGCGCCTGCGTCGATGGCACCGCCACCGGCCAGGATCAACGGGCGGCGGGCAGCGGCCAGCAGCGCCGCCATGCTCGCCACCGGCCCTGGCGCGGCACCGGCGCGGGCGATGTGTACCGGCTCGCAGCCAAGCAGGTGATCGGCGTCTTCGACCAGCACGTCCAGCGGGATCTCGATATGCACCGGGCGCGGGCGCGCGCCTTCGAATACCGCAAAGGCGCGGGCCAGCACGGCCGGCAGGTCATCGGCGCTCATCAGTGTGTGCGAGAACGCCGCCACACCGCTGACCAGCGCGCCCTGGTTGGGCAGCTCGTGCAGCTTGCCGCGACCGCCGCCCAGGGCATTGCGCGACTGCACGCTGGAGATCACCAGCATCGGGATCGAGTCGGCATAGGCCTGGCCCATGGCGGTGGTGATGTTGGTCATGCCCGGGCCGGTGATGATGAAGCACACCCCAGGCTTGCCACGGGTACGGGCAAAGCCGTCAGCCATGAAGCCTGCGCCTTGCTCGTGGCGCGGGGTGATATGACGGATGGTCGAGCCGGCAAGGCCGCGGTACAGCTCGACCGTGTGCACGCCGGGAATGCCGAAAACATGGTCCACGCCATAGTTTTCGAGGAGTTTTACCAATACTTCGCCGCAAGTCGCCATGGTGGTCTGCCTGGAATCATTCTGGAACAAGGCCTGATTGGACCCGCCAGGCGCTACCGGCACAATGCAAAAATCCTCATACTAGCCATGTCTACAGCTCATGGCTTACCCCGATGAAACGCCTGCCTCCCTTGCCTGCCCTGCACACCTTCCTGATCACTGCGCAATGCTGCAACTTCACCCGTGCGGCGCAGCAACTGCACCTGACCCAGGGCGCGGTGAGCCGCCAGATCGCCGGCCTGGAAGCACACCTGGGCTACGCGCTGTTCGTGCGCCAGGCACGCGGCCTGAGCCTGACCCGCGAGGGCCAGGACTGGCTGCCGCGGGTGCAGCAGGTATTCGGGCTGATCGAGGAAGGCGTGCAGCAGGTGGGCGCGCAGCGCACCACCTTGCAACTGAAGGCGCCGACCTGCGTGATGCGCTGGTTGCTGCCGCGCCTGATGGAATGGCAGGCGCTGCACCCGGAAGTGCCGGTGGAGCTGACCACCACCGTGCAGCACGGGGTGGATTTTCGCCGGGAAGCGTTCGATGCGGCGGTGGTGTATGGCGCCGAGCCTGATCCGGCCCTGCAGGTGCTGAAGCTGTTCGATGAACAACTGACACCGGTGTGCGCGCCGCAGTTGCCGTTGCGCACGCTGGATGATCTGCAGCAGCACATGCTGCTGCATCCGGCGCGGGACGAGAAGGACTGGGCGACCTGGCTTGGCGCAGCCGGCGTGCCACTGCCCAGGCAAGGCCGGCGCCAGCATTTCGAAACGTTGGACATGGCCATGTCGATGGCGTCCCAGGGCACCGGGGTGGCGATAGGGGATTGGGCGTTGATCGGCGATGACCTGGCCAGCGGACGGCTGGTGATGCCGTTCGACCTGCGGGTCAAGACCGGCAAGGGCTATTACCTGGTGCGGCCTGCGCAGGCGGCGGCGCCGAGGTTGATGGCCTTGCTGGAGTGGTTGGGCGGACAGGCAGGGGCACCGCGTTGATGCATTCGCCGGCAAGGCCGGCTCCTACACCTGTAGGAGCCGGCCTTGCCGGCGAATGCTTTCTAGTACCCCACAGTAAAGCGCTGACGCGAATGCGCTGGCTTCTCTACCTCATCGAGCAACGCAATCGCATAGTCGGCAAAGGTGATCCAGCTCCTGCCCTTCGCGTCGACCAGCAGGTGATCCTTGCCCACCCTGTAGCTACCGGTGCGCTCGCCTTCGACGAACTCCGCCGACGGCGACAGGAAGGTCCAGTCCAGTTGCTGCTCCTGGCGCAAGGCCTGCAGAAAATCGCCACCTGCGCTCGCCTCGGCCTTGTAGGCCTCGGGGAAGTCCGGCGCGTCGATCACGCGCTCCCCTGACGGCAGCAGCAGGCTGCCCGCCCCGCCCACCACCAGCAGGCGCTTGACCCCGGCCTTTTTGACCGGCCCGATGATCGCCTGCGCCGGCACCGTGGCAAAGTGCGCGGCGCTGAGCACCACGTCATGCCCGGCAACGGCCTGCTCCAGCCCCTCGCCCCGGGTCACGTCCAGGGCTACCGTGCTCACCCCTTCGCGCCCCTGCAGGCGCGACGGGTCGCGGGCAATGGCGGTGACGCTGTGGCCACGGCGCAGGGCCTCTTCCAGCAACTGGCTGCCGGCACGTCCGGTAGCACCGATGATTGCGATCTTGCTCATGGAAACCTCCGATCAGGATTGAACGACACTTACCACTTCATTTCGCCCTTGGCGACCTTGGCGCCGAGCTCCAGCGAGCTCTCCTCGCCCAGGCCGGGGTAACGTTTTTTCATTGCAGCGACCAGCTCGGCCGAGTTGGCCGCCCTGGCGGTTTCGGCATCGAAGGCGCGGATGTAATCGGCGGTGAAGCGCACCGCCTCGAGCGACCCCTTGCTCTGCCCCAGGTAATGCCCCGGCACCACCGTCTGCGGCGCCAGCTGCTCGATGCGCGCCAGGGTCGCGAGCCAGTCCTTGTGCGACTGCGCCGACTGGGTGTCGGCCATCCACACGTGCAGGTTCTCGGCCACCACTACCCCGCCGACCACCGCCTTGATCGACGGGACCCATACAAAGCTGCGGTCGGGCTGCGGGCCGTCCAGGCCGATCACTTCAAGACGCTGCCCTTCAAGGGTGAGCACGTTGCCGGGCAGCACGTCAGGCACGATGAGCCGGGCTGGCTTGTCGGCCCCCATCTGCGGGCCCCAGTAGGCAAGCTTGGCAGCCATGGTCTGCTTGATGTGCGCGACCGTCGCCTGCGACGCCAGCACCTTGGCCTTGGGGTAGGCACGGGTCAGGGTGTCGAGGCCGAAGTAATAGTCCGGGTCGCCATGGCTGATGTAGATGGTGGTGAGTTGCTTGCCGCTATCGCGAAGCTTCTTCAGCACCTGCTCGGCCTGGCCCTTGCCGAACTGTGCATCCACCAGAATCGCCTCGTGCTGGCCACTGACGATCACCGAGCTGACCGGAAACAGCGCCTCGCTGCCGGGGTTGTACACGTCCAGTTTCAGCGGTGCGTCGCCGGCAACGGCCTGGGTGATCGCACCGAAAGCGGCACACGCCAGCAGCAGGCGACGCAGGGAAAAGAAAGCAGCCATCAAGCAATACCTGTTCAAGTCATCGATGAGGCACAGCTTAGTTGCACGAACCATCACAAAAAATGCGATGCTCCAATATAGTTTGTTTCTGAAATCGGGCAGATCATGGACCGTCTCACCGCAATGAAAGTGTTCGTCAGCGTAGTCGACCTGGGCAGCCAGTCGGCCGCCGCCGACCAACTGGACCTGTCGCGCCCGGTGGTTTCGCGTTACCTGGCCGAGCTGGAGGACTGGGTGGGGGCGCGCCTGATGCAGCGCACCACGCGCAAGCTGAGCCTGACTGCCGCCGGCCTGGAAACCCTGCCGCGCTGCCGGCAGATGCTGGAACTGGTGGGCGACCTGCACGCGGCAGTGGGCGCCCCGGATGACGCCCCGCGGGGTGAACTGCGCATCAGCGTCAGTACCTCGTTCGGGCATGCGCAACTGGTGGAAGCGGTGGCGGACTACGTCAAGCGCTACCCGCTGGTGAAGGTCGACCTGCAGATGCTCGACCGCACGGTCAACCTGGTGGACGAACGCATCGACCTGGCCATCCGCGTCAGCAACGACCTGGACCCCAACCTCATCGCCCGCCGCCTGAGTGTGTGCCGCTCGGTGGTGTGCGCCTCGCCAGCCTACCTGCGCGAGCACCCCATACCGCGCCAGGTGCAGGACCTGAGCCAGCACAACTGCCTGACCCATTCGTACTTCGGCCACAGCCTCTGGCATTTCGAGGTCGACGGCGAACAGGTGTCGGTGCCGGTGCAAGGCAATATCAGCGCCAACGAGGCCCTCACCCTGGAGCGCGCCACCCTGGCCGGCACCGGTATCGCCATGCTGCCCACCTACCTGGTGTGGCAAGCCCTGCGCAGCGGCACGCTAGTACGCCTGCTGCCCGAGGCCAGGCCCCGCGAACTGGGCCTGAACGCGGTGTACACCTCGCGCAAGCACATGCCCGCAACCCTGCGCAGCATGCTCGACTTTCTGGCGGCACGCTTCACCGACCCGCCCCACTGGGACCACTGCCTGGACTGACCGGCAGGCACCTGGCGCAATGCTGGCCTATGCTTGTAGAAGCATCTGTGTGCGGGATACAGGAGGTTGGTGCCATGACCCTGAAATCCAGAAAGTGCGCTGCCCTGTTGGCCATCACTGCCGTGCTCGGGGTGTACGGGGCAGCGGCGTATCGGGTCGAGCTGCTGCGCCAGCAACCCTATGCGGCGTCCAGCTGCAGCTCCGCCCACTGCCTGCCCCATGCCGGCACGCTGAGCGTGGTCAGGTAGCCAGCGAAGGTTCACGACGACGAAAGTCGCGGGGCGAGAGGCCGGTCATGCGCCGGAAGAAGCGCGAGAAGTACGCCGGGTCGGCAAAACCCAGGCTGTCGGCCAGCTGGTTGATCGTGAGGCTGGTGTAGATCAGGTCGCGCTTGGCTTCCAGCACGATGCGCTGGTGCACGATCTGCAGCGCCGACTGCCCGGCCAATGCCCGGCACAAGGTATTGAGCGTTGCCACCGACACCCCCACCTGATGCGCCAGTTGCTCCACGCTCGGCTGCTGGCGAAACTGCTGCTCCACCAGCCCGTTGAAACGCTGCAGGTACTCGCGCCCACGTTCCGGCACCTGGGCACCGGCACTGCGGCGCAACTGTTGGCGGCTGATCCACACCACCATCAGGTTGATCAGCGAATGCAGCTGCAACTCGCGCCCGGGCAGGTCCTGCTGGTACTCGGCCTGCAGGGTGCTGAACAGGCTGTTGAGGTAATCGGCGTCGGCCCCGGCCAGGTAACTGGCGCCGCGCTGCAGGGCGGCTGGCACACCCGTCAGTTGCCGCTGCAGCACCTCCACCAGCGGCGCCGCCAGGGTCACCACATAACCATCGACGTCTTCGGAAAAGCGAAAGCCGTGCACGCACAGCGCCGGCACCACCTGGATCGCCGCCTGCTCCAGGCGACACACCTGCCCCTCCAGCTCGATCTCGGCCTGGCCCCTGTACAGGAACAGCAACTGCCACAGGTCGGCATGCCGGTGCGGCTCGATCTCCCACTGGTGCAGGCGGCTGCGCGCCGGGATCGACTCGCTGTGCAGCAGGTCGGGCGTCGGCCAGCCCAGCGTCTCGCCGTACAGCTTGAATACCGGAATCGACACCCTGCTCATCACACCCTCGCTTCCCGACCACTGTCCGATAAACGCACCCATTAGCGAAAAGTACCGCTTTGTGCTCGGTTTGTCCCTTCAGAAGGCCAGCCGGCAAGCGAAAAATGCAGGTACTCCAATCATAAAAAGTCCAACAACCATGAAAACCCAAGTCGCGATCATCGGTGCGGGCCCGTCCGGCCTGCTGCTCGGCCAGTTGCTGCACAACGCAGGCATCTCCAACGTCATCCTCGAACGCCAGGGCCCCGACTATGTACTCGGGCGTATCCGCGCCGGCGTGCTCGAACAGGGCATGGTCGAGCTGCTGCGCGAAGCCGGGGTCGGTCAGCGCATGGACGCCGAAGGGCTGCCCCATGCAGGCTTCGAGCTGGCCTTCGACGGGCGCCGCGAGCACATCGACCTCAAGGGCCTGACCGGCGGCCAGGGCGTGATGATCTACGGCCAGACCGAAGTCACCCGCGACCTGATGGCCGCCCGCGCCGACAGCGGTGCGACCACGGTCTACCACGCCGAGAACGTGCGCCCGCACGACATGAAGACTGGGCAGCCCTACGTCACCTACGAAAAGGACGGCCAGCAGCATCGCCTGGACTGCGACTACATTGCCGGCTGCGACGGTTATCACGGGGTGGCACGCCAGTCGATTCCGAGCGAGGCGCTGCAGGTGTTCGAGCGGGTCTACCCGTTCGGCTGGCTGGGCATCCTGGCCGACACCCCGCCGGTCAGCGACGAGCTGGTGTACGCGCGCCACGAACGCGGCTTCGCCCTGTGCAGCATGCGCTCGCCCACCCGCACCCGCTATTACGTGCAGGTGCCGGCCGAAGAGAAGGTCGAGGACTGGTCGGATGAGCGCTTCTGGGAGGAACTCAAGTCGCGCCTGCCCGACGATTTGGCCGAGCGCCTGGTCACCGGCCCGTCGATCGAGAAAAGCATCGCCCCGCTGCGCAGCTTCGTGGTGGAGCCGATGCAGTACGGGCGCCTGTTCCTGGTCGGCGACGCCGCGCACATCGTGCCACCCACCGGGGCCAAGGGCCTGAACCTGGCCGCCAGCGACGTCAGCACGCTGTACAACATCCTGCGCAAGGTCTACGCCGAAGGCCGCACCGACCTGCTGGAACGCTACTCGGCGATCTGCCTGCGGCGCATCTGGAAGGCCGAACGCTTCTCGTGGTGGATGACCTCGATGCTGCACCGCTTCCCCGACAGCGACGCCTTCAGCCAGCGTATCCAGCACACCGAGCTGGACTACTTCGTGGGCTCCGAGGCCGGGCGCAGGACCCTGGCAGAAAACTACGTGGGCCTGCCCTACGAGCCCATCGAAGACGCTTAGCAGGCTATCGAGTACACTGGGCAGCACCCGGTCCACTTGCCCAGAGCTGCCTCGTGACGCAATTGAACACTCCGCAACCCGCCCTGCGCAGCGTGCTCGTCGCGCTGATGCTGGCGATCTTCCTCGGCGCGCTGGACCAGACCATCGTCGCGGTCTCCATGCCGGCGATCTCCGCGCAATTCAACGACGTGACCCTGCTGGCCTGGGTGATTTCCGGATACATGGTGGCCATGACCGTGGCGGTGCCGATCTACGGCAAGCTCGGCGACCTGTACGGCCGGCGGCGCATGATCCTGACCGGTACCGGGCTTTTCACCCTGGCCTCGCTGTTCTGCGCGCTGGCACAGAACATGGAGCAACTGGTGCTGGCGCGGGTGCTGCAGGGCATCGGCGCGGGCGGCATGGTGTCGGTCAGCCAGGCGATCATCGGCGACTTCGTGCCGCCCCGCGAGCGCGGTCGCTACCAGGGTTACTTCAGCAGCATGTACGCCCTGGCCAGCGTCGCCGGCCCGGTGCTGGGCGGGCTGCTGACCGAGTACCTGTCGTGGCGCTGGGTGTTCTGGCTGAACCTGCCACTGGGGCTGACCGCCTGGTGGGTCACCGAGCGTACCCTGCGCGGGCTGGCCACGCCGCAACGCAAGGCGCAGGTGGACTACCCCGGCGCGGTGCTGTTGATCTTGGGCCTGACGGCCCTGCTGCTGGGCATCACCCTGATCGGCCAGGGCCAGCCCGTCGGGTCCGGCCCGGTTGCCGGCCTGCTGCTGGCAGCCCTGTTCGGGCTGGGCGTATTCGTGCTGCACGAACGCCGCGCCGTCGAGCCACTGCTGCCGTTGCAGCTGTTCGGCAACCGGGTGGCGGTGCTGTGCTGGTGCACGATCTTCTTCACCAGTTTCCAGGCCATCTCGCTGACCATGCTGATGCCGCTGCGCTTTCAGAGCATCACCGGGGCGGGCGCCGACAGCGCCGCCCTGCACCTGCTGCCCCTGGCCATGGGCCTGCCGATCGGCGCCTATTGCGGCGGCCGCCTGACCAGCCTGACCGGACGCTACAAGCCGCAGATTCTGGGCGGTGCACTGTTGATGCCGGTGGCGATCATCGGCATGGCCCTGAGCCCGATCGACGGCGTGCTTCTCAGTGGCGCGTTCATGCTGCTGACCGGCATCGCCTCGGGCCTGCAGTTCCCCACCTCGCTGGTGGCAACCCAGAGCGCAGTGGAGCCGCGGGACATCGGCGTGGCGACCAGCACCACCAACCTGTTCCGCTCGCTGGGCGGGGCGATGGGCGTGGCCTGCATGTCGGCACTGCTGCTCAGCCTGCTGCACGACAGCGTCTTCAGCCTGGCCGGCGAGGCGTTGATCGGCAGCCTCAAGGACGGCCAGGCCAGTGCGGCGGTGCAGGCGCAGTTGCTGCAGACCTTTCGCAACCTGTTGCTGGGTAGCGCCGCCGTCTCCCTGCTGGGATTGTCGGCGGCGCTGGCATTGCCCAACCGCGAGCTGCGCGGCCGGCAGTAGTCAGTTGCGCCGCTGCGCCCAGGCCACCGCCAGGCCGCTCAGGCAAATGACCGCAATGCCGACCACGCCGTAGGCGTCCGGGGTGTGATTGAAAATGAGGTAGCCGTACAGGCCGGCGAACAGGATCTGCCCGTAGCTGAAGGGCGCCAGCATGGCCGGCGCGGCATGCCGGAAGGCCTGGGTCAGCAGCATGTGCCCGAGCATCCCGCAGGTGCCCAGGCCGATCATGAACAGGCCATGCCCCAGGGTCGGCATGCTCCAGAAGAATGGCACCAGCGCGGTCATGATCAGGCTGTTGAAGATGCCGGTGAGAAAGTTGCTGGTGGTCGGGCTGTCGATGCCGCTGAGCTTGCGCGTGAGCAACTGGTAGCAGCCGAAGCAGAAGGCCGAACACAACGGCAGCAGGATTGCGGGGGTGAACAGCGCCCCGCCCGGGCGCACCACGATCAGCACGCCGACAAACCCGGCCAGCACCGCCAGCCACTGGGCGCGGCTGACCCGTTCACCCAGCAGCGGTACCGACAATGCGGTTACCAGCAGAGGCGCAAGGAAGTTCACGGCGGTGGCTTCGGCCAGGGGGATGTAACGCAGGCCGGTGGTGAAGAACAGGCTGGTGCCGATCAGGCACAGCGCCCTGGCCAGTTGCAGGCCGGGGCGGCGTGTACGCACCACCGCCGAGAAGCCGCTGCGCGGCACGAACACCACCAGCATCAGCAGGGTGTGCACCACATAGCGTGCCCACACCACCATGACGATGGCATAGAAGCCGGAAAGGTATTTGGACAGGGCATCGTGGCTGGCGAACAACAGCACCGCCATGCACATCAGGGCGATTGCCTTGAGCGGCTGCTCGGCACCTTTGAGGGTCGGGTTGTGCGCACTCATGCCAGGGCTCTATGAAAAGTTGATGGTCCTTGGGGGCAGACTACCCGGTCACCGACTACCGTTCCAAGCAGCGCCGGTGTTTTTTGTTGACCGGGCACGGGGCACGACAGGGAAACGTCCTATGCCAACCTTCACAAATGCTCACAAATGCTCAATTGCGCAGCGACGGGCTCAAGCGCAGCATATCCAGCCCGGTATCCACCCACCGCTCGGCATCCCCGGCAATATCGAAACTGTCCGGCAGCAGCAGCCAGCTGCCAATGATGCCGTCGATGTAAGCGAATATTGCAATAGCGGCACGCTGCGGGTCCATGTCCGCAGGCAATTGCCCACGCCTGACTGCATTGGTCAACGTCAGCGCTATACGCTCGTAGCAGTCGCGGGTCGTGGCCTGGCGCTGCTGACGGATCTCACACATGTCATCGGTGAATTCACACTTATGATGCAGGATCTCATTGATGCGCCGGGTACGCGGCTCGTGCAGCATCTGCTGCATCAGTTGAATCAGCAACTTGCGCATGCAGCCCAGCGGATCCGGCTCGTCTTCGCTCTCGCCGGCCTGGGCCAGCGCCTCGATCGGCTCACGCAAGCTGTCGAGCAGGGCCTGCACCAGTTCGCCCTTGTCCTGAAAGTGCCAGTAGATGGCACCCCGGGTCACCCCGGCCAGCTTGGCGATATCCGCCAGGGTGGTACGCGCCACCCCACGGGCATGGAAAGCTTTTTCGGCGGCCTCGAGTATCTGTTGGCGGGTTTCCTGAGCTTCCTCTTTGGTGCGACGGACCATGGCAGTACAACCTCATCAAGGAGCCGGACGCGCGCTGCGGGCGTCCGGGTTCTGAGCCGGTATGGCCACTGTCGGGCCCTCTACCGGGTGTCTTAATCAAGCCTGTGGTCACCTCGACAAGGTGCGCCACGGGTATTTACAAACAAGCATGAATGTAAGTATATTCCTTAGCATCCTACTTATCCACCCGGAATTAATTTTCCCTTCATCCCGTTTCCATTACTCTTGAGCGTCTTCAGCTCTTTCGACCCGAGGATCTTCATGCAATTCAAGCCAGCTGTTTCCGCTCTGGTTTCCGCCGTCGCCCTGGCAACACTGCTCAGCGGCTGTAAAAAGGAAGAAGCGGCGCCTGCGGCGCAAGCTCCTCAGGTCGGCGTCGTGACCCTTCAATCCCAGGCCTATACCCTGACTTCCGACCTGCCGGGGCGCACCATCGCCTACCGCGTGGCCGAAGTGCGTCCACAGGTCAACGGCATCATTCTCAAGCGTCTGTTCAAGGAAGGCAGCGAGGTCAAGGAAGGCCAGCAGCTGTACCAGATCGACCCGTCGGTGTACGAGGCGACCCTGGCCAGCGCCCAGGCCAACCTGCAATCGACCCGCTCGCTGTCGGACCGCTACAAGCAACTGGTGGCCGAGCAGGCCGTGAGCCGTCAGGAATACGACGACGCACAAGCCAAACGTTTGCAGGCTGAAGCCTCGCTGCGCAGCGCACAGATCGACCTGCGCTACACCAAGGTGCTGGCGCCACTGAGCGGCCGTATCGGACGCTCGATGTTCACCGAAGGTGCGCTGGTCAACAACGGCCAGGCCGATGCCATGGCGGTGATCCAGCAGCTGGACCCGATCTACGTCGACGTCACCCAGTCTTCGGCCGAGCTGCTCAAGCTGCGCCGCGAGCTCGAAAGCGGTCAACTGCAGAAGGCCGGCGCCAACGCCGCCAAGGTCTCGCTGAACCTGGAAGACGGCACCACCTACACCCACGAAGGCCGCCTGGAGTTCTCCGAAGTCTCGGTCGACCAGACCACCGGCTCGGTAACCCTGCGCGCCGTGTTCCCCAACCCCGAGCACAACCTGCTGCCAGGGATGTTCGTGCATGCACGCCTGGCCGCCGGCGTGAACGCCAACGCGATCCTCGCCCCGCAACAAGGCGTGACCCGTGACCTCAAGGGCCAGCCCACCGCGTTGATCGTGGACAAGGACAACAAGGTCGAACTGCGCCAGCTCAAGGCCAGCCGTACCGTTGGCAGCGACTGGCTGATCGAGGAAGGCCTGAAGCCGGGCGACCGCCTGATCACCGAAGGCCTGCAGTTCGTCAAGCCGGGCGTCGAGGTCAAGGTCAGCGAAGCCACCAACGTCAAGCCTGCCCAACCGTCCCAGGCCAATGCAGCGTCAGCAGGGGCCAAAGGGGAATAAACCATGTCGAGATTCTTTATCGATCGCCCCATCTTTGCCTGGGTAATCGCCCTGGTGATCATGCTGGTCGGGGCCTTGTCGATCGTCAAGTTGCCGATCAACCAGTACCCGAGCATCGCGCCGCCGGCCATCGCCATCGCCGTGACCTACCCGGGCGCCTCGGCGCAGACCGTGCAGGACACCGTGGTCCAGGTGATCGAGCAGCAGCTCAACGGTATCGACAACCTGCGTTATGTGCAGTCCGAGAGCAACTCGGACGGCAGCATGACCATTACCGCCACCTTCGAGCAGGGTACCAACCCTGACACCGCGCAGGTCCAGGTGCAGAACAAGCTGAACCTGGCCACCCCGCTGTTGCCGCAAGAAGTGCAGCAGCAGGGTATCCGCGTGACCAAGGCAGTGAAGAACTTCCTGCTGGTGATCGGCCTGGTGTCCGAAGACGGCAGCATGACCAAGGACGACCTGTCGAACTACATCGTCTCCAACATGCAGGACCCGATCTCGCGTACCGCCGGTGTGGGTGACTTCCAGGTGTTCGGTGCCCAATACGCCATGCGTATCTGGCTCGATCCGGCCAAGCTGAACAAGTTCCAGCTGACCCCGGTGGACGTCAAGACCGCCGTGGCCGCGCAGAACGTGCAGGTGTCCTCCGGTCAGCTGGGCGGCCTGCCTGCCCTGCCCGGCACGCAGCTCAACGCCACCATCATCGGCAAGACCCGCCTGCAGACCGCCGAGCAGTTCGAGAAGATCCTGCTCAAGGTCAACCGTGACGGTTCCCAGGTCCGCCTGGGCGATGTCGCCGACGTCAGCCTGGGGGGCGAGAACTACAGCGTCAGCGCACAGTTCAATGGCAAGCCGGCCTCCGGCCTTGCGATCAAGCTGGCAACCGGGGCCAACGCCCTGGACACCGCCAAGGCACTGCGCAACACCATCGCCGAGCTGGAGCCGTTCTTCCCGCCTGGCATGAAGGCGGTGTTCCCGTATGACACCACGCCTGTGGTCACCGAATCGATCAGTGGGGTGATCCACACCCTGATCGAGGCGATCGTGCTGGTGTTCCTGGTGATGTACCTGTTCCTGCAGAACTTCCGCGCCACCGTGATCACCACCATGACCGTACCGGTGGTATTGCTCGGCACCTTCGGCATCCTTGCCGCAGCAGGCTTCAGCATCAACACCCTGACCATGTTCGCCATGGTCCTGGCCATCGGCCTGCTGGTGGACGACGCCATCGTGGTGGTGGAAAACGTCGAGCGGGTGATGTCCGAAGAGGGGTTGTCACCCAAGGAGGCGACCAAGAAGTCCATGGGCCAGATCCAGGGTGCCCTGGTCGGTATCGCCCTGGTACTGTCGGCGGTACTGCTGCCGATGGCGTTCTTCGGCGGCTCCACGGGCGTGATCTACCGGCAGTTCTCGATCACCATCGTGTCGGCCATGGGCCTGTCGGTGCTGGTCGCGCTGATCTTCACCCCGGCGCTGTGCGCCACCATGCTCAAGCCGGTCAAGAAAGGCGAGCACCATACCGCCAAGCGTGGCTTCTTCGGCTGGTTCAACCGCAACTTCGACCGCAGCGTGCAGAGCTACGAGCGCGGCGTGGGCAACATCCTGCGTCACAAGGCCCCGTACTTCCTGGCCTACATCCTGATCGTGGTGGGCATGGTGTGGCTGTTCATGCGCATCCCTACCGCGTTCCTGCCCGAGGAAGACCAGGGCGTACTGTTCGCCCAGGTGCAGACCCCGGCCGGCTCCAGTGCCGAACGCACCCAGGCGGTGGTCGACGAAATGCGCGCCTACCTGCTGGACAAGGAGTCCGACACAGTGGCCTCGGTGTTCACCGTGAACGGCTTCAACTTCGCCGGCCGCGGCCAGAGCTCGGGCATGGCCTTCATCATGCTCAAGCCGTGGGGTGAACGTTCTGCCGAAAACAGCGTGTTCAACCTGGCAACCCGTGCCCAACAGCACTTCTTCAGCTTCCGCGACGCGATGGTGTTCGCCTTCGCCCCGCCGGCCGTACTGGAGTTGGGTAACGCCACCGGTTTCGACGTGTTCCTGCAGGACCGCGCCGGCGTCGGCCACGACAAGCTGATGGAAGCGCGCAACCAGTTCCTGGGCATGGCCGCGCAGAGCAAGATCCTCACCCAGGTACGTCCGAACGGCCTGAACGATGAGCCGCAATACCAGCTGACCATCGACGACGAACGCGCCAGTGCCCTGGGCGTGACCATCGCCGATATCAACAACACCCTGTCGATCGCCCTGGGTGCCAGCTATGTGAACGACTTCATCGACCGTGGTCGGGTCAAGAAGGTCTACCTGCAAGGCACTGCCGATTCGCGCATGAGCCCTGAAGACCTGCAGAAGTGGTACGTGCGCAACGCCGCCGGCGAGATGGTGCCGTTCTCTTCCTTCGCCAGCGGCGAGTGGAGCTACGGTGCACCCAAGCTGTCGCGTTACAACGGTGTCGAGGCAATGGAAGTACTCGGTGCGCCAGCCCCTGGCTACAGTACCGGTGAGGCCATGGCCGAGGTCGAGCGCCTGGCGGCGCAATTGCCAGCCGGTGTCGGCTTCGCCTGGACCGGCATGTCGTACGAAGAGAAGCTGTCGGGCTCGCAGATGCCGGCACTGTTCGCGCTGTCGCTGCTGATGGTGTTCCTGTGCCTGGCGGCACTGTACGAGAGCTGGTCGATCCCGATCGCGGTAGTGCTGGTGGTGCCGCTGGGTATCATCGGTGCACTGATGGCGGCCAGCATGCGCGGGCTGTCCAACGACGTGTACTTCCTGGTGGGGCTGCTGACCACCATCGGCCTGGCGGCGAAGAACGCGATCCTGATCGTCGAGTTCGCCAAGGAACTGCACGAGCAGGGCCGCAGCCTGGTCGATGCGGCGATCGAGGCGTGCCGCATGCGTCTGCGTCCGATCATCATGACCTCGCTGGCGTTCATCCTGGGCGTGGTGCCGCTGACCATCGCCACCGGCGCAGGCTCCGGCAGCCAGCACGCCATCGGTACCGGTGTGATCGGCGGCATGATCACCGCAACGGTACTGGCGATCTTCTGGGTACCACTGTTCTTCGTAAGCGTGTCGTCGCTGTTCGGTAGCAAGAAGCCCGAAGAAGAGGACGCCAAACCTGAAACCCCACGCTATGAGGCCGGGCAATGAGTAAGTCCCTGTTGTCCCTGGCAGTCACCGCCTTCATTCTCGGTGGCTGCTCGCTGATCCCTGATTACCAGACCCCCGAGTCGCCGGTGGCGGCCCAGTGGCCGCAAGGGCCGGCCTACTCGCCGACCCAGTCGGCCGACGTGGCTGCGGCCGAACAGGGCTGGCGCCAGTTCTTCCATGACCCGGCGCTGCAGCAACTGATCCAGACCTCGCTGGTCAACAACCGCGACCTGCGGGTCGCCGCGCTGAACATCGATGCCTACCGGGCGCAGTACCGCATCCAGCGGGCCGACCTGTTCCCGGCGGTCTCGGCCACCGGCAGCGGCAGCCGCCAGCGGGTGCCGGCCAACGTTTCGCAGACCGGCGAGTCGAGCATCAACAGCCAGTACTCGGCCACCCTGGGCGTGAGTGCCTACGAACTCGACCTGTTCGGTCGGGTGCGCAGCCTCAGCGAGCAGGCCCTGGAAACCTACCTGTCGAGTGAACAGGCGCGTCGTTCCACGCAGATCAGCCTGGTGGCCAGCGTGGCCAACGCCTACTTCACCTGGCAGGCCGACAAGGAGCTGCTGACGCTCACCGAAGACACGCTCAAGACCTACGAGCAGAGCTATGCCCTGACCCGTCGCAGCAGCGAAGTCGGCGTGGCCTCGGCTCTGGACCTGAGCCAGGCGCGTACCTCGGTCGAGGGCGCACGGGTCAAGCTGGCCCAGTACCAGCGCCTGGTGGCGCAGGACCTGAACAGCCTGGCCGTGCTGGTCGGCACCGGCGTGCCGGCGAACCTGCCCAACGGCATGAAACTCGACAGCGACCTGCTGGCCGACGTGCCGGCCGGCCTGCCGTCGGACGTGCTGCAGCGTCGTCCCGACATCCAGGAGGCCGAGCACCTGCTCAAGGCCGCCAACGCCAACATCGGCGCGGCGCGCGCAGCGTTCTTCCCGAGCATCAGCCTGACCGCCAACGCCGGGACCCTGAGCCCCGACATGGGCGGGCTGTTCAAGGGCGGCTCGGGCACCTGGCTGTTCCAGCCGCAGATCAACCTGCCGATCTTCAACGCCGGCAGCCTGCGTGCAAGCCTGGACTACTCGAAGATCCAGAAGGACATCAACGTCGCCAAGTACGAAAAGACCATCCAGACTGCCTTCCAGGAAGTCTCCGATGGGCTGGCGGCGCGTCAGACCTTCAACGAGCAGTTGCAGGCCCAGCGTGATCTGGTCGAAGCCAACCAGGACTACTACCGCCTCGCCGAGCGTCGCTACCGTATCGGTATCGACAGCAACCTGACGTTCCTGGATGCCCAGCGCAACCTGTTCAGTGCCCAACAGGCCCTGATCAGCGACCGGCTGTCGCAGCTGGTCAGCGAGGTCAACCTGTACAAGGCCCTCGGTGGCGGCTGGTACGAGCGCACCGGTGATGCCCGCCAGCAAGCGTCGATCGAGTCGCCCAAGGGTTGATTCGATAGCGTGGCGACACAACAGCCCACCCTTCGCGGTGGGCTTTTTTGTGCCTGCAAGCCTGCCCCTACCAAAAGTAACCAGACAGTTAGTGTTCGGTTATCGCCCAATTCCGCCTGTAACGAATTGATTCCCTCCTGCCTGCCACAGCACCATCCATCCGCCATCGCCCCAACATAAAAACAAGAGACGCCCTAACGATGAACACTTTCCAGCCCGCACGTCACCTGTTCCCCGGCCTGCTTGCCATAAGCTGCGCCCTGCCCGCCCTGGCCGACGAAGGGGGCTTTGTCGAAGACGCCAAGGTTGGCCTCAACCTGCGCAACTTCTACATCAACCGCAACTTCGTCGACCCGGCCAACCCCCAGGGCAAGGGCGAGGAATGGACCCAGAGTTTCATCCTCGACGCCAAGTCCGGCTTCACCCAGGGCACCGTCGGCTTCGGCGTCGACGTGCTGGGCCTGTACTCGGTCAAGCTCGACGGCGGCAAGGGTACCGCCGGCACGCACCTGTTGCCGGTACACGATGACGGCCGCCCGGCCGATGACTTCGGACGCCTGGGCGTGGCGCTCAAGGCCAAGGTCTCGAAGACCGAGCTGAAGGTCGGCGAATGGATGCCGGTACTGCCGATCCTGCGTTCGGACGACGGCCGCTCGCTGCCGCAGACCTTTCGCGGCGGCCAGCTGACCTCCCAGGAAATCGACGGCCTGACCCTGTATGCCGGGCAATTTCGCGGCAACAGCCCGCGCAACGACGCGAGCATGGACGACATGTCCATGAACGGCCGCGCCGGTATCACCTCCGACCGCTTCAACTTTGCCGGTGGCGAGTACACCTTCAACGACAAGCGCACTCTGGTCGGGGTGTGGAACGCCCAGCTCAAGGACATCTACAACCAGCAATACATCAACCTGGTGCACAGCCAGCCGCTGGGCGACTGGACCCTGGGCGCCAACCTGGGCTACTTCATCGGCAAGGAAGACGGCGCCGAGCGTGCCGGCAAGCTCGACAACCGCACCGCCTCGGCGCTGCTTTCGGCACGCTATGGCAGCAACACCTTCTACGTGGGGCTGCAGAAAGTCAGCGGCGACGACCTGTGGATGCGGGTCAACGGCACCAGTGGCGGCACCCTGGCCAACGACAGCTACAACGCCAGCTTCGACAATGCCAAGGAGCGCTCCTGGCAGCTGCGTCACGACTTCAACTTCGCCGGGCTTGGCGTGCCGGGGCTGACCCTGATGAACCGCTACATCAAGGGCGACAACGTGCACACCGCCGTGGTCAGCAACGGCAAGGAATGGGCGCGGGAATCGGAGCTGGCGTACGTGATCCAGTCCGGCAGCCTGAAGAACCTGTCGTTCAAATGGCGCAACTCGACCATGCGCCGCGACTTCAGCACCAATGCATTCGACGAGAACCGCCTGATCGTCAGCTACCCGATCAGCTTTCTCTGACCTTCGGGCCTGCGTTGCAGCCCATCGCGGGTCAAGCCCGCTCCCACAAGGATCACCGAACTCCTGTGGGAGCGGGCTTGACCCGCAATGAGGCCAGCCCCATCAGCCCACATCCTGCCCCTTGATGGTGCGGCTACGCTGCCCCTGCACCCCCACCGGCACATCCCCCTGCAGCGTCACCCGGCGCACCACGCGCCCCTGGGTACCGTAGTCATCCACCGCATAATGCTGGGTCGCGCGGTTGTCCCAGATCGCCACGTCCCCGGCCTGCCAGCGCCAGCGCACGGTGTTCTCCAGGCGCGTCACATGGCTCTGCAGCAGGTTGAACAGGTGATCCGAATCGGCCTTCGAATAGCCCTTGATGCGCTTCACGAAATGCCCCAGCAGCAGGTGCTTCTCACCGCTCACCGGGTGCACTCGCACCACCGGATGCTCGGTCTCGTACACCGTCGAAGTGAACACCTTGCGGTAGTTCTCCAACTGCTCGAGGCTCACGTTCGGCTTGGTCGCGGCATAGTCGTACTCGTTGCTGTGCACCGCCCACAACTGCTCGGCCAGCGCCTGCAAGGCCGGTGACAGGTCGGCGTACGCGCTGGCGGTATTGGCCCACACCGTATCGCCCCCCGACGCCGGCGCCACCACCGAACGCAGGATCGACGCCTTGGGGTACGCTTCGACGAAGGTCACGTCGGTGTGCCAGGAGTTGGCCCGACGCCCTTGCCCGCCATCGAGTTCCAGCAGGTAGCGGGTGCCGTCGCGCACCGGCACAGTCGGGTGCGCGATGGGCTCGCCCAGCAGGTGCGCGAAGGCTTCCTGGGACTGGTCGTCCAGCTGCGTCTGGCCCCTGAAGAAGATCACCTTGTGCTGCACCAGCGCGGCCTGGATCGCCTCCACCACCGCCGGGGCCAGGTCGGCGCCCAGTGTCACCCCACGAATTTCGGCACCGATGCGCCCGGCCACCGGATGAATCTCCAGCGCATGGCTGACAGGTGCTGCGGCAAATGCGGCGTTGCTCATGGTTCGTCCCTCATCGGTTGCGTCACGGTAAGTGCCGATGAAACTCTGGCGCTATCTATATGCAAATAAGATCTAACAGATATGCAAGTGCTTCATTGACGGAATAAGAGCTTGCATTTAAAACCCAGACTCCCGGGGCGGCAAATACCTTCGCCCTATTTTTGGAATGCCGGAAAAGCATATGGATCTTCGCCAACTGCGCTACTTCATCGCCCTCACCGAACACCGCAGTTTCGTGCGCGCCGCCGACGCCATGGGCATCACCCAGCCCGCCTTCAGCCGCAGTATCCAGGGCCTGGAGCAGGAGTTCGGCTGTGTGCTGGTGGACCGCGCCAACAAGGATCTGCGCCCCACGCCCGAAGGCCAGGTGGTGCTGCAGCACGCCCTGCGCCTGGTGCAGGGCGCGGCGCAGCTGAGCAGCGAGGTGCAGCAGATGACCAAGCTCGATGCCGGCGAGCTGCGCTTTGGCTGCGGCCCCGCACCGGCGGTGAACCTGGTGCCGCAGGCGGTGGCGCAGTTCATCAACGCCCACCCCAAGGTGCGCACGCATTTCGAGGTTTCAAACTGGGAAACGCTCAGCCGGGCGCTGAGCCGCGAAGAGATCGAGTTCTTCGTCGCCGACATCCGCCACTTCGAAGCCGACCCCAACTTCCAGACCCTGGCCCTGACCCCGCGCCGCGGCCTGTTCTTCTGCCGCCCCGGGCACCCGCTGCTGGCCAAGGACAGCCTGTCGACCAACGACATGTTCGACTACCCGCTGGCCTGTTCGCTGATTCCGCCGGGGGTGCGCAAGCTGCTGGCCAACCTCAGCGGCAAGACCGACTTTTCGCCGCAGATCCAGAGCGAGCACCAACCCACCCTGCTCAAGATCGTGCTCGGCACCAATGCCATCGGCATTGGCAGCGAAGAGGCCTACGGCGCGGCGGTGCAGGCCGGCGAACTGGTGCGCCTGCACTGGCGCAACCTGCCGGCCAACCTCGACAGCTTCAATGCCCGCTGCGGCATCGTCAGCCGCAGCGGCTACCGCCTGTCCCCTGCGGCGCGGGCGATGATCGAGACCCTGATCAACCTTGACCGCCAGCCTGCGCCACAGGCGCTGGTCGGGTAGCCTGCGGCGCCAGCCACTGGTCGACCTTGAACGGTTTGCGAATCAGGCGTTGCTGCGCGGCGAGGTCCACCGAGGCTTGCAGGCGGGCGAGAAAGTCCGGGTCCAGGGTCGAGTCGAACACCGCGCTCAGGCGCTCCTGGCTGAGGTCACGCTGCAGGATCGCCGGCGGGTAGCTGGCACGCTCCGACACCAGCTGGATGTAGGCGTCCTTGTTGGCATCGTCGGTCAGCCATTGCACCGCCGGCTGCTGCGCGGCGACGAACTTCTCGACCACTGCCGGGTACGCATCGACGAAGGCACCGGCGGCCACCAGCACCGCCTGCACATTGCCCGCCCCGCCCAGATCGCGGGTATTGAGCGGCAGTTCGGCCAGGCCGCGATCGGCCAGCGCACTGATGCCGGTGGAGCCCCAGGTGGCGTCGATCTGCCTGGCCGCCAGGGCGGCGATGGCCGCGCTGAAATCCAGGTTGATGACCTTGAGGTCCTTCTCGCTCAGGCCCTGGCTGGCCAGCGCGGCATCGAACGAAAGCTGCGTGGCGGTGCCACGGAACACGGCCACGCGCTTGCCCTTGAGGTCCTGCAGGGTCTTGATGCCGCTGCCCGGCACCACCCCAAGGTAGTGTTTGACCCCGCGCGCGGTGGCGGCCACCAGGCGGGTGTCGACGCCATTGGCCTTGCCGATGATCGCCGCCAGGTCGCCCAGGTAGGCGAAGTCCACCTGGCCATTGGCGAACGCCTCGTTGATGACCGGCCCCGCACCCTTGAAGTAGTTCCACTGGATGCTGATGCCGTCGGCGGCGAAGGCTTTCTCCAGCAACTGTTGCTGTTGCAGCACGTCGGTGATGCCACCGCCCGAATGCTGGGTGCCGGCACTCAGGTCGGGCACCGCGATGCGGATCTGCTTGAGCTCGGCGCCCTGCGCCAGTGTCGGCATCCAGCCGATCACGGCGGCCAGTGCGGGGGTGGCGAACAGGCTGAAAACACGATTGATCGACAGGTTCATGGCACACAGCTCCTTGTAATGGTGCGGCCACGCTACCCATAGCGAATGCCAATCTTTAAATACTATTAAATTACATTTTAATAACCAGATTACATATAAGGCCTGTCAGGCCCGGCCCTGCGGGGTATGCATTGCACACAACCAAAATATGCTTCGAATGCATTGGCTGCGCGGCGAGTCAGCGGCTTTAAATGCAGTTCTTATCGCTCAATCGAATGTAATTTCTTCTGCATATACCCATAAGAAATATACAAATAGCGAGGCCTGCATGACCCGTACCGCCCTTTCCTCACTGGCCCCCGCCCCTGGCCTGCCGCGTCTGCGCAGCCTGCCCTGGCAGCGCCTGCAAGCCTGGTATCTGCCCCTGCTGCTGGCGGCGGTGTGGTGGCTGGCCAGCCGCAACCACTGGATGAGCGAGCAGATACTGCCACCGCCTGCGCTGGTATGGGACAGCGCCGTGGAACTGGGTCGCGGCGAGGTGTGGGCGCACCTGGCCATCAGCCTGCAACGCCTGCTGCTGGGGCTGGTGGCCGGGGTCGGGGCCGGTGCGGTGCTCGGCGCCTGGCTAGGCTTCAGCCAGCGCGCCGAACGCCTGGTACTGCCGACTTTCAACGCCCTGGCGCAGATCCCCACGCTGGCCTGGGTGCCGCTGTTCATGGTGCTGTTCGGCATCGGCGAAGTGCTCAAGCTGGTGGTGCTGGTCAAGGCGGTGATCGTGCCGGTGACCCTGCACACCCTGGTGGGCGTGCGCGATGCCCAACCGCGCCTGCGCGAAGCGGCGGCGGTACTGCGCCTGCCCACGCACCTGCTGGTTCGCCGGCTGATCCTGCCCGCTGCGTTGCCGGCGTTTCTGGCCGGTGTGCGCCTGGCCCTGGCGGCCGGCTGGACCTCGCTGCTGGCGGTCGAGCTGTTGGCCTCCAGCGAAGGCCTGGGCTACCTGATGGTGTGGGCACGGCAACTGTTCATGCTCGACATCGTGTTCGTGTGCATCGCCGTGATCGGCGTGCTCGGGCTGCTGATGGACCGCGGCCTGGGCTGGCTCGACCGGCGCCTGCTGCACTGGCCGCATCCGGCCACCGCACAACTGCGGGTGCGCCCGCTGCGTGGCTGGCAGCGCCTGCATGCCCTGGGCCTGCCGCTGGCGCTGCTGGTGCTGTGGCAACTGGCAAGCCAGTACGGTTGGGTCGATGCGAACATTCTGGTGGCGCCGCTGGAGGTGGTGCACAGCACCTGGGCCGGCGTGCTCGACGGCACCTTGAGCGGCGCGCTGGCCGTCAGCGTCGGGCGAGCGCTGGGCGGCCTGCTGCTGGGCGGCAGCCTGGGCTTTGCCTTCGGCCTGTTGCTGGGCCTGTCGCGCCGCGCCGAGCGCCTGCTGGGCCCGAGCCTGGCCGGGCTGCGCCAGATCGCGATCTTCGCCTGGGTACCGCTGCTGACCGCCTGGTTCGGCCTGGGCGAACTGGCCAAATGGGTATTCGTCGGCCTGGCGGCATTCTTCCCGCTGTTCATCGCCACCCAGCGCGCGGTTGCCAGCCTGCCTGCGCAGCTCGACGAAGCCGCCCGCGTGCTGCGCCTGAGCGGTGCCCAGCGCCTGCGCAGGCTGGTGCTGCCGGGCGCCGCACCGGGCATCTTCGCCGGGTTGCGGGTCGGCCTGATCTACGCCTGGCTGGGCACCATCGGCGCCGAGTACTTCATGCCGTCCGGCGGCGGCATCGGCAGCCTGATGATCGGCGCCCAGCAACTGCTGCGCATGGACCTGATCATGGCCGGCATGCTGCTGGTCGGCCTCACCGGCGCCCTGCTCGGCGCCGTCGGACAACACATCGAACTGCGCGCCACGCGCTGGAGACGGGCATGAACGCACTCACTCACCCACGGGTCAGCTTCAACCAGGTCGGCAAGCGCTTCAGCGTGGCCGACGGCGAACTGGAAGCGATCCGCGATTTCAACCTGCAGATCACCGACGGCGAATTCGTCGCCATCGTCGGCGCCAGCGGCTGCGGCAAGTCCACCCTGCTGCGCCTGCTGGTGGGCCTGGACGCCGAGTACCAGGGGCAGATCCTGATCGACGGCCAGCCGGTGCACGGCATCGGCAGCGAGCGCGGCATCGTGTTCCAGGAGCACCGCCTGTTCCCCTGGCTGACGGTGGCCGAGAACATCGACCTGGGCCTGGTCAACGAGGGCCTGGAGCGCACCCGGCGCGCCCGGCGGGTGGCCGACTTCATCAGCCTGGTGGGCCTCGAAGACTTTGC
Source organism: Pseudomonas sp. S12(2018) (assembly GCF_024355235.1). Classification (NCBI taxonomy): domain Bacteria; kingdom Pseudomonadati; phylum Pseudomonadota; class Gammaproteobacteria; order Pseudomonadales; family Pseudomonadaceae; genus Pseudomonas; species Pseudomonas sp. S12(2018). Next base: position 540,442 of record NZ_QLAD01000001.1, read on the forward strand.
CCAGGCCTACCCGCACCAGCTCTCGGGCGGCATGGCCCAGCGCGTGGCGATTGCCCGCGGGCTGGTGGCCAGCCCGCGCATCCTGCTGCTGGACGAACCCTTCGGCGCCCTCGACGCCCTTACCCGCCAGCAGATGCAGGACGAACTGCTGGCCATTCGCGAACGGGCGCGCATCACCACCCTGCTGGTAACCCACGATGTCGAGGAAGCGATATTCCTGGCCGACCGCGTGGTGGTGCTCGAACCGCGCCCGGGGCGGATCAAGCGCATCGTCGAGGTCGACCTGCCGCACCCGCGCCAGCGCGCCAGCCTGGCGTTCCACCGCCTGCGCGAAACCCTGCTGCACGAACTGACCCACGATAAGCGCTACCTGCCGCCCGCCGTGGAGCAGATCCGCGACCTGCCCCTGACCTACCTTGCCTGCTGAGTGCCGACCATGAGCCAACGCCCCAACTTCCTGATCATCGTTGCCGACGACCTGGGCTTTTCCGACCTGGGTGCCTTCGGCGGCGAAATTGCCACGCCGCACCTGGATGCCCTGGCCACTGCCGGCCTGCGCCTGACCGACTTCCATACCGCGCCCACCTGCTCGCCGACCCGCTCGATGCTGCTGACCGGTACCGACCACCACATCGCCGGCATCGGCACCATGGCCGAGGCGCTGACCCCGGAGCTGATCGGCAAGCCGGGCTACGAGGGTTACCTCAATGACCGCGTGGTGGCGCTGCCCGAGCTGCTGCGCGAGGCCGGCTACCAGACGCTGATGAGCGGCAAGTGGCACCTGGGCCTGAAGGCCGAGCTGGCGCCACATGCGCGTGGCTTCGAACGTTCGTTCGCGCTGCTGCCGGGCGCGGCCAACCACTATGGCTTCGAACCCACCTACGACGAACACACCCCCGGCCTGCTCAAGTCGACCCCGGCGCTGTACATCGAGGACGACACCTTCGTCGAAGCGCTACCCGAAGGCTTCTATTCCTCCGACGCCTTTGGCGACAAGTTGCTGCAGTACCTCAAGGAGCGCGACCAGAGCCGGCCGTTCTTCGCCTACCTGCCGTTCTCCGCGCCGCACTGGCCGTTGCAGGCGCCGGCCGAGGTGGTGGCGCGCTACAAGGGGCGCTACGACGCCGGGCCCGAGGTGCTGCGCCAGGAGCGCCTGGAAAAACTGCGCGCCCTGGGCCTGATCGGCGCCGAGGTGCAGGCGCACCCGGTGGATGAACAATGGCAGGCGCTGAGCGACGAACAGCGCCAGCGCTCGGCACGCGCCATGGAGGTGTACGCGGCGATGGTCGAGCGCATGGACTGGAACATCGGCCGGGTGCTCGGCTACCTGCGCAACCAGGGCCTGCTGGACAACACCCTGGTGCTGTTCATGTCCGACAACGGTGCCGAGGGCGCGCTGCTCGAAGCCTTCCCCAAGTTCGGCCCGCACCTGGCCAGCTACCTGGACCAGCACTACGACAACAGCCTGGACAACATCGGCCGCGCCAACTCCTACGTGTGGTACGGCCCGCACTGGGCCCAGGCGGCCACCGCACCGTCGCGGCTGTTCAAGGCCTTCACCACCGAGGGCGGCATTCGCGTACCGGCCCTGCTGCACTACCCGGCACTGGCGCGCCAGGGGCAGATCAGCCATCAGTTCAGCACCGTGATGGACATCACCCCGACCCTGCTGGACCTGGCCGGCATCCGCCACCCGGGCAAACGCTGGCGCGGGCGTGACGTGGCGCCGCTGCGCGGCAAGTCGTGGCTGGGCTACCTGTCGGGCGAGACCGAGCAGGTACACGACGAGCACACCGTCACCGGCTGGGAGCTGTTCGGGCGCCGGGCGATTCGCCAGGGGCACTGGAAGGCGGTGTACATTCCGGGCCCGGTGGGGCCGGCCACCTGGCAGCTGTACGACCTGAGCATCGACCCCGGCGAGGTCCACGACCTGGCGCAGGCGCAGCCGGCAAAGCTGCAGGCCCTGCTCAGCGAATGGCAGAAGTACGTCGAGGAAACCGGGGTGATCCTCAGCCAGTCGCCGTTCCAGCCGGATTAGCCATCAGTGCCAGGCGCGCGGGGTCGAGAATCTCGATCTCGCCGTAGCTCAGGCGCAGCACGCCATCCTGCTCCAGCGCCTTGAGAATCTGGTTGGTGGTCTGGCGCGACAGCGCGAGCATCAGGGCCAGTTGCTCCTGGGACAATTGCAACACCCTCCTGGCCCCCTCCACTTCGCCGTAACCGGCGGCGATCTGCAGCAGCCGGTAGGCCACCCGCGGCGCGGCACTCATCAGGCTCTGCTGCTCCAGCGCGACAAAGGCCAGGCGCAGCTTGTGGCTCATCAGCAAGGCGAATTCACGCCAGTAACGCGGTTGCGCATCCAGCAATTTCACCAGCGCGCCCTGGGGCACCCGCAGCAGGTGGGTGGCACCTTCGGCATAGGCGTCGTGGGTACGTGGCTGGTCGTCGAACAGGCAGATCTCGCCGAACCAGTGCGGGGCCTCGATCAGGGTCAGCACCGCCTCCTTGCCCTGGGCGCTGACCGCACCGATGCGGATGGCGCCATCGAGCACCGCGTACAGTCCGCAAGGCGGGTCGCCGCGCTGGAACAGGCAGGCGCCGGCCTCCAGGCTCACGGGCCGGGCCAGGTGCAGCAGGCTATCCTGCAGGGTAGCGGGCAACTGTTTGAACCAGTGACCCTGGCGCAAGGTTGAAGCGTTCATCGGGGGCCTCGTGGTGACACTGTCGGCTAGCCGACAGACGACGGTGCCTGCGCAGGGCAAGCTCGGGCAATCCTACAGGAGGAACAACAATGAAAAGCCTCGTCGAGCACCTGAGTCAATACGCGGCCTACCACCGCGACCCACGCAACATCGCCACGCACTTCGTGGGTATCCCGCTGATCGTGGTGGCAGTCACGGTGCTGCTGTCGCGTCCGGGCATGGCATTGGGCGGGGTGTGGCTGTCGCCTGCATTGCTGGTGGCGCTGTGGTCGGCGTGGTTCTACCTGCGCCTGGACACCCGCTTCGGGTTGCTGATGAGCGTGTTGCTGGGCTTGTGCCTGTGGGCCGGGCAGGTACTGGCGGTTCAGAGCACGCTGGTGTGGCTGGGTGCGGGGCTGGGGCTGTTCGTGGTGGGCTGGGTGATCCAGTTCGTCGGCCACTATTACGAGGGGCGCAAGCCGGCGTTTGTGGACGACATCAGCGGGCTGATCGTGGGGCCGTTGTTCGTGGTGGCGGAGATGGCGTTCGTGCTGGGGTTGCGCGGGGAGTTGAAGCGGTCGATCGAGGCGAATGCGGGGCCGGTGGGTAGTCGCTCGAAAAAGGCGGCAATCTGAAGGCCCATTCGCCGGCAAGGCCGGCTCCTACAACGGCACGCACACACTGTAGGAGCCAGCCTTGCTGGCGAAGAGGCCCTGAAGATCAGGCGCGGGATTCGACGCCCAGTTCATCCCACACCGACTCCGCCAGGTGGAACGTGGCATTGGCCGCCGGGATCCCGCAATAGATCGCGCTCTGCATCAGCACTTCCTTGATCTCTTCGCGGGTCACGCCATTGTTCGCCGCCGCCCGCAAGTGCAGCTTCAGCTCTTCATTGCGGTTCATGCCGATCAGCATCGCGATGGTGATCAGGCTGCGGGTATGGCGTGGCAACCCCGGCCGCGTCCAGATATCGCCCCACGCGTGCCGGGTGATCATTTCCTGGAACTCGCCGTTGAACTCGGTGAGGTTGCTCAGGCTGCGGTCCACATGGGCATCGCCCAGTACCGCACGCCGCACCTGCATGCCGGCCTCGTAACGTTCTTTTTCGTCCACAACCTACTCCTCAGCGGGCCAGCAGAAAATCGATCACGCGGCGGCTGAACGGCGCGCCGACTTCAACGTTGGACAGGTGCGCCGCCTGGAACTCGGCATACTCGGCACCCACCACATGCTCCTGGATGAAGCGCCCGCCAGCCGGCGGCGTGACCGCATCGGCACTGCCGGAAATCACCAGCAGCGGCACCTTGATCTCACCCAGCTGGTCCCGGAAGTCCGCATCGCGCACCGCGCCGCAGTTGGCCGCATAGCCATCGGGCGAAGTGCCCGCCAGCATGTCGGTGATGCGCTTGGCCTGGTCCGGGTTGGCCTGCGCATAGGCCTTGGTGAACCAGCGCTCGATGGAGGCGTCGCGCAGCCCCACCATCGCCGCCTCGCGGTCGCGCAGCACCATGTCGATGCGCGGGTTCCATACCTCGTCGTTGCCGATCTTGGCTGCGGTGTTGCACACGATCAGGCGGTTCAGGCGCTCGCCGGCATGGATGCCCAGCCACTGCCCGATCAGCCCGCCCATGGACAGGCCGCAGAAATGCGCCCGCTCGATCTTCAGCGCGTCCAGCAGTGCCAGCACGTCACGCCCCAGTTGCTCGATGCTGTACGGCCCCTCGGTCACCAGCGACTGGCCATGCCCGCGGGTGTCGTAGCGCAGTACCCGAAAATGCGCGGCAAATGCTGGCAGTTGCGGGTCCCACATGGTGTGGTCGGTGCCCAGCGAGTTGGACAGCACCAGCACCGGTGCGCCCTCGGGCCCGTCGAGCCGGTAGTTCAGTACGCCATCAGCGAGTTGTACGCTAGCCACAACGGCCTCCTTCAACGCTTGAATTGTTGGTGTTCAGCCACCGCCCGCGCCACCCACACGCGGGCCTGGCCCAGGTAATGAGCAGGGTCGAGCAGGCGGTCGAGTTCGTCCGCCGACAGCTCGGCAGTCACCTGCGGATCGTCGCCCAGCACGTCGCGCAGTTGACGCTGTTCGGCCACCGCACGCTTGCAGCAGGCTTCCAGCAGGTGGTGTGCGGTGTCCCGGCCCAGTCGCTGGGCCAGCACGATGCTGACCGCCTCGGCCAGCACCAGGCCCTGGGTCAGGTCGAGGTTGCGGCGCATGCGCGCAGCATCCACTTCCAGGCCCTCGGCAATCACCTGGGCCTGGCGCAGGGCGCCGGACACCAGGCAGCAGATCTCGGGCAGGGTTTCCCATTCGGCATGCCACAGGCCCATGCTGCGCTCGTGCTCCTGGGGCATTGCCGCGAACAGCGTGGACACCAGCCCCGGTACACGGGTAGCGGCGCCGATCAGCACCGCCGCGCCCACCGGGTTGCGCTTGTGCGGCATGGTCGACGAGCCGCCCTTGCCCGGCGCAGCAGGCTCGAACACCTCCGCCGCCTCGGTCTGCATCAGCAGGCTCACATCGCGTCCCAGCTTGCCCAGGCTGCCGGCGATCATGCCCAGCACCGAGGCGAACTCCACCAGGCGGTCACGCTGGGTATGCCAGGGCTGCTCGGGCAGGCTCAGCCTGAGCTGCCCGGCCAGCGCCTCGGCCACCGGCAATGCCTTGTTGCCCAGTGCCGCCAGGGTGCCGGAGGCGCCGCCGAACTGCAGGCTCAGCAGGCGCGGCTTGAGCTCCTGCAGGCGCTGACGGTGACGGGTGAGTGCACCGAGCCAGCCGGCGACCTTCATGCCCAGGGTCACGGGCGTTGCATGTTGCAGCCAGGTGCGCCCGGCCAGCGGCGTGTCGGCATGCTGCAGCGCCTGGTGCGCCAGGCTGTCGGCCAGGCGCGCCAGGTCGGCTTCGATCAGGCCCAGGGCATCGCGCAATTGCAGCACCAGCCCGGTGTCCATCGCATCCTGGCTGGTAGCGCCCAGGTGCACGAAGCGCTCGGCTTCGGGCACGCCGCTGGCAATCACCTTGCCCAGCGCCTTGACCAGCGGGATGGCCGAGTTGCCGGCCACCGCGATGGCCTCGGCCAGGGCCGCGAAGTCATAGCGCTCGGCCTGGCAGGCCGCTTCGATCGGTGCCACCGCCACCTGCGGGATCAGCCCCACCGCCGCCTCGGCGCGGGCCAACGCGGCTTCGAAATCGAGCATGCCCTGCACCCGGCCACGGTCGGAAAACACGGCGCGCATGGCCGGCGCGGTGAAGTAGGCATCGAACAGCTGATTGCCCGGACGTTGGTTCATCGGTGGTCCTTCTCAATGATCGTGGTGCAGGTACGCCGCCTGCTTGGGCAGGCGCAGGCTGAACAGGAAGGCAATCGCCATCATCACCGTAACGTACCAGTAAAAGGCGTTTTCCATGTTCAGCGACTTGAGCCCCAGTGCCACATATTCGGCCGAGCCGCCGAAGATCGCGTTGGCCACCGCGTAGGCCAGGCCCACGCCCAGCGCACGTACCTGCGGCGGGAACATCTCGGCTTTGACCAGCCCGCTGATCGAGGTGTAGAAGCTCACGATGGCCAGCGCCAGGGTGATCAGCACAAAGGCCAGGAACGGGCTGGTGACGGTTTTCAGGGTAAGCAGGATCGGCACCGTGCACAGGGTGCCCAGGGCGCCGAACCAGAGCATCGAGGTGCGCCGGCCGATGCGGTCCGAGAGCATGCCGAACAGCGGCTGCATGCACATGTACAGGAACAGTGCACCGGTCATGATGAAGCTGGCGGTCTTGGCGCTCATGCCCGCAGTGTTCACCAGGTACTTCTGCATGTAGGTGGTAAAGGTGTAGAAGATCAGCGAGCCGCCGGCGGTGTAGCCAAGCACGGTGATGAACGCCGCCTTGTGGTTGCGGAACAGGCCGCCGAGGCTGCCGGCGTCCTTGTCGTTGCGGGTTTCGGCGCTGCTGGTCTCTTCCAGCGAGCGACGCAGGAACAGCGAGATCACCGCCGCGATGGCACCCACCACGAACGGGATGCGCCAGCCCCAGGCGCGCAGCTCATCTTCGGTGAGCAGTTGCTGCAGGATCACCACCACCAGCACCGCCAGCAGTTGCCCGCCGATCAGGGTCACGTACTGGAACGAAGCAAAGAAGCCGCGTTGGCCGCGCAGGGCCACCTCGCTCATGTAGGTGGCGGTGGTGCCGTATTCGCCGCCCACCGACAGGCCCTGGAACAGCCGCGCCAGCAACAGCAGCGCCGGTGCCCAGGCACCGATGCTGGCGTAGGTCGGCAGGCAGGCGATCACCAGCGAGCCGGCGCACATCATCAGCACCGAGATCATCATCGAATTCTTGCGCCCGTGGCGGTCGGCCACACGGCCGAACAGCCAGCCGCCGATGGGCCGCATCAGGAACCCGGCGGCGAACACGCCGGCGGTGTTGAGCAGCTGCACCGTCGGGTCGTCGGAGGGGAAGAAAGCCGGGGCAAAGTAGATCGCGCAGAAGGCATAGACGTAGAAGTCGAACCATTCCACGAGGTTGCCCGAGGAGGCACCGACGATGGCGAAAATGCGTTTGCTGCGTTCTTCGCCGGTGTAATGGATTGAAGTCATGGCAATTCACTCTGGGAGGATGTCTGAAGTCTAGACACACTCGGTAACACTCACGTTCCACAGAACAATCACCCCGCTGCCCCGACCTTGCGTGGAGGTCGCAGCAGCGAGGTCATTGATTTACACGCGCTCGATGGCCAGGGCCAGGCCCTGCCCGACACCCACGCACATGGTCGCCAGGCCTTTGCGCCCGCCGGATTTCTCCAGCTGGTGCAGCGCTGTCAGCACCAGGCGTGCGCCGCTCATGCCCAACGGGTGACCCAGGGCAATGGCGCCGCCGTTGGGGTTGACCTGCGGCGCGTCGTCGGCAATGCCGAGTTCGCGCAGCACGGCCAGGCCTTGGCTGGCGAAAGCTTCGTTGAGCTCGATCACGTCGAAATCGGTGACCGCCACGCCCAGGCGCTCGATCAGCTTGCGCACCGCCGGCACCGGGCCGATGCCCATTACCCGGGGGGCAACGCCGGCACTGGCCATGCCGAGCACGCGCGCGCGCGGGGTCAGGCCATGCTTTTGCACCGCCTCGGCCGATGCCAGTATCAGCGCCGCGGCGCCGTCGTTGACGCCCGAGGCGTTGCCGGCGGTGACCGTCTTGTCCGCGCCGTTGACCGGCTTGAGCCTGGCCAGGGCTTCGAGGGTGGTATCGGCGCGCGGGTGTTCGTCGTGCTCGACCACGGTCTCGCCCTTCTTGTGCGCGATGCGCACCGGCACGATCTCTTCGGCGAAGTAGCCGGCGGCCTGGGCCTTGGCGGTGCGCTGCTGGCTGCGCAGGGCGAAGGCATCCTGGTCGGCGCGCGATACCTGATAGTCGTCGGCCACGTTGTCGGCGGTCTGCGGCATCGCGTCCACGCCGTACTGGGCCTTCATCAGCGGGTTGATGAAGCGCCAGCCGATGGTGGTGTCTTCCAGCTTCATGTTGCGCGAGTAGGCGCTTTCGGCCTTGCCCATCACGAACGGTGCACGGGACATCGACTCGACGCCGCCGGCAATCGCCAGCTCCATCTCGCCGCTGGCAATGGCGCGAAACGCCGTGCCGATGGCGTCCATGCCCGAGGCGCACAGGCGGTTGAGGGTCACACCCGGCACGCTGTCGGGCAGCCCGGCCAGCAGCAGGGCCATGCGCGCTACGTTGCGGTTGTCTTCACCGGCCTGGTTGGCGCAGCCGAAGAACACTTCGTCGAGCTGGTCCCATTGCACGGTGGGGTTGCGCTCGATCAGGGCCTTGAGCGGTACCGCCGCCAGGTCGTCGGCGCGCACGCCGGCCAGGGCGCCGCCGAAGCGGCCGATGGGGGTGCGAATCGCGTCGCAGATGAATACGTCACGCATCAGGCTTCTCCCGGCACTTGGCCGTGGGCGGCCGCCGTGCGCGCTTCGAGGTCGCGCAGCGCAGTCAGCTCGACTTCGCTCGGCGCCACGGTGGTTTCGACGCTGTCGGCAAAGCGGATCGCCCAGCCGGTGGCGGCGACGATCTGCTCGCGGGTCACACCCGGGTGAATCGAGGTGACCACGAATTCGTTGCTGCCGGCTTCAGGTTCCATGATGCACAGGTCGGTGATGATGCCCACCGGGCCGGCACCGGGCAGGCCCAGGCGTTTGCGCGAGTCGCCGCCTTCGCCGTGGCCGACCGAGGTGATGAAGTCGAGCTTGTCGACGAAGGCGCGCGAGGACTGCTTGAGGATGATCAGCACGGTCTTGGCGGAGCCGGCGATTTCCGGTGCGCCACCGGCACCCGGCAGGCGTACCTTGGGCTGGTGGTAGTCGCCGACCACGGTGGTGTTGATGTTGCCGAAACGGTCGACCTGGGCCGCGCCCAGAAAGCCCACGTCGATGCGCCCGCCCTGCAGCCAGTAGCGGAAGATCTCGCCGGTGGGCACCACGGTATCGGCGGTTTCGGCCAGCTCGCCGTCACCGATGGACAGCGGCAGTACCGTCGGCTTGGCGCCGATAGGGCCCGATTCGTAGATCAATACCACGTCGGGCGAAGAGGTCAGGCGTGCCAGGTTGGCGGCCTTGGACGGCAGGCCGATGCCGACGAAGCACACAGCGCCGTTGCGCAGGCGGCGGGCAGCGGCAACGGTCATCATTTCATTGGTGGAGTAGCTCATTGTGCAGCCTCCGAAGCGCTGGCCAGTTTTGCCTTGAAGGCAGGGAAGTCGGCGGTGCCGCGAATGTATTCGTCGATCCAGGCGGTGAAGGTCTCACGGCTGCGGGCAATCGGGTCCCAGGCCTGGTAGAAGCGGTTGTCACGCTCGGAGTAGCCGTGCGCGTAGGACGGGTGCGCCCCGCCCGGTACCAGGCACACGGCCGACAGTGCCCAGGTGGGCAACACGCAGGCATTCATTGGCGCGTTGAAGTCGTCGACGATCTCTTCCACGGTGACGATGCAGCGCTTGGCGGCCAGGGCGGCCTCCTTCTGCACACCCAGGATGCCCCACAGCAGCACGTTGCCCTTGCGGTCGGCCTTCTGCGCGTGGATCACGGTGACGTCCGGGCGAACCGACGGCACGGCGGCCAGCACCTCACCGGTGAACGGGCAGGTCACGCTCTTGATCAGCGGGTTGACCTTGGGCAGGTCGGAGCCGGCGTAGGCGCGCAGCACCGCGAACGGCAGGCCCGAGGCACCGGCAACGTAGGCGTTGGCGAGGTCGGCGTGGCTGTGTTCTTCGATTTCCATGGCGTGCGGCCACTGCTTCTCGACCGCGTCACGCAGGCGGTGCAGCGACCCGACACCCGGGTTGCCGCCCCACGAGAAGATCAGCTTGCGGGCGCAGCCGGCGCCGATCAGCTGGTCGTAGATCAGGTCGGGGGTCATGCGCACCAGGGTCAGATCCTTCTTGCCCTGACGAATGATTTCGTGCCCGGCGGCGGTCGGGATCAAATGCGTGAAGCCTTCAAGGGCGACGCTGTCGCCGTCGTTGACGAACTGCTTCACGGCGTCGTGGAGCGAGAGGATTTCAGCCATTGCAGACTCCTGGAGAGCGGTTTCAGAGGTGCCTCTGGGCGGCACCGGCATGAGCTCAGATTAAGGCGGCGCATTGGGCCGTACAATCCGATAATCGCCATAGCGTTCGATTATCGAACGTATTGTTGTTGTGCTAAGGATCCACAAACCATCGCGGGTCAAGCCCGCTCCCACAGGTACGGTGGAGATCCATGTGGGAGCGGGCTTGACCCGCGATAGGGGCGCTACTGCCAGCCGGTCAGGTCGCGTCAGCGTGGCTCACCACACCCTTGATCACCACCGCCACCGTCGCGATCGCGGCCGGGATCACCAGGGCCGTCAGCACCTGTTCGAAGTTCCAGCCCAGGCCCAGCAACGTGGCGCCCATCCAGGCCCCGAGAATCGCGCCAAACCGGCCGATGCCCAGCATCCACGACACGCCGGTGGCGCGGCCCTGGGTGGGGTAGAAGCGCGCCGCCAGCGACGGCATCGCCGACTGCGCCCCGTTCACGCACATGCCGGCAATCAGCACCAGGGTCGCCAGCAGCGTGATGTTGCCCAGGCTCTGGCCCACCGCGTAGGCGAACACCCCGGCCAGCAGGTAGAAGGTGCCGATCACCTTGTGCGGGTTGTAGCGGTCCATCGCCCAGCCTACCGCCACCGCGCTGAGCACGCCGCCGAACTGGAACAGCGCACCGATGAACGCCGCCTGCTCCATGCTCGCGCCGCTGTCACGCATCAGCGTGGGCAGCCAGCTGGTCAGCAGGTAGACGATCACCAGGCCCATGAAATAGGTCAGCCACAACAGCAGCGTGCCGACGCTGTAGGTGCCCGAGAAGATCACCGCGAACACGTTGCGCGCCTTGACCGTCTTCTGTTCCGGCACGCTGAAGCTGGCAGCCTGGTTGACGATGCCCGGCTCGATCGGCGCCAATGTGCGGCGTACCCGGTCGGTGCCCTTGTTGCGCACCACCAGGTAACGCGCCGACTCCGGCAGCCACACCATCAGTACCACCACCAGCAGCAGCGGCAGGATGCCGCCGATCAGCAGCAGGCTGTGCCAGCCGAACATCGGGATCAGCTTGGCGGAAATGAACCCGCCACCGGCCATGCCCAGGTTGAAGCCGCAGAACATGCTGGTGACCAGCAACGACTTGTGCCGCTCGGGGGTGTATTCGGACAGCAGCGTGGTGGCGTTCGGCATGCCGGCGCCCAGGCCCAGGCCGGTCAGAAAGCGCAGCACCAGCAACTGGTCGACGTTGGTGGCATAGGCCGAGGCCAGGCTGAACGCGCCGAACAGCAACACCGCGCCCACCAGCACCACCTTGCGCCCGAAACGGTCGGCCAGCGGCCCCGAGCCCAGCGCACCGAACACCATGCCGATCAGCGCGGCGCTCATCACCGGGCCCAGGCTGGCGCGGTCGATGCCCCAGTCCTGGGACAGTGCCGGGGCAATGAAGCCCATTGCGGCGGTGTCCAGGCCGTCGAGGAACACGATCAGAAAGCACAGGATGACCACCCGCCATTGGTAACGCGACAACGGCTGGGCATTGATGAACGACTGCACATCCAGGCAGTTTCCAACAGCAGCTTGGGGACTATTCATTGTTTTTATCCAGAAGATGCGCGCGAGTGTGCGGGTGCGCGCGTGAACGGCACAGACGGTCGGGTACGGGTCTTTTGGAAAGGGTCAGCTACCGTGCAGCCGGCAGGCGGGCAGGTACTGGCTGAAGCAGGACAGGGTGCAGGTCATGGGGTGTTCTCTCGCTCATTATTATTGGAGGCCGTCAGGGGCCACTTGATGCGAGGGACATTAATAAGGCGCGCGACGCGGCGCAATTCGATAAACGCAAGACTGTGCGTTTATCGAACAGGAACCGCTCGGCGCATTCAACTGAACAGCTGGGTACTCAGGTCGCGGCTGGCCGCCACCATGATCGGCAGAAACTTCTGCTCCAGCTCGCTGCGACTCACCCGCCCGGCGTGGGTACTGATGTTCAGCGCCGCCAGCACCTGGCCGGAGGCGTCGTACACCGGCACCGCGATCGAACGCAGGCCCTGCTCCAGCTCCTGGTCGACCACGCACCAGCCCTGCTCGCGCACCTGCTGGAGGATTTCCAGCAAGGCTGCCGGGTCGTGCACGGTACGGCTGGTCTTGGCCTGCAGGTCGGCGTGCTCCAGGTATTCGTGCAGGGTGGCGTCGTCCAGCGCCGCCAGCAGGATGCGCCCCATCGAGGTGCAATAGGCCGGCAGGCGCCCGCCCACCGACAGGTCCACCGAAATAAGGCGCTGCACCGTCGCCGAGCGGGCGATGTAGAGAATGTCGTCACCTTCGAGGGTGGCCATGTTGCAGGCCTCGTGCAACTGGTCGCTCATGCGGTCCAGGTACGGCTGCGCCGATACCGCCAATGGCGTCGAGGACAGGTAGGCATGACCCAGGGTCAGCACCTTGGGCAGCAATGAATAGGTGCGCCCGTCGGTGGTGGCATAGCCGAGCTTGATCAGCGTGTGCAGGCAACGGCGAACCGCCGCCCGCGGGATCTCGGTGCGGTGGCTGATCTGGGCGATGGTCAGGTGCCGCTTGCGCTCCTGGAACGCCTGCACCACCGCCAGGCCTCGCGCCAGCGACGTCATGAAATCCGGGTCGCCGGTGAACGCCTGGATGCGCTTGGCCGGCGAGGCCACGATGGGCGGCGCCAACGAAGCGAAAGAGCTGCGCACGTTGTCGTTCAGGCCTGGGCCCTTGCCCCCTGTTTCTTCACTCATGACTCACCTCGGCAAACTTCACTTGGGCGATTATCGAACCATCGGCCGATAATCGCAATTGACCGATGCCTACAATTACTTATACCTTTCGCCTGCCACATGTGGCTTCTTGGAGAGACTGGTCAGGTACCCACCGTAGAAGTCCCAGGCACGGCCTTGCCCACCAGCAAGGCCGTTTTTGCTTCTGCCGGGCTGACAGGCCCCGACAGAAGGTGTAAAACAGCCATTCAACTGCAATCACCCTCGTCTTATATAGACGCTCGACACAATGGCCTGTGCCGCTGTCGTCGGGTTAAACGTGCTTGTGTTGAAATCGGCATCAACTCCAACTTCAGGAAACACTGTGACGAAAGATGAACTGCGCGCTGAACTCGAGCGCCAGGAACAACGTTACAAGGACGTTTATGGCGGAGAAGTCACCACATACGCCGCCCAACCAGACCCCGAACGCAAACCCTGGCGCAAACGTGCCAGCCTGCTGGACCAGGCATTTGCCGTGGAACTGCAAAAGATCGAAAAGGAGCTCAGCCCACAGGAGCCCTGACCCTCGGACAAAGCGCCCGCCCCTGGGCACGGCACCGGCACGAAGACGGTGCCTTGGGCGACCCTTGCGGCGTCGAAGATGAAACCGTTACGTAATCTCACAAATTTAATACGGTCGTTTGAATTATTCAGCCGTGGAAAACATCGGTTTTTTCTTGACCGTTCGCGTTATTTTTTCTGATTTTTGCCGATCTTTCTCGATTACCCTCCCCTCCTGCAGTGCCCTGCCCCCCCGCAAAAGCGCCCCGACCGGTCAGCACCTAGTGCATCGATTACCCAGGATTTCTGGCATAATCGCGCCCCCTTATGACCGGGTCAGAATTCCTTCATGATCGATTTATTCAGCGGACTTGATGCCTGGGTACTGGTGAGCCTGTTGCTCGCCTTGACCTTCGTGCTCGCCTTCGAGTTCATCAATGGCTTTCATGACACCGCCAATGCGGTAGCGACTGTCATCTATACCAAAGCCATGCCGCCGCACCTGGCCGTGTTCTTTTCCGGCGTGTTCAATTTCCTTGGCGTCCTGCTGGGCGGAGTCGGGGTGGCGTATGCCATCGTGCACCTGCTGCCGGTGGAGCTGCTGATCAATGTGAACACCGGGCATGGCCTGGCCATGGTCTTCTCGCTGCTGGCCGCGGCCATCGCGTGGAACCTGGGTACCTGGTACTTCGGCATCCCGGCGTCCAGCTCGCACACCCTGATCGGCTCGATCCTGGGCGTGGGCCTGGCCAACGCGCTGCTCAACGACATTCCACTGGGTGACGGGGTCAACTGGCAGAAGGCAATCGACATCGGCATGTCGCTGGTGCTCTCGCCCATGGCCGGCTTTGCCGTGGCCGCGCTGGTGCTGATCGGCCTGAAGTGGTGGCGCCCGCTGTCGAAGATGCACAAAACGCCTGAACAGCGCCGCAAGCTCGATGACAAGAAGCACCCGCCGTTCTGGAACCGCCTGGTACTGGTCATTTCGGCCATGGCCGTCAGCTTCGTACACGGTTCCAACGATGGTCAGAAAGGTATCGGCCTGATCATGCTGGTGCTGATCGGCATCGTACCGGCGCAGTTCGTGCTGGACCTGAACAGCACTACCTACCAGATCGAACGTACCCGTGACGCGACCCTGCACCTGAGCCAGTTCTACCAGCGCAACAGCGAAACCCTGGGCGAATTCCTGGCACTGGGCAAGGCCAAGGCCGGTGACCTGCCGGAGCAGTTCAGCTGCAATCCGCAACAGACCGAGCCGACCATCACCGCGCTGCAGCAGTCGCTCAACGGCGTGGCGGACTACCATTCGCTGACTGCCGAGAAGCGCGTGGAAGTGCGGCGTTACCTGCTGTGCCTGGATGACACGGCGAAAAAGGTCAGCAAGTTGCCAGGCCTGGAAGCACGTGAAAAGGCCGACCTGGACAAACTGCGTCGTGACCTGACCGCGACCACCGAGTACGCGCCGTTCTGGGTGATCCTGGCGGTGGCCCTGGCCCTGGGCCTTGGGACCATGGTGGGCTGGAAGCGTGTGGTACTGACCATTGGCGAGAAGATCGGCAAGCAGGGCATGACCTATGCCCAGGGCATGTCGGCGCAGATCACCGCAGCCTGCGCGATTGGCGCGGCCAACATCTTCAGCCTGCCGGTGTCGACCACCCACGTGCTGTCGTCGGGTGTGGCCGGGACCATGGTGGCGAACAAGAGCGGCCTGCAAGGCGGCACCGTGCGCACCATTCTGCTGGCCTGGGTGCTGACCCTGCCGGCGACCATCGCCTTGTCGGCGGGGTTGTTCTGGTTGGCGTCCAAAGCCATCGGTTGAAATAACGCAGTACCGCAGAAGGGTCAGCCATTCATTTGGCTGGCCCTTTTTTCATGGCCCTGCGCAAACGCACTGTCATTTATGTCAGTAGACGATGGGCCACCTGCAGCGCACCCTCCTTTTCACGCCGACAAGGAGAATGCACATGTCGAAGGACGGCCATATCCACGCATGCGCTGGCGCCATGCACATCGCCCGGGCCCTGCACAGCGCCATGCGTTTGCCCAATGGCGATGTGCTGGTTGCCGGCGGCATCACCAATGGCGGGCATGCCACCGACAGCGTGGAACGCTTCAGCCTTGACAAGCGCGAATGGAAGCAACAACCCCCCAAGCAGAAGGCGGCATTCTCGCAACTCACGGTCATTCTCGACGACGGGTCCTTTCTGCTGGTGGGCGGCTCGCAAACCGGAGAAGCCAGCGACCACGTCGAGCGCTTCGACCCCATCCGCTCATGCTGGACAACGCTGCGCAGCCTCCAGGTTGCCCGCTTCAGCCACACCGCTACGTCATTGTGGGGCGGCACGAACAAGGTGCTTGTCATCGGCGGCAACCACCTCAACGGCGATACCGGGAAAGTGCTCGACATCGTCGAGCTGTACGACGTCGCCAGCGACGAGTGGCATCAGCTCGGTGAGCGCAGTCAGGCACGCATGAACCACAGCGCCACGTTGCTCGATTCCGGCAAGGTGCTGATTATCGGCGGCTATGCCCCCGATCAGGCACTGGCCCACTGCGAACTCTTCGACCCGCAGACCGGGCGGTTCGAGCCGACCAAGGCACTGCCTGCCCCCCGCATGCAACATACGGCCACGCTGCTGAACAATGGCCAGGTGATGGTGGCGGGTGGCACCTGCATGCCGTTTGGTGAAAGTGCACTGGAATCGTTTTTGTACGATCCGCTAACCAATACCTGGCGAAGTGGCCCGCCCATGCAGCGTGGCCACCAGGGGCATACCGCCACGCTGCTGCCCGATGGTCGGCTGCTGCTGGCCGGCCATACCAGACTGCCCTACCGTCCCAGCACCGAGTTGTACGACCCACGCCAGGATGCATGGGTGCTGGGCAGCGAGCTGAACGAACCGCGTTTCTCCCACAGCGCCACGTTGCTGCCCGACGGTCAGGGCGTGCTGCTGTGCGCAGGCCAACTGCTCACAGCCGACACGGCCTATACACGAAGCTGCGAGCACTGCTGCGGCCCCTTGGCACAACCTGCCGAGCCTGCGCAGGGCACCGGCTCGATGCCTTCGGGCCCGCTTGAGAACTTGCCGGCGAACCGGCAACTCCACTGCCTCGACGCCTTGTCAGCGGCGCTTGCTGCCCCCCAGCAGTGAGCCCATCAAGCCCCGCACCAGTTGCCGTCCGAACTGATTGGCCGCCTGGCGCACCGCCGACTTGATCGCCTGCCCCGCCGCGCTCTGCAAGAACTCCCCGGCCTTGTCGGCCAGGCTTTCCTCGGCCGGCGCCTGCTGCGCCGATGGCACCTGCCCCTTGCGCACCATCAATATCTCGTACGCCGACTCCCGATCGATCGGCTTGTCATAGCGCCCCTGCAACGGCGACGCCGCAATCAGCGCCGCCCGCTCGGCCTCGCTCAACGGCCCGATGCGCGATTGCGGCGGCGCGATCAGTACCCGCTCGACCATGCCCGGCGTGCCCTTGTCCTGCAGGGTGCCCACCAACGCCTCGCCAATGCCAAGCTCGGTCAGCACCGCCAGGGTGTCGAACGCCGGGTTCGGCCGAAACCCATCGGCCACCGCCCGCAGCGACTTCTGCTCCTTGGCCGTGAACGCACGCAAGCCATGCTGGATACGCAGGCCGAGCTGGGCGAGCACATCGTCCGGCAGGTCGCCCGGCGACTGAGTCACGAAATACACCCCCACCCCCTTGGAACGAATCAACCGCACCACCTGTTCCAGACGATCCTGCAAGGCCTTGGGCGTGCCGCTGAACAACAGGTGCGCCTCATCGAAAAACAGCGCCAGCAGAGGCTTGTCTGCATCGCCACGCTCGGGCAACTGCTCGAACAGCTCCGCCAGCAACCACAGCAGGAAGGTCGCATACACCTTCGGCGCCTCGTGCACCAGGCGGCTGGCATCGAGCAGGTGGATGCGCCCGCGCCCGTCGGCAGCAGGCTGCAGCAGGTCTGGCAACTGCAACGCCGGCTCACCGAACAGAGCCTCGGCCCCTTGCTGCTCCAGGGTCGCCAGGCGCCGCAACAGGGCCTGGCTGGAACCGCTGGTCATCAGCGCACTGTCTTCGCCGAGCACCTGCGGGTTGTCCTTGAGGTGGCCGAGCAGCGCCTTGAGGTCCTTGATGTCCAGCAGCAACAGGCCCTCGCGATCGGCCACCTTGAACGCCGCATACAGCGCCGCCTGCTGGCTGTCGTTGAGTTCGAGCAGGTTGCCCAGCAGCAACGGGCCCATTTCGCTCAAGGTCGTGCGCAACGGGTGCCCGGACTTGCCGTGCACATCCCACAGGGTCACCGGATACGCCTGCGGCCGATGCTCGAGCCAGGGCATGCCGGCAATCCGCTCGGCCACCTTGCCCTGCGGGCTGCCCACCGCACCCAGGCCGCACAGGTCGCCTTTGACGTCTGCAGCGAACACCGCCACGCCGGCATCGCTGAAGGCCTCGGCCAGGTGCTGCAAGGTCACGGTCTTGCCGGTGCCGGTGGCCCCGGCAACCAGTCCGTGACGGTTGGCCAGACGCATGGCCTGGCACACCGGCTGCCCCGCCAGGTCCGCACCGAGAATGAACTGCGAAGAGTCAGGCATGTTTTTTCACCCTCTGTTCAAGCTTTAGTAGTACTCGGCCGATACCAAGTGTTGATGTTTCACCCAGAAAGTCAGGAAAAGCCCGACAAGGACATGGGAACTGCACTGCTTTCAAGATGCCTTTGTGCGAATGACCCGGATATAAAGACCTTAGCGGACCCAATACGCCATGAATAAAAGCTTCCGTTTCAGCCATAAGATCTTGCTGGCTGCTTCCCTGATCGTCCTTGTGGCCTTCACCCTCTTTACTCTCTACAACGATTACCTGCAGCGTAATGCGATTCACGAAGATCTGGAAAACTATGTCGGCGAAATGGGCGATGCCGCCTCGACCAACATCAAGAACCTCTTCGAAGGACGCCTGCTGCTGGTAGAGAACCTGGCACAGAACATCGCGGCAGCTCCCGGCAACCTCGATTCGCTGCTGGACCAGAAGGTGCTGGCGTCGAGCTTCATCACGGTGTACATGGGCAAGACCGACGGCGGCTTCACCGTGCGCCCGGTGATCCAGATGCCTGACGGCTACGATCCGCGCATCCGCGACTGGTACAAGGACAGCATGGCGGCCAACGGCCCGACCCTGACCGAACCCTACCTGGACATCAGTACCGGCAAGATGGTGATCGGCATGAACGCCACAGTGTCGCGCGAACTGGGCGTGGTCGGTGGCGACATGGAGCTGGACGCCCTGGTCAAGATCATCAATTCCCTGAATTTCGGCGGCATGGGCTACGCGTTCCTGGTGAACGACCAAGGCAAGATCCTGGTGCACCCGGACAAGGACCTGGTGATGAAGTCGCTCTCGGACCTGTACCCGAACAACACCCCGCGCCTGACCAAGGAACTGACCGAGGTCGAGAACAACGGCCAGACCCGTATCCTCAGTTTCGCACCGGTCAAAGGCCTGCCATCGGCCAACTGGCACATCGGTCTCTCGATCGATAAAGAAAAAGCCTACGCGATGCTGAGCAAGTTCCGCACCTCGGCGGTGATCGTCACCGTGATTGCGGTGGCCATCATCATCGCCCTGCTCGGCATGCTCATCCGCGTGCTGCTGCAACCGCTGCACATCATGACCCGCGCCATGGAAGACATCGCCCAGGGCGAAGGCGACCTGACCAAGCGTCTGAGCATCCACAGCAACGACGAATTCGGCACCCTGGGCCGCGCCTTCAACCACTTCGTCGAGCGTATCCACAGCTCGATCCGCGAAGTGTCCTCGGCCACCCAGCAGGTCAACGAAGTGGCACTGCGCGTGGTCAGCGCCTCCAACTCCTCGATGGTCAACTCCGACGAGCAGGCCAACCGCACCAACAGCGTGGCCGCCGCCATCAACGAGCTGGGCGCCGCTGCCCAGGAAATCGCCCATAACGCCGCACAAGCCTCGCAGCAGGCCAGCTCTGCACGCCACCTGGCCGAAGAGGGCCAGCAGGTGGTAGACCGCAGCATCCAGGCAATGAACCGTCTGTCGGACCTTATCTCCACCTCCAGCTCGCACATCGAGACGCTCAACAGCAAGACCGTGAACATCGGTCAGATCCTCGAAGTGATCACCAGCATCTCGCAACAGACCAACCTGCTGGCCCTCAACGCGGCCATCGAGGCGGCCCGTGCCGGTGAAGCCGGGCGCGGGTTTGCCGTGGTGGCCGATGAAGTGCGCAACCTGGCCCACCGTACCCAGGAGTCGGCACAACAGGTGCAGAGCATGATCGAAGAGCTGCAGGTCGGCGCCCGCGAGTCGGTCGACACCATGAGCCAGAGCCAGCGCCACAGCCAGGACAGCGTCTCGATCGCCAACCAGGCCGGCGAGCGCCTGGGCAGCGTGACCCTGCGTATCGGCGAGATCGACGGCATGAACCAGTCGGTGGCCACCGCCACCGAAGAGCAGACCTCGGTGGTCGAGTCGATCAACATGGACATCAACGAAATCAACATGCTCAACCAGGAAGGCGTGGAGAACCTGCAGGCCACCCTGCGTGCCTGTTCCGACCTGGAACAGCAGGCCGGCCGCCTCAAGCACCTGGTCGGTACCTTCCGCATCTGACCGCGCGCGCCCGGCGGCTTGCTCGCCGGGCGCGCAACATGATCGAACAAACTATCCTTCACTGAGGTCCACCCTAGGGCGCGTCATCCACCGCATATCCATGCGCGATGACAACCTGAAGACGGTCTCGGAGGGATGCTGATCGTGCACATCGCTGACATCACCATGTTCTACGCCCCCGCCAGTGGCGGTGTGCGTACCTATCTTGATGCCAAACACCGCCGCCTGGGCCTGAACCCCGGCGTTCGCCACAGCCTGCTGATCCCCGGCGCCAGCGCCAGCCATGCCAATGGCATCTATCAGGTGCCTGCCCCCGCCCTGCCCTTCGGCAACGGCTACCGCTTCCCGCTGCGTCTGGCGCCCTGGCGCAACGTGCTGCATGACCTGCAACCGGACCTGATCGAAGTGGGCGACCCCTACCTCACCGCCTGGGCCGCGCTCGATGCACGGCGCCAGCTCGATGTGCCAGTGATCGGGTTCTATCATTCCGACCTGCCGCTGCTGGTCGGCAACCGCATGGGCCACTGGTTCACGCCCAATGTCGAAGCCTATGTCAGCAAGCTGTACGGCAACTTCGACCGGGTGCTGGCGCCCAGCCAGGTGATGGCTGACAAGCTGCGCGGGCTGGGCATCGGCAATGTGCATGTACAGCGCCTCGGGGTGGACCTGCAGACCTTCCACCCCGATCATCGCGACCCCGGCCTGCGCGCCGAACTGGGGCTGGCCGACACCACGCGCCTGCTGGTGTTCGCCGGGCGCGGCTCCCGGGAGAAGAACCTGCCCGTGCTGCTGGACTGCATGAAACGCCTGGGCAAGCACTATCACCTGCTGCTGGTGGGTTCGCACATGCCCAGCAACGTGCCGGCCAACGTCACCATCATCAACCACTTCTGCCCGGCCACCCAGGTCGCCCGCCTGTTGGCCAGTGCCGATGCGCTGCTGCACGCCGGCGACCAGGAGACCTTCGGGCTGGTGATACTCGAGGCCATGGCCAGCGGCATCCCGGTGGTGGCGGTAGCGGCCGGGGCCTTTACCGAAATCGTCGAACCGGGCTACGGCCGGCTATGCACGCCCAACGACGGCCAGGCGATGGCCGCCGCCGTGCGCGAGCTGTTCGAGGCCGGTGCACCGCAACTGGGGCAGCAGGCACGCCGGCATGCCGAACAGCACTACGCCTGGGACACGGTGGTCGGCGGCCTGCTCGAACACTATCGGGCCGTGCTGGGCCATCACGAGCAACCGGTGCGCGCCCATGCCTGAACAGCCTGACCTGCACAACCAGCACCCCAGCGTGCTGCTGGTGCTGCACGACGTGGCCCCGGAAACCTGGCCCGACTACCAGCCCTTCGTCGAAGCCGTCGACGCCCTGGGCGACATCCCCATGACCCTGCTGGTGGTACCCGACTTCCACCGGCGCAACCCTGTGCAGCAGGCCCCGGCCTTTCGCCAGGTGCTGGAGCGGCGACTGAGCCGGGGCGACGAACTGGCCCTGCATGGCTACTACCATGCCGACGACGGCCCGCCGCCACGTTCGCCGCGCGAGTACTTCATGCGCCGCATCTATACCTGGGAGGGTGAGTTCTACGCCCTGGGCCAGGCCCAGGCGCTGCATCGCCTGAATGCCGGGATCGAGCTGTTCCAGGCCTGCGATTGGCCGCTGACCGGCTTCGTTGCCCCGGCCTGGCTGATGAGCGAAGGCACTCGCCAGGCCCTGCGCGAAACCCCGCTGCACTACACCAGCGACCCGCAGCACCTGTTCCGCCTGCCCGACTTCAGCCGCATCGACGCCCCGGGGCTGGTGTGGAGCGCCCGCAGTGCCTGGCGCCGCGGGCTGTCGAAAGTACTCAGCGAGGCGCGCCGGGCACGCCTGCAGCAGGCGGCCACGATCCGCCTCGGGCTGCACCCGGTGGACATGCGCCATGCCTATTCGCGCCGCTACTGGCTCGACACCCTGCAGCAACTGCTGCAGCAGGGCCGTACCCCCATGACCAAGATGGCCTGGCTGGCCAGCAGGCCCGGCGCATGACTCGCCTGGGCTGGCTCACGCTGGCCCTGCTGCTGGCGCTGCTGGTACCGACGCTGCTGGGCGGCAGCGACCTGCTGCCGCGCCTGCAGCGGTTCCCGCTGGCGCTGCTGATGGGGTTGTTCGGCATGATCGTGCTGTGCTGGTGCATCAACGCCCTGCGCCTGCGTCTGCTGCTCGGCACCCAGGGGGCGGCGCTGGGGCGGGTGCGCAGCCTGGGGGTGATCATGGCCACCGAGTTCGCCATCTGCTCCACCCCCGGCGGCAGCGGCGGGCCATTGGCGCTGGTGGCCCTGCTGGCCAGGCACCGGGTGCGCCCGGCCCAGAGCAGCGCGGTGTTCGCCATGGACCAGCTCAATGACCTGGTGTTCTTCCTGTGCGCGATGTTCGGGATTGTCATCTACATGCTGTTCCACCGCTTCAGCGCAAGCATGCAGGGCATGCTGCTGGCCAGTGCGCTGATGATGTTCGCCGCCCTGCTGGCGGGGCTGGCGATACTGCGCTGGCGCCGCGGGTTGATGCGTGCGATGGGCCGTCTGCTGCGGCGGTTGAAGGTGCGTGACGCCACGTGCCGACGCTGGGCGCGCAAGGTGCTGCACTTCTTTCGCGCGTTTGCCGCCACCTGGCGCCTGCCCAAGCGGGTACTGGCACTGGTGTTCGGGCTCACCTGCCTGCACTGGGCGCTGCGCTACAGCGTGCTGTACCTGGTGTTGCGCGGGCTGGGGGCAGACCTGCAGTGGGTGTCGAGCTTTCTGGTGCAGATGCTCGCCCTGAGTGCCGGCCAGTTCAGCCTGTTGCCCGGCGGGGCTGGCGCGGCGGAGTTGACCTCGGCGACGCTGCTGACGCCCATGGTGGGCAAGTCGACCGCGGCAGCGGCGATTCTGATATGGCGGGTGGTGACGTACTACTTCTATCTGGTGGTGGGCGGCCCGGTGTTCGTCTGCCTGCTGGGCAAGCCGCTGCTGGAGCGGTTGCGCCTGGCACGGCGGTAGACACGCGTTGTGCCCTTCGCCAGCAAGGCTGGCGAAGGGCCAGTGCGGTCCTAGAACACCACCGTCTTGTTGCCGTGCACCAGCACGCGGTCTTCCAGGTGATAGCGCAGGCCGCGGGCCAGCACCATCTTCTCGACGTCGCGACCGAAACGCACCATGTCCTCGATGCTGTCGCTGTGGCTCACACGCACCACGTCCTGCTCGATGATCGGGCCGGCATCCAGCTCTTCGGTCACGTAGTGGCAGGTGGCGCCGATCAGCTTCACGCCACGCATCGACGCCTGGTGATACGGCTTGGCCCCCACGAACGACGGCAGGAAGCTGTGGTGAATGTTGATCACCTGCTGGGCGTATTCCTGGCACAGCTGTGGCGGCAGGATCTGCATGTAGCGCGCCAGCACCACCACGTCGGCGGCATGCTCCTTGACCAGGCGCGACACCTCGGCAAATGCCGGCTGCTTGTTCTGCGGGTCGACCGGTACGTGGTAGAACGGAATGCCGTGCCACTCGACCATGCTACGCAGGTCGTTGTGGTTGGAGATCACGCACGGGATATCGCAGTCCAGCTCGTTGCTGTGCCAGCGGTGCAGCAGGTCGGCCAGGCAATGGGACTCGCGGCTGGCCATCAGCACCACGCGTTTCTTCTGGTCGGTGTCGGTAATGCGCCACACCATCGAAAACTCTTCGGCAATCGGCGCGAACGCTTCGCGCAGCGCCTCGATGCCGAAAGGCAGGGTATCGGCACGGATTTCGTGACGCATGAAGAACCAGCCGCTCAGGTCATCGGAATGATGGCTCGCTTCGGTGATCCAGCCGTTATGGGACGCCAGAAAATTACTGACTTTGGCGACGATGCCGACACGGTCGGGGCAAGCGATCACCAGCCGATAGGTGCGCATGAGAGGGGCTCCAGAGTTCGCAAAGGCGCGTATTCTAACGACTGCCCGGAAAAACTGCAGTAGTGATTGCATACCGTGTATCACAACCTCACACCGCAGCCAGCCTGGGCTTGCACCTCGTCAAGGGCACATTAAAGTTATTTAACAATTGAAGCGGATAATTGGGAGTATCTCGTCACAATACCCTTTCAATTATGAAGGTATTCCGCAATGACGGCGGTTTAATGTTTACTTGTATTAAGTGTCTGACTATTATTGCTGCACCGCTGTCCTGCGTCCCTTCCCTCCAAGGAATACCTCATGTCCCTGATCAACGAATACCGCGCTACCGAAGAAGCCATCAAAGAACTGCAAGCCCGCCTGAAGAACCTGTCCGAAGACAACAAGCTGAAAACCGAGCTGGAGTTTGAAGCCAAACTGCGCGAGCTGATGGGCGAGTACTCCAAGTCGCTGCGCGACATTATTGCTCTGCTGGACCCTGAGGCCAAACTGAACAAGGCCCCTCGCGGCCCGGTTAAAACCACCGGCACCAAGCGTGCACGCAAGGTCAAGCAATACAAGAACCCGCACAATGGCGAAGTCATCGAAACCAAAGGTGGCAACCACAAGACACTCAAAGAGTGGAAAGCCAAGTGGGGTGGTGACGTAGTAGAAGGCTGGGCGACCCTGCTCGGTTAATCGCTGGACACTGTAACCCGGTTACAGGTCAGCCCAAAACGCCAGCATGCTGGCGTTTTTTATTGCCTGCAATTACTGCAGGGCAAACCGTTCGCGCAAGTTCATGGCATGGGCTCGCCATTGCGCCAGCAACTCGCGCTGCGTGGCATCGGCATCCAGCCAGGCGCTCTGCAATGCCTGCTCGAAGCCTTCAAGGGTATTCGGAGCGCCCATTGCCGGGTCGCTCAGGCGCTGCTGGCAGAACCCGAGCCAACGCTGGCGCTCCTGTGCATCCAAGGTCTGCGGAAAATTGCGCGCACGGTAGCGAAACAGCAACTCCGGCAATCGTGCATCGTCGAACATCCACTGACCCGTGGCTAATTGCTCGGGCTCCACGGTTCTTACTTGTTCACACAGGCGTCGGTCGCGATCACCGATAAATCCGTCATACAGCTGTTGCTCGGGGTCTTCGCTCGGGGCGAATTCCTGACTGTCATAAATAGCGCTCAACTTGTTCTGCCACACGGCCTGGGCGGCACTCAACTGCTCGGCACGCTGTTGATACAACGTCATATCCAGGCCAAGGCGTTGCTGATCTTCACCGCGTAATACACTCAAGGGCGCGACCACCGGGCAGCGATTGATCTGAATTAATTTCAACGGTACCGGCAATTGTCCCTCGGACATTTCCTCGCGTCGGGTGTACAGACGCTGACGCAACACTTCGGCATCTTCCGTCAGCAATGGGGCGATATCCTGATGCAAGTCGCACACAATCAGCGCATTGCGATTGCGTGGATGCCAGGCCAGGGGCAGCACCACGCCAAGATAATTACGTGCCGCAGAAAAGCGTCCGGAAATATGCACAAGCGGTTGCAACAAACGCACTTGATCGAGGACTTTCTGCTTGCTGCGCAACTGGAACAACCATGCATACAGCCTGGGTTGCTTCTCGCGAATCAAGCGCGCCATTGCCAACGTGGCACGCACATCCGCAAGCGCCTCGTGCGCCTGCCCGTGATCGATGCCATTGGCCGCCGTCAGCAACTCCAGCTTCAGGCTCACCTGGCCGTCGCGCTGCGGCCACTGGATGCCATCGGGGCGCAAGGCGTAGGCAGTGCGCACCACATCGATAAGGTCCCAGCGGCTGTTGCCGCCCTGCCACTCGCGGGCATAGGGGTCGAAAAAGTTGCGATACAGGCTGTAACGCGTCACTTCGTCGTCGAAACGCAGCGAGTTGTAGCCGGCCCCGCAAGTACCCGGGCGCGCCAGCTCGGCGTGCACCCGGGTCATGAACTCGGCTTCGCACAGGCCCTGGGTGGCCAGCTGCGCCGGGGTAATGCCGGTTATCAGGCACGCCGCAGGGTGCGGCAGAATATCGTCGGCGGGTTGGCAGAAGAGGTTGACCGGCGGCTCGATCTCGTTGAGGTCCAGATCGGTGCGCACCCCTGCCACCTGCAGGGGCCGGTCGCTGCGCGGGTTGATACCGGTGGTTTCATAGTCGTGCCAGAAAATGCTGGAGCTCACGGCGTCGTCCTGAACAGAAAATCTGCCGGGAGTCTACCTCAGGCCGACGCACTCAACGGGTGGAAGCTGAAATAGTTGCGCAGCGACGACACCAGCTCGTCGTATTCGCGAGGAGCCTGCAGCAGCATGAAGCCGGAATCGTAGTGCCCCGGGTTCTCGTCTTCGTGGCACCACAGGCAGCTGGCGGTGAGGTTGATCACGTGCAGCGCACCGGCGCGCCCGGGCACCTTGAGCTGCAGTTCGAAATCGGGGCCCACCAGCAGTGGCAGGTCGCTGATCAGCATCAGGCCGTCTTCGGACACATTGCCCAGATAACCGATGGGCAACCCGGTAAACCGGTTGAAGACCTTGAGGTAATACGGGAGCAGGTGACGCTCGATTCGACGTTCGGTAAACATGATAGGAGTCGCTGTCGAAGACCCTTGAGCAGGGTCGCGCTGGATCGTTCTGGTGTACCGCATGTACCTCACAAGCCTAGCGCAACCTGACTGCCCCGTCACATTCGGACCCGCGCACTTTAGTATTAACGTCAGTATCGACGTCGTTGCGCGGCCATCAACGCCAGGGGGTGCTGCTGGCCGGACGGGCGATGGCCGGCTCGCCATTGGGGCGATAGTGGCCAAGCTGCTCGAGGGTCTGCAGGCGGGCGCGGGCACGGTAGGCGTACTCGTTGCGCGGGTACTGGGTGATGATGTACTGGTAGGTCTGCGCCGCATCCACATAGAGCTTCTGGCGCTCCAGGCACTGACCGCGCAGCATCGACGCCTCGGGGTGGATGAACGGGCGCGCACGGCTGGTGCGGTCGACCTGCGACAGCTCGAGCATGACCTGCTCGCAGTTGCCGCGATCATAGGCGCGGTAGGCATTGTTCAGGTGATGGTCCATCGACCAGCGGGTGCAACCGACGACACTGGTCGCCAGGGCTAAAACGATCAAGGCTCGCATAGGGGGTCTCCTCTACTGAGCAGTGTATCGGCGCTTTCCTTGAAAGCTATAGGAGGAACAGCGGCAAGCGGACTGCATTGCGCTTGCCGCTTGCCACTCGTTCAACCGCCCCTCCTCCTCCCACCAAGGTAGTGAAAAGGAACAATGACTACAGCGATTTTCCGGAGTAGCCTTTCGCTGCGCTTCACTACAGGAGTCTGTGCATGACCATCCGCCGCACCAAAATTGTCGCCACCCTTGGCCCCGCCAGCAACTCGCCGGAAGTTATAGAGCAACTGATCCTTGCGGGTCTGGACGTCGCTCGCTTGAACTTCTCGCACGGCACCCCGGACGAGCACAAGGCTCGCGCCCGCATGATCCGTGACATCGCCGCCAAGCATGGCCGCCACGTCGCGCTGCTGGGCGACCTGCAAGGGCCGAAGATCCGCATTGCCAAGTTTGCCAACAAGCGAATCGAACTCAAGGTCGGCGACCGCTTCACCTTCTCCACGGCTCACCCGCTCACCGAAGGCACCCAGGATATCGTCGGCATCGACTACCCGGACCTGGTAAAGGACTGCGGCGTGGGTGACGAACTGCTGCTCGACGACGGCCGCGTGGTCATGCGCGTCGAAACCGCCAGCGCCGACGCCCTGCACTGCGTGGTGCTGATCGGCGGCCCGCTGTCGGACCACAAGGGCATCAACCGTCGCGGCGGCGGCCTGACCGCCCCGGCCCTGACCGAAAAAGACAAGGCCGATATCAAGCTGGCGGCCGAGATGGACCTGGACTACCTGGCCGTGTCGTTCCCGCGTGATGCCAGCGACATGGAATACGCCCGTCGCCTGCGTGACGAGTCCGGTGGTACGGCCTGGCTGGTGGCCAAGATCGAACGTGCCGAAGCCGTGGCCGACGACGAGACCCTCGACGGCCTGATTCGCGCCAGTGATGCAGTGATGGTGGCCCGTGGTGACCTGGGTGTGGAAATCGGCGACGCCGAGCTGGTGGGCATCCAGAAGAAGATCATTCTGCATGCACGCCGCCACAACAAGGCGGTGATCACCGCGACCCAGATGATGGAGTCGATGATCCAGAACCCGATGCCGACCCGTGCCGAAGTGTCCGACGTGGCCAACGCCGTGCTCGACTACACCGACGCGGTAATGCTGTCGGCCGAGAGTGCTGCCGGTGCCTACCCGCTCGAGGCGGTACAGGCCATGGCGCGGATCTGCCTGGGCGCCGAGAAGCACCCTACCAGCAAGACCTCCAGCCACCGCATGGGCACGCAGTTCAGCCGTTGCGACGAGAGCATCGCGCTGGCGGCCATGTACACCGCCAACCACTTCCCGGGTGTGAAGGCGATCATTGCCTTGACCGAGAGTGGCTACACCCCGCTGATCATGTCGCGTATTCGTTCGTCGATCCCGATCTTCGCCTTCTCGCCGCACCGCGAGACCCAGGCGCGGGTTGCGATGTTCCGTGGCGTGTACACCGTACCGTTCGACCCTGCGGCGCTGGCGCCGGAGCAAGTCAGCCAGGCGGCGGTGGACGAGCTGCTCAAGCGTGGCGTGGTCGAGCAAGGTGACTGGGTCATCCTGACCAAGGGTGACAGCTACCACACCATCGGTGGCACCAATGGCATGAAGATTCTGCATGTCGGTGATCCGTTGGTCTGAAGCTGACCGGTTGTCACTAGAGCCCCGCCTTGATGGCGGGGCTTTTTTTATGGGTGCGATACGCCGGTGCCGGTGATTTTGAGCTGGCTTTGATCTGCCGGCCCTTCAGAAGGCCGAGTGGAGTCGCCATCCAGGCTGGATAATCTCTCGACTCTGGATCAGTGGTTCCAATGACAGCGAGCATATCCAACATGAATACAGACGCCGAGGGCCCCTTCCGCTCTTACAGCGGCTTACTTTTTTCTTGGAAAAAGTAAGCAAAACCGCTCCGTCCATCATCAGGCCCTACGCTTCGCTACGGGTCCCCTCCCTCCGGCGCCGCTCCGGGGGCACGCGACCCGAGTTGCAAGCAACTCTAACAGTCGCTCGCTTCGGCTAACGCCGAAGGGGCTTCGCCCCGCCCCCTGCACGACACCTCCACTCGGCCTTCTGGGGGACGGAAGATCAAAATCAAAAGCAGATCAAGATCAAGAGCCAGAGCCAGAGCCAGAGCCAGAGCCAAGGCCAGCGCAAACGCCGCAGGAGCCTGCAGTACCTCCTTATGGGAATAGGAGCTCAGGCATGCCCCACGAATACATCCGCAAACAGCTGATTACGCGGCAACCCCGCCAGAAACATCCCACGCGCAAACCGCTCCACACTCGACGCAGAGCCACAAGCCAGCGCAATCGTCTGACGCGATGCCAGACGCATCGGCCCCAACTCCTCCGGTATCAGCAACTGCACCTCCACCTGCGGGTACCGCCGCGCCAGTTCATCCAGCTCCCGCTGCAGGTAATGCCCACCCGCCTCGCTCGCCACATGCACCACCCTGATCGCCCCCTGATGCTCCTGACGCAGCGCCTCGCGCACAATCCCCCACAGTGGCGCCAGCCCGGAACCCGCCGCCAGCAGCCACAACGGCCGGGCCTGCCAGTCCGGATCGTAATGCAGCGCGCCACCGCGCAACTCCCCCAGGCGCACCAGGTCGCCCACCTGCAACCCCCGCGCCGCGCTGCAGAACGCCCCGGCATGCCGGCAATCCAGGTGAAATTCAAGCCATTCATCCTCGCCCGGCACGCTGGCCAGCGAATACGGTCGCGCAACACCCTGCGCGCTCCACAGCACCAGATGCTGCCCCGCCTGATACCGCAACGGCCTGTCCGGTTGCAGGCGCAAGCGCAGCACCTGCGCACCCAGCCAGTCCAGCGCGACGACCCGCGCCGGCGCCCCATCGCGCACCGGGTCGAACACCGCTACCTGCAGGTCACTCTCGACCCGGCACTGGCAGGCCAGCCGCCAGCCCTCCAGGCGCTTGCCTTCGCTCAGCGCATCGGGCCTGGCATCGCCCGGCACACCCGCCAGACAGCGCACCAGGCAAGCATGGCAGCTCCCCGCCCGGCAGCTGTAGGGCACGCCCACGCCAGCCTCGTTCAGCGCATCCAGCAGGTTGCTGCCCTCGGCCACCTGCCAACTGCGCTCACCTACGCACAACTCAGGCATCCACCACCTCCCAGGCCGGCACACAGCGATTTCGGCCACTGCGCTTGGCGCGGTACAGCGCCTGGTCGGCACGGTGCAATGCATTGTCCAGGTCATCCTCGGCTGTCAGCAGGGTCATGCCGACCGACAGGCTCAAGGGCCCCACCTGCCCCTGCATCGCCGCCGAGGGCAACGCACCGAAGGCCTGACGCAGACGCTCGCAGCAATGTTCCAGGGCCTGGGCCGTGCAATCGGGCAACAGCAGCACGAACTCCTCGCCGCCATAGCGGGCCAGCACCGCGGCGTCGCACAGGTGCTCGCTGGCAACCTGGGCAAAGGCCTGCAGTACCCGGTCGCCGACCGCATGCCCGTGGGCGTCGTTGATGCGCTTGAAATGGTCCAGGTCGACCAGCGCCAGACCATGCCGGCTCCCCATGGGCATGCTGGCCAGGGCATCGCTGGCCAGGCGCAGAAAATGCCGGCGGTTGAACAGGCCGGTCAGCTCGTCGGTGGCCACCAGTTCCTCCAGTTGCCCCATCATGCCGCGCAGGGTGTCCTGGTGCGCCTGCAGGGCGATGCGGCGCTGGCGCATGCGCTGGCGCGAGGCCTGCACGTAGCGGGCATACAGGCACAACCAGCACAGCACCACGAACAGCGTGCATACCTGCAACGCCGCCAGCGCCGGGTCCGACAGGCGCCCGTTGCCCCACTCCCACAGGTTCAGGCCGAGAAAGCTGCACAGCACCACCAGCGCGCAGCGGGTGAACGAACGGCCGTTGAGGTGGAACAGGCCGAACATCAGGATCAACGGGTACAGCACCAGGAAGGTGCCACGGGCCTGGTCCAGGTTGGCCAGCAGCCAGGTTTGCCAGGCCGCTGCCAG
This sequence comes from Pseudomonas sp. S12(2018), assembly GCF_024355235.1. Lineage (NCBI taxonomy): Bacteria > Pseudomonadati > Pseudomonadota > Gammaproteobacteria > Pseudomonadales > Pseudomonadaceae > Pseudomonas > Pseudomonas sp. S12(2018). The sequence continues at coordinate 571,626 of NZ_QLAD01000001.1, forward strand.
CAGCACCTGGAACTCCGTGAGGCTGGGGTCGCGCCAGCGCAGGTTGACGCCACTGGCAAACACCCAGCCCAGCCACGCCAGGTTGAGCAACAGCAGCACACTGCTCGCGCCGATGACCGGCACCGGCGCCTGCACATGCCCGCCCAGCACGGCCACCCAGGCCAGCAGCAGCACCAGCAGGTAACTGCCGGCAGCCAGCAGGAAACGCTTGAGAAGAAGCTTTTGCAGAGCGGTTTCGGTCACGGGTGACTCACCAGGCAGCCGAGCGGCAGCGGTTGTGACGGGGGGCAGTCGGTACTGTAGGACGTGTTCGAAATAATTGCCACGCAAAAACAGTGCCTGGCAGCAGGCGACCATGGTTGGCCGCACTGGCGCGTGTACCGGCAGGCGATGCGCGCTATACTGCCGCGCCTTTTTGCGTCGGCCACTGCGTGTCGGCGCGCCTTGAAAGGTCATTGCGACGCCTCGGCCCGTGAACGTCGCGATACCTTAATGAATGTTCCCGTCTTTAAGAGGAGCGCGCTGCATGACCGTGATCAAGCAAGACGACCTGATTCAGAGCGTTGCCGACGCCCTGCAGTTCATTTCGTACTACCACCCCGTCGATTTCATCCAGGCCATGCACGAGGCCTACCTGCGTGAAGAGTCGCCGGCTGCGCGCGACTCCATCGCGCAGATCCTGATCAACTCGCGCATGTGCGCCACCGGCCACCGGCCGATCTGCCAGGACACCGGTATCGTCACCGTGTTCGTGCGCGTCGGCATGGACGTGCGCTGGGATGGCGCGACCATGAGCCTGGACGACATGATCAACGAAGGCGTGCGTCGCGCCTACAACCTGCCCGAGAACGTGCTGCGCGCCTCGATCCTGGCCGACCCGGCAGGTGCCCGCAAGAACACCAAGGACAACACCCCGGCCGTGATCCACTACTCGATCGTCCCTGGCGACAAGGTCGAGGTCGATGTCGCGGCCAAGGGCGGCGGTTCGGAAAACAAGTCGAAGATGGCCATGCTCAACCCGTCCGACTCGATCGTCGACTGGGTGCTCAAGACCGTTCCGACCATGGGCGCCGGCTGGTGCCCGCCGGGCATGCTCGGCATCGGTATCGGCGGTACTGCCGAGAAGGCCGCGGTGATGGCCAAGGAAGTGTTGATGGAGTCCATCGACATCCACGAGCTCAAGGCCCGTGGCCCGCAGAACCGCATCGAAGAGATCCGCCTGGAACTGTTCGAGAAGGTCAACCAGCTGGGCATCGGCGCCCAGGGCCTGGGCGGCCTGACCACCGTGCTCGACGTCAAGATCATGGACTACCCGACCCACGCGGCCTCGTTGCCGGTGTGCATGATCCCCAACTGCGCAGCCACCCGTCACGCGCACTTCGTGCTCGATGGTTCCGGCCCTGCGGAGCTGGAAGCACCGTCGCTGGACGCCTATCCGGAAATCGTCTGGGAAGCCGGCCCGTCGGCCCGTCGCGTCAACCTCGACACCCTGACCCCGGAAGACGTGCAAAGCTGGAAGCCGGGCGAGACCATCCTGCTCAACGGCAAGATGCTGACCGGCCGCGACGCCGCGCACAAGCGCATGGTCGAGATGCTCAACCGTGGCGAAGAGCTGCCGGTGGACCTCCAGGGCCGCTTCATCTACTACGTCGGCCCGGTTGATCCGGTGCGCGAAGAAGTGGTTGGCCCGGCAGGCCCGACCACCGCAACGCGGATGGACAAGTTCACCCGTCAGATCCTGGAGCAGACCGGCCTGCTGGGCATGATCGGCAAGTCCGAGCGCGGCCCGACCGCCATCGACGCGATCAAGGACAACAAGGCCGTGTACCTGATGGCCGTGGGTGGCGCTGCCTACCTGGTGGCTCAGGCGATCAAGAAATCCAAGGTGCTGGCATTTGCCGAACTGGGGATGGAAGCGATCTACGAGTTCGACGTGAAAGACATGCCGGTGACCGTTGCGGTCGACAGCAAGGGCGAGTCGGTGCACATCACCGGGCCTGCGCTGTGGCAGAGCAAGATCGCGCAAAGCCTGGCAGTGGAAGTGAAGTAAGCGCCAGCGCTACAAGCTGAAAGCTGAAAGCGGCAAGGGAGTGATCCCTTGCCGCTTTTTTGTTGCCTGTACCGGCCTCTTCGCCGGCACGCCAGCGAAGGCTTTCAGAGGGTAATGCGCGTACCCAGCAACCCCAGGAACCCCGCCAGCCACGCCGGGTGCGCAGGCCAGGCCGGCGCACTGGCCAGGTTGCCCTGCACATGCGCCGCCGTCACCTCGATCTCGACGTAACGCCCACCTGCCAGGCGCACCTCCGGCGCACACGCCGGGTACGCACTGCACTCGCGCCCCTCCAGCACCCCGGCCGCCGCCAGCAGTTGCGCCCCATGGCACACCGCCGCAATCGGCTTGCCCGCCTGGTCGATGGCGCGCACCAATTGCAGCACCTCTTCATTCAGGCGCAGGTACTCCGGCGCACGCCCGCCCGGGATCACCAGCGCGTCGTAGTCTTCGGCACGCACCTGGGCGAAATCGAAGTTCAGGCCAAAGTTGTGCCCCGGCTTCTCGCTGTAGGTCTGGTCGCCCTCGAAGTCATGGATGGCGGTACGTACCGACTGCCCGGCCGACTTGCCCGGGCACACCGCATGCACCGTGTGGCCAACCATCTGCAGCGCCTGGAACGGCACCATCACTTCATAGTCTTCGACGTAATCGCCGACCAGCATGAGAATCTTTTTCGCTGCCATTTCGTCAACTCCTTCTGATGCGGGGGAAAATCGAAAGAACCTCAGTCGCGCCGGTCCAGCAGGTTGACCACCACCCGGTCCAGCCAGCCCCAGATACGCTGTTTCACACGCCGCCACAGCGGCCGCGCCTGCCAGTCGTCCAGGTCGACCTGGCGGCTCAGGGCAAAGTCGCGCTCGAAGCTCGCCACCACGTCGGCGGTCAGTTGCGGGTCGATGGCCTCGACGTTGGCCTCAAGGTTGAAACGCAGGTTCCAGTGGTCGAAATTGCATGAGCCAATGCTCACCCAGTCGTCCACCAGCACCATCTTCAGGTGCAGGAAGCATGGCTGGTATTCGAATATCTTCACCCCTGCCCGCAGCAGGCGCGGGTAATAGCGATGACCGGCATAGCGTACCGAAGGATGGTCGGTACGCGGGCCGGTCAGCAGCAGGCGCACATCGATGCCCAGCGCGGCCGCGCGGCGCAAAGCCCGGCGCACCTTCCAGGTGGGCAGAAAATACGGCGTGGCCAGCCAGATACGACGCTTTCCGCTGATCAGCGCACGCACCAGCGACTGCAGGATGTCGCGGTGCTGGCGGGCGTCGGCATAGGCCACCCGGCCCAGGCCCGGGCCTGCAACCGGCACCCGCGGCAGGTGCGCCAGGCCGAAATGGGTGGGTGGGCGCCACGCGGTGCGGCGCAGGTTGGAACGCCACTGGCGATCGAACAGCATCTGCCAGTCGGCCACCAGCGGCCCCTGCATCTGCACCATCACCTCGTGCCATTCGCTGACCGGCTCGCCCGGTGTCCAGAACTGGTCGGTGACCCCGGTGCCGCCGACCACCGCCCAGGCCTGGTCCACCAGCAGCAGCTTGCGGTGGTCGCGGTACAGGTTGCGCAGCCCCCGGCGCCAACGCAGGCGGTTGTACCAGCGCAACTCAACGCCGGCGCCCAGCAGGCGCTGACGCAGGCTCAAGGTAAAAGCCAGCGAGCCGTAGTCATCGAACAGGCAGCGTACCCGCACGCCGCGCTCGGCGGCCTGCACCAGCGCCTGCACCATGGCCTCGGCACACGCCCCGGCCTCGACCAGGTACAGCTCCAGGTCGACCTGGTGCTCGGCACCCATGATCGTCTGCAGCATGCGCGGGAAGAACTGCGGGCCGTCGATCAGCAGTTCGAACTGGTTGCCGGCACGCCATGGAAACACCGGCCCGGCCATTTCAGCGCGCCGTGAAGATCAGTACCGCACCCACCGGCACCGACAGGTTGATCGACTGCAGCCCGGCGAGCTTCTGCAACGTCTTGAGGCCGGGCAGCAGGTCGAAGTGATCGGCGCTCAGTACCAGCGGCTCCAGGGTCACCACCTGGAAGCGCCGCTCGTCGAGCCGGGTGGCGAGCAGCTGCGCGTTGTAGCTGTGGGTCTTGCCGTGCAGGTTGACGGTCACCGGCAGGCGCAGTTCGACCTGGGCACCGTTGGCCAGGTCGTTGATCGGACGCAGGTCGATCTGCGCCTGGATGGTCGCGTCGGGGTATTTGGCCACCTCGAACAGGTCGTTGCGCATGCGCTCGTCACGTAGCGGGATGCCGCTGCTGACCGAGTCCATCTCGATCTGCAGCTCGGCCGCACCCTTGCGATCGACCTTGCCATGCAGCACCAGAAAGCGATGCACCTCGGACACGTTGCCGTTCTTGCTGGTGATGAACGACAGGCGCGACGATTCGCCGTCCAGGTGCCAGTTGGCCTGGGCAGGCAGGCTCGCCAGGGCCAGCAGGGCGAGAGCGATTCGGGGCAGGCTGAACATGCAGGTTCCTGAAAGCGTAAAGTCGCCAACATTACCCGCCTGCCCGCACGGCAGCAAGCGACAGCCTGTGGCCATGCGGGCAGCCCGGCAACCTCAGGCCAGCCCGCTGCCGGCCCATGCCTTGGCCAGGCGCCTGGCCCGCGCCGCGCTGGCGATCTGCAGGATGCCCTGGTCGCGCTGCCACAGCTCGGCCCAGGGCCCCGGCGTGCTCGTCAGCGCCTGGTCGAGCTCGCCGCTCAGTTGCGAGAACTGCGCGAACAGGCCGCCCAGCAACAGGTGGAACGCCGCCGAATCGGCGCATTGCCGGCTGCCTTCGGCACACCCGGCCAGCAGCCCGATCAGGCGCAGCAAAAGCCCCTGCGGCCAGGCATTGGCGCGGCCTACCCCGTATAGCCAGGCGCTCAGGGCGCTGAGCACGTACAGGTCTTCCAGCGAGCGGAACGGCTTGACGTAGGCGTCCCAGCCGTCACCGGCCAGGCGTTCGCACAGGGCCTGTTCAAGGTGCAGGCGGGCATGCCCGACCTCAGGCATCAACGGCAGGCTCGGCAAGGGCTCCACGCGCACACCGGGCTCCCCCGGGTACACCACCGCCAGGCTCAGCCGAGGCGCCTGGCCCGGTGCTTCGCAGCGCGCCGCCACCAGCAGCCAGTCGGCGTCCGGCCCGGCGGTGACGAAGTCCTTGCTGCCGCTCAGACGCAGCGTGTCGAGCGCCAGGCGCATGCTCATGTCGGCGGCGCGCACGCTGCGCCGCTCACTCGCACACAGGGCGCCGAGGCCCGCCGGGGCGCTGGGCCACAGCACGCGCAAGGCGGCCTGGTAGCCCACCAGAAACGCCAGCCCCGGGGTCGGCATGGCTTGCCCGCCCAGCACTGCCAGCTCGAACGGGCTGACCGTGCCCAGCTGCTCCAGCAGGCTGGCGTAGGTGTCACCCAGGTTACCGGTTGCCAAGGGCGGAATGGGGTCGTTGAGTCGCTGCAGCCAGGCCATCGGCGTGCTCCTTGAGGGCTGTCATACAAGCATCACCAAAGCTTCATGGGGGTGACACCGCGTCTACCTAGGCTGAGCTTGCACAACATAGTCGACCGGCCGCAACCCCATGGCTGGCTTATGGAGACTCGCAATGACCCTGACTGCATGCCCTGGCGACACCCGTAACGAACGCCGTCTGCAGGCCGAGCGCCTGGTCGGCCCCGCCGCGCTGCACGAAGCCCAGGCATTGCGCTTTCGCGTGTTCAGCAGCGAATTCAAGGCCAGGCTCAAAGGCGCCGAACACGGGCTGGACATGGACGACTACGACATCCACTGCCAGCACATCGGCGTACGCGACCTCAACAGCGGGCACCTGGTGGCCACCACCCGCCTGCTCGACCACCAGGCCGCCAGCAGCCTGGGGCGCTTCTACAGCGAAGAGGAGTTCAGCCTGCATGGCCTGGGCCATCTGCAGGGCCCCATCCTTGAACTGGGGCGCACCTGCGTCGACCCGGCCTACCGCAACGGCGGCACCATCGCGGTGCTGTGGGGCGAGCTTGCCGAGGTACTCAACGAGGGCCGCTACAGCTACCTGATGGGTTGCGCCAGCATCCCCATGCAGGACGGCGGCGTGCAGGCCCACGCGATCATGCAACGCCTGCGCGAGCGCTACCTGTGCACCGAGCACCTGCGCGCCGAACCGAAGAACCCGCTACCCAGCCTGGCACTGCCCGGCAACGTCATCGCCGAGATGCCGCCGCTGCTCAAGGCCTACATGCGCCTGGGTGCCAAGATCTGCGGCGAGCCGTGCTGGGACGAAGACTTCCAGGTGGCCGACGTGTTCATCCTGCTCAAGCGCGACGAGCTGTGCCCACGCTACGCCCGCCACTTCAAGGCGGCGGTGTGATGCAACGCCTGCGCGTGTATGCGCGAATCGTCCAAGTGCTGCTGGTGGTGCTGTTCGGGCTGGGCATGGCCAGCCTGTTCAGCCTGTACGAGCGCCTGCACCTGAGTACTCCCGACGACCGCCGCCAGCGCTGGTCGCAACTGTTCATGACCCGGCTTGCCCGGGCCTTGCCGTTCAAGGTCACGGTGATCGGCAACCGCCCGCAGCAACCGATGCTGTGGGTCAGCAACCACGTGTCGTGGACCGACATCCCGCTGCTGGGCATGCTCGCGCCGATGTCGTTCCTCTCCAAGGCCGAGGTGCGCCAGTGGCCGGTAGCCGGCTGGCTCGCGCTCAAGGCCGGCACCCTGTTCATCCGCCGCGGCGGCGGCGACAGCCAGCTGCTGCGCCAGCAGATCGCGCGCCACCTGCAACAGGCCTGCCCGGTGCTGATCTTCCCCGAAGGCACCACCACCGACGGGCGCAGCCTGCGCACCTTCCACGGGCGCCTGCTGGCCAGCGCAATCGACACCGCCACGCCCGTGCAACCGGTGGCCGTGCGCTACCTGCGGGGCGGCAAGCCCGACCCCATCGCGCCGTTCGTGGGCGATGACGACCTGCTCTCGCACCTGCTGCGCCTGTTTGCCCACGACTGTGGCGAGGTGCAGATCCACCTGCTGGCGCCCATCCAGAGCGCCGGCCAGGAACGTGCGGCACTGGCGTTCAATGCCCAGCTGGCGATCCACACGGCGTTGTTCGGCGCCCAGCCGGTGGCCCAGCCTCAGCGCCGCGCCAAGGCGGCCTGAGCGTCGGCCGCAAAGCCCTGCAGTTCGGGGTAGAAGTGGCGAAAGTCTTCCATCAGCGGGCCGTACAGCGCCTGTACCTCCTGCATCGCGCCTGCCATACCCTCGGGGCGTGACAGGCGCCGGGCAATACCGTTGAACACCTGTTCGAGCACCGCGAACTCGCGGTACGACCCCAACCAGTCGTCCGCCGCCATGTACGGCGCAATCTGCGCCAGGCGCCCGGGCAGCTCGGGCTCGGCCGCCAGCACCTGGTACACGCGCCCGGTGAACTGGCTCAGCGGCTGCCGGGCATAGTCGTGCCAGTGCAGCGCCAGGCAGTGGTCGAAAAACACATCGAGGATGATCCCGGCATAACGGCGCCGCTCGCGCGGAAAACGCGCCAGCGCCGCCAGTACCCGCGGGTGGCTGTCGGTGTACACGTCGATCTGGCGGTGCAGGCGGATGGCGGCTTCCAGCGGCTGGGCAAAGCGCCCCTGCAACGGCCCCTTGACGAAGTCGCCGTACAGGCTGCCAAGCAGTTGTTCGGGCTGCTGGCCGCCCAGGTGAAGGTGTGCGAGGTAGTTCATAGGCCGCAGTCTAGCACCGCTTGCCCGCTTGAATATCGTTATAACCCGATATAGCGATTCATGCGCACGCCAGAACCAAATCATATTTGTATATCGCGAAATACCGATTTATATTTCGCCCCATCGCGATATAACGCTATACCCACCACGAGCCCACCCATGCCTCTTGATCTCGACGAAATAATAAAAGCCCTGGCCCACCCAGTACGGCGAGAAATCCTGAACTGGTTGAAAGACCCGCAAGCCTGCTTCCCTGACCAGCACCACAGCACCGAACACGGTGTGTGCGCCGGGCAGATCGACCAACGCTGCGGCCTGTCGCAGTCCACGGTCTCGGCCCACCTGGCCACCTTGCAGCGCGCGGGGCTGATCAGCAGCCAGAAGATAGGCCAGTGGCACTTCTTCAAACGCAACGAGGAAACCATCCAGGCCTTCCTCCAGCAGATGAGCCAAGAGCTCTGACAAGGACCTTGCAATGCCCCTTTCGCTGTTGATCCTGGCGCTGAGCGCCTTCGCCATCGGTACCACCGAGTTCGTCATCATGGGCCTGCTGCCGGATGTGGCAAGCGACCTGGGTGTGTCGATCCCCGGTGCCGGCTGGCTGGTGACCGGCTACGCGCTGGGCGTGGCCATCGGCGCGCCGTTCATGGCCCTGGCCACCGCCCGGCTGCCGCGCAAGGCCGCACTGGTGGCGCTGATGGGGGTATTCATCATCGGCAACCTGCTGTGCGCCCTGGCCACCGACTACAACGTGCTGATGTTTGCCCGCGTGATCACCGCGCTGTGCCACGGCGCCTTCTTCGGTATCGGTTCGGTGGTGGCGGCCAACCTGGTTCCGGCCAACCGCCGCGCCTCGGCCGTGGCGCTGATGTTCACCGGCCTGACCCTGGCCAACGTGCTGGGCGTGCCACTGGGTACCGCGCTGGGCCAGGTGTACGGCTGGCGCTCGACGTTCTGGGCAGTGACCGTGATCGGCGTGATCGCGCTGATCGGCCTGATCCGCTTCCTGCCGATCAAGCGCGACGAAGAGAAACTCGACATGCGTGCCGAGCTGGCTGCGCTCAAGGGCGCCGGTATCTGGCTGTCGCTGTCGATGACCGTGCTGTTCTCGGCCTCGATGTTCGCCCTGTTCACCTATGTGGCGCCGTTGCTGGGTGATGTCACCGGCGTGTCGCCGCGCGGTGTGACCTGGACCCTGCTGCTGATCGGCCTGGGCCTGACCCTGGGCAACATCCTGGGCGGCAAGCTGGCCGATCGTCGGCTGGCTGCCACCCTGATGGGCGTGTTCGCCGCCATGGCGGTCATCTCCACCGCGCTGAGCTGGACCAGTACCGCGCTGATTCCGGCCGAGATCACCCTGTTCCTCTGGGCCACCGCCGCATTCGCCGCCGTGCCGGCCCTGCAGGTCAACGTGGTGAGCTTCGGCAGAGCGGCACCAAACCTGGTGTCGACCCTGAACATCGGTGCCTTCAACCTGGGCAATGCGCTGGGCGCCTGGGTCGGCGGCACCGTGATCGACCAGGGCCTGGGCCTGACCCGCGTGCCCCTGGCGGCAGCGGCGCTGGCCGTGCTGGCCCTGATCGTCACCCTTATCACATTCAGCCAGGGCGGCAACAACGCCGACCTGGCACCTGCCACTCACTGATTGCCACGAGGTTCACGCACATGACAACGCTATTCGACCCGATCACCCTTGGCGACCTCGAGTTGCCCAACCGCATCATCATGGCCCCGCTGACCCGCTGCCGGGCCGACGAAGGCCGCGTACCCAACGCGCTGATGGCCGAGTACTACGTACAGCGCGCCAGCGCCGGGCTGATTCTCAGCGAGGCCACCTCGGTGACCCCGCTGGGCGTGGGCTACCCCGACACACCGGGCATCTGGAGCAACGACCAGGTGCGTGGCTGGACCAACGTGACCAAGGCGCTGCACGGTGCTGGCGGGCGCATCTTCCTGCAACTGTGGCACGTGGGACGCATCTCGCACCCGCTGTACCTGAACGGCGAAACGCCGGTTGCGCCGAGCGCGGTGCAGCCCAAGGGGCATGTGAGCCTGGTGCGCCCGATCACCGAATTCGTCACCCCGCGCGCGCTGGAAACCGAGGAAATCGCCGACATCATCGAGGCCTACCGCGTCGGTGCCGAGAACGCCAAGGCGGCCGGCTTCGACGGTGTGGAGCTGCATGCGGCCAACGGCTACCTGATCGACCAGTTCCTGCAGAGCAGCACCAACCAGCGCACCGACGAATACGGTGGCTCGCTGGAGAACCGTGCACGGCTGCTGCTGGAAGCGACCGATGCGCTCATCGACGTGTGGGGCGCGCAGCGCGTGGGCGTGCACCTGTCGCCACGGGCCGACCTGCACGACATGGGCGATGCCAACCTGACCGAGACGTTCACCTACGTGGCGCGGGAGCTCGGCAAACGTGGCATCGCCTTCATCTGTGCGCGTGAGCGAGTGGCCGAAGACAGCATCGGGCCGTTGCTCAAAGAGGCGTTTGGCGGGCCGTACATCGCCAACGAACGCTTCGACAAGGCCAGTGCGAATGCTGCCATTGCCAACGGCACGGCCGATGCGGTGGCCTTCGGCGTGCCGTTCATTGCCAACCCCGACCTGCCGGCACGGCTGCAAGCGGATGCACCGCTGAACGAGCCACGGCCTGACACGTTCTACTCCAAGGGCCCGGTCGGGTACATCGATTACCCGGTGATGTAAGCGTCGGCTCTGTCGCGGGTCAAGCCCGCTCCCACAAGGGTATCGGTGGTCTGCAGACAGCCACTGTACCGGTGGGAGCGGGCTTGACCCGCGATAGGTTCACAGCGGATCAGGGCTTGGCGTTGATCTGCCGCTGCAGGTTCTGCACCTGGCTCTGCAAGGTAGTGAGGTTGCGGGTCACCTGCCCGCGAAACGCATCGAACTCCGCCGTCGAGGCACCCGCCCCGGCAGCCACCGCCGGGCGATTCTCCTGCTCGCTCTTGAGCACGATCAGGTCCTGTTCCAGGCGCTGGATCGCCGCCCCCGGATCCCCCTGCTTCTTCAATGCGGCAATCTCCGTCGACAGGCTCTTGAGCTGCGCATCGACCTTGCCGGTATCAGCCTGCGCCGCCTTCACCGCTGCCAGCTCCGTGGCCACGGCCTTGAGTTGCGCCTGCAACTGGGCATTGGTTGCCTGCTGCTCGCCAACCTGCGCCAGGGCCTGCTCCAGCCGCTTGCCCAGGTCACCCTGCTGCCCGGCTACGCCCTGCTGCTGCTTGCTCTGCTCGGCGAGGCTGGCCTGCAACTGCTTTATCTGCAGCTTCAGTGCCTCGCTGCCGGTGCTGACGCTCGACTCGCTGGCCGCCACCTTGCCGCTGATGTCCTGCAGGCGCCCGGCAGCTTCTTCACTGATGCGCGCAAAGCTTTCCTGGGTGGCCACCAGTTGCTGCTCCATCAGCGAAATCTGCTGGAAGCTCCACCAGCCAAGCCCGGCCAGGGCGATGAACGAAGCGCCCACCAGCGCCCACAACGGCCCGGTGGCCGCCGGCTTGCGCGGTTTGCCGCGCACGGCGGCCACCCGTGCACCTGGCGACGGGGCAAAGTCGTCATCATCGCGACCGCCGGCCTTGAGGCTGGGTACATCATCGAAATCGTCGTGAGCATCGTTGCGCATGGATCAACCGCCGTGAGTGCAAATGAGCGCCAGTATAAGTCAGTGGCCGCCGTGCTGGGCCTTCCACCAGCCGCAGAATTCATCCAGCGCCGCCCACAGGCTGACCTGCGGGCGGTAGTCCAGTTGCTGGCGGGCGCGGCTGATGTCCAGGGTGAAATCCTTGTTCATCACCTGCACCGCCAGGCGCGACAGGGTCGGTTGCGGACGGCCCGGCCACAGCAGGCAGGCCCCCTCGTTCAGCGCGCCCAGGCTGTAGGCCAGGCCACTGGAGCGGTAGCGCGTGACCTGGGGCAGGTCCATGCGCCGCATCACGTAGTTGATCACGTCCCACAGCGGCAGCGGGTGGCCGTTGCTGATGTTGTAGGCCTGCCCAAGCGCGTCGTTGCCGGCCAGCACCGCGTTGATCAGCGCCTCGTTGAGGTTCTGCACGCTGGTGAAGTCGACCTTGTTCAAGCCGTTGCCGATGATCGCCAGACGGCGTTTCTGCTGCATCTTGAGCAGGCGCGGGAAGATGCTCACATCCCCTGCCCCGGTGACGAAGCGCGGGCGCAGGGCCAGCACTTCCAGGCCGAACTCCTGGGCACCGAAAACCTTCTGCTCGGCCAGGTACTTGGTGGTCGCGTAGGCATCGTGCAGGCGCCGCGGCACCTGCTCTTCGGTCACCCCCAGGCGCGAGCGCCCGTTCCAGTAGATCGACGGCGAGGACAGGTGCACCAGGCGACGAACGTGTTCCTTCAGGCACGCCTCCACCACGTTCTCGGTGACCACCACGTTGCCCTGGTGAAAGTCCTGGTAGCGTCCCCAGTTGCCCACCGCACCGGCGCAGTGCACCACGGTTTCGACGCCCTGGCAGACCCGCCGGGCCAACTCCGGGTCGCCCAGGTCCCCCGGAATGAACTGGGCGCCGCGGCGCACCAGGTGCTCGACGCCTTCGGCCCGCCGGCCATTGACCCGTACCTCCATGCCCTGCTCCAGGGCAAAGCGTGCAAAGCGCCCGCCAATGAAGCCGCTTGCGCCGGTGACCAGAATTCGCATGAAGCACTCCGCCTACTTGTTTGCAGATGATGCAGACGCCGGCAAACCCGACCACGGCACCAACCAACTGCTGGCGCTGCGCCGCAGGTGGTCGGTGAGTTGGCCGAGCAATTGCCCGCCATTGCGCCAATGATGCCAGTACAGCGGCACATCGATCGGCTTATCCGCCAGAATTTCCACCAGCTGCCCGCTGGCCAGTTGCGCCTGGGCCTGCAATTCGGGCACCAGGCCCCAGCCCACGCCGGCCTCGGTCATGCGCAGAAAGCCCTCCGAAGACGGGCACAGGTGATGCAGGAATGCACCATCGATACCCAGCGACACCAGGTAGCGATGCTGCAGAAAATCGTCCGGGCCGAACACCACGGCCGGGGTGCGGGCCAGGCGCGCCACCTCTACCCCCTGGGGAAAGTGGCGCGCCATGAAGTCGGGGCTGGCCAGCGCACGGTAGCGCATGGCGCCGAGCAGCTCGCTGCGCGCCCCGGCAACCGGTCGCTCGCTGGCGCAAAGGCAGGCCGCCACTTCGCCGGCGCGCATGCGCTTGAGGCCCACCTCCTGGTCTTCCACCACCAGCTCCAGCAGCACCCGCTCCTGCGCACAGAACGCCCCGACCGCCGCCGCCCACCAGGTGGCCAGGCTGTCGGCGTTGAGCGCTACCCGCAGACGCTCGGGCTGGCCGCCATCGTCCAGCGCCGGCACCTGATGCTGCAGGTCGCGCTCGAGCAGGCGCACCTGCTGTACATGGTTGAGCAGGCGCTTGCCGATCTCGGTGGGCGCTGGCGGCGCGGCGCGTACCAGCACCGGCTGGCCAACGCGCGCCTCCAGCAGCTTGATGCGTTGCGAAATGGCCGATTGCGACAGCCCGAGCAACTGTGCGCCCCGCTCGAAACCGCCCTGCTCGATCACCGCCGCCAGGGCGGAAAGCAACTTGTAGTCGAACATCAGTTTCCCTAATGCCGGATGAGGTTTATTGGTTTTTCTTATACGCCCACTGCCCGCACAATAGCCAGCGATCCCCCCTGTATTTTCGGCAGCCCGTGTGGCTGCTTCGCGGAGCACCTCCCATGTGGCAAAGCTACCTCAACGGCCTGCTGGTCGCCTTCGGGCTGATCATGGCCATCGGCACCCAGAACGCCTTCGTGCTGGCGCAGAGCCTGCGCCGTGAGCACCACCTGCCGGTGGCGGCACTGTGCGTGTTCTGTGATGCGGTGCTGGTGGCGCTTGGCGTGTTCGGTCTGGCCACGGTGCTGGCGCAGAACCCGACCCTGCTGGCGGTCGCGCGCTGGGGTGGGGTGGTGTTTCTGCTGTGGTATGGCAGCAAGGCGCTGATCCGCGCCTGCTCCAGCCAGAGCCTGGAGCAGGGCGAGGGCCTGGGTCAGCGTTCGCGTCGCGCGGTGTTGCTCAGCGCCCTGGCGGTGACCCTGCTCAACCCCCACGTGTACCTGGATACCGTGTTGCTGATCGGCTCGCTGGGTGCGCAGCAAAGCGTGCCGGGTGCCTACGTGGCGGGTGCGGCCAGTGCCTCGCTGCTGTGGTTCTTCACCCTGGCGCTGGGTGCGGCCTGGTTGGCGCCGTGGCTGGCCCGGCCTGGCACCTGGCGCCTGCTGGACCTGATGGTGGCGGTGATGATGTTTGCGGTGGCGTTGCAACTGGCGCTGGGCTGACCCGTTCGTCAGGTGTCGGCAAAGGCTCTGGAACCTCTATTCCATACACTTGTTGCGTGGTTTAGGTCAGGGCCCGGTGCTATGATCCCGAATCTGCGTCGCAAAGAGTAAAAACTCGCCGATGCATTCCGGCCGCCCGTGATCGGCCTTGCGCTCACCGCAACAGACCTGATTAGGAGAATCACCATGGCTTTTGAATTGCCGCCGCTGCCTTACGCACACGATGCCCTGCAGCCGCACATTTCCAAGGAAACCCTGGAATACCACCACGACAAGCACCACAACACCTACGTCGTGAACCTGAACAACCTGGTGCCAGGCACCGAGTTCGAAGGCAAGACCCTGGAAGAGATCGTCAAGACTTCTTCGGGCGGTATCTTCAACAACGCCGCTCAGGTCTGGAACCACACCTTCTACTGGAACTGCCTGGCGCCAAACGCTGGTGGCCAGCCTACCGGTTCGCTGGCTGAAGCCATCAACGCCGCGTTCGGTTCGTTCGACAAGTTCAAGGAAGAGTTCACCAAGACGTCGGTTGGCACCTTCGGTTCCGGTTGGGGCTGGCTGGTCAAGAAAGCTGACGGCTCCCTGGCGCTGGCCAGCACCATCGGTGCGGGCAACCCGCTGACCAGCGGTGACACCCCGCTGCTGACCTGCGACGTGTGGGAGCATGCCTACTACATCGACTACCGTAACGTGCGTCCGAAGTATGTCGAGGCGTTCTGGAACCTGGTCAACTGGAAGTTCGTGGCTGAGCAGTTCGAAGGCAAGACCTTCACTGCATAAGTGCTGCTTCTGAAAAAACCCGGCTCAGGCCGGGTTTTTTTATGCCGAAAAAGCGGCAAAGAGCAAAACCCCACCCACCAACCTTTTTTAACCAATTTCACCAACACCCTCTCTTGCTGCCCCCCCATACCGCGCTAACATCAATCGTTGGGAAACTTGTCGTACATCGCTCAAGTCGCAAGGCCGGGCAACCGATACAGTGACCGCTGGATCATGAATCCTGCCAACGGCCGATAGTGGATTGCCACAGATGATGGCAAAATGATGCCATGCGCATGGATTAAGGAAACCCCATTGAAGCTGGAACTCAAAAACAGCTTGTCGGTCAAGTTGCTCAGAGTGGTCCTGCTCTCGGCACTGGCCGTGGGCGTGGTACTCAGCTGTGCGCAGATCGTCTTCGATGCCTACAAGACCCGCCAGGCTGTCGCCAACGACGCCCAGCGAATCCTCGACATGTTCCGCGACCCTTCCACCCAGGCCGTATACAGCCTGGACCGCGAAATGGGCATGCAGGTCATCGAGGGGCTGTTCCAGGATGAGTCCGTGCGCATGGCCTCCATCGGCCACCCCAACGAAACCATGCTGGCAGAAAAGTCGCGCCCTCTGCAGGAACTGCCGACCCGCTGGCTCACCGACCTGATCCTCGGCCAGGAACGCACCTACACCACCCAGCTCGTCGGCCGCGCGCCCTACAGCGAATACTACGGCGACCTGAGCATCACCCTCGACACCGGCGCCTACGGCCAGGGCTTCGTGGTCAATTCGGTGATCATCTTCATTGCCGGCGTGCTCCGCGCCCTGGCCATGGGCCTGGTGCTGTACCTGGTCTACCACTGGCTGCTGACCAAGCCACTGTCCAAGCTCATCGAGAACCTCACCCAGATCAACCCCGACCGCCCCAGCCAGCATCAGCTGCCGCTGCTCAAGGGCCACGAGAAGAACGAACTGGGCCTGTGGGTGAACACCGCCAACCAACTGCTGGCGTCCATCGAACGCAACACCCACCTGCGCCACGAGGCCGAGAACAGCCTGCTGCGCATGGCCCAGTACGACTTTCTCACCGGCCTGCCCAACCGCCAGCAATTGCAACAGCAACTGGACAAGATCCTGGTCGATGCCGGGCGCCTCCAGCGCCGGGTTGCGGTGCTGTGCGTAGGCCTGGACGACTTCAAGGGCATCAACGAACAATTCAGCTACCAGGCCGGCGACCAGTTGCTGCTGGCCCTGGCCGACCGCCTGCGTGCCCACAGCGGTCGCCTGGGTGCCCTCGCCCGCCTGGGCGGCGACCAGTTTGCGCTGGTGCAGGCCGACATCGAACAACCCTACGAGGCTGCCGAGCTGGCCCAGAGCATTCTCGATGACCTGGAAGCGCCATTCGCCTTGGACCATCAGGAGATCCGACTGCGCGCCACCATCGGCATCACCCTGTTCCCCGAAGACGGCGACAGCACCGAGAAGCTGCTGCAAAAGGCCGAACAGACCATGACCCTGGCCAAGAGCCGTTCGCGCAACCGCTATCAGTTCTACATCGCCAGCGTCGACAGCGAGATGCGCCGGCGCCGCGAGCTGGAAAAGGACCTGCGCGAAGCCCTGCCGCGCAATCAGCTGTACCTGGTTTACCAACCGCAGATCAGCTACCGCGACCACCGCGTGGTGGGCGTCGAGGCGCTGCTGCGCTGGCAGCACCCGGAGCTGGGCATGGTTCCGCCCGATCAGTTCATACCGCTGGCCGAACAGAACGGCAACATCATCGTGATCGGCGAATGGGTGCTCGACCAGGCCTGCCGGCAACTGCGCGAATGGCACGACCAGGGCTTCAGCGACCTGCGCATGGCAGTCAACCTGTCGACCGTGCAACTGCACCACAGCGAGCTGCCCCGGGTGGTCAACAACCTGCTGCAGATCTACCGCCTGCCGCCGCGCAGCCTGGAACTGGAAGTGACCGAGACCGGCCTGATGGAAGACATCAGCACTGCCGCCCAGCACCTGCTGAGCCTGCGCCGCTCCGGCGCGCTGATTGCGATCGACGACTTCGGCACCGGCTACTCCTCGCTCAGCTACCTCAAGTCGCTGCCGCTGGACAAGATCAAGATCGACAAGAGCTTCGTGCAGGACCTGCTCGACGATGACGACGACGCCACCATCGTTCGCGCGATCATCCAGCTGGGCAAGAGCCTGGGCATGCAGGTGATCGCCGAGGGCGTGGAAACCGCCGAGCAGGAAGCCTACATCATTGCCCAGGGCTGTCATGAAGGTCAGGGCTACCACTACAGCAAGCCGCTGCCGGCACGCGAGCTGACCGCCTTCCTCAAAGCAGCGCAACGCAACCAGGTATCGATTCTGTGAGTGACGCTGCCGCCAAGGGCAGCGTGAACAGCATTTGAATTTTTACGTGGGAACCTCTTTACAGAAAATGCATATCTTTCGCATTATGTTGCACCTTTGCGTGCGGCTGCACGCCTGTTCAACCTCTCGACGCAGGAATAGCCCATGATTCGTATGCCTCTGGCCACCGCCAGTCTGCTGGCCATTGCCATCTCCCTCGCCGGCTGCGGCGATGACAAGGACAAGGCCGCCGCACCACAGGCCGCCGCACCTGCTGCCGCCAGCACCACCCAGGCGTCCGGGGCCGTCGACGAAGCCGCCGCCCAGGCGGTGGTCAAGCACTACGCCGAGATGGTGTATGCCGTGTACAGCGACTCGCTGAGCACCGCCAAGACCCTGCAGACCGCAGTCGATGCCTTCCTTGCCAAGCCCGACCCCGACACCCTGGCCGCCGCCAGGACTGCCTGGGTAGCCGCCCGTGTACCGTACCTGCAGAGCGAAGTGTTCCGCTTCGGCAACACCATCATCGACGACTGGGAAGGTCAGGTGAACGCCTGGCCGCTGGACGAAGGCCTGATCGACTACGTCGACAAGAGCTATGAACACGCCCTGGGCAACCCGGCCGCCACCGCCAACATCATCGCCAACACCGAGATCCAGGTGGGCGAAGACAAGGTCGACGTCAAGGACCTGACCCCCGAGAAGCTGGCCAGCCTGAACGAGCTGGGCGGTTCGGAAGCCAACGTCGCCACCGGCTACCACGCCATCGAATTCCTGCTGTGGGGCCAGGACCTCAACGGCACCGGCCCGGGCGCCGGCAACCGCCCTGCCTCGGACTACCTGCAAGGCGAAGGCGCCACCGGCGGTCACAACGAGCGTCGTCGTGCCTACCTCAAGGCCGTGACCCAGCTGCTGGTCAACGATCTGGAAGAAATGGTCGGCAACTGGAAGCCGGCAGTGGCCGACAACTATCGCGCCACCCTGGAGGCAGAACCTGTCGCCAACGGCCTGCGCAAGATGCTGTTCGGCATGGGCAGCCTGTCGCTGGGCGAACTGGCGGGCGAGCGCATGAAGGTCTCGCTGGAAGCCAACTCGCCTGAGGACGAGCAGGACTGCTTCAGCGACAATACTCACTACTCGCACTTCTACGACGCCAAGGGTATCCGCAACGTCTACCTGGGCGAGTACACCCGCACCGACGGCACCAAGCTGAGCGGCCCGAGCCTGTCGTCGCTGGTGGCCAAGGTCGATCCGGCCACCGACAACACCCTGAAGGCCGATCTGGAAGCCACCGAGGCGAAGATCCAGGTGATGGTCGACCACGCCCTCAAGGGTGAGCACTACGACCAGTTGATCGCTGCCGACAACGCTGCGGGCAACCAGATCGTGCGTGACGCCATCGCCGCGCTGGTCAAGCAGACCGGTGCCATCGAACAGGCTGCGGGCAAACTGGGCATCACCGACCTGAACCCGGACACCGCTGACCACGAGTTCTGAGTGGTAGCGTGCTGAAACAGAGGCGGCCTTCGGGTCGCCTTTTTTTGTGGGACCTCTTCGCTGGAAGCTGAAGCAGATTTCATCCAGCAAACGCAAATCCCTCTTATTCATATCCCCCGCGCCTGCTAAGCTTGCACGCCGGTTTTACGCTAGCCATTCAGGATTCTCGATGCCCGCTCCGCTTCACCGCGCCCTTCCCCTGCTGCTGGCCCTGGCCCTGAGCGCCTGTGACGACGCCCCGCGTTTCACCAAGGCCGAACCTGGCGAGGCGCGTGCCGGTGGCAGCACCACCGTGAACAAGCGCGACCGCAACGCCTACTCCATGCCCTCGGCCAACCTCACCCCGAGCCAGCGCCTGGACTTCAGCGTGGGCAACAGCTTCTTCCGCAGCCCGTGGGTGATCGCCCCGTCCACCACCACCGCACGCGATGGCCTGGGCCCGCTGTTCAACACCAACGCCTGCCAGAACTGCCATATTCGCGACGGGCGCGGGCACCCGCCCGCAGAGGGCGCCAAAAACGCGGTATCGATGCTGGTGCGCCTGTCGATCCCCGACCAGCCCGAATACGCCAAGGTCATCGAGCAACTGGGCATCGTGCCCGAGCCGGTCTATGGCGGGCAGTTGCAGGACATGGCCGTGCCCGGCGTGGCCCCCGAGGGCAAGGTGCGGGTCAGCTACACCCCGGTGAACGTCACCTTCAAGGACGGCACCCAGGTCGAACTGCGCAAGCCGCAACTGCAGATCACCCAGCTTGGCTACGGCCCGATGCACCCCGACACACGCTTCTCGGCACGCGTCGCGCCGCCGATGATCGGCCTGGGCCTGCTCGAGGCCATCCCTGATGAGGCCATCCTGGCCAACGCCGACCCCGAGGGGCGCAACGGCACCGGCATTCGTGGCCGGCCCAACCTGGTATGGGACGACGCCCAGGGCAAGCAGGTACTTGGCCGCTTCGGCTGGAAGGCCGGGCAACCCAACCTCAACCAGCAGAACGCCCATGCGTTCTCCAGCGACATGGGCCTGACCAGCAGCCTGGTGCCGCGCGACGACTGCACCCCGGCGCAGCTCGATTGCCTGGCCCAGCCCAATGGCAACGGCGCCGATGGCGAGCAGGAGGTCAGCGACAACATCCTGCGCCTGGTGCTGTTCTACACCCGCAACCTGGCGGTGCCGGTACGCAAGGACGTCGATTCGCCCCAGGTGCTGGCTGGCAAGAACCTGTTCTTCCAGGCCGGCTGCCAGGGCTGCCACACCCCCACATTCACCACCTCGGCCAATGCCGCCGAGCCGGAGCTGGCCAACCAGACCATCCGCCCCTACAGCGACCTGTTGCTGCACGACATGGGCCCGGGGCTGGCCGACAACCGCAGCGAATTCGCCGCCGGTGGCCAGGACTGGCGCACCGCGCCGCTGTGGGGCATCGGCCTGAATCAGACCGTCAGTGGCCATACCCAGTTTCTGCATGACGGGCGCGCCCGCAACCTGCTCGAGGCCGTGCTCTGGCACGGCGGCGAAGCCGAGCCTGCGCGCCAGCACGTCTTGACCTTCAATGCCGAGCAACGCGCCGCGTTGCTGGCGTTCCTGAACTCACTCTAGAGAAGGAGCCGGACATGTTCCGTCCCAAGCTTTTGTTCACCAGCCTCGCCGCCATCGCCCTGGGCGCCTGCTCGCCGCAGGACCCGCAGGCCGTGACCTCTGCCGCGATCGCCAAGCAGGTGATCCTGCCGACCTACAGCCGCTGGGTCGAAGCCGACCGCCAGCTGGCCGTCAGCGCCCTGGCCTTCTGCGAAGGCAAGGCCGACCTGGCCACCGCACGCGCCGACTTCCTGCACGCACAAAAAGCCTGGGCCGAGTTGCAACCGCTGCTGATCGGCCCGCTGGCCGAGGGCAACCGCGCCTGGCAGGTGCAGTTCTGGCCCGACAAGAAGAACCTGGTGGGCCGTCAGGTCGAGCAACTGGTCAACGGCGACAAGCCGGTGGATGCCGAGACCGTGGCCAAGTCCAGCGTCGTGGTGCGCGGCCTGTCGGCCTACGAGTACATCCTGTTCGACAGCAAGCCGGACGTCGCCACCGCCGAACAGAAGGCCCGTTATTGCCCGCTGCTGGTGGCCATCGGCGAACACCAGAAGAACCTCGCCGAAGAGATCCTCAAGGGCTGGAACAGCACCGACGGCATGCTGGCGCAGATGACCAAGTTCCCCAACCAGCGCTACGCCGACTCCCATGAGGCGATCGCCGACCTGCTGCGCGCCCAGGTCACCGCGCTGGACACCCTGAAGAAGAAGCTCGGCACGCCGATGGGTCGCCTGAGCAAGGGCATCCCGCAGCCGCTGCAGGCTGAAGCCTGGCGCAGCCACTCCTCGCTCAAGAGCCTGGAAGCCAGCCTGATCGCCGCCCAGACCGTGTGGGTCGGGGTCGACAACCAGGGCCTGCGCGGCCTGCTGGGCAAGGACCAGAAGGCCCTGGCCGACAAGATCGACGCGGCCTATGCTGATGCCCTCAAGCAACTGAAGGCGATCGACCGGCCCCTGGGCGAAATGCTCCAGGACGATGCCGGCCGCGAGCAACTGAACGCCTTCTACGACAGCCTGAACGTGGTTCACCGCCTGCATGAAGGTGAACTGGCCAAGGCGCTGAACATCCAGCTGGGCTTCAATGCCAACGACGGTGACTGATCATGTTGCGACGCCAGGCCCTCAAACTCGGTAGCGTGCTGCTCAGCGCCCTGACCCTGGGTGGCTGGACCCTGTGGCGCAGCAAGGGCCAGCAGCCGCTGCTGCTGTCGGCCCGTGACGATGCCGACGGCAAGCACTATGCCGTGGGCTATCGCCTGGACGGCACCCAGGTGTTCGCCACCCAGGTCGGCCTGCGCTGCCACGACATCATCAACCACCCCGAGCGGCCGATCGCGCTGTTCGTGGCGCGCCGCCCCGGCACCGAGAGCTACCTGATCGACCTGCGCGACGGGCGTCTGCTGCAGACCCTGGCCTCGCAGCCGAACCGGCACTTCTATGGCCACGCGGTGATCCACAAGGGCGGCGAATGGCTGTACGCCACCGAGAACGACACCACCGATCCGGGCCGTGGCGTGCTGGGTGTGTACCGCTTCGAAGGCGAACGCCTGGCCCATCATTCGGAAATCCCGACCCACGGCATCGGCCCGCACCAGGTGTCGTGGCTGCCTGACGGCGAGACCCTGGTGGTGGCCAATGGCGGTATCCGCACCGAAGCCGAGAGCCGGGTGGAGATGAACCTGGATGCGATGCAGCCCAGCCTGGTGCTGATGCAGCGCGACGGCACCCTGCTGAGCAAGGAAACCCTGAGCCAGCAGATGAACAGCGTGCGCCACCTGGCGATTGCCGACGACGGCACCGTGCTGGCGTGCCAGCAGTTCATGGGCGGCTCGGAAGAAACCGCCGAATTGCTGGCGATCAAGCGTCCGGGGCAGCCGTTCGTGGCCTTCCCGGTGCCGGAGCGCCAGTTGCAGTCCATGGCCCAGTACACCGCCAGCGTGGCGGTGCACAGCGAGCTGCGACTGGTGGCGATGACCGCGCCACGGGCCAACCGCCTGTTCATCTGGGACCTGGACAGTGCCGAGGTGAAGCTGGATGCGCCGATGCCGGACTGCGCGGGCGTGGGCGCAGTGGCCGATGGCTTTGTGGTGACCTCCGGGCAAGGGCGTTGCCGGCTGTACGACTGCCGCAAGGCAGCGCTGGTGGGGCAACCGCTGCAACTGCCTTCGGGGTTGTGGGACAACCATCTGCACCTGATCTGATATAGCAATCGCGGGTCAAGCCCGCTCCCACAGGGAACACCTGGAACCTTGTGGGAGCGGGCTTGACCCGCGATGACGTCGGTACAGACAACATAAAATATACCGAACCAGCACACCGCTCCCTGCGCCGCGACCGACTAGACTTGCGCAACAACGCTTCCAGGGAGCTGGTCCATGCTGCGCCGTCGCATGCTCATCATGCTGGGTATCGTCCTGCTGCTGGTGCTGGCCCTGGGCGGCTACAAGGGTTTGTCCATCTACCGCCAGATCCAGCAGTTCTCCGCGCCCAAGCCGCCGGTCAGCGTCGCCGCCGCCGAGGCGCGCGAGCAGCCCTGGCAAAGCCGCCTGCCCGCCGTGGGCAGCCTCAAGGCCCTGCAAGGGGTGGACCTGAGCCTGGAGATCGCCGGCACGGTCAAGGCCCTGCACTTCGAATCCGGCCAGCAGGTCAAGGCCGGGCAACTGCTGCTGCAGCTGGACAGCGACGTGGAGACGGCCCTGCTCGGCACCGCCCAGGCCGACCTCGGGCTGGCCCAGGTGGATTATCAGCGAGGCAGCCAGCTGGTCGGCAGCCAGGCCATCTCCAAGGGCGAATTCGACCGCCTGCGCGCCCAACTGCTGCGCAACCAGGCGGTAGTGGCGCAACTCAAGGCATCCCTGGCGAAAAAGAGCATCAACGCGCCGTTCACCGGCACCATCGGTATCCGCCAGGTCGACCTGGGCAGCTACCTGGCCAGCGGCACTGTGATCGCCACCCTGCAGGACCTGAGCAGCCTGTATGTCGACTTCTTCGTGCCGGAACAGGCGCTGCCCAACCTCAGCCTCGGCCAGCAGGCGCTGGTCTCGGTGGCCGCCTACCCGCATCGCAGCTTCACCGCCACCCTCAGCGCGATCAACCCCAAGGTCGACGACACCACCCGCAACCTGCAGGTGCGCGCCACCCTGGCCAACCCCGACGGCACGTTGCTGCCGGGCATGTTCGCCAGCCTGCAGGTGTTGCTGCCCAACCCGCGCAACGCGGTGGTGGTGCCGCAGAGCGCCGTCACCTACACCCTCTATGGCAACTCGGTGTATGTCGCCGTGCCGCAAAAGTCCGAAGACGGCAAGGTGCAGACCACGGCCGATGGCCAGCCGCAACTGATCGCCGAGCGGCGCTTCGTCGAGACCGGCGAGCGCCGCGACGGCCTGGTGGTGATCGCCAAGGGCCTCACGCCCGGCGAAACGGTGGTCACCGCCGGCCAGTTGAAGCTGACCCAGGGCGCTGCCGTCACCCTGAGCGCCGACAAGACCCTGCAAGCCGAACCGACCAGCCAGCCCGGCGCCGACTGACCAAGGAACCGCCATGGCCTTTACCGACCCGTTCATCCGTCGCCCGGTGCTGGCCAGCGTGGTCAGCCTGCTGATCGTGCTGCTGGGGTTCCAGGCCTGGAGCAAACTGCCGATCCGCCAGTACCCGCAAATGGAAAACGCCCTGATCACGGTGACCACCGCTTACCCAGGGGCCAACGCCGAAACCATCCAGGGCTACATCACCCAGCCCCTGCAGCAGAGCCTGGCCAGTGCCGAAGGCATCGACTACATGACCTCGGTGAGCCGGCAGAATTTTTCGGTGATCTCGATCTACGCGCGCATCGGCTCCGACAGCGACCGGCTGTTCACCGAGCTGCTGGCCAAGGCCAACGAGGTCAAGAACAAGCTGCCCCAGGACGCCGAGGACCCGGTGCTGAGCAAGGAGGCCGCCGATGCCTCGGCGCTGATGTACATCAGCTTCTACAGCAAGGAGCTGAGCAACCCGCAGATCACCGACTACCTGTCGCGGGTGATCCAGCCCAAGCTCGCCACCCTGCCCGGCATGGCCGAAGCCGAGATTCTCGGCAACCAGGTGTTCGCCATGCGCCTGTGGATCGACCCGGTGAAGCTGGCCGGCTACGGCCTGAGCGCCGGCGATGTGACTGCCGCGGTGCGCCGCTACAACTTCCTGTCCGCCGCCGGCGAGGTCAAGGGCCAGTACGTGGTCACCAGCATCAACGCCACCACCGAACTCAAGTCGGCCGAAGCCTTCGCCGCCATCCCGCTCAAGACCAAGGGCGACAGCCGCGTGCTGCTGGGCGATGTGGCACGGGTGGAGATGGGCGCGGAGAACTACGACACGGTCAGCTCGTTCGACGGCACGCCGTCGGTGTACATCGGCATCAAGGCCACCCCGGCCGCCAACCCGCTGGACGTGATCAAGGAGGTGCGCAAGCTGATGCCGGAGCTGGAAGCGCAGTTGCCGCCCAACCTCAAGGCCTCCATCGCCTATGACGCCACGCTGTTCATCCAGGCCTCCATCGACGAGGTGGTCAAGACCCTGGTCGAGGCGGTGCTGATCGTGATCGTGGTGGTGTTCCTGTTCCTCGGTGCATTGCGCTCGGTGCTGATCCCGGTGATCACCATCCCGCTGTCGATGATCGGCGTGCTGTTCTTCATGCAATTGATGGGCTACTCGCTGAACCTGTTGACGCTGCTGGCGATGGTGCTGGCCATCGGCCTGGTGGTGGACGATGCGATCGTGGTGGTGGAGAACATCCACCGCCATATCGAGGAGGGCAAGACGCCGTTCGACGCCGCGCTGGAAGGCGCCCGGGAGATCGCCATGCCGGTGGTCTCGATGACCATCACCCTGGCGGCGGTGTACGCCCCCATCGGTTTCCTAGAGGGCCTCACCGGGGCCCTGTTCAAGGAGTTCGCCCTGACCCTGGCCGGGGCCGTGGTGATTTCCGGCATCGTCGCGCTGACCCTGTCGCCGATGATGTGTGCCCTGCTGCTGCGCCCGGAGCAGAACCCCAGCGGCCTGGCCCATCGTCTCGACCAGCTGTTCGAGCGGCTCAAGCGCCGCTACCAGACGCTTTTGCACGGCACCCTCGAGACCCGGCCGGTGGTGATCGTGTTCGCCCTGATCGTGCTGTGCCTGATCCCGGTGTTTCTGATGTTCAGCAAGAACGAGCTGGCCCCGGACGAAGACCAGGGCATCATCTTCATGATGGCCACCGCCCCGCAACCGGCCAACCTCGATTACCTGAACGCCTACACCGACGAGTTCATCACGATCTTCAAGTCATTCCCCGAGTACTACTCCTCGTTCCAGATCAACGGCTTCAACGGCGTGCAATCGGGCATCGGCGGCTTTCTGCTCAAGCCGTGGAACCAGCGCAGCCGCACCCAGATGGAGTTGCTTCCCGAGGTGCAGGCCAAGCTGGCGACCATCAGCGGCCTGCAGATCTTCGGCTTCAACCTGCCCTCCCTGCCGGGCACCGGCGAAGGCCTGCCATTTGCCTTCGTGATCAACACGCCGAATGACTACGTGTCGTTGCTGGAAGTGGCGCAGCGGGTCAAGGACCGCGCCCAGGCCTCGGGCAAGTTCGCCTTCCTGGACATCGATCTGGCATTCGACAAGCCGGAGGTGGTGGTGGATATCGACCGGGCCAAGGCGGCGCAGATGGGGGTGTCGATGGATGCCCTGGGCGGCACCCTGGCCACGCTGCTGGGCGAGGCCGAGATCAACCGCTTCACCATCGAGGGGCGCAGCTACAAGGTGATCGCCCAGGTCGAGCAGGCCTACCGCGACAACCCCGGCTGGCTGAACAACTACTACGTGAAGAACGAGCAGGGCCGGATGCTGCCCCTGTCGACCCTGATCAGCGTCAGCGACCGCGCGCGGCCGCGCCAGCTCAACCAGTTCCAGCAGCTGAACTCGGCGATCATCCAGGGCTTCCCGCTGGTGAGCATGGGCGAGGCCCTGGAGACGGTGCGCAGCATCGCCCAGCAGGAGGCACCGGCAGGCTTCGCCTTCGACTACAGCGGGCAGGCACGTCAGTTCGTGCAGGAAGGCAGTGCGCTGTGGGTGACCTTCGGCCTGGCGCTGGCGATCATCTTTCTGGTGCTGGCGGCGCAGTTCGAGAGTTTCCGCGACCCGCTGGTGATCCTGGTGACGGTGCCCCTGTCGATCTGTGGAGCATTGATTCCGCTGTTTCTGGGGTGGTCGAGCATGAACATCTACACCCAGGTGGGGCTGGTGACGCTGATCGGGCTGATCAGCAAGCACGGCATCCTGATCGTCGAGTTCGCCAACCAGTTGCGCCTGCACAGGGGGCTGACTGCGCGGGATGCCGTAGAGGAAGCGGCAGCGATACGCCTGCGGCCGGTGCTGATGACCACGGCGGCGATGGTATTCGGCATGGTGCCGCTGATACTGGCGACGGGCGCCGGGGCGGTGAGTCGGTTCGACATCGGCATGGTGATCGCCACCGGGATGTCGGTGGGCACGCTGTTCACGTTGTTCGTGTTGCCGTGCGTGTATACGTTGCTGGCCAGGAAGGAAATGCCAAGTACGGCGCTGGAATCGAGTTGAACGCATCGCGGGTCAAGCCCGCTCCCGCAAGGATCACTGCAACCCTGTGGGAGCGGGCTTGACCCGCGTCGATACACTTCATCACCCGTTGGAGCGCAGCCCCCGGCTCATGCCGAACAGGAACAACAGCAGGTCATGGTCCGGTTGCGCCGTGACGACCGGCTTGGCCGTCCGTGGCAGCGGACACTGCGCGCCCAGGTCGATGGAACTGAGCACCTGCGGACGCGGCTCCTCCCACGCGGCGAAAGCCACCGAAGCCACCGCCAACGCCACAAGCAGAAACAAACCTCGTGCTATTTCTAGTTTCATTGCTCTAAACCTTTGACAGCGCTGCCAAACGCCACTTCGTAAAAGTAGAGCAACTTCTTCCAGTCCGCATCGTCCCACGACGAATGGCGGCGCAGTTGCTTCAGGTCATTGGCGGCCGCACGCTGGCAGCTGATGCGCCGGCGGCACTTCTCCAGGTCCAGCAAGGCGACCTCGGCACGCGCATCCGCGCCCTCGCCGGTCACCTTCACGAAAATATGCTTGCTGTACAGGCAGCCATGCTGCCAGTGCCCGCGGTGCATGCGCGCCAGGTTGCCGGCCAGGTCCTCGAGCACCCGGTCGTGCAGCGCCTCGCCGTGCTGCTCGCGCCCGCCGCCGGCGTACCACAGGTCGATCTCCTCGAAACCATCCAGCGCCTCGCTGACCAGCAGCGCCCGCCACTGGTGCTGGGCATCGCGCTCCACGCCGCAATAGACGATATGCGGCACCCGCACGCCCAACTGCTCGAAACTGCTCAGGGCAGCGAACTCACGCAATACCGTGGGGCGACCGAAGGGGTGCAGCAGGCTGCGGTAGATATGCCCGACCTGGCGCTTGGCATACAGCAGATGGCCCGTCTCGTCGCTCAGGCGCTGCACGCCGCTTTCGCCGCCACGCCGCTGGTTGGGTGCCTCCACCCATTCGCCCTGGCGCTGCCAGAAGTAATCGAATTGATCCGAGACCGCCGTACCGCCCGTTCCTTCCACAGCCATTCCTTCACCCCTTGCGCAATACGTAAACTCGCCACATCGCATAGAACGGCAAAAAGTCCATTCGTTCCTGAATACGGAAACCTGCGGCCTCGAACTCCTGTTCAACCGTAGCAGCTGGTAACACAAAACGGTTCTGGTAACTGCCATCGGCCTGCCCGTTGTTACGGCGTGCTTCCAGGCGCTTACGCCGCCAGGCCTTGATGTTGCCGTCCACCCACAACGAGATGATCACGCTGTCGCGGCTAACCCGTTGAAACTCCGAAAGAATCGCCTTGCGATGGGCCGCTTCGCCAATGTGGTGGAACAGCCGCATGCAGAAAATGCTGTCTACCGCGTTGTCCGGCAGATCGATGGCGAAGGCTGATGTCTGCAAGGGCCGTACCCGTTTGACCACTTCTGCCGGTTGCGACCCGCAGGCGATCTGCAGCATGGCGGCGGAATTGTCGGCGCCGATGATCACGCGGTTGGCCTTTTCGGCCAGCAGCGGCCAGAAACGGCCGGCACCGCTGGGCAGGTCCAGCACCAGGCCAGGCTCCCCGGCCAGCGCCAGGGCACGCCGGGCCAATTGCTCGTCACGCTGGTGGGACAAGCGGCGGGCAATGCCGTCCTGGTGCTTGTGCAGGTACTGTTGAGCGTGCTGCTCGTCGTACTTCTCGGAAAACTTGAGCTTGATGGGACTGCGCATGGTGCATCTCCTGACTCCAATGCCGCCTACCTTAAGCAGGGCGACGTTGGCGTCAGGTCATGCGAACGTGAAAAAAATGTCAGGTTGCGTCGGTAAGTTACAAGGTGTTTCCGGGGGCCTGCGACCCGGCCGTGCCCAATTTCACATGGAACCGGCAACCATGGGGCTCGGCGGCGCTCAGGCTGACGCTCCAGCCCTGGTCCTCGCAGATCCGCTGCACCAGCGACAGGCCCAGCCCGAGCCCCTCCCCGCGTTTTTCGCCGCCGCGCACGAACGGCTGGAACATGGCCTCGCGATGCTCCTCGGGAATTCCCACGCCGCTGTCCTCGACGGTGAAGCCATCGGGCTCCAGGGTGAGGCGGATGTACCCCTGGTCGGTGTAGTGCGCCGCATTGCGCAGCAGGTTGCCCATCACCGATTGCAGGAACGTGGCGTTGTACAGGGTCGGCAGCGCGCCGGTGTCGTGGTAGGTGAGGGTCAGCCCCTTCTGCTCGATGGTGTCGCGCCAGACGCCGATCAGTTCGTTGCCCACCTCACGCAGGCTTGCCCGCGAAGCGACGGCACCCTCGTCGCGCTGGGCGCGGGCGAGCATGAGGAAGGTCTGCACCAGCTCGCGCATTTCTTCGGTGGCCCGCGAAATGCGTTCGACCTGGGCGCGGGCGCGATTGTCGATGGCCGGGTTCTCCAGCAGCAGCTCGCACGAGCTGGCCAGCACCATCAGGGGCGTGCGCAGTTCATGGCTGACATCGCTGGTGAACAGCCGCTCGCGGGTCAGTGCATCACGCAGGCGCCCCAGGGTGGCGTCGAAGGCCACCGCCAGTTGCCCCACTTCGTCGGCCGCGTAGTCCGGCGCCAGGGGCGGCGCCAGGCCCAGCAACTGGTCGCGGTGGCGCACCTGGCGCGCCAGCCGGATCACCGGGGCCATCACCCGCCGTGCCAGCACCCAGCCGAGGAACACCGCCAGTGCCAGGCTGAGCACGAAGCCCACCACCACCACGGCGAACAGCACACGCTCGCGTTCTTCGAAATCGCTCTGGTCCTGCAGCAGCACGTAGTGCCGCCCGTCCACCACCTCGACCATGGCGTGGTACGACAGGTGCTCGCGAAACACTTCGTGAAACCCCGGGGTGAGGTGACGCAGGTCCTTGGGCAGGTCGAAGTCGTCGCGCCCGCCACTGTAGTAGAACAACTGGTCGGGCCGCGGGCGGTGGCTCCACTCCGATACGCTGTCCATCAGCAGCATGCGCTTGAGGTCGCCCCCCAGTACCGAGGAGATCAGGCGCTCTTCCACCAGGTGCACGGTGGCCACGATGCCGAAGGCGAAGGCCCCGGCCACCAGCGCGCTCATCAGCGCGAAGGCGATGATGATGCGCTGGGCAAGGCTTTGCTTAAACTCCATCACGACCCTCGGCCAGTCGATAGCCAACACCGTGCACGGTATGCAGCAGGGGCTTGTCGAATGGCTTGTCGATCACCTGGCGCAACTGGTGGACGTGGCTGCGCAGGCTGTCGCTGTCGGGGCAGTCGTCGCCCCACAGGGCTTCTTCCAGTACCTCGCGGCGCAGCACGTGGGGGCTCTTCTGCATCAGCACTGCAAGCAGCTTGAGGCCGACCGGGTTGAGCTTGAGGAACTTGCCCTGGCGGGTGACCTCCAGGGTGTCGAGGTCGTAGCTGAGGTCGCCGACGTTCAGGCTGCGCCGGCCACCGCCCTGGGCCCGGCGCAGCACCGCTTCGATGCGGGCGGCCAGTTCCGACAGGGCGAACGGCTTGAGCAGGTAGTCGTCGGCGCCGGAGCGAAAGCCCTGCAGGCGGTCGTCGAGCTGGTCGCGGGCGGTCAGCATGATCACCGGGGTATCGCGCCGGGCATCCTCGCGCAGGCGCTTGCACAGCGTGTAGCCGTCGATGCCGGGCAGCATGATGTCGAGCACGATCAGGTCGTAGTGCTCGGTGGCAGCCAGGTGCAGGCCCGACAGGCCGTCCTGGGCGCAGTCGACGGTGTAGCCCTTGAGGCCCAGGTAATCGGCCAGGTTGGCCAGGATATCGCGGTTGTCTTCAACCAGTAGAATTCGCATCGGTACCTCTCCCCCGTCCTCGTTTGCCTGCTTGGCAGGCGCAGCTTAAGGCCATCGTCCAGGCCCCGCCAGCGCCGCATGGATTTAATCGCAACTGACATTTTTTTCACCCCAGCTTCACACATAGCGTAGGCGCGCCGGCACACAATCGGCAGTTTCCATTGCCTGCCTGGACCCTGCCATGCCTGCCATTCCCCCTTTGCCCGCGTCCCGCCCGCTGAACCTGTGGATTGCCCTGGGCATTCCGCTGCTGACCGCCGTGTGCCTGATCCTGCTGGAGCTGACCGACCTGGACATGGCCCTGGCCAACCTCGCGTTCGACCCGCAGGCGGGCCAGTTCATCGGTCGTCACAGCTATTTTCTCGAAGACATCCTGCATGACCGCGCCAAGGAGCTGGTCATCCTGTTCGCGGTGCTGGCCATCGTCGGCTTTGCCGCCAGCTTTGTGCTGCAGCGCCTCAAGAGCTGGCGCCGGGAACTGGGTTGCCTGGTGCTGGCGATGGGCCTGTCGACCGGCTTCGTGACGCCGCTCAAGGCCGCGACGGCGGTGCAGTGCCCCTGGAGCCTGAGCGAATTCGGCGGCCAGGAAACCTACAGCAAGCTGTTAGAGGCCCGCCCCGCCACCGACAAGCCAGGGCGCTGCTGGCCGGGCGGGCATGCGGCCACGGGGTTTACCCTGTTTGCGCTGTTTTTTGTCCTGCGTGATCGCAAGCCACGCCTGGCCAAGGCCGCGCTGGTGTTCGCCTTTGGCCTGGGGGTGGTGTTTTCGGTGGGCAGGATGCTGCAGGGCGCCCACTTCTTTTCGCACAATGTGTGGACAGCGGTGTTCTGCTGGCTGATCGGGTTGGGGTGCTACTGGCTGGTGTTGTATCGCAAGCCGTCACTGGCCGCTTCGCCAGCCAGGCTGGCACCTACAGGATTCGCTGAACGTCTGTAGGAGCCAGCCTTGCTGGCGAAGGGTTTCTGCCAGACATAAAAAAGCCCCGCACAAGGCGGGGCTCTTCTTCAAGCGGGTAAGGCTGGCTTACATCATGCCGCCCATGCCGCCCATGCCACCCATGCCGCCCATGTCAGGCATGCCACCGGCAGCCTTGTCTTCAGGCGCATCGGCAACCATGGCTTCGGTAGTGATCATCAGACCACCGATCGAGGCCGCGGCCTGCAGAGCCGAACGGGTCACCTTGGCAGGGTCCAGGATGCCCATTTCGATCATGTCGCCGTACTCGCCGGTAGCAGCGTTGTAACCGAAGTTGCCCGAACCTTGCTTGACCTTGTCGACTACCACGCTTGGCTCGTCGCCGGCGTTGGCAACGATCTGGCGCAGTGGGGACTCGACGGCGCGACGCAGCAACTGGATACCCACGTTCTGGTCTTCGTTGTCGCCCTTGAGCTCGGCAATGGCCTGCAGCGAGCGAACCAGCGCCACGCCACCGCCAGGTACCACGCCTTCTTCGACGGCTGCGCGGGTAGCGTGCAGAGCGTCTTCAACGCGGGCTTTCTTCTCTTTCATTTCAACTTCGGTGCCGGCACCGACCTTGATCACGGCAACACCGCCAGCCAGCTTGGCCAGACGCTCTTGCAGTTTTTCACGGTCGTAGTCCGAGGAAGTCTCTTCGATCTGGGCACGGATCTGCTTGACGCGTGCTTCGATGTCGGCTTCAACGCCAGCACCGTCGATGATGGTGGTGTTTTCCTTGGACAGGGTCACGCGCTTGGCGTTGCCCAGGTGCTCCAGGGTGGTCGACTCCAGGCTCAGGCCGATTTCTTCGGAGATCACGGTACCGCCGGTCAGGACGGCGATGTCCTGCAGCATGGCCTTGCGGCGGTCGCCGAAGCCAGGTGCCTTGACCGCAGCCACTTTCACGATGCCGCGCATGTTGTTGACCACCAGGGTAGCCAGCGCTTCGCCTTCGACGTCTTCAGCCACGATCAGCAGCGGACGACCGGCCTTGGCAACGGCTTCCAGTACTGGCAGCAGTTCGCGGATGTTGGAGATCTTCTTGTCGACCAGCAGCAGCAGCGGGCCGTCGAGCTCGGCAACCATGGTGTCCGGCTTGTTGACGAAGTAAGGGGACAGGTAGCCACGGTCGAACTGCATGCCTTCTACAACCGACAGTTCGTTTTCCAGGCCCGAGCCTTCTTCGACGGTGATCACGCCTTCTTTACCGACTTTTTCCATGGCTTCGGCAATGATTTCACCGATGGAGGTGTCGGAGTTGGCCGAGATGGTACCGACCTGAGCGATGGCCTTGGAATCGGCGCATGGCTTGGACAGGTTCTTCAGCTCTTTGACGATGGCGATGGTGGCCTTGTCGATACCGCGCTTGAGGTCCATCGGGTTCATGCCGGCAGCAACGGCCTTGAGGCCTTCGCTGACGATGGCCTGAGCCAGAACGGTAGCGGTGGTGGTGCCGTCGCCCGCTTCGTCGTTAGCCTTGGAGGCCACGTCTTTCAGCAGTTGGGCGCCCATGTTCTCGAAGGCGTCCTTGAGTTCGATTTCCTTGGCAACCGAAACACCGTCTTTGGTGATGGTTGGCGCGCCGAAGCTCTTGGCCAGAACCACGTTGCGGCCTTTCGGGCCCAGGGTCGCTTTTACCGCGTCAGCCAGAACGTTGACGCCAACCAGCATTTTCTTACGGGCGGAATCGCCGAATTTTACGTCTTTAGCAGCCATGATCGTTTAATCCTTGAATACTTTGGAGTAACGGGAAACCAGCGGATCAGCCTTCGATAACGGCGAGAATCTCGTTCTCAGCCATTACCAGCAGGTCTTCGCCGTCAACTTTCACAGTGTTGCTGCCCGAGTACGGGCCGAAAACCACCTTGTCACCCACTTTCACGGCCAGCGCGCGCACTTCGCCGTTGTCCAGGATGCGGCCGGTACCCACGGCGACGATTTCGCCACGGTTGGGTTTTTCAGCGGCCGAGCCTGGCAGAACGATACCGCCAGCGGTTTTCGATTCTTCTTCGCTGCGACGGATGACGACGCGGTCATGCAGAGGACGAAGCTTCATTGTCGATCTCTCCTGATAGTGGTTTTCATCGGCCGGTATCGTTACCGGCGTGTTGATGCTTTCGGCGTAGCCGATCGTGGACCGCGGGGCGGGCCACGCATGTATTGTCTGGGGCAAATGCCCAGAAACCTTGCGGTGACCCATACATGAGGTCGGCCAAGGCGATTACAAGGCTTGCCGATGAAAATTTTTGCAGGCCGGCGCGCCAAATGAAAAACGGCCCCGAAGGGCCGTTTCATGCTACGCGGGCGAGCGCTCGCGTCACGGGTCACGCTTTTCGTATTCGCCTTCGATCACATTGGGCTGACGCGGTGCACCTGGCGGCGCATTGAACGGGTCGTCGCCGAAGGCGCGCTGACGCATGGCCTGGGCTTCGGCGCGCTGGCGCAGCTTGTTGGCCAGCAACCGGCGGCTGAACGGCAACAGCACGATCAGGCCGATCACGTCGCTGATGAAGCCGGGGAGCAACAGCAGACCGCCACCCAGGGCCAGCATCAGGCCGTGGAACATGTCTTCGGCCGGCAATTCGCCGCGCTGCAGGCTCGCCCGCGCACGCAGCGCAGTGGCAAGGCCCGCGACCCGCACCACCAGCACACCGAGGGCCGAGCCCGCGATGATCAGCAGCAGCGCCGGGAAAAATCCGATCGCGGTGCTGACCTTGAAAAACACATACAGCTCGAGCACCGGGAAAAGCAGAAACAGCAGTAGAAAAGCACGCATCAAGGGTTCCTCTACGCAAGATGTCCTTGCAGGTACGACCTTAAATGGTTGCTGGCCGTTGCAATTTCAACCCTCGACCGCCTCGCGAT
The DNA here is from genome assembly GCF_024355235.1 of Pseudomonas sp. S12(2018). NCBI lineage: Bacteria > Pseudomonadati > Pseudomonadota > Gammaproteobacteria > Pseudomonadales > Pseudomonadaceae > Pseudomonas > Pseudomonas sp. S12(2018). Next base: position 606,083 of record NZ_QLAD01000001.1, read on the forward strand.
CAGGCCACTGTTCGGCGCGGGCCAGCAAAACCAGGGCTTCGCGTACTTGTATCGGTGTATTGCAAGACCTTGGAAACGCCAGCCAGTGCAGGCCCTGGCCGATGCGCAGGTGCATGCCCTCGGTATCGATCCCTACCAGCGAGGCCGGTGCGCTGGCAGGCAGGCCGCTGAGCTCGACGTAGTGCGCGATGGCGTTGGCATGGTCGTCGTTCATGTGCTCGACCATGCTCACCTCGGCCTTGCCGGCGAACGGGTTGGCCAGGGTCACGTCGTCCAGCCAGTGAATCGCGCCGAAGCCGCCGATATAGCGATGGCGCACCGGCCTGAGCACCCAGAAGTCGAAGTCGTGGGCGCTGTGGTACTGGCTCGATTCGGGGAAGTAGCGGTAATAGCGCCCGGCGGCGGCCTCGATGGCCTCGGGGTCGGCCAGCTTGTGGGCCTCGGCCATCACGGTAAGACGACCCACCGCCTGCACGTCCTCGGCATCGCGCTCGCCTACCAGCAGCGAACACTTGGGGTCTTTTTGCAGGTTGTGGGTGTGCTGGGCAATGCGACTGATCAGGATCAGCGGGTTACCGTCGGCGTCCAGGCAATACGGCACCACGGAACCGAAGGGGAAGCCGGGCATCGATTTGGAATGGGTCGAGAGTACGCCACGGTACTCCTTGAGCAGCAGCTCTCTTGCCTGCCTTGCAGCCTTCGCGCTCACGGGGGTGCTCCTGGGAAAGGTGTGATCGCGACAAGCTAATCATTATCAGTGGCGATTGCCAAGGGGCCTGCAGGCGCCGGCCCCTGAATGCGAAAGCGGTTTACCAGGCCACGCCGAAGCCGACGGTGTAGCGCGTCTTGTCCAGGTCGCTGTCGCTGGTGCCGCTGATGATGTCCTTCTCGGCCTTCAGGTTCAGCGATGCCCATTCGGTGACCTTGTAGCGCAGGCCTACCTCGGCATCCAGGCTGTAGTCCGCCACGCCGCCCAGCGGCTTGCCAACCTCGCCGTTGGTGAACAGCTCGACCGACTTGCCGATCAGGTAGCGGTTGTAGTCCCACTTCACGCCCAGCGAATAGAAGTTGTCCTTGCCGCCGTCGCTGTACTCGTAGTCGGTGCGGTTGAGCAGCGAACCCAGCGAGAACGCGCCCAGCTCGTCGTCCCAGAACTGGTAGCCCGGGCCGGTACCGACCGTGCGCTGGCGGGTCAGGTCTTCGATGTGGTCGCGCTTGTAGTTCAGACGCCCCTGCCAGAACCACTGCTCGGTAATGAAGCGGTCCAGCGCGTATTCGGCGCTCCAGTTGTTGGTGGTGGTCGTGTCGTTCTTGGTCTCGCGGTTGTACTCGCCCTCGGCGTTATGCCGCCAGCGACCGTGACGGGCAGTGGTCTTGAAGTCGACGTCGTAGTCGTCACTGTCGGTCTCGGCGCGCTTGTAGTCCAGTGCCAGGTCGATGTTGCCCTTCCACAGCATGTCTTCGACCAGCGGCTTGGGCTTCATGATCTGCTGGATGCTGGCCAGTTCAACCGCCTTGGGCGCCTCGCCATTGGCCAGGATCACCTGGCCGTCTTCACCGGCCTGCAGCGACTTGGCCTTCTCGCCGGTGTAGGCGTCCTGCTTGACCAGCAGTTCCTGGTCGCTCTCCAGGGTCTTGACCTTCTTCCAGTCCAGCGCGATGGAGCCACCGTACTCGGTCTGCAGCACCAGCTTGCCACCGTCGAAGACCTTGATCTTGCCGCTGAGCCGGTCGCCGTTCTTCATCCATACGGTATCGGCCACCGCAGGGGCGCAGACACCGGTCATCACAAGGCACAACAAGGCTCTAGAATACATAGGCAGTACAGAAACTCGGGGTCGCAGAAAAATCGGGCATTATCCAGATACCCGCCAGCAGAACAAGGACTGACCCAGCCAATGCCGATGAGTTCAATTCGTATTTGTGCGCCCTGCCCCCTTCACTGCCCCGCAACGCCCCGATGAGCGCGGCCTTGACCGACGCGCAGCAGCGCGCAGAAGACCGACGGACGGCGCTCTACCTGGTGCTGGGCCAACTGCCGCCAGGCAAGGTGGTCAGCTATGGTGAACTGGCGGCCATCGCCGGCCTGGGCCGCGCGGCGCGTTGGGTGGGGCGCACCCTCAGCCAGTTGCCGAGCGACACTCGCCTGCCCTGGCACCGCGTGCTGGGCGCCGGCGGACGCCTGAGCCTGGCCCTTGGCACGCCCTCCGGGGATGAGCAGCGGGCCCGCCTGCGGGCCGAAGGGGTGACCGTCCGGAACAATCGTGTGGATATGTTGCGCCATGGCTGGCGCCCGATGGAGCACAGCGGTTAGAGTGCGCGCTTTGTTTTCGCAAACTTGAGGCAGATGTTGGCCCATGCCCCGTAAAACCTGGCGCGCTGCGCTCGCTGCCTATGCCAGCCCGTCGACCCTGGTGCTGTTGCTGCTCGGCTTTGCCGCCGGCCTGCCCTATATGTTGGTGTTCTCGACCCTGTCGGTATGGCTGCGCGAAGCCGGGGTTGCCCGTGAAACCATCGGTTATGCCAGCCTGATCGGCCTGGCCTACGCCTTCAAGTGGGTATGGTCGCCACTGCTGGACCAATGGCGCCTGCCATTGCTGGGCAAGCTTGGCCGACGCCGTTCCTGGCTGGTGCTGTCACAGATCCTGGTGGTCATCGGCCTGGTCGGCATGGGCTTTTGCGACCCGCAGAAGCACCTGTCGTGGCTGATCGCGCTGGCGGTGCTGGTGGCCTTCGCCTCGGCCACCCAGGACATCGCCGTGGATGCCTACCGCCTCGAGATCGCCGGCGACCAGCGCCAGGCCGCCCTGGCCGCCAGCTACATGGCCGGCTACCGGGTCGCCGCCCTGCTGGCCACCGCGGGCGCGCTGTTCTTTGCCGAAGGGTTCGGCTCCACCGGCTTCAGCTACAAGCACAGCGCCTGGACCGGCACCTATGTGCTGTTCGGCGTGCTGATGGTGCCCGCCCTGATCACCAGCCTGCTGATGCGCGAGCCGCCCGTCCCACTGCGTACCCAGCTGTCGGCGGCGCGCTACGGCTTCGGCCACCAGCTGGCCTCGGTCTTCGTGCTGATCATTCTGCTGGTGTCGGTACCGGCGATGTTCACCCAGCTGTACAACACCGATTTCGCCAGCGTGCTGTTCGAAGGCGCCAGCCTGCTCGACCTGCTGCTTGAAGACCGCGCCTTCCTGCGCGCGATCCTCTACATCACCCTCACCACGCTGTGCCTGTCGTCCATGGGGCGACGCGGGCTGGCCCCGGTGCTGACTCCGGTCAACGACTTCATCGTGCGCTACCGCTGGCAGGCGCTGCTGCTGCTGGGGCTGATCGCCACCTACCGCATGTCGGACACGGTGATGGGCGTGATGGCCAACGTGTTCTATATCGACCAGGGCTTCACCAAGGACCAGATCGCCAGCGTCAGCAAGATCTTCGGCCTGTTCATGACCCTGTTCGGGGCCGGCATGGGCGGCCTGCTGATCGTGCGCTTCGGCATCCTGCCGATCCTGTTCATCGGCGGTGTGACCTCCGCCGCGACCAACCTGCTGTTCCTGATGCTCGCCGACATGGGGCCGAACCTGCAGATGCTGGTGGTGACCATCTCGCTCGACAACTTCAGCTCGGGTCTGGCGACCTCGGCCTTCGTGGCCTACCTGTCGAGCCTGACCAACCTGAAGTTCTCGGCCACCCAGTACGCCCTGCTCAGCTCGATCATGCTGCTGTTGCCGCGCCTGATCGGTGGCTACTCAGGCGTGATGGTCGAGAAGTACGGCTATCACGACTTCTTCCTGATCACCGCGATGCTCGGGGTGCCAACGCTGATCCTGATCGCCTTGCACTGGCACCAGGAACTGCGGCGCGGCAAGCTGGCCCCCGTGGAGCCCGAGACCACCGAGCGCCCCGGAGCCTAGGCCAGCGACGCCAGTTCGGCGTCGTCCTGCAGCACCGTGCGCAACGGCCACAGCGCCAGCAACCCGGCGCAACCTGCCGCCAGGGCGAAGCTCAACAGGCTCGCCCCTGCCCCCAGCATCGCCAGCAAGGCACCGCCCAGGCCCAGCAAGGCGATGGTGATCATGCCCAGCATCGCCGACACCAGGCCCTTGCTCTGCTCGCTGGAGAACAGCGTCATGCGGTACAGCACCGCGTTGGCGATGCCCAGGCCCAGTGCGTACAGCGACATGCCCGCCACCAGGCTGAACACCGAGGGGTACAGCCAGGTGCCCAGCATGGCCGCGCCCAGGCCGATCAGATACGGCCACAGGGCCTTGCGGATCAGCGCGCGCAGGCTGTAGCGCTCGGCAATGCGGTTGATGATCAGGTTGCCCGCAATCAGGCCGCCGAACACCGGCAATTGCCACAGTGCATAGTCCAGGGTGCTCAAGCCCTCGTCATGAATCAGCAGCACCGGCGACAGACCGATCCAGCCGATCAGCGGCAGGCCCACCAGGCCCAGGGCAGCGCTGCCGGCAACGAAGCGGCGGTTGCCCAGCAGTTGCCCGTAACCGGCCAGCAAGGGCAGCAGGTGGATGGGCTGGAAGGCCAGGCGCGTACCGTCGCGCCTCTCCACCCCCAGGGTTTCAGGCATGAAGCGGTACAGCGCGCACCAGGTCAGCACGGCGAACCCTGCGAACAGTACGAACAGCCAGCGCCACGACACCCATTCCAGCAGCACGGTGCCTACCAGTGGGCCGAGCAGCGGCGAAAGCAGCGCGATGTTGGCCAGCAGGGCCATCATGCGCACCGCATCCGCCTCGCTGAAGGCTTCGTTCAGGGCCGGGTAGCTGACCGTGACCACAAAGCCCAGGCCGATACCCTGCAACAGGCGCAGCAGGTTGAACAGCTCGATGCCCTCGACCCAGTAGGTGGCCAGGCAGGCCAGGCAGAAGATGGCGCACCCCCACAGCAGCAGCGGGCGCCGCCCGTAGCGGTCGGCCAGCGGGCCGATCAGCCACTGCAGCAGCACACCGCCAAGCAGGTAGAGGTTCAGCGCATGGGGGATGAATTCGGGGCTGGCATTCAGGTCGCCCACCACCGTGGGCATGGCAGGCATCACCACGTCGCTGGCCAGGTAGGTCAGCAACTCGAACAACGCCAGGGTCATGGCGAAACAGAATGCCCGGAACGGGGTGATGTTTATCAGCGGGGTAAGCATGGCAAGGCCTGGCAGGGAAAATCAGCCAGCCTGTATGCCAGAAAAGGCAAAGGTCGGACAGTAACAAGAAGTGAACAAGTGTAATCGGTACACCCGCATCGCGGGGCAAGCCGCGCTCCCACGCGGTCATCACTGTCTCCAGACACATGATGTACCTGTGGGAGCGGGCTTGACCCGCGATGAGCTCGAGGCGCTGTTACTGCACGGCCGCTTCCTGCACCACACGGATTACCCGCTGCGGAAACGGGATGTCGATGCCCTCGGCCTTCAACCGGTCGCGCGCATGCTCGTTGAGCATGAACATCACGTCCCAGTAGTCAGCCGTCTTCACCCAGGCTCGCAGCGACACGGTGATCGAGCTGTCGCCCAGTGCCGAAATCACCGCCTGGGGCGCGCCCGGTTCCTGCAGCACCCGCGGGTCATTGGCCAGGTCCAGCAGCACCTTGCGCGCTACCTGCAGGTCGGCCTCGTAGTCCACGCCCACATCGAACACCACCTTGCGGGTCGGCTGGCGGTTGGTGTTGGTGATGATGCCGTTGGACAGGCTGCCGTTGGGCAGGATCACCGTCTTGTTGTCACCGGTACGCAGCACCGTGTGGAAGATCTGGATGCTGTCCACGGTACCGCTGACCCCCTGGGCCTCGATCCAGTCGCCCAGGCGGAACGGACGGAACAGCAGGATCAGCACACCGCCGGCGAAGTTCGCCAGGCTGCCCTGCAAGGCCAGGCCGATGGCCAGGCCGGCGGCACCGATGGCGGCCACGAACGAGGTGGTCTCGATGCCGATCATCGAGGCCACGCTGACCACCAGCAGGATCTTCAGAATGATGTTCGCCAGGCTGCTGATGAAGCCTTGCAGCGCCAGGTCGGCGTTGCGGAGGGCCAGCAGCTTGCCCAGGCGGTAGGTGACCTTGTTGATCACCCACCAGCCGATGGCCAGGGTCAGCAGCGCCAACAACAGGCGACTGCCATATTCCATGATCATCGGGATCCAGGTCTGCGAAGTCCTGACCAGCTGATCCACTTCAGCGTTCAAATCCATAGGTTGTCTCCTGATGCCGGGCGGCAAAAAACGGGGAAAGCGTGGCGCCGCAATCGTTTCAGCGGCCGCAGAAACCTCGGACGCCGAAACGGCGCCAAGGTTCCGGGTGCACGGGGATCAGTCGCGGAAGTTGTTGAACTGCAGCGGCATGCCGAACTCCTTGGCACGCAGGGCCGCGATGGCTTCCTGCAGGTCGTCGCGTTTCTTGCCGGTGACGCGTACCTGCTCGCCCTGGATGGCGGCCTGGACCTTGAGCTTGGCGTCCTTGATGTGGGCGACGATCTTCTTGGCCAGTTCCTTGTCGATGCCTTCCTTCAGCGTCGCTTCCTGCTTCATCACCTTGCCCGATGCGAAGGCATCCTTGACCTCCAGGCACTGCACGTCGATCTTGCGCTTGACCAGCGCCAGCTTGAGGATGTCGATCATCGCCTCGAGCTGGAACTCGGCCTCGGCGGTGAGGTTGACGGTCAGTTCCTTTTCCTTGAACTCGAAGCTGCCCTTGCCCTTGAGGTCGTAGCGGCGGTCGAGCTCCTTGACCGCGTTTTCCACGGCGTTGGTGACTTCGTGCTTGTCCAGTTCCGATACCACGTCGAACGACGGCATATCCATTCTCCAAAAAAATAAACGCACGCTCATGGGCCCCTGGTCGCAGAGCATGATGGAGCGTGCCGGGTTTGACGGTTAAAATGCGGGTTCATTATAACGGTTGCGAAACGCAGATGAGCAGCACCTGGCATATTCTCGGCGCCGGCAGCCTGGGCAGCCTCTGGGCCTGCCGCCTGGCACAGGCCGGCAAGGCGGTCCGCCTGATCCTGCGCGACCCTGCGCGCCTGCACGCCTACGAGGCGGCGGGCGGCCTGAGCCTGGTACACAACGGCCAGGCGCAGCGCCACGCGATCCCCGCCGAAACCGCCGATGCAGGCACGCCTATCCACCGGCTGCTGGTGGCCTGCAAGGCCTACGACGCGCCCGCGGCAGTGGCGCAGCTGGCGCCCCGACTGGCGCGCAATGCCGAGCTGGTGCTGCTGCAGAACGGCCTGGGCAGCCAGGACGAAGTCGCCAGCCAGGTCCCCCACGCACGCTGCATCTTCGCCTCCAGCACCGAGGGCGCGTTTCGCGAAGCCGACTGGCAGGTGAACTTTGCCGGGCATGGCTTCAACTGGCTGGGCGACCCGGCCAACCCGCTGCCGCCCGATTGGCTCGACGATCTGACCGACGCAGGCATCCCGCACCAGTGGACCCCGGACATCCTCACCCGGCTATGGCGCAAGCTGGCGCTCAACTGCGCCATCAACCCACTGACCGTGCTGCATGCGTGCCGCAACGGCGGCCTGGCCGAGCATCACTGCGAGGTGGCCACGCTGTGCGCGGAGCTGGCCGAGCTGCTGCAGCACTGCGGCCAGCCCGAAGCCGCCACCGATCTGCAGGTCGAGGTCGAACGGGTCATCCAGGCCACGGCGGCGAACTACTCTTCCATGTACCAGGACGTGCGCCAGGGCCGACGCACCGAGATCCACTACCTGCTCGGCCACGCCTGCCGCGTTGCCGCCCGCCACGGCCGCCATCTGGCGCACCTTGAACGGCTGCACCGGCGCCTGGTCGAACACCTGAACGCACGCGGGTTGCCCAGCGACTGAGGGCAACGCTACCCTGCCCCTCCACCCACAGGATCACGCCGTCACCATGCCCTTGCGCGAACGCCTGGAAAACCTGCCGGTCGGCCAGAAGCTGCTGGCCGCCCTGCTGGTGCTGCTGATCACCATTCTGCTGGTGGCCAACCTGACCTTCATCAGCGCCGCCTACTGGATCTCCCAGGAGGCCATGGCGCCCCAGGCCCTGCAGACCATCGGCCGCCTGGTATCGCACCCGGAGCTGGCACAGCGCGCCGCCGACTCGCCAGAGGCGGCCAACGACCTGCTCAAGGAACTGGACAGCTACACCCCGCTGCGCGCCGCCGCGCTGTATGGCAGCGACGGCAAGCTGCTGGCGCAGTTGCAGCACGGCGAACCCCTGGCAGTGCCCAAGCGCTACCGCAACATCGAGAGCTGGCGCCTGACCGAGTTTCGCAGCACCCAGCTGGTAACCCTGCCGCGCCCCGGCAACCCGCCCGGGCATCTGCTGCTGGTGGCCAGCAGCGAGCTGCCGATGGCCTTCTATACCGGCACGCTGACCGCCAGCCTGGGCATCCTGGTGTTCAGCATCCTGCTATGGATGCTGATTGCGCGGCAGATCAAGCGTCTGATCACCCAGCCGATCTACCAGCTCGAACAGCTCTCGCGCCAGGTGACCCGCGAAGAGAACTATGCCCTGCGCGCGCGCCCCGGCAACCGCGACGAAATCGGCAGCCTGGCCGAGGCGTTCAACACCATGCTATCGCGCATCGAAGCCCGCGAACAGCAACTCAAGCGCGCCCGCGACGAATTCCAGACCGCCTATGACCAGGCCCAGGGCCTGGCCGAGGAAACCCGTCACACCAACCGCAAGCTGGAACTCGAAGTACAGGTGCGCAGCAAGATCGAGCGCAAGCTCACCGGCTTTCAGAACTACCTCAACAGCATCATCGACTCCATGCCCTCGGCACTGATCGCCCTGGACGAACAGCTCTACGTGACCCAGTGGAACCAGGAGGCCAGCGCGCTTTCCGGCACGCCGCTGGACGAGGCGCTGAACCAGCCGATCTTCCTCGCGTTCGAGCCGCTCAAGCCGTTCCTGCCGCAGCTCAAGGAAAGCGTCGAGAAGCACCGCGTGGCCAAGATCGAGCGGGTCACCTGGACCAGGGGCGACGATGCGCGCCACTACGCCCTGACCTTCTACCCGCTGATGGGCGGTGGCGGGCGCGGCGTGGTGATTCGCATCGACGACATCACCCAGCGCCTGTCGCTCGAAGAGATGATGGTGCAGTCGGAGAAGATGCTCTCGGTCGGTGGCCTGGCTGCTGGCATGGCCCACGAGATCAACAACCCGCTGGGGGCGATCCTGCACAACGTGCAGAACATCCGTCGACGCCTGTCCCCCGACCTGCCGAAGAACCTGGAGCAGGCCAGCGAAACCGGCATCGACCTGGGTACGGTCAACCAGTACCTGGAAAACCGCCAGGTACCCCAGTTGCTCGATGGCATCCAGCAGGCCGGCGCACGGGCGGCCAAGATCGTCACCCACATGCTCAGCTTCAGCCGCCGCAGCAACCGCCAGATGGCACCGTGCGACCTGCCGGCACTGATCGACCAGGCGGTGGAGATCGCCGGCAACGACTTCGACCTGACCGAAGGCTTCGACTTCAAGGGACAGGCCATCGTGCGCCAGTTCGACCCGGCCCTGGGCCCAGTGCCCGGCACCGCCAACGAGCTGGAACAGGTGCTGCTCAACCTGCTCAAGAACGCCGCCCAGGCGATTCACCAGCGCGAAGACGACAGCGAACCGGGGCGTATCATCCTGCGTACCCGGCTCAACCCGCCGTGGGCCGAGATCCAGGTCGAAGACAACGGCGTGGGCATGCCCGAGGCGGTGCGCAAGCGCACCTTCGAGCCGTTCTTCACCACCAAGGAAATCGGCCAGGGCACTGGCCTGGGCCTGTCGGTGTCGTATTTCATCATCACCAACAACCACAAGGGCCAGATGGAGGTGCAGTCGGCGCCGGGCCAGGGCACGTGCTTCACCTTGCGCCTGCCGCTGAGCAACCTGCCGATGCCACCCCCCGGCCCGCCAACGATGGAGTCATGAGCATGGGTTTTCGCTTGTCGAAGATTTACACCCGCACCGGCGACAAGGGCGAAACCGGCCTGGGCGACGGCCGTCGCGTCGCCAAGGACCATCCGCGCATCGAGGCCATCGGCGAGGTGGACACGCTCAACAGCCAGCTGGGCGTGTTGCTGGCAGGCCTGGCCGAGCAACACCTGGACGAGGTGGTCGAAGTGCTGGCGCCGTGTCAGCATCGGCTGTTCGACCTGGGTGGTGAGCTGGCGATGCCCAGTTACCAGGCCTTGAACGAGGCCGAGGTGCAGCGCCTGGAAGCGGCGATCGACCACTGGAACGAAGAGCTGGGGCCTCTGGAGAACTTCATTCTGCCGGGCGGTTCGGCGCTGATTGCCCAGGCCCATGTATGCCGCAGCCTGGCCCGCAGTGCGGAGCGGCGGTGTCAGCAGTTGAACGCGGCAGAGCCGCTGGCGGGGGTGGGGCTGGCGTACATCAATCGGCTGTCGGACTTGCTGTTCGTGGCGGCGCGGGTGATTGCGCGGCGCCAGGGGGTGGCGGAGGTGTTATGGCAGGCTGCGGCCAGGCCATGACGCCGCTTCGCCGGCAAGGCCGGCTCCTACAAAGGTCAGCGCCGTCTGTAGGAGCCGGCCTTGCCGGCGAGGCTTCACTCAGGCCTCAGGCCAGAACGCCCGAATTCCGGCCACGCCTTGGGCGCCGAACTGCCAGGCCCGCTCGCAATCAGCCGGCCCCACGCCACCCAGCACATACACCGGCCGGTTGAAGCCTTCGATCAGCTCGCTGGCCTGCTCCCAGCCCAACGGTACCGCCTCGGGATGCGTCTGGGTCGCCTGCACCGGCGACAGGGTGACGAAATCCACCCCCATCTGCTCGGCCAGCGCCAGTTCTTCGGCGTTGTGACAAGACGCGGCCAGCCAGCGCTCCCTGGGGAACGGTCGGCCCTTGGGCGCATATTTGCGCAACTGCTCGGCCGTAAGGTGCCACCCTGCCGCCGGGAAATCGCCCAGCCACTCCAGCGGCCCCTTGAGCATCAACTGCGCCTTGCCGGCACACAGCCCCACCGCATCCACCGCCACATCGCGGTACTTGGGGTCGTAGCCGTTGGGCGCACGCAACTGCACCAGCTTGATCCCGCCGGCAATCGCCTTCTGGATGCCGCGCAGCAACTGCGGGGCTTCCAGTTCGCCCGGGGTGATCAGGTAGTGGCCAGGCAACCGCGCGGCCGCCACGATGGGCTGGTTGGCTTCAGGGAAGTCGTATTGCGGCAGTTCGCGTGGCGACACCCAGGCCAGTGGCTGGCCTTCGGCACCATGGGGCTCGCCGGTAAAGCCGTCGACCTCCCACACGTCCAGCAGCACCTGCTTGTCGGGGTAGTCGTGACGCACCTTGATCAAGGGCCGTGCACGGGTCACGACGATGCCCAGTTCCTCGTGCAGCTCGCGGGCCAGGGCGATCTCGACCGCCTCCCCCGCCTCCACCTTGCCGCCGGGAAACTCCCACAGGCCGCCCTGATGCTGGCTGTCGGCACGGCGCGCAATCAGGATGCGCCCGTCGGTGCCACGGATCACCGCAGCGGCAACATGCACCCGCTTCACGACGCACGCTCCGCCAGCGCAGCCTGCTGCCAGGCCTGGAAGGCCGGCCACTGGTAGATGGCCTCGACGTAGGCGGCGGCTGCCGCTGGCAGTTCGACACGGTAGCTGCGCAGGCGCACCGCCACCGGGGCGAAGAAGGCGTCGGCCAGGCTCAGTTCGCCGAACAGGTACGGGCCCGGGGTCTTGGCCACCAGGCGGCACTCGGACCACAGCGCGACGATGCGATCGATGTCGATCTGCACCTCGAGTGGAATGCTCTCAAGGGCCTGATCGTGGTCCAGGTTCATCGGCATGGTGCTGCGCAGGGCGAAGAAGCCACTGTGCATCTGCGCGCAGGCCGAACGCGCCTGGGCCCGGGCAGCGATGTCGCTGGGCCACAGGTTGGCTTCAGGGTGGCGCTCGGCCAGGTACTCGGCGATTGCCAGCGAATCGGCGATGGTGCCGTGTTCGGACTTGAGCAGGGGCACCTTGCCGGTGGCGGAGTGCGCAAGGATGCGCTGGCGGGTATCGGGCTGGTTGAGGGTGATCAGCAGTTCGGTGTAGGGCACCCTGGCCAGTTCGAGGGCCAGGGCGGCGCGCAGCGACCAGGAGGAATACAGCTTGTCGCCGATGATCAGTTGGTAGCTCATGGGTGGGCTCCATCGGGATGTGCGGGGGCCTATCGCGGGTCAAGCCCGCTCCCACAGGGTTACTGCAATCCTTGAGGGAGCGGGCTTGACCCGCAATACGGTCAGGTACGGTATTCGGCGTTGATCTTCACATACTCATGGGACAGGTCGGTGGTCCAGATCGTCTCGCTGCAGTCGCCACGCCCCAGGTCGATGCGGATGGTGATCTCTTCCTGGGCCATCACGGCCGAGCCCTGGGCCTCGGTGTAGGTGGCGTTGCGGCCGCCTTTGCTGGCGATGCACACATCGTCCAGGTACACGTCGATCAGGCTCACGTCCAGGTTCGGCACGCCAGCACGGCCCACAGCTGCCAGGATCCGGCCCCAGTTCGGGTCGGAGGCGAACAGCGCGGTCTTGATCAGCGGCGAATGCGCCACGGCATAGCCGACGTCCAGGCATTCCTGATGATTGCCACCACCGTTGACCTGAACGGTCACGAACTTGGTCGCGCCTTCACCGTCACGCACGATGGCCTGGGCCACTTCCATGCACACCTCGAACACCGCCTTTTTCAACGCGTCGAACAGCGGGCCGCGGGCTTCGGTCACTTCAGCCACGTCGGCCTTGCCGGTGGCGATCAGCATGCAGCAATCGTTGGTCGAGGTATCGCCGTCGATGGTGATGCGGTTGAACGACTTGTTGGCGCCGTCCAGCAGCAGGTCCTTGAGCACGGCCGGCGCCACCTTGGCGTCGGTGGCGATGTAGCCGAGCATGGTCGCCATGTTCGGGCGGATCATCCCGGCGCCCTTGCTGATGCCGGTCACGGTGATGGTCACGCCGTCATGCTGGAACTGGCGGCTGGCACCCTTGGGCAGGGTGTCGGTGGTCATGATGCCGGTGGCGGCCTCGGCCCAGTTGTTTTCCGACAGGTCGTCCAGGGCGGCCTGCAGCGCGCCTTCGATCTTCTCGACCGGCAGTGGCTCACCGATCACACCGGTGGAGAACGGCAGCACCGCGTCGGCGTCGACACCCGCCAGCTCGGCCAGCCTGGCGCAGGTGCGCTCGGCAGCGGCCAGGCCGGGGGCGCCGGTACCGGCGTTGGCGTTGCCGGTGTTGGTCAGCAGGTAACGCACACTGCCCTGCACGCGCTGCTTGGCCAGGATCACCGGGGCAGCGCAGAACGCATTGAGGGTGAACACGCCGGCAACGCTGGAGCCTTCGGCGCAGCGCATTACCACAACGTCCTTGCGCCCGGGGCGCTTGATGCCCGCAGAGGCAATACCGAGTTCAAAACCTGGAACCGGGTGCAACGTTGGCAAAGGACCAAGACCGACAGCCATGAAAGCGCTCCTAGAAAAAAGGCGCCGGCTCGAGATACCGGCGCTTGAGATGGAACAACGCCGCGACGGTTGGGCCCGTCGCGGCGCGGTGTTCAGATATCAGCAGGGGGCAACGGCGGTGCGATCAGTCGATCTTGCCGTGGCACTGCTTGAACTTCTTGCCCGAACCGCACCAGCAGGGTTCGTTGCGGCCCAGCTTCTGCTCGTTGCGCACCGGCGCTGCGGCCACGGCGACGTCGGCACCCTCCTCAAGCAGCTCGCCCGCTTCCAGGCCAGGGGCCTCGGCGTGCTGGAACTGCATGCGCTGGGCCAGCTCTTCGGCTTCGCGGCGCAGGCGTGCTTCCTCTTCGATCGGGTCTTCGCGGCGAACCTGAACGTGCGAGAGCACGCGGATGGTGTCGCGCTTGATCGAGTCCAGCAGTTCCTGGAACAGGGCAAACGACTCGCGCTTGTATTCCTGCTTCGGGTTCTTCTGGGCGTAGCCACGCAGGTGGATACCGTGGCGCAGGTGATCCATGGTCGACAGGTGGTCTTTCCACAGGTCGTCGATCACACGCAGCAGGATCTGCTTCTCGAAGGTACGCAGGGCATCGGCGCTGGCCTGCTCTTCCTTCTCGTTGTAGGCCGCCATCAGCTCGGCCATCAACTTCTCGCGCAGGGTCTCTTCGTACAGGTGGTCGTCTTCGTCCAGCCACTGCTGGATCGGCAGCTTGACCCCGAAATCGCTGGCCAGGGCCGCCTCCAGGCCCGGCACGTCCCACTGCTCGGGCAGCGACTGTGGCGGGATGTGCTGGGCCACGGTGGCATCGAGCACTTCCTGGCGGAACTCGGCGATGGTGTCGCCGATGTTGGTCGCCGCCAGCAGGCTGTTGCGCATGTGGTAGATGACCTTACGCTGCTCGTTGGCCACGTCGTCGAATTCGAGCAGTTGCTTGCGGATGTCGAAGTTGCGACCTTCGACCTTGCGCTGGGCCTTCTCGATGGCGTTGGTGACCATGCGGTGCTCGATGGCCTCGCCGGACTGCATGCCCAGGGCCTTCATGAAGTTCTTGACCCGGTCGGAGGCGAAGATGCGCATCAGGCTGTCTTCCAGCGACAGGTAGAAGCGGCTCGAGCCCGGGTCGCCCTGACGGCCGGAACGGCCACGCAGCTGGTTGTCGATACGGCGCGATTCGTGGCGCTCGGAGGCGATCACGTGCAGACCACCGGACTCGATCACCTGCTGGTGACGCTTCTGCCAGTCGGCCTTGACCTGGGCAACCTGCTCGGGCGTCGGGTTGTCCATGGCAGCCACTTCGACTTCCCAGTTGCCGCCCAGCAGGATGTCGGTACCACGACCGGCCATGTTGGTGGCGATGGTCAGTGCACCCGGGCGACCGGCCTGGGCGATGATCTCGGCTTCCTTCTCGTGGAACTTGGCGTTCAGGACCTTGTGATCGATGCCTTCCTTGATCAGCAGGTTGGACATGTGCTCGGAGGTTTCGATGGTGGCGGTACCCACCAGCACCGGACGCCCGGAAGCCATGCTCTCCTTGATGTCGGCGATGATCGCGGTGTACTTCTCTTCGGCCGTCAGGTAGACCAGGTCGTTGAAGTCCTTGCGCGCCAGCGGCTTGTTCGGCGGGATCACCATCACGTTGAGCTGGTAGATCTGGGCGAATTCGAACGCTTCGGTGTCAGCGGTACCGGTCATGCCGGACAGCTTGTTGTACAGGCGGAAGTAGTTCTGGAACGTGGTCGAGGCCAGGGTCTGGCTCTCGGGCTGGATGTTCAGGTTTTCCTTGGCCTCGATGGCCTGGTGCAGGCCCTCGGACAGGCGACGGCCCGGCATGGTGCGGCCGGTGTGCTCGTCGATCAGCAGGATCTGGCCGTCCTGCACGATGTATTCGACATTGCGGTGGAACAGCTTGTGGGCACGCAGGCCGGCATACACGTGGGTCAGCAGGCCCAGGTTGTGCGCCGAGTAGAGGCTCTCGCCCTCGGCCAGCATGCCGACCTGGGTGAGCATCTCTTCGATGTACTGGTGGCCGGCTTCGTTGAGTTCGACCTGGCGGGTCTTCTCGTCGATGCTGTAGTGGCCTTCCTGTGTGACCTGGCCTTCGACCTCTTCGATGTGCTGCTTGAGCTGCGGGATCAGCTTGTTGATCTCGATGTACAGCTTGGAGCTGTCTTCGGCCTGGCCGGAGATGATCAGCGGGGTACGGGCTTCGTCGATCAGGATGGAGTCGACTTCGTCGATCACGGCGAAATTCAGCTCGCGCTGGAATTTCTCTTCCATGCTGAACGCCATGTTGTCGCGCAGGTAGTCGAAACCGAATTCGTTGTTGGTGCCGTAGGTGATGTCGGCGGCATAGGCGATGCGCTTTTCTTCCGGCGGCTGGAACGGGGTGACCACACCCACGGTGAGGCCCAGGTATTCATACAGAGGGCGCATCCAGTTGGCGTCGCGGCGGGCCAGGTAGTCGTTGACCGTGACCACGTGCACGCCCTTGCCGGACAGCGCGTTGAGGTACACGCCCAGGGTCGCCACCAGGGTCTTGCCTTCACCGGTACGCATCTCTGCGATCATGCCCTCGTGCAAGGTCATGCCACCGATCAGCTGTACATCGAAGTGACGCATGCCCATGACCCGCTTGCCGGCCTCGCGCGCAACGGCGAAGGCTTCGGGCAACAGTTGGTCAAGGGTCTCGCCTTTGGCCAGGCGCTCTTTGAACGCTGCGGTCTTGGCCCGCAACTGCTCGTCCGTCAGGGCGACCATCTGCTCTTCGAAGGCATTGACGATCTGTACCGTCTTGAGCATGCGTTTGACTTCACGCTCGTTCTTGCTTCCAAAAAGTTTTTTTAACAAAGGCGCAAACATATTGGCAGGATCTTCCACACGTAGGGATGGAGGGCGGCCCCGTGAGTCGCCCGTGCAGCCCTTATGGCCGCATGCGAACGAGCATTCTACCCGGAAACGATGGTGAGGAAAGTGGCGGATTTCCACGATGCTGGCACAGCGCTTTTGACGGGGCTTTTTTACAATAAGGCCTTTTTCGCTAACTTCAACCCATCGTCACATGAAGAATTACCGGCGGGGCGATCTGTTAAGATGGCGCCACTGTATTTTTCGGACCCTGCCCATGGCTTTTCGCCCCCTGCCCGCCCGTGCACCCGCCGTGCTTTTGCGTGAAGCGCGACCGCTCAAGGCCCTGTTCAGCCAGGCCCAGCGCCTGGCCCAGCTGCAGCGCCTGGTGGAGAGCCAGTTGCAGCCGGCAGCGCGCGAGCATTGCCATGTGGCCTCCTGGCGCGAGGGTACGCTGCTGCTGATCGTCACCGACGGGCACTGGGCCACGCGCCTGCGCTACCAGCAGAAACGCCTGCTGCGCCAGTTGCAGATGATGGAGGCCTTCAGCAGCCTGACCCGCATCAATTTCAGGGTGCAGCCGATGGCCGGTGTGGCACCCGCGGCGGGGCACCCGATGGACATCTCGACACGTTCGGCGCAGAACATCCACGCTACGGCCGAAGGGATCACCGACCCCAAGCTCAAGGCGGCGCTGGAGCGCCTGGCCAGGCACGGCAAGGGATAGACGAGCGCACAGCGCTCGCAAACCTGCGAGTGCGCGCGGCAATAAAAAAAGGCCACCCGAAGGCAGCCCCAAAAAATAACTAAAGAAGAGAGAGTTCGTACTTACACTGCCGCAACCGGACGCATGTAAGAGATCGGTGCCGTGCTGGCATCTTCGAACGTCACCACTTCCCACGCATCGGTTTCCTCGATCAGCTTGCGCAGCAGCTGATTGTTCAGCGCGTGTCCGGACTTGTAGCCCTTGAACTCGCCGATCAGGCTGTTGCCCAGCAGGTAGAGGTCGCCAATCGCATCGAGGATCTTGTGCTTGACGAATTCGTCTTCGTAGCGAAGGCCGTCTTCGTTGAGCACGCCATCCTTGTCCACGACGATGGCGTTTTCCACGCTGCCGCCGAGGGCGAGGTTGTGCTTGCGCAGGTACTCGATGTCACTCATGAACCCGAAGGTACGGGCGCGGCTGACTTCCTTCACGAACGAGGTGCTGGAAAAGTCCACGCTGGCACTCTGGGTCCGGTTGTGGAACACCGGGTGGTCGAAATCGATCTCGAAACTCACCTTGAACCCTTCGAAAGGCAGGAAAGTGGCGCGCTTGTCGCCGTCTTCCACTGTCACTTCACGCAGGATGCGGATGAACTTCTTGGCTGCGTCCTGTTCTTCCAGGCCGGCAGATTGAATCAGGAATACAAAGGGCCCGGCGCTGCCGTCCATAATTGGCACTTCGGACGCGGAGAGCTCGACGTAGGCGTTATCGATGCCCAGGCCAGCCATGGCCGAGAGCAGGTGCTCTACCGTGTCTACCTTGGTATCGCCATTGACCAGTGTCGTGGACATGGTCGTCTCGCCGACGTTTTCCGCACGGGCAGGGATCTGCACCACAGGGTCGAGGTCGGCACGGCAAAATACGATGCCGGTATCCACAGGGGCGGGCTTGAGGGTCAGGTAAACCTTTTCCCCGGAGTGCAGGCCGACACCTGTGGCACGGATGATATTTTTCAGGGTGCGTTGTTTAATCATGGCATT
Source organism: Pseudomonas sp. S12(2018) (assembly GCF_024355235.1). Classification (NCBI taxonomy): domain Bacteria; kingdom Pseudomonadati; phylum Pseudomonadota; class Gammaproteobacteria; order Pseudomonadales; family Pseudomonadaceae; genus Pseudomonas; species Pseudomonas sp. S12(2018). The sequence continues at coordinate 624,122 of NZ_QLAD01000001.1, forward strand.
GGCCGCTTCAGCGCAAATTGCGAACTGGTATCAACAAAGGCTGAGGATAATAGCAGACCCGGCCTTTGCTGAACACCAATCACCTTCATAGCCCTGATAAATTCCATTAATCGGCCTGACGACGCAGGAAAGCCGGGATATCCAGATAATCCAGGTCGTCCTGCGGGTTCAGCTTCTGTGCCGCAGCGGCCCCGGCGTGAGCCTGGTTGCGCATGACGGTCGGACGCTCCAGATCGCGGTAGTTGACCGAAGGTTGCTCCGGACGGGCCGGTGCAGGGGCTGGGGTCTGTACAGCGGACGCTTGCAGGGTGTTGTCGATGACCTTGACCGGTTTCTCGATCTTGGCACCCAGGCCGGTGGCTACCACGGTGACGTGCAGCTCGTCGCGCATGTCCGGGTCGATGACGGTACCGACCTTGACCATGGCGTGGTCGGAGGCGAATGCCTCGATGATGCTGCCCACATCGGAGTATTCACCCAGCGACAGGTCAGGACCTGCGGTGATGTTCACCAGGATGCCGCGGGCGCCCTGCAGGTTGACGTCTTCGAGCAGCGGGTTGCGGATGGCCGCCTCGGTCGCTTCACGCGCACGGTTCGGACCGCTGGCGCAGCCGGTACCCATCATGGCCATGCCCATCTCGCTCATCACGGTACGCACGTCGGCGAAGTCGACGTTGATCATGCCCGGACGCTTGATGATGTCGGAGATACCGCGAACGGCACCGGCGAGCACGTCGTCAGCCTTGGCGAAGGCCGACAGCAGGCTGGCATCCTTGCCCAGGATGGTCAGCAGCTTCTCGTTCGGAATGGTGATCAGCGAATCGACGCTGTCGGCCAGGGCACGGATGCCCTCGTCGGCGATCTGCATGCGCTTGCGACCTTCGAACGGGAACGGACGGGTCACCACCGCAACGGTGAGGATGCCCATTTCCTTGGCCACTTCGGCGATGATCGGAGCAGCACCGGTACCGGTACCGCCGCCCATGCCGGTGGTGATGAACACCATGTTGGTGCCTTGCAGCACTTCGGCGATGCGCTCACGGTCTTCCAGCGCGGCCTGACGACCGACTTCCGGATTGGCACCTGCACCCAGGCCCTTGGTCACGCCGGTACCCAGTTGCAGGATGGTGCGCGCGCCGATGTTTTTCAGCGCTTGAGCATCGGTGTTGGCGCAGATGAATTCGACGCCTTCGATGTTGCTCTTGACCATGTGATTGACGGCGTTGCCACCGCCGCCACCGACGCCGATCACTTTGATGACCGGGCTTTGCGGGACGTTGTCTACGAGCTCGAACATTTTCCCTCTCCTTTCAGTTCTCTAGTTTTTTGCGCCTACTACTACTGCTTTGAAACTTAAAAGTTGCCCTGGACCCAGCGCTTGAGTCGCTCAAGCACCGGGGCCTTCGGTTCATCGCCATAGCTGTTGCTGCTGATACCGGTCAGGGTCACGCCTTCGGACTGCTTCTGCAGGCCATAGGTCAGAAGGCCCACGCCGGTGGAATAGATGGGGTTGCGCACCACGTCGCTCAGGCCCCGCACGGTGTAAGGCACGCCCAGGCGTACCGGCATGTGGAAAATCTCTTCGGCCAGTTCCACCGCGCCTTCCATCTTGGCGGTACCGCCAGTGAGCACGATACCGGCCGGCACCAGGTCTTCGTAGCCACTGCGACGCAGTTCGGCCTGGATCAGGGTGAACAGTTCGTCGTAGCGTGGCTCGACCACTTCGGCCAGGGCCTGGCGCGACAGTTCGCGAGGCGGACGATCACCCACGCTCGGCACCTTGATGGTTTCGCCGGCACCGGCCAGTTTGGCCAGGGCACAGGCGTAGCGGATCTTGATCTCTTCGGCGTACTGGGTGGGGGTACGCAGCGCCATGGCGATGTCGTTGGTCACCTGGTCGCCGGCAATCGGAATCACCGCCGTGTGGCGGATGGCGCCCTCGGTGAAGATCGCGATGTCGGTGGTACCGCCGCCGATGTCCACCAGGCACACGCCCAGCTCTTTTTCGTCATCGGTCAGCACCGAGTAGGCCGAGGCCAGTTGCTCGAGGATGATGTCGTCGATTTCAAGGCCGCAGCGGCGCACGCATTTTTCGATGTTCTGTGCTGCATTGACCGCACAGGTGACCACGTGCACCTTGGCTTCCAGGCGCACGCCGGACATGCCCAGCGGCTCGCGCACGCCTTCCTGGTTGTCGATCACGTAGTCCTGCGGCAGGGTGTGCAGCACCCGCTGGTCGGCCGGGATGGCCACGGCCTGGGCCGCGTCCAGCACCCGCTCCAGGTCCGCCGCGCTGACTTCACGATCGCGGATGGCGACGATGCCGTGGGAGTTCAGGCTGCGGATGTGATTGCCCGCCACGCCGACGAACGCCGAGTGAATCCGGCAGCCAGCCATCAGCTGGGCCTCTTCGACGGCGCGCTGGATCGACTGCACGGTGGATTCGATATTGACCACCACGCCCTTCTTCAGCCCGCGCGATGGATGGGTGCCGATACCGACGATTTCCAGGGTGCCATCGGCGGCCACTTCGCCCACCAGTGCAACCACCTTGGACGTACCGATATCCAGCCCGACGATCATTTTGCCGCTATGCGCATTTGCCATGGGTCCTGCCTCTCTCTAATTCTTCGCAACAGCGGGTTGGGCTGTCGTCGGTGCATTCGGTTCCCGCCAGCCAACGGCCAGGCCATTGGCGTAACGCAGATCGATGCGGGCGATGTTCGTGATCTGTTCTTTGAGCGTCTTGTCGTAAATGGCAATGAAGCGGCGCATCTTTTCCACCAGATGGTCGCGCCCCAGCAGCAACTCGATACCCGGCCCGGCGCTGCCGGCACCGGTGGTCAGGAACCAGCTGCCCCGCTCACGCAGTTCCAGCCGGGCGATCGAGAAGCCCATGGGCCGCAACATCTGGCTCAGTACCTGATATTGCTGCATCACTTGCTGCTGCGCCCGCTGCGGCCCGAACAGCTGCGGCAGGTGCTCGTAGTTGGCCAGCTCGCGCGGGGTGAAGGCCTGGCCCTGGTTGTTGAGCAGGGCCTCGTCGCCCCAGCGCGCCACCGGCAGCTGTTCCTCGAGGCGGATCACCACTTCGTCCGGCCACACGCGGCGCACTTCGGCATGCGCGATCCACGGCATCTGCTCGAGTTCGGTGCGCATGCTGGCCAGGTCGACGGTGAAGAAGCTGGCGGCCACATAGGGCGCGATACGCTGCTGCACGGCCTGCTGGCTGATGTAGCTCAGGTCGCCCTGCACGGCGATCTTGGTGATCGGCCGGTCGGCATACGGCATCAGGCGCTGTGCGCCCTCGTAGGCACCGAACCCGGCCACTACCAGCAGAACCGGCCACAGCAGACGCTTGAACACGCTGAAATTGGCCTTGGGCAGGCGCGCCGACAGTGGCTCCTTGGCCACCATCCGGCTGGCACCGCGCGGCACCGGCTTGCGGCCGGTGGCGGGTTGCTGATGACGTACCATCGCGCCTTGCATGGGCTTAACCTCGCGCCTCGACGCTGGCCGCCAGGATCGCCAGCACCAACTGCTGGAAGTCCAGGCCGGCCGCGCGTGCCGCCATTGGGACCAGGCTGTGATCGGTCATGCCTGGTGCTGTGTTGACTTCCAGAGGCCAGAAGTTGCCCTGCTCGTCCTGCATCACGTCCAGACGACCCCAGCCGGCAATGCCGATGGCGTCGCACGCACGTGCGGTCAGTTCGATCAGTTCCTGTTCCTTGGCAGCGTCCAGGCCGCACGGAATGCGGTACTGGGTATCGTTGGCGACGTACTTGGCGTCGTAGTCGTAGAACGTGTGCGGGGTGCCCAGCGCAATCGGCGGCAGCACCTGGCCGCGCAGCACGGCAATGGTGAACTCCGGACCGTGAATCCATTGTTCAACCAATACTTGCGAGTCGTAGGTGGCGGCGTCCTTCCAGGCAACGATCAATTCTTCGACGCTGCTCACTTTCGCCATACCGATACTGGAGCCTTCATGGGCCGGTTTGACGATCAAAGGGAAGCCCAGTTCCGCGCCCGCAGAAATACAGTCTTGCTCGCTGGCCAGCACCGCGTGGTGCGGGGTTGGAATACCCAGGCTTTTCCACACCTGTTTGGTGCGCAACTTGTCCATCGCCAGGGCCGACGCCAGGATGCCGCTGCCGGTGTAGGGGATACCCAGGCACTCGAGCAGGCCCTGCATGCTGCCGTCTTCACCGCCACGGCCGTGGAGAATGATGAAGGCGCGGTCGAGCTTCTCGCGCTGCAGGCGGTCGAGCAGATCGTCACCCACATCGATGGCGATCACCTCGACGCCGGCGCTGGTGAGCGCCTCGATCACTGCGGCGCCGGACTTGAGCGACACCTCGCGCTCGGCGCTCTTGCCGCCGTACAGCACGCCGACACGGCCGAAGGCCTTCGGGTCGATGGTCGAGTGCAGCTTGGAGTATTGAGCAGTCATTTGGCCTTCCCTGCGGTGGCAACCGCGCCCGCGAACAATGGGCTTTTCAACAATTGCGGGGCCAGGCCACCGATGTCGCCGGCACCCTGGCACAGCAGGATGTCACCGGCACGCAGCAGCGGCTTGACCAGTGGCGCCAGCTCGATGCCGCGCTCGATGTAGATCGGGTCCAGCTGGCCACGCTGACGGATGCTGTGGCACAGCTGGCGGCTGTCGGCCCCCGGGATCGGCTCTTCGCCGGCCGGGTAGACTTCCATCAGCAGCAGCACGTTGGCATCGGCCAGCACCTGCACGAAGTCGTCGTACAGGTCGCGGGTACGGCTGTAGCGGTGCGGCTGGTAGACCATCACCAGGCGGCGCTCCGGCCAGCCACCGCGCACGGCCTTGATCACGGCCGCCACTTCGGTGGGGTGGTGACCGTAGTCGTCCACCAGCATCACGCTGCCACCGTCGACCGGCAGTTCGCCGTACACCTGGAAACGTCGGCCCACGCCCTGGAAGCCCGAAAGCCCCTGCACGATGGCCTCGTCGCTGATGCCCTCGTCGGTGGCGATGGCAATGGTGGCCAGTGCATTGAGCACATTGTGGTTGCCCGGCATGTTCACCGACACGTCCAGCGGCTCGCGGTCACGGCGCAGCACGGTGAAGTGGGTCTGCATGCCCGACTGGCGCACATTGATCGCGCGCACGTCGGCTTCCTCGGCAAAGCCGTAGGTCACTGCCGGGCGCTTGACCAGCGGCAGGATCTCGCGCACCACCGGATCATCCAGGCATACCACGGCCAGGCCGTAGAACGGCAGGTTGTGGAGGAACTCGACGAAGGTCTTCTTCAGCTTGTTGAAGTCGCCTTCATAGGTCGCCATGTGGTCGGCGTCGATGTTGGTGACCACGGCCACCAACGGCTGCAGGTGCAGGAAGCTGGCGTCGCTTTCGTCGGCTTCGGCGATCAGATAGCGGCTGGTACCCAGTTGTGCATTGGTACCTGCTGCATTCAGCCGGCCACCGATCACGAAGGTCGGGTCCAGGCCGCCGGCGGCGAACACCGAGGCCAGCAGGCTGGTGGTGGTGGTCTTGCCGTGGGTACCGGCTACCGCGATGCCGTGACGATAGCGCATCAGTTCGGCGAGCATCTCGGCACGCGGTACCACGGGGATACGCCGCTCAAGGGCCGTCGCCACTTCCGGGTTGGCCGTATTGATGGCGCTGGACACCACCAGTACATCGGCACTGGCGGCGTTCTCGGCGCGGTGGCCAAGGAAGATTTCGGCACCAAAGGACTCCAGGCGCTCGGTGACCGGCGAGGCCTTGAGGTCCGAGCCGGAAACCTGGTAACCCAGGTTGAGCAATACCTCGGCAATACCGCACATGCCCACGCCGCCGATACCGACGAAGTGAATGCGGCGGATACGGCGCATTTCAGGTTGCGGGATGGCTTTCTGGCTTTCAACCATGGGCCACCTCCAGGCAGATATCGACCACGGTGCTGGTAGCCGCGGGTTTGGCCAGGCGTCGTGCGGTGCTGGCCATGGTGTCGAGTTTTTGCGGTTGCATCAGTACCTCGTTCAGGCGTTCAGCGAGCTGCGCTGCGCCAGTTGTCGCTTGCGGCATCAGGAAGGCGGCGCCTTCACGTGCCAGATAGTGGGCGTTGTGGGTCTGGTGATCGTCGATGGCATGGGGCAGCGGCACCAGCATCGAGGGCAGACCGGCCGCAGCCAGTTCGCTGACGGTCAGCGCACCGGCCCGGCAGATCACCAGGTCGGCCCAGCCATAGGCGTGGGCCATGTCTTTGATGAACGGCTCTACCTGAGCCTCGATCCCGGCCTCGCGATAGCGCTCGGCGGTAATCTGGTCATGCTGCTTGCCGGCCTGGTGGAACACCTCGGGGCGCAGGGCCTCGGGTACCAGGGCCAGGGCCTGCGGCAACAGTTTGTTCAACGGCTCCGCGCCCAGGCTGCCGCCCAGCACCAGCAGGCGCGCGCGGCGCCCGGCCAGTGGCGCGCGCACAGGCTCCAGGAACAGCTCGCCGCGCACCGGGTTGCCGGTGGTGCGCAGTTTGTCGCTGGCCTCGAAGGTGTTCGGGAAAGCTTCGCAGACTCGGCCTGCCAGCGGCACCAGCAGCCGATTGGCGGTACCGGCCTTGGCGTTCTGCTCGTGGATCACCACGGGCACGCCAGCCAGCTTCGCCGCCACACCGCCCGGGCCGGTCACATAGCCGCCAAAGCCGACCACACACACCGGCTTGAGCCGACGGATGATGCGCCGCGCCTGCAGCACCGCCTTGAACAGGGTGAACGGCGCCTTGAGCAGCGACAGCTTGCCCTTGCCACGCAAGCCGGTGACCTGGATCAGGTGCAGTTGCAACCCGGCCTGGGGCACCAGCTCGTTTTCGATACCGCGTGGGGTGCCCAACCAGTGCACGGTGTAACCGCGTGCCTGGAACTCACGGGCGCAGGCCAGGGCCGGGAACACGTGGCCACCGGTGCCGCCTGCCATGATCAATACGTTTTTGCCTTCAACGGCCATGTCTTGGCTCCTCGGCAAAATCGCTCTCATCGAATTCATGTTCTTCGCTGCCCAGGTGCGTGCGGCTCTCCCACTCGATGCGCAGCAGCAGGCCCATGCACACGCAGCAGATCACCAGCGAGCTGCCGCCGTAGCTGAGGAACGGCAGGGTCAGGCCCTTGGTCGGCAGCAGGCCGACGTTCACTCCGATGTTGATCAGGAACTGGCCGATCCACAGGAAGGCCAGGCCGTAGGCCATGTAAGCGGCAAAGAACTGCTTGGCTTTCTCGGCCCACAGACCGATGTACATCGCGCGCAGGCTGACGAACACGAACAGCGCAACGGTCAGCAGCGAACCGACCACGCCCAGCTCTTCGGCCAGTACCGAGAACACGAAGTCGGTGTGTGCTTCGGGCAGGTAGAACTGCTTCTGCACGCTGTTGCCCAGGCCCACGCCCAGCCACTCACCGCGGCCGAAGGCAATCAGGGCCTGGGTCAGCTGATAGCCGGAACCGAATTGATCCGACCAGGGGTCGGTGAAGGTGATCAGGCGCGCCATCCGGTAGGGTTGCGCCTGTACCAGAATGAACACCGCCGCCACCGCCAGCACCACCATCAGGCTGAAGCGGAACAGCCCCACCCCGCCCAGGAACAGCATCGCCGCGGCGGCGCCCATCATCACCACCGTGGCGCCGAAGTCCGGCTCCATCAGCAGCAGGCCGGCCATCGGCAGCAGCACGATGAACGGCTTGAAGAAGCCCATCCAGCTCTCGCGTACCTCGGTCTGGCGGCGCACCAGGTAGCCCGCCAGGTAGATCACCACGAACACCTTGGCGATTTCGGAAGGCTGCACGTTGAAGAAGCTGAAGCCGATCCAGCGCATCGAGCCGTTCACTTCGCGGCCGATGCCCGGCACCAGTACCAGCACCAGCAACCCGAAGGCACCGACCAGCATCATGAAGCCCATGCGCTGCCAGGTGGCGATCGGCACCATCATGGTGACGACGCAGGCGACCAGGCCGATGGCTACGTACACCAGGTGACGGATCATGTGGTAAAGCGGGTTGCCCGACTGCAACGCGGCCACTTCCGAGGAGGCCGAGGTGATCATCACCAGGCCAAGGCCCAGCAGCGCCAGGCAGCCAGCGAGCATGGCGAAATCGAGGTCGATGCCGCGACCGGTGACCAGGGGGGACGGATAAGGCTTGATGATGCCGAAGATCATGCCAGCCCCTCCACGGCCTGGGCGAACAGGCGCCCACGCTCTTCGAAGTTCTTGAACATGTCCAGGCTTGCGCAGGCAGGCGACAGCAGCACGGCGTCGCCTGGCTGGGCGAGCGCGGCGCCCTGCTGCACGGCTTCGTCGAGGCTGCCGACGCGAATCAGCGGCACGCTGTCGCCCAACGCCTGGGCCAGGCGCTCGGCATCACGGCCCAGCAGCACCACGGCGCGGCAGTGCGCCGCCACCGGGGCACGCAGCGCCGAGAAGTCCGCTCCCTTGCCGTCGCCGCCGGCCACCAGCACCAGCTTGCCGTCGATATCCGCACCCAGGCCTTCGATGGCCGCCAGCGCGGCACCGACGTTGGTGGCCTTGGAGTCGTCGTACCAGCTCACGCCGTCACGCTCGCGCAGCCACTGGCAACGGTGGGCCAGGCCGGCAAAGGTGCGCAGGCTGGCCAGCATGGCGTCGAACGGCAGGCCTGCAGCATGCCCCAGGGCCAGCGCCGCGAGGGCGTTGGACTGGTTGTGCGCACCACGGATCTTCAGCTCGCGCACCGGCATCAGGGTCTGGAACTCGAACGCCAGGTACTTCTCGCCGTTCTCTTCGCGCAGCCCGAAGCCCTTGAAGTCGGGCACATTCAGGCCGAACGTCCAGCACGGCACGTTTTCCATCGGCAGCGGACGGCTCAGGGCATCCTGGCGGTTGACCACCACCTGCCGTGCGCCACGGAAGATCCGGTGCTTGGCCAGGTGATAGGCCGGCAGGCCGCTGTAGCGGTCCATGTGGTCTTCGCTGACGTTGAGCACGGTGGCCACTTCGGCATTCAGCTGATCGGTGGTCTCCAGCTGGAAGCTCGACAGCTCCATCACGTACAGCTCGATGGCGTCGTCCAGCAGGTCCAGTGCCGGTGTACCGAGGTTGCCGCCCACTGCCACACGTTTGCCTGCCGCAACGGCCATCTCCCCGACCAGGGTGGTGACGGTGCTCTTGGCATTGGAACCGCTGATGGCAATGATCGGCGCCTTGGCATTGCGCGCGAACAACTCGATGTCGCCCGACAGCTTCACGCCGCGCGCGGCCGCCTGCTGCAGGGCCGGGGTCGCCAGGGCCAGGCCGGGGCTGACGTACAGCTCGTCGGCACGGCACAGGAACTCCACATCCAGTTCGCCACAACGCACTTCCACCTGCGGGTAGTCGCGGCGCAAGGTCGCCAGCTCCGGCGGGTTCTCGCGGGTATCGGCCACCGCAAACGCAATGCCCCGGTTCGCCAGGAAGCGAACCAGGGACATGCCGCTCTTGCCGAGGCCGACAACGATGCGGAAGTGGTCAGACGCGATCAGGGACACTCGTTTCTACCTCAGTTTCAGGGTGGCAAGGCCGAACAGCACGAGAATCACGGTGATGATCCAGAAGCGGACGATCACCCGAGGCTCGGGCCAACCCTTGAGTTCAAAGTGGTGGTGGATCGGTGCCATGCGAAACACGCGCTTGCCGGTCAGCTTGAAGGAGGCCACCTGGATCACCACCGACAGGGTCTCCATCACGAACACGCCGCCCATGATGAACAGCACGATCTCCTGACGCACGATCACGGCAATGGTGCCCAACGCGGCACCCAGTGCCAGGGCACCGACGTCACCCATGAACACCTGCGCCGGGTAGGTGTTGAACCACAGAAAGCCCAGGCCCGCGCCGATCAGCGCGCCGCAGAACACGATCAGCTCGCCGGCGCCCGGCACGTAGGGGATCAGCAGGTATTCGGCGAACTTCACGTTGCCCGACAGGTAGCAGAAGATACCCAGCGCACCACCGACCATCACCGTCGGCATGATCGCCAGGCCGTCCAGGCCGTCGGTCAGGTTGACCGCGTTGCTCGAACCCACGATGACGAAATAGGTCAGCACCACGAAGCCGATGCCCAGCGGGATGGTGACATCCTTGAGCATCGGCACGATCAGGGTGGTTTCCACGCTGGTGGGCGCGGTCATGTACAGGAAGATCGCCGCGCCCAGGCCGAACACCGATTGCCAGAAGTACTTCCAGCGGCTTGGCAGGCCACGCGAGTTCTTCTCGATCACTTTGCGGTAGTCGTCGACCCAGCCGATGGCGCCGAACAGCAGGGTGACGATCAGCACCACCCACACATAGCGGTTGGTCAGGTCGGCCCACAGCAGCGTGCTCACGCCGATGGCAGACAGAATCAGCGCACCGCCCATGGTCGGGGTGCCGGACTTGGAGAGGTGCGATTGAGGGCCGTCATTGCGCACGGCTTGACCGATCTGGCGAATCTGCAGGGTACGAATCATCCAGGGGCCCAACCACAGGGCCAGCGACAACGCGGTCAGTACACCCAGAATCCCGCGCAGGGTCAGGTACTGAAAGACCGCGAAGCCTTTGTAGAACTGTTGCAGATACTCAGCCAGCAGCAGCAGCATTAATGTTTCTCCCCGCTGGAACCGCACAAGGCCGCCACGACGTTTTCCATCGCAGCGCTGCGCGAACCCTTGATCAAAATGGTGGTGTTGTTGGCCTGCTCGACGCGAACGGCGTCGATCAAGTCAGCTTGAGTGGCGAAATGATGGGCCCCGGTGCCAAATGCCTTGACCGCTTCGGCCATCATCGGGCCCACGGCATAAAGTGCTGCAACCTTGCCCCTGGCGTATGCGCCGACCTGCCGATGCCCTTCCTCGGCCCACTGGCCCAATTCGCCGATATCCCCGAGCACCAGGACGGTACGCCCGGAAAAGCCGGCGAGTATATCAACGGCAGCGCACATGGAGGTGGGGTTTGCGTTGTAACTGTCGTCGATCACGCGCACACCGGTGGGCGCCATGTGCACCACGGTGCGGCCCTTGACCGGCTGCACCGCGTCAAGACCCTCGACGATGTCTTCCAGTGTCACGCCGAAAGCCTGTGCGGCAGCCGCGGCGGCCAGGGCGTTGCTGACATTGTGAGTGCCCAGCAGGTTGAGCTGGACGCGGGCGTTACCCAGCGGGCTGCGCAATTCGAAACCGGGGCAGCCGCGTTCGTCGTGACGAATGTCGGTGGCATGAAAATCTGCGTCGGCATTGGCCAGGGCGAAAGTGATCACAGGGTGATGGCCGGCGCGCTGTTTCCAGATGCCGAACGCCTTGTCATCCAGGTTCAATACCGCCACGCCATCCTGGCCCAGGCCTTCGAGGATCTCGCCCTTGGCTTCGACGATTTTCTCCGGCCCGCCGAACTCACCCACATGAGCAGTACCGGCGTTGTTGATGATCACCACCTGCGGCCGGGTCAGGCCGACGGTGTAGGCGATTTCGCCGATGCGCGAGGCGCCCAGCTCGATGACCGCCGCCGTATGGTGCGGGGCCAGCTCCAGCAGGGTAAGCGGTGCGCCGAAGTCGTTGTTGAGGTTGCCACGGGTGGCCAGTACCGGCCCGCGGGTGCGCAGGATGCTGGCCAGCATCTCCTTGACCGTGGTCTTGCCACTGGAGCCGGTGATTGCAGCAACCGGCTTGTCGAAGGCGGCGCGATTGAGCGCCCCCAACTGGCCCAGGCCCAGGCGGGTATCGGCAACCACCAGTTGCGGCAGGCTGCTGCCCGGCACTTCGTGCTGCACCAGCGCCGCAACGGCGCCCTTGGCTGCCACTTCGTCCAGGTAATCGTGACCGTCGAAACGCGGCCCGGCCAGGGCGACGAACAACTGGCCAGGGGTGATCGCGCGGCTGTCGATGCTGACGCCATCGAAGGTTGCATCCTGGCCATGCAGGCGGCCCTGCAGCGGCGCTACCAACTGGCTGAGGGACATTGACTCAAGCATTCGGGGCCTCCCAGGCTGCCAGGGCTCTCTCGGCCTCGACCAGGTCGGAGAAGTCATGGCGCTCGCCGTTGATCTCCTGGTAATCCTCGTGCCCCTTGCCCGCCAGCACGATCACGTCGTCGGCAGCGGCGGTGGCAATCAGGTGCGCAATCGCCGGGCCACGGCCGGCGATGAACTCGACGCTTTCACCCCGGGCAAAGCCTGGGCGGATATCGTCGAAAATCTGCTGGGGCGCCTCGCTGCGCGGGTTGTCGTCGGTGACCAGCACGCGGTCGGCCAGGCGCTCGGCCACTTCGGCCATCAGCGGGCGCTTGCCGCGATCGCGGTCGCCGCCGCAGCCGAACAGGCACAGCAGCTTGCCTTGCGCATGGGGACGCAGGGCTTCGAGGACCTTTTCCAGGGCATCGGGGGTGTGGGCGTAATCCACCACCACCAACGGCTTGCTGCCACCGCCCAGGCGCTGCATGCGCCCTACGGGGCCCTCGAGCTGCGGCGTGACCTTGAGAATTTCGTCCAGCGGATGATCCATCGCCATCAGCGTGCCGACCGCGGCCAGCATGTTGCTGAGGTTGAAGCGCCCGAGCAGGCGGCTGCGCAGCATATGCTCGCCCTGTGCCGTTACCAGCACCGCACGCACGCCATCGTCGTCGAACTTCGCTTCGCGGCAGTACAGCGAGGCGGCAGGGTCGACGAGGCTGTAGCTGATCAGACGCGAATCACCCTTCTGCGCCGCCAGCTCACGCCCGAAGGCATCGTCCAGATTGACCACCCGCGAGCGCAGGTCGGGCCAGGCGAACAGGCGCGCCTTGGCGGCCTGGTAGGCCTCCATGCTGCCGTGGTAGTCCAGGTGATCGCGTGACAGGTTGGTCATTACCACAATGTCGAAGGCCAGTGCCGCTACCCGGCCCTGTTCCAGCGCATGGGAGGACACTTCCATGGCCACGGCCTTGGCGCCAGCCTTCTTCAGATCGCCCAGGGTCGACTGCACGGCAATCGGATCTGGCGTGGTCAGCCGGCCACTTTGCAGCTGGCCGTAGAAACCGGTACCCAGGGTGCCGATCAGGCCGCAGTGCTGGCCCAGCAGGTCGAGCGCCTGGGCCACCAGCTGGGTGACGCTGGTCTTGCCGTTGGTGCCGGTCACGCCGATCAGCTCGAGCTGGCGGCTCGGCTCGCCATAGAAGCGCCCCGCGATATCCGACAGCTGGGCAATCAGGCCCTTGACCGGAATCATCGGCACATCGGTGATCGGCAGCACGGTGGTGTTCTGCACTTCATAGGCCACGGCTGCCGCGCCGCGCTTGAGCGCATCGGCAATATGCTCGCGGCCGTCGACACGCGCACCCGGCACCGCCAGGAACAAGTCCCCGGCGCGGACCTTGCGGCTGTCCAGGGTCAGTTCGCGGATCAGCGGGTCGTTGTTGCCGCTCAGGGCAAACAGCTTACTCAATGGCATCGACATCAACCGCGCCCTCCCTTGGCGGGCGCAGCACCGGCCTGCTGCTGTGGAGTAGGAGCCGGCAGGTTGTCTGGCGGCACGTTCATCAGTCGCAGGGTGCCGGACATGACCTTGCTGAATACCGGCGCCGATACCAGGCCACCGAAGTAGCCACCCTTGCTCGGCTCGTCGATCACCACCACGATGGCATAGCGCGGATCGCTCATCGGGCCGAAGCCGGTGAACAGCGAGCGGTAGGCGTTCTCGGTGTAGCCCTTGGAACCGACGGTGGCCTTACGGGCCGTACCCGACTTGCCGCCCACGTGATAGGAAGGCACCTGCGCACGGAACACGCCACGTGGCGCTTCGATGACCTGCTGCAGCATGCCCTGGATGGTCTTGGCGGTATCCTCGGGCACCACCTGGGTGGCTTCCGGGGTCTTGTCCACCTTGAGAATGCTCAGCGGTACCATCTTGCCGTTGTTGGCCAGCGCGGCGTAGGCATGCACCAGCTGCAACGCGGTCACCGACAGGCCGTAGCCGTAGGACAGGGTCGCGGTCTCGGCCTTGCGCCACTCGCGGTGGTTGGGCAGGTTGCCGACACGCTCGCCCGGGAAGCCCAGGCCGGTGTACTGGCCCAGGCCCAGTTGCGACATCACGCGGTAGATGGACTCGCCACCGATATCGAAGGCGATCTTGCTCATGCCCACGTTACTGGAGTTGATCAGGATGCCGGTCAGGTCGAGGATCGGGCCTTCGCTCCTGGACACGTCACGAATGGTGTAGCGGCCCAGCTGCAGGGTGCCCGGATAGACCTCGACCTTGTCGGTCGGCTTCCAGCGTCCGCTCTGCAGGGCGGCGCTCATGGAGAAAGGCTTGACCGTGGAACCCGGCTCGAACACGTCGATGATGGCGCGGTTGCGCATCGCCGCCGGGAACATGCTGCGGCGGTTGTTGGGGTTGTAGGTGGGCTGGTTGACCATGGCCAGCACTTCGCCGGTCTTCACATCCATGATCACCAGGCTACCGGCCTTGGCTTCCTGTTCGGCAATCGCGTTACGCAGTTCGCGGGTGGCCAGGTACTGCAGACGCAGGTCGATGGACAACGCCAAGGTCTTGCCGGCCTTGGCGTTCTTGGTGACCTGTACGTCCTTGATCAGCCGACCGCGCCGGTCCTTGATCACCTGCCGCTTGCCGGGCACCCCGGCCAGCCACTCGTCGTAGGCGAGCTCCACCCCCTCGCGACCGTGATCGTCGAGGTCGGTGAACCCGACCATGTGCGCAGCGACATCGCCGGCGGGATAGAAACGGCGGAACTCTTCGATGCCGTACACGCCGGGCACCTTGAGGTCGAGCACCACCTGGCCCTGCTCCGGGGTAAGGCCGCGGACCAGGTAGATGAATTCCTTGTTGGCCTGCTGTTCGAGGCGCTCGGCCAGTTGCTGCGGGTTCTGCTTGAGCGCGGCGGCAAGCGCCGGCCAGCGGTCCTTGGCAGCCTGCATTTCCTTGGGGTTGGCCCACAGGGTGGTGACCGGCGTACTCACGGCCAGCGGCTCGCCGTTGCGGTCGGTGATCAGCCCGCGGTGCGCAGGAATCGGAATGTGACGCAGGCTGCGGGCATCGCCCTGCCCCTTGAGGAAGTCGCGGTCGACCACCTGCAGGTCGACGATACGCCAGGCAATGGCCCCCACCATGATCACCAGCAGGCCGACCACAACGCGGAACCGCCACGGGTAGAGTGCGCCTTCAAGTTTCATCATGGCGCCACCATCCGTACTTCGTCAGCGGCGGGAATGCGCATGTGCAGCTGTTCGCTGGCCAGGTTCTCGATGCGGCTGTGGGCGGTCCAGGTGCTCTGCTCCAGAATCAACCGGCCCCACTCGGCCTGCGCCTTGTCGCGTTCGTTCAGCTCGCCGTACAGGGTATTGAGCAACTGGCGGTTCCAGTGCGCACTGTAGGACACCGCCACCGACGAAACGAGCACGCCAATGAACAGCAGCAGCATCAGGAAGCTGCCGCCTGGCAAAGGCTTGGCGAAAAGCCTGCTCAACGCAGCTTCTCCGCCACACGCATGACCGCACTACGCGAGCGCGGGTTGGCCTTGAGCTCGGCCTCGGAGGCGAACTGCGCCTTGCCATGGACCTTGATCTTGGGCTCGAAGGGCTTGTGTTGTACCGGCAGGTTGCGTGGCAGGTTGTCGGCCTCTCCCTTGGCCAGCTTGCGCATGAACAGCTTGACGATGCGGTCTTCCAGCGAATGGAAGCTGATGACCACCAGACGGCCACCGATCTCGAGCGTGTCGAGAGCAGCCTCGAGCCCGGCTTCGAGGTCGCCCAGCTCGTTGTTGACGTGAATGCGCAGCCCCTGGAAAGCACGGGTGGCGGGGTTCTTGCCCTTTTCCCACGCGGGGTTGGCGACCTTGAGCACTTCGGCGAGGTCGGCGGTACGGGTAAAGGGTTGCTGCTCGCGACGGGCGACCACGGCGTTGGCCATGCGCTTGGCGAAACGCTCTTCGCCGTACTCCTTGAACACGCGGGCGATTTCTTCGGCCGGCGCGGTGGCGATGAACTCGGCGGCGCTGACGCCACGACTCGGGTCCATGCGCATGTCCAGCGGGCCGTCGTTCATGAAACTGAAGCCGCGCTCGGGGTCATCGAGTTGCGGCGAGGACACACCCAGGTCGAGCAGGATGCCATTGACCTTGCCGGACAGGCCCCGCTCGGCGACTTCGGCGCCCAGCTCGGCGAAACTGCGCTGCACAATGACAAAGCGGCCGTCTTCGGCCGCCAGCGCTTGCCCGGTGGCAATCGCTTGTGGGTCCTTGTCGAACCCCAGCAGCCGACCCTGCGGCCCCAGGTGCTGGAGAATCAGCCGGCTGTGCCCGCCACGCCCGAAGGTGCCATCCAGATAGCAGCCATCGGCGCGTACGGCGAGAGCCTCGACGGCTTCGTCAAGCAGTACGGTGATGTGTTTGAAGCCACTATCTATAGTCACAGGATCAGATCACGCAGTTCATCAGGCATCGCGCCCGGTTGTTGAATGGCCACCAGGTCAGCTGCAGCAACAGCGTTCCAGGCGTCCTCGTCCCACAGTTGGAATTTGTTCAGTTGCCCCACCAGCATCGCCCGCTTGTCCAGCTTGGCGTACTCGCGCAGACGCGGTGGCACCAGGAAACGCCCACTGCCGTCGAGCTCCAGATCCACCGCATTGCCGATCAGCAGACGCTGCAGGCGACGGTTCTCTTCGCGTAACGACGGCAAGGCACGCAGCTTGGCTTCGATCAGTTCCCACTCATCCAGCGGATACACGCACAAGCAGGGATCAACCGCGTCGATCGTCACGATCAACTGCCCGGAACTGCGCGAATCGAGCTCGTCACGGTACCGGCTCGGCATTGCGAGACGGCCTTTTGCGTCGAGGTTGATTGCGTTGGCTCCGCGAAACACGGCTGCACTTCCCTAAATGTTAGCTTTTTTGTGTCTGAAAACCCACTTCATGCCACTTTCCGCCACTTGCGCACACTATAGGAATCCGCCCACCACACCGTCAAGGCGCGCTTATAAGGAAAACCCTTACAGATCGGCGATTTAGAGCAACAAGGCGATACAAAGAGGAGAAACGAGAGGGGTTTTGACGGGGAAAGGCAAATTCACTCAAACGGATAGAGTGCAAAGTTAAAGTGATTTATGAAGAGTAAGATTTTTTTGGTATTACCAGAACACATCTGCTATCGAATCAAGCAGGAAGGGAAAAGGTGGAGAGTCGATCTGTAAGCCGGGTTCTGTCGAGGACAGTCATTCCTCTACGACGGCCATCACTGGACGCCTTTAGCAACCTACCCGGTTCCAACGCGGGCCGCGCCATATGGAACCCTATTTGGTCTTGCTCCGAGTGGGGTTTACCTAGCCACGGACTGTTGCCAGCCGTGCGGTGCGCTCTTACCGCACCTTTTCACCCTTACCGGCACCGAAGTGCTTAGGCGGTTATTTTCTGTGGCACTTTCCGTAGGCTCACGCCCCCCAGGCATTACCTGGCACTCCGCCCTATGGAGCCCGGACTTTCCTCCCCCCTCTTTTGCGGAACAAAAGAAGGCAGCGACTGTCCAATCGACTCTCCGCCGCAAAGGTTAACGGCAGCGGGCCCCGAGAACAAGCGATAAAACAAATAATATCACTATGACATTAGTGGTCTTTCTGTTTTTCCAACGCTATTTGATACAAAACATTCTTCCGCACCCCGGTAATTTCCGCCGCCAGGGCTGCTGCACGCTTGAGCGGCATCTCTGCCAGCAGAAGATCAAGCACGCGCATCACTTCGCTGCTCACGGCCTCTTCGTTCTCCGGGGCGGTCCAGCCCGCCACCAGCACCACGCACTCCCCACGCTGCTGATTGCTGTCGTTTTCGACAAACGCGCGCAGCTCGGCCAGGGGCAGCCCCTTCAGAATCTCGAAGGTCTTGGTCAGCTCACGAGCCAGCAACGCCGGCCGTTCGCCGCCAAACACCGCCTCCATGTCCTGCAGACACTCCAGAATGCGGTGCGGCGCCTCATAGAAAATCAGCGTACGGGGTTCTTCCTTGACCTGGCTCAGGCGCGCGCGGCGACCTACCGCCTTGGCCGGCAGAAAACCCTCGAAGATGAACCGGTCGGACGGCAGGCCCGCCGCCGACAACGCCGCGATCAGTGCGCAGGCGCCCGGTACCGGCACCACATCGATGCCCGCCGCTCGCGCCTGGCGCACCAGATGGTAGCCCGGGTCAGAGATCAGCGGCGTACCGGCATCGGAGATCAACGCCACATCGTCGCCGGCCAGCAGGCGCGTGATGAAGCGGCTGCCCTCGTCGCGCTCGTTGTGCTCGTGACAGGCGGCCAGCGGCGTGTTGATGCCGAAGTGCTGCAGCAGGCGGACCGAGTGGCGCGTGTCCTCGGCCGCGATCAGCGCCGCCTCGCGCAGCACCTTCAAGGCCCGGGCGCTCATGTCATCCAGGTTGCCAATGGGCGTAGCCACCACGAAAAGCTTGCCGGCAGTGGAATTGGAAGCACCTGGAGCATCGGTCACAGCACACACCTGTAAATAGAGAACAAAGCGCCATTGTAGCCCGTAAGGCGGCAACAATGCGTTACCCACAGCGGCGGCACGCCTGCGCAGGGCAACCTATATTGAAGGATTAACGCCAGCAAGATCGCGCCCCGGCCAGCGCTTGGGTACAATTGCAGGTTAATTTGATCGAGTAACAGGATTTTTACATGATCGCTTGCCTGCGGCTGCTCTCAGCCCTCTGCCTCGCTGCCCTGCTGGCAGCCTGCGCCAGTTCGCCCTCGTCCAGCCTGGGTGAGCTGCCGCGCACTCCGGATGCCAGCATCGAGCAACTGCTCGACCAGGCCGCCACCAGCAAGACACCTGAAAAGGCTGCACTGCTGCGCCTGAGCGCCGCTGACCTGGCCTACCACCAGAAAGACTTCGCACGGGCCTCGCGGATCCTCGAGCTGGTGCCACTGGACACCCTCAAGCCGGCCCAGCAAGTGTTCGCCAGCACCCTTGGCGCCGAGCTGGCGATGAGCCGCAACCAGCCCAAGTCCGCCCTCACCGCCCTGAGCCACCCGAGCCTGGCCCGGTTGGACGAACTGCCGCCCGAGCTTCAGGTGCGCACCCGCAGCGTGCACGCCGCCGCCCTGGAAGCCGATGGCCAAACCCTGGCTGCCGCGCAACAGCGCGTCGCCATGGCTCCCCTGCTCAGCGGCGCCGCCGCCAGTGCCAACCACGAGGCCATCTGGAACCTGGTTGCCGCCCTGCCCACCGAACAACTGCAAGGCACCGGCACCGACGTGATGGCCGGCTGGACCAGCCTGGCCCTGGCCGTCAAGAGCGCCGGCACCCTCGAACAGCAGCAGGCCGCCATCGAAAGCTGGCGCAACCAGCACGCCGGCCACCCTGCCGCCGTGCAACTGCCGCAGCCCCTGCTCAAACTCAAGGAACTGGCCAGCCAGCCGCTGACCAAGATCGCCCTGCTGCTGCCCCAGGAAGGCCCGCTGGCAGGTGTTGCCCGCGCCCTGCGCGACGGTTTCATGGCGGCGCACTTCCAGGCCCAGCAGGCCGGCCAGAAGCCGCCTTCGGTCGAAGTCTTCGACAGCTCGCGCCTGACCTCGCTCGATGACTTCTACCGCAAGGCCCAGGCCAGCGGCGTCCAGCTGGTGGTAGGCCCGCTCGAGAAGAACCTGGTCAAGCAGTTGAGCGCCTACCCGCAACTGCCGATCACCACCCTGGCACTGAACTACAGTGACGCCGGCCAGACCGGCCCGGCGCAACTGTTCCAGTTTGGCCTGGCCGCCGAAGACGAAGCCCGCGAAGTCTCGCGCCGCGCCCAGGCCGACGGCATGCGTCGTGCCGTGGCCCTGGTGCCGAGCGGCGAATGGGGCGATCGCGTACTCAAGGCCTTCCGCCAGGACTGGGAAGCCAAGGGCGGCACCCTGATTGCCGCAGCCCACGTGTCGCAGCCGGTAGCCCTGGCCCAGCAGATCGCCGACCTGTTCCAGCTGCGCCAGAGCGAAGGCCGCGCCAAGAGCCTGCAGAGCACCGTGGGCGGCAGTGTCTCGGCACAGCCATCGCGTCGCCAGGACATCGACTTCATCTTCCTGGCCGCAACCCCGACCCAGGCCCAGCAGATCAAGCCGACACTGAACTTCCAGTACGCCGGTGACGTACCGGTGTATGCCACCTCCAACGTGTACAGCGCCAGCGGCAACGTCAACGAGTACAACGACATGAACGGCATTCGCTTCTGCGAAACGCCGTGGCTGCTCGACACCGGCAACAGCCTGCGCCAGCAGGTGGTACGCCAGTGGCCGCAAGCGGCCGGCAGCATCGGTCGCCTGTACGCGATGGGTGCCGATGCCTACAGCCTCGCGCCGCGCCTGGGCCAGCTCAAGGCACTGCCGGACAACCGTATCGAAGGCCTGTCCGGCAGCCTGAGCATGAGCGCCAACCAGCGCATCGAACGCCAGTTGCCATGGGCCGAGTTCACCGGCGGTCAGGTCAAGCGCCTGCCGGACACCCCGCGCTGATGCCCGACGGTTCTCGCCAGGCCGCAGGTATCGCGGCCGAACAGCAGGCCCTGCATTACCTTCAGGCGCAGGGCCTGCAGTTGCTGGCGCAGAACTGGCGATGCAAACGCGGCGAGCTTGATCTGGTCATGCTTGACGGCGATACAGTAGTATTCGTCGAAGTCCGCTACCGGCTGCACGCGGGCTTTGGCGGAGCACTGGCCAGCGTCGATACCCGCAAACAGCAAAAACTGGTGCTAGCGGCCCAGTATTTTCTGCAGCAGGAGGCGCGCTGGGCCAACCAGCCCTGTCGTTTCGACGTGATTGCCCTGCAGGGCCGCGGCCACTCGGGCACACCGCTCGACTGGCTGAAGAACGCTTTCGACAGTTGAACCCGCCCCGCTTGATGCATCCGTTACCCACTCAACTTTTTTGCTCTTTGTTTCGCGGGCTGCACAGTCATGTGCCGCAGGGTCTTCAAGACGTTGCGACACGCCCGACCAGCCGCCCCACTTAAGGTCACACAGATGGACATGCAATCCCGAATTCGCCAGCTATTCCAGGCCAGCATCAACACCAAGCAACAGGCGATGGAAGTCCTTGCACCACACATCGAGCAAGCCAGTCAGGTGATGGTCAACGCGCTGCTCAACGAGGGCAAGATGCTCGCCTGCGGCAACGGCGGCTCGGCGGGCGATGCCCAGCACTTCTCGTCCGAACTGCTCAACCGCTTCGAGCGCGAGCGCCCGAGCCTGCCGGCCATCGCGCTGACCACCGACAGCTCGACCATTACCTCGATCGCCAACGACTACAGCTACAACGAGATCTTCTCCAAGCAGATCCGCGCCCTGGGCCAACCGGGCGACGTGCTGCTGGCGATTTCCACCAGCGGCAACTCGGCGAACATCATTCAGGCGATCCAGGCCGCACATGATCGCGAAATGATTGTCGTAGCTCTGACCGGACGCGATGGCGGCGGCATGGCCTCGCTGCTGCTGCCCGAAGATGTGGAGATTCGCGTACCGGCCACCGTCACCGCACGCATCCAGGAAGTCCACCTGCTGGCGATCCACTGCCTTTGCGACTTGATCGACAGCCAATTGTTCGGGAGTGAAGAATGACCCCTAATCGCCTTGGCCTGATGGCCCTGACCCTGTGCCTGAGCATCACCGGCTGCAGTTCGGTGATTACTGCCAGCCGCGAAAACCCGATCGAGGACGATCGCGGCACCCGCACCTTCGGCAGCAAGATCGACGACTCGCTGATCGAAACCAAGGTAGCGGTGAACGTGGCCAAGGCCAGCCCGGACCTGGACAAGAACTCGCACATCGTCGTCACCAGCTTCAACGGCATCGTGCTGCTGGCCGGGCAGACCCCGCGCGCCGACCTCAAGAGCCTGGCCGAGCAGACCGCCGGTCAGGTGCAGCGGGTCAAGAAGGTGCACAACGAACTTCAGGTGCTGCCGCCCTCCTCGCTGCTGGCACGCAACAATGACGCCTGGCTGACCACCAAGATCAAGGCCCAGATGCTGACCGACAGCAACATCCCCGGTTCGCGCATCAAGGTGGTGACCGAGAACGGCATCGTCTACCTGCTGGGCCTGCTGACCCAGCAGGAAGCCAATCAGGCCACCAACCTGGTGCAAGGCGTGTCGGGTGTGCAGAAGATCGTCAAGCTGTTCGAATACATCGACTGACCGCGGCTTCACACCCTTCGCCGGCCTCGCCGGTGAAGGGCGTGAAGCCGCCGGCGCACCGCAACCCCCACCGACACCCCACAGGAATACCCATGAAGAACGGCCTGTTCGCCACCCTGCTGATCGCTACCTTCGCCACCCTGGCCGGCTGCTCCACCCCAAGCCTGATCACCCTCAATGACGGCCGTGAGTTCCAGGCGGTCGACGCGCCGAAACTCGAACGCAGCTCCGGCTTCTACGAGTTCCAGCAGCTCGACGGCAAACGCACCCGTGTGAACAAGGATCAGGTGCGCACCATCACCGACCTGTAAGCATACAGGCCCAAAAAAAAGGCGACCCCGCAAGGTCGCCTTTTTTCATTTCACCACTTTCAGGCTCGGACGCCCACTTGGCCGCGGCGGCTGCCCGCCACTCGGCGGGCCGTCATCAT